>CATYVQ010000006.1 GCA_958413895.1 uncultured Collinsella sp.
AAGGGAAGAGGCGGGGTATGCCCCGCCTCTTACACCACATCTCTGCGCGCTACCTCCGCCGTAGGACACCTGACGTCTAAATCGACTTCTGAAGGCATGAAATCGATGTTACTAAATCGGTAACAGTACTCATATTTGCCATTTTTTGCCCATGGTCCATCGGAAGATGCCGGGATCCGCACCCTGCCGGGTCCGAATCCCGGCATATCGGTAGCAAAAAGCCCGCTACCGAATTGGTAACGGGCTTCACATTTCAAATGGTGCCCCCCAGCGGGATATCCGCGTGCGGCTGGCGCCGCCCGCTTCCGCTTCGTCGCTTCGCTCCTTGCGTGCTGCGCTGGAAAACGCTTGCGCGTTTCCTCAGCTCCGCACCCTGTCGGGTTCGAATCCCGGCATATCGGTAGCAAAAAGCCCGTCACCGCGGGGGTAACGGGCTTCTTAATTTAAATGGTGCCCCCAGCGGGATTCGAACCCGCGATATCCACCTTGAAAGGGTGGCGTCCTTGGCCGCTAGACGATGGGGACAGCGGGAAAGAGTATAGCAGACTTTTTTAGCCGTTCACATATCGTTGGCAAACTGAAAAACCACCACAAAGGTGCCTGTCCCCTTTGTGGTGGTGAGGTGCTAGGGGAGGAGCTTCATGGCGGCGTCGTGGGCGGCGTGCTCGTAGGTGTCGTCGAGGGGTTTGAGCGGCAGCAGGGCTGTGGCCTGCGCATCGCCGCGGCGCTCGAGGGCGTGCGCGATCAGCCAGTCGGCGAGTTCGGGGTTCTTGGGCAGCGCCGGCCCGTGCAGGTACGTGCCGATGACGCCCTTGTAGATCAGACCCTCAAGGCCATCATCGCCGTTGTTGCCGGTGCCCGTGACGACGGACGTTCCGAGCGGCTTGGCCTCTGCATCGAGCAGGGTGCGGCCGCCGTGGTTCTCGAATCCCACAAAGGGCTCGGGTGCCAGGTCGGTCCTGACGGCGACGTTGCCGATCAGGCGATCGGAGCCGCGTACGGTTTCGGCGGCAATGACCCCCAGACCCTCGATGCGATCCTCGCCCATATAGTACGAACGGCCGAGCAACTGATAGCTGCCACAGATGGCAAGCAGTGTGCCGCCGTCCTCAACATAGGCCGCGACCTTGTCTTTTTGGGCGAGCAGCTCGTGTGCCACGGCTAGCTGGTCGCGGTCGGAGCCACCGCCCATCATGACGATGTCGGCGTCGGTGAGATCGAGCGACTCGCCCATACGGACCTCGTCTACACGCGCGGGAATGCCACGCCAGGCGCAACGGCGCTCGAGCGCGATAACATTGCCGCCGTCGCCGTAGAGGTTAAGGGCATCGGGATACAGGTAGACGATGCGCAGCGGGCGCGAAAGCTCGACTGGCGCGATACCGACAGGAAGAGCGCTGCCGTCGGCACGGGCTACGGCGCGCCCAGCAACAGCGTCGGCGGTGGCGCCTTTCAGCCCGTCGAGCTCCTTGACCAGCGGCGGGAAGGCCGTGTAGTTGGCGACGGCGTAGAAGGTGTCATCGGCGGCCTCGTCTGCCACGGCGCCAATTGCCTGCGCGACGTCCGAGATAATCGCGGCATCGATGCCGGCGTACTTGAGGCGCACCTGCATGTCGTGCGCGCGCGTGCCTCCGGCAAAGGCGACAAGACCCGGCGTGTCGGCGATGCGCTCAAAGTCGACGTCGTAGATCCACGATACATCGTGGCCGTCGGCATCGTTATCGTTGAGGAAGAAAGCGCAGAGTCTGCCGCCTGCCGTCTTGATGGACTGGATTTGTCGATCGAAGCCCACGGGATTCTTGGCCAGGTTTGCCTCGACGGTGCGGCCGGCGATATCCCAGCGCCCCATGCGTCCGCCGGCGGGGACGTAGGCATCGAGCGTGGGCTGCAGGTGCGCGGTATCCACGCCTAACTCATGTGCGGCAAAGAATGCAGCGGCAACGTTGTAGACCATGTACAGGCCGTTGTAGCGCGTGGCGATGTGTGCGGCAGCCGCGTCGGGCGCAGATCCAAAGACCAGGTCAAAACCATAGCCGTCGCAGCCGAGCTCCACGTCCGTCACGCGACGGACAAGCGCAGGGCGGGCCCAGCCGCACGAGGGGCAATGGTAGGCGCCGAGCTGGCCGTATTGCACGTAGTCATACTCCAGCGGCGCGTTGCACTGTGAGCAAAAACGTGAGTCGCTAATGCGGTCAGACTCGGTGTTGGTGGCGCCGTCGATGCCAAAGGCAATACTCGCGTTGGGAACGCGCACGGCGATTGCGGCACACAGCGGGTCGTCGGCGTTGTAGATGAGCGTCGTTGCCGGAGAAAGCTCCAGCGCGTGGGCGATGACGTCCTGGGTGTGGTCAATCTCGCCGTAGCGGTCCAGCTGGTCGCGGAACAGGTTGAGCAGCACAAAGTAGGTCGGCTTGAGCTTGGGCAGGACGCGCACCGTGTAGAGCTCGTCGCACTCAAAGACGCCCACGCGCTCGCCGCCGCCGGTTCGCTTGAGGCCGCTGCGGGCCTCGAGCAACGCGCCCACCACGCCCGGCTCCATGTTGTTTCCGGCACGGTTGCATACCACGGTGGCGCCGCTGGCGGCAACGGCGTCGGCGATGAGGTTGGAGGTGGTGGTCTTGCCGTTGGTGCCGGTGATTACCACGCTGCGGTCGACAAGACCCGCGAGGTCGCGTAGCAGCTCGGGGTTGATCTTCATGGCGATGCGGCCGGGGAGTACGCCGCCCTGGCGCTTAAGGACGGAGCGCAGCCCCCAGCGGGCGATATCGCTCGAGGTGCAGGCGAGAGATGAGCGGAAGTTCATGAAGTCGTTCCTAACGTGAATGACATGGTCGTGGCGATTGTGTCGTTAAAAGCCATAACGGCGCGCAAATTCCTGGGCAAGTTGCGATACGTCTTCGCAAGCGTTGGCCCAGGGGGCAAAGTCGGGAGTATCCGAGATGATGCCGTCGGCTTCCCAAACTGCCTGATGCGAAAGGTCCCAGGGGTCGTGCGGTTCGGGCCGGCAGGGAAGGTACGGCGTCTGATACATGGGGTTCAGCAAAAAGAACGCGCCGCCCTCGCAGCGGTTGGCAAACTCGCGCAGCGCGCGTGTCGCCGGGCGCATCTTGTTCGTTTTGAACAGCAGAATCGTGCGGGCGAGCAGATACCAAGGAGAGTTCTCGAGCGCGTCAGCCCCGATCTCTTCCTCGAGTTGGTGGGCCAGGGCAAAAAAGCCGTCCTGGTCTTCCAGGCGAGCGAGGGCGAGCAACACGGTGCCTGCGGCTCGGGTGGGATAGCCTTCTGCTTTAAGGACGCGGCGGGCGTAGTTGGCGGCAGCACGGTAGCGAGCGCTCGCCATACATAGCTGCGAGATGGCCTCGAGTGTATGAAGCCACCCGATAAGAGCCGGCTCGCTCACGGTAAGGTCTGCTGCAGTGACACCGTCGGCCAAAACATTATTGGCCCAGTAGTGCGGGGCTTCCATGTCGAACCCGGGCACGCTTTGCTGCAGGTAATCGGCCGTGGTCGCCTCGAGCTTCATCAGGTCGCCCAGGCAGGCGTCAACGGGCGTGTCGGCCAGGATGATGGCGAGCAGCTGGGCATCGAGGACATGCGCATCGACGCGGACGATCTTGAGCAGTTCATCACGCATATCGTCGAACAGGCGGTTGCGCGTCTGCTCAAACTCCTCGTCGCTGCCCATGTCCTCGATGCGATGGAGCTCGTCGAGCAGGTGGCGATGAACACCGGCGTAGGACAGCAGTGCCTGAGCATGCTCGGTCTGCGCATACTTATGAGGGTTGACGCTCACGTCGTTATGGACAAGCTCGCGTGCTGCATCGGTGAGTTCGGGGTGCGACGCCAGATAGGTGCGCTCCAGGTAGGCGGGGATGTAGACGCTCGGATCCATTAGAGGTCTCCTCCCTTAAACGGCAAACCCTGCTCGGCCGCCCGCAGTATGCGCTCATCGATTTGGGAACGCACGATATCGTTGGTAGCGACCCAGGCGGCGAAGCTGGCGTTGTCGGGGGCGCCCAGGCCCTCCTGCAGTACCGGCGTCGCCTCGGACAGCGCAAGGACGAGCTCGTCGGTGGAGCCCACACCCACGTTGACGCGGGCATAGACGCCATCGGGAAACTCGGTTTGGAAGTAGAGCGCCTCGGCCGCGTGCGGGCACGAGCGTGCGAGGATGCGCAAATAGTGCTCGGCGCCCTCGTAGTCCAGCTCGCGCCAGGCAGCGCTCATCAGCGCGATGAGCGTCCATGGGTCCAAGTCGCGCTCCGCGTCCTTGGGACGACGACGCAGCGGCGTGCTGGCGAGATAGGGGACGGAGTGGGCAGAGCGAAATCGCTTGAGCTCCTCGGCGGGGTATTCGAGCTTTGCCATAGCGAGCATCGCGGTGTGGCGGACACCAGCGGGGTCGTTGGGCGCAAAGTCCAAGCTGCGATTCGCGGCTTCGAGCGACATGCGGTAGCGTCCGCTAATGAGCGCGCGCGATGCCAAGGCGGCAAGCCAGCGCAGGTAGGGTCGGCGCATAAGGTCGCCTGCGGCCTCACGCTCGTAGGGGTCCTGCGCCGAGGCGGTCTTGAGCGCCAGATCGTGCTCCACTTCGTCGCACTTGGACACCAGATACTGCACGTATTCCTCGTTGGAGCCGGCGGTGAGGGCGGTCAGCATGCGCTGAGCGTCCCAGTTGGTCGGGTCGAGCGCGGCTGCCTCGCGGAGCATGTTCTCGGCAGCTGCCTCTTCTTGCTCTGCCTGGGTATCGTCAGGGATAAAGGGAATGCGGTAGTCGACAGCCTCGACCACCTTGGCAATGAGGTGCCCGGCGCGGTCGCGGTCGTGCACGATGAGCGGTGCGGGGTTGCGGGTGAATTGTTCCATCAGACGCTCTACGGCGGCACCGTCGGTGAGCGGGATATTGTCGCGGCGCAAGGCCTCAAGAACGAGGCGATGGCAATCCTCTTGAATGGGATCGAATGCCATGGGGCCTCCTTTGCTGCGGTTAGGGTTCAAATGTTTCTATATAAGGTTCTAGTTTACCCGCATGTGGCACACCGGGGGTGCCGCACTTGGACTTGCACCTTTGCACCACGAAGACGGATGTCGCACAAATGTCGGCACCTTGGACGACCGAGTGGTATCACGGTGCCGCAAACGGTCGATTTTTGGCGGCGAACGGTGCATATTTTGGAGGGGCACGGTCCTGCCCGGGATATGTAGTCAACCTTGATAAAACGTTTGCCCAGCTTGGGAGTATGAATGCCGCACAAGGGTCTTCAGGGATAGAAAAAACGTTTCATCATTGGCGGCTTTAGGTGAATAACTGACCAACCAGAACGGTAAAATAGTGTTTGTCTGAGCGTTGAGACGTTTAGACATCGCGCATTGTCATCGCCGGCAACGCGCAAACCGGTCCTAACGGAGCCAATTGGGTGCTCCGTTATATACGCAAGTCTAAGAGGGGCTTGTTTAGGAGGCACAGTATGGGACGTTTTACCAATCCTCGCGATCTGTACTTTGGTGAGGGCGCTCGCCACGAGGTGAAGAACCTCAAGGGCAAGAAGGCCATCATCGTTTCTGGCGGCAGCTCTATGCGCCGCGGCGGGTTCCTGCAGGACGTTGAGGCCGACCTCAAAGAGGGCGGCTTCGAGGTCAAGCTGTTCGAGGGCGTCGAGTCCGACCCGTCCATCGAGACGGTCATGAAGGGCGCCGAGGCCATGCGCGAGTTCGAGCCCGACTGGATTATCGCCATCGGCGGCGGCTCGCCCATCGATGCCGCTAAGGCCATGTGGGTCTTCTACGAGTATCCCGAGGAGTCCTTCGATAACATCATCCAGCCGTTCAGCTTCCCTGAGCTGCGTCAGAAGGCTCATTTCTGCGCCATCTCCTCTACCTCCGGCACCGCTACCGAGGTCACCGCGTTCTCCGTCATTACCGACTACGCCAAGGGCATCAAGTACCCGCTGGCCGACTTCAACATCACCCCTGATGTCGCCATCGTCGACCCCGAGCTCACCTACACCATGCCCGCCAAGCTGTGCGCTCACACCGGCATGGATGCTCTGACCCACTGCATGGAGGCCTACGTTTCCACCTGCGCCTCTATGTTCACCGACGCCAACGCTCTGCACGGCATCCGCGAGATCGTCGAGTGGCTGCCCAAGTCCTATGCTGGCGACCATGAGGCCCGTCAGCACATGCACGAGGCTCAGTGCATCGCCGGTATCGCCTTCTCCTCGGGCCTGCTCGGCATCGTTCACTCCATGGCTCACAAGACCGGTGCTGCCTTCGAGAACGGCCACATCATCCACGGTGCCGCTAACGCCATGTACCTGGGCAAGGTCATCCAGTGGAACTCCAAGGATCCCCGTGCTGCCGAGCGTTACGCTTACGTGGCCAAGGAGATCCTGCACCTTCCCGGCGAGACCAACGAGGAGCTCATCGCTGCGCTCGTCCAGAAGATCCGCGACCTCAACGACCAGCTCAACATTCCGCAGTCCATCAAGGATTACGCGAATGGTGGCGTGAAGGTCGACGCCGAGAACCCGCAGATGGTTTCCGAGGAGGAGTTCCTCGCCAAGCTGCCCGAGATCGCCGCGAACGCCGAGCAGGACGCCTGCACGCCCGAGAACCCGCGTGAGACCAAGGCTGCCGACTTCGAGAAGATCCTCAAGGCCTGCTACTACGACACCGACATCGATTTCTAATCGACTCTTGTTATCGTAACGAGGGGCTCCGCACGTATCCGTACGGAGCCCCTTTCTTTTTTAGAGAATGGGATAGTTATGGCTGCAATTTTCAATAGCCCCAGCAAGTACATCCAGGGTCCGGACGAGCTCGCCAAGCTCGGCTCCTATGTCGAGCCGCTCGGCGCTAAGGCCCTCGTCATCGTGACGCCTTCGGGCAAGAAGCGCGTCGGTGCCAAGATCGAGGGCGGCTTTGCCGAGGCCAAGGCCGAGCTGCTGTTTGAGGACTTTAACGGCGAGTGCTCCAAGGGCGAGGTCGATCGCCTGGTTGCGCTCGCTCGCGACAACGGTTGCGACATCATCGTCGGCGTCGGTGGCGGCAAGATCCTCGACACCGCGAAGGCCGTCGCCTATTACCTGGAGTCCCCGGTTATCATTTGCCCCACCATTGCCTCGACCGATGCACCGTGCTCGGCACTTTCGGTGCTTTACACCGATGACGGCCAGTTCGACAAGTACCTCTTCCTTAAGGCAAACCCCAATATCGTCCTGATGGATACGACGGTTATCGCGGCGAGCCCGGTGCGCCTGACGGTTTCCGGTATGGGCGATGCGCTCGCAACCTATTTCGAGGCTCAGGCGACGCACGATGCCGACGGCGGCACCTGCGCCGGCGGCAAGGGCGGAATGGCCGGTCTGGCGCTCGCCAAGCTCTGCTACGAGACGCTTATGGCCGATGGCGTCAAGGCCAAGGTCGCGCTGGAGAAGGGCGCGCTCACGCCTGCCGTCGAGCACATCATCGAGGCCAATACGCTGCTTTCGGGCATTGGCTTTGAGAGCTCGGGCCTTGCCGCTGCTCATGCCATCCACAATGGTCTGACGATGCTGCCCGAGTGTCACAGCATGTATCACGGCGAGAAGGTCGCCTTTGGCACCATCGTCCAACTGGTACTCGAGGATGCCCCGACCGAGAAGCTCGAGGAAGTCTTGGGCTTCTGCATTGAGCTGGGCCTGCCCGTTACGCTCAAGGAGCTGGGCGTTGCTGAGGTTACGCGCGAGAAGGCCATGATTGTTGCCGAGGCCGCCTGCGCGCCCGATGACACCATGTGCAACATGCCGTTTGAGGTGACGCCCGAGATGGTCGCAAACGCCATCCTGGGTGCCGACGCGCTGGGCCACTACTATCTCATGGATGAGTAAATCAAGCTAAGGAAGGGGCAAAGCCGGCAGATGGCTTTGCCCCTTTTTTGCTATGGTGCAAAGGGGCAAGGTTACTTTGCACCAATCGTTGTTTGATGAAGGGCGGATTCTCGTATGGCGCTTCCTGTGGTTTACGGCGGTCCCGGCCGGTATGTTCAGGGGCCGGGCGAACTGTCGCGTCAAGGCAAATATTTGTCATGGTTGGGCTGCGCTGCCTATGTCTTGTTTGACCAGGGCACCGAGGATCGGCTGTGCAGGCAGATCGTCGATGGATTTCTGGACGAAGATCTAAGCGAGCCGTTCTTTAAGATTTATGACGGTCCGTGTACGGAAGAGGCCGTTGTCGAAATGGCTAAGGAAGCCCAGGCCGAGTATTGCGACATGGTGGTGGGTATTGGCGGCGGCAAGATGCTCGATATCGCCAAGGCCGTTGCGTTTTATGCCGAGTTGCCGTTGTGCGTATGCCCCACGGCGGCTTCGATGGACGGTCCGTGCAGCGCGATTTCGGTGCTGTATCACGAGGATGGATCGTTCGACCGCTACCTGATGCTCGAGAAGAATCCAGACCTGGTCGTGGTCGATACCAACGTGGTCGCGGCGGCTCCGCTGCGTATGACGGTCGCTGGCATGGGCGATGCACTGGCAACGTACTTCGAGGCGCGTTCGTGCGCCGCGGCGCATGGCGCCAACGAGCACGGTGGCGCGCCGGGGCACTTGGCCTTGGTTGCGGCTCGTGCCTGCTATGACACACTCATGGAGTGCGGCGTCGCTGCCAAGCGCGATCTCAAAAAGGGCCGTATATCGCCGGCGGTTGAGCGTCTGATCGAGTGCAATATTCTGCTCTCGGGCGTCGGCTTTGAGAGCGGTGGCTTGGCGTTGGCGCATGCCATCGCCAACGGCCTGACGATTCTGCCCGAGTGCAAGGCCATGCATGGTGAGGCTGTGGCATTTGGCCTGGTGGTGCAGCTGCGCTTGGAGCGTGCGCCCGAGCTTGATCAGGTGCTCGAGTTTTGCCAGCGCGTCGGTCTGCCGACCACGCTCGAGGAGCTGGGCCTTGGCGAGATTTCCGATGGCGACCTGCAGGGTGTTGCAAATGCGGTCTTTAGAAACGAGCGTAATATGGCCAACGAGCAGGTCAAGGTGACCGAACAAAAGCTCGTGCAGCTCATGTGCGAGGCATAGCTTGGCGCTTGATCGACCTTGTGCAATCGGGGCGGCGATAGGCCATGGGCTATTTGCCGCAAAGATGCTCCGCGTGTAATTTGCCCGAGGCGTGGGCCGATAGCGTATCATTATCTCTTGCTTGTTTGCACTGCTCAGGGAGGGGCCGCGCATGGCGCAGGAACACGATCTGTTTGATGACATTATCGAGATCAGCAAGGGTTTCGACTTTCTTAAAAACCCGCTTGGCGGTGTGACCGATGCACTCGATCCGTCGGCGCCGCAATGGAATCCTGCCGACTACAAGGAGCGTCCGCGCGGTAACACCATTCCGTGCCTGACCTGCAAAAACGAAAAGAGCGGCTGCACCGCGTGCATGGACGTGTGCCCGGTCAACGCTATCGAGGTCGAGGAAGACGCCATCGAGATCCTCGACTCCTGTCGCAAGTGCGGCCTGTGCGCCGCTGCCTGTCCGACCGAGGCAATCATCTCGCCGCGCCTGGCGCCCAAAAACCTGTATGACGATATCGTCTCTGCTGCCACGAGCCACGAGACCGCCTACGTTACCTGCACGCGCGCCCTTAAGCGCATGCCGCGCGAAAACGAGGTCGTCGTCGCCTGCGTGGGCGATATTACGGCCGAGACCTGGTTCTCGGTGCTGGCCGACTATCCCAACGTGAGCGTCTACCTGCCGTTGGGCGTGTGCGATAAGTGCCGCAACACCGGCGGTGAGGACATTCTGGGCGAGGCGATTGCGAAGGCCGAGGAGTGGTCCGGCACGGGTATGGGCTTGGAGGTCGACTCCAAGAGCCTCAAATGCCATAAGCGCCGCGAGTACGAGCGCAAGGAGTACATGGAAAAGATCGCCCGCACCACGGGCCTGACGGTGACCAAGCTCAACCCGGCGACGGCGGCGCTGGCCTCGGTGACGCAAAAGCTCAAGGCCCATCGCCATCAGATTACCCAGCTGGAGCGCACGCTCAACACCATGTGCGGCACCACGACGACCAAGCGTCGCCGTTCGCTCACCCATGGGCGGCAGCTGGTGCTCTCGACACTGCAGAACCATCCCGAGCTTGCCCAGAATATGCAGGTGAGCACGCCGGAGTGCGATTTTGAAAAGTGCACGTCGTGCGGCGAGTGCGTCAATGTATGCCCCACGTTCGCCTGCGATTTGGTGGGAAGCGGCCGCTTTGCGTTGGAGTCCACGTATTGTTTGGGCTGCGGTGCCTGCGTCAAGGTGTGCCCCGAGCATGCGCTCAAGTTGGTTGAGCATGACGCGTCCAATCTGGTCGTCGTCGATCCCGAAGCCGAGGAAAAGGCCGCCCAGAAGGCGAAGGCTCACGAAGAAGCTGAGAAGGTCAAGGCCGAGGCAAAGGCCAAGCTGGACAAGATGCTCGACCAGGTGGAAAAGCTCGCGGACTAGTTAAAAGAGCGTAAATGATGGCCGGTGGGACAGGTACTGCCCCGCCGGCCAAAAAAAGTTGCGGTGGAATAGTTCCTGTTTTGCCCTTAAGCTGGCCATTCTAGGAACTATTCCACCGCAACTAATAAATGGTTAGTTCATGCTGCTTTGGTGGCCGGTTCGACCGGTACCGTTGCGCGTCACGGTTTCATGGAGCAAAAAGAACCCGGGGACCTGTTTGGTCTCGGTGTATTCCATAAGGATGCCGTCGGCGTTGTAGGTCTGCCCGCGTATAACGGCGAGTGCGTTAAAGTCGTCGAGATCGAGCACGCGCGTATCCTCGGGCGTGGGGTGCTCAATCGTTACATCGCGTTTGCCCGTGGCAATCTTAATGCCAAGATCTTCTTCGAGGTAACGATAGATCGAGTCGTTGACAATCTCGGGTGTCAGCCCCGGTACTTGTGAGCTTAGGTAATAGGAGTCGTCGGAGCACACGGCTTGTCCGTCTGCATAACGGATGCGTTTGGCGCGTGTGAGCTCACAGCCTTCGGGAAACCCGGTAATCTTGGAGAGCGCCTTGCTACAGATGAGGAGCTCAAAGACGGTGGTGACAGTCTTGAGCTCAAAGCCTCGGTTGACCGCGATTTCCTTAAAGGTCTCGAGTCCGCCGCCACCACGACTCTTCTCGTCACTGATGTTGCGAATGACGCGCATGCCTTTGCCTTGCTGGGGGAGCACGTAACCATCTGCCGCAAGCATCGAGATGGCGCGACGGACCGTCATGCGCGAACAGTCAAACAGCTGCGTGAGCTCAGTCTCCGAAGGCAGATAGCTCTGATAGGCGTATGTGCCGTCGTCAATCGACTGCTTCACGTTGTCATAAATAGTTTGGAAGATGGCTCGCGCCATGACGGTCTCCTAGAGCTGGGTGCGCGAGTGGTGGATGAGGACCGCTCGCGCGGGTGTCGATCGATTTACTTGCTGGGGTCGATTATATATTTACCCATGGCACGCAGGGCCGGGTCTGACAGGATGGCGCCGAGTTCGTCGAGGGAGGCTACCTTTGCGACCATCGAGGATACGTCGAGCCTGCCAGAGTCGATGAGCTCGAGCGCGCGACGCTGCGTATAAGGGTTGATGTAGGACGAGGTAAGCACAAGCTCCTTCTGGAAGACCTCGAAGGGCTTGACGGTGATTGTCTCATCGGGCTTGGTGAGGCCGAACATCATGACCGTAGCCATGTGGCCGGCGATCTGGATGGCCTGCTCGATGGTGACGGGCTTGCCAACACACTCGATAACGACATCGACGTTGCCGACGCCCTCCTGCTTCAGGCGGGCCGGGACGTCCTCGTGGATGGAATCGATTGCCAGGTCGGCGCCGAGTTTGAGCGCAACCTCGCGCTTGCCTTCGACGGGCTCGAGCAAGACAACCTTGGTGGCGCCGGCGTTTTTAGCAAGCTGCATCATGAGCAGACCGATCATGCCACCGCCGATAACGACAACTGTGCTGCCGGGCTTGATGTTGCACATATCGATGCCGTGCAGGCAGCAGGCGACGGGCTCGGTCATAGCGCCCTGCTCGAAGCTGGTGTGATCGCCCAACTTGTAGACTTGCTGCATATCGACGGAGCAGTACTCGGCAAAGCCGCCGTTAACGGTGGTGCCGTAACCGGTCATATGCTCGCAGTAGTGGTTGATTCCGTCGCGGCAGGGTTCGCAGCAGCCGCAGGGATGGTTTGGGTCGATGCACACGCGATCGCCCGGCTTAAAGCCGGTGACATCGCAGCCCACGGCCTCGACAACGCCAGCGAACTCATGGCCAAGGATTGTGGGCGGGGTAACGTCGGCTGCGCCCTTGTCGCCTTCATAGATATGAACGTCGGTACCGCAGACGCCGCAAGCTTTGACGTTGATCAGAACGTCGCGCCTGCCCACGACCGGCTTTGCCGATTCCTCGACTCTGAGGTCGTGCTTTCCATAGAAGACCGCGCTTTTCATGGTGACTCCTTAACGTGGCGGTGAATGTTGTAATGAAGTATAGGCATGTCTATAGATACAGACAAGCACATCTAGACAAGTTGAAAAGAAATATAAATTGCAGCCATCAGATATGTCTGATTTAGCAGGCAAAATACTGGACTTATACCGTTTACGGCCAATAATCGACCGCTGACCGAACACAGAAACCGTATTAACTTGTCTAGATAAGTGATATGATAAAAATAGAAGCGCAAGAAGTCAGGGAAGCGGGCCCACCCGTCCTATTGCACGAGGTACACGCAAACGGCGCGTCTGCGGTCTCGAGTGAAGCCAAAACCGCAGCGCTCCGAATGAAGAGAGGGGGATTCCCCGTCATGATGCAAAAGATACAACGTTTCGGCGGTGCAATGTACACGCCTGCAATTCTTTTCGCATTTTCCGGAATCGTCGTCGGCCTGGGTACGTTGTTTACCACCGAGGCGATCTTTGGCGAGATGGCCACAGCGGGTCATCTTTGGTTTGATTGCTGGAATATGCTGCTCCAGGGTGGTTGGACGCTCTTTAACCAGATGCCGTTGCTGTTTTGCGTAGCGTTGCCAATCTCGCTCGCGAACAAGCAGAACGCTCGCTGCTGCATGGAGACTTTGGCCATCTACCTTACCTTCAACTACTTTGTAAGCACAATCTTGGGGCAGTGGGGCCCTGTCTTTGGTGTCGACTACTCTGTCGAGGCGGGCAGCGGTACTGGTCTTGCCACTATCGCAAGCATCAAAACGCTTGACATGGGCATCATGGGTGCGCTCATTATCTCTGGTATCGCCACGATGCTGCATAACAAGTTCTTCGACACCGAACTTCCTGAGTGGCTGGGCGTGTTCTCGGGCTCCGTGTTCATTTATATGATCGGTTTCTTCGTTATGGTTCCGGTCGCTCTTATCGCCTGCCTGGTGTGGCCGCATGTTCAGGCTGCTATCTCCGCCTTCCAGGGATTCATCCTTTCCGCCGGTACGTTTGGCGTGGGCGTCTTTGCTTTCTTCGAGCGCGTGCTGATCCCTACGGGCCTTCACCACTTTATCTATACGCCGTTCTATTACGACAACGCGGCGGTCAATGGCGGCATCTTTGCCGCTTGGGCTAACATCCTGCCCCAACTGGCTGCCGATCCGAGCATTGCTCTTAAGGATGCCGCACCCTGGGCTGCCTATACCTGCCCTGGTTGGACTAAAGTCTTTGGCTCGCTTGGCGTCGCCATTGCGTTTTATATGACCGCCAAACCCGAGCGCAAGCAGCGCGTCAAGGCTCTGCTCATTCCCGTCACCCTTACCGCAATGCTTTGCGGTATCACCGAGCCGCTTGACTTCACCTTCCTGTTCATTGCGCCCGGCCTGTTCGTCGTCCACTGCGTGCTCGGAGCGCTCGGCTGCATGGCTCAAAACCTCCTTGGCGTCGTGGGCATCTTCGACGGCGGCATCATCTCGATGCTCTCGTGGGACTGGCTGCCCCTTTGGGCCGCACACGGTCTGCAGTACGCCATCTCCATCCTTGTCGGTCTGTGCTTTACCGCTCTTTGGGTCGTGGTCTTCCGTTTCCTGATCGTCAAGTTCGACTTTAAGACCCCCGGTCGCGAGGATGACGATGTTGAGGTCGAGCTCAAGTCCAAGGCCGACTACAAGCAAAAGCAGGGCGGTGCTGCTGCTGGCAAATCGGTCGCCCAGAGTAAAGATGATGAGCGCTTGGTGCTTGCCGAGAACATCCTCGATCTGCTCGGTGGCACGGATAACATCATCGATGTAACTAACTGCGCTACCCGTCTGCGCGTTAACGTCAAGGACAAGAGCGTCGTTGCACCCGAGGCTTCCTTCAAGGCGATCGGTACGCATGGCTTGGTGGTCCAAGGTCAGTCAATCCAGGTCATCATCGGCCTTACCGTCCCGCAGGTTCGCGAGAAGTTCGAGAGTCTTCTGAAGTTCGAGAGTCTTCTGTAAACCATCGTCCATCGAAACAATCGGCCTTGCAGAGCCGGTATGCACCGCAAGGCCGATTCTAGAGATAAAAAAACTCCACTTCTAGGTAACAATTCCAAACCGCGCAAGGCCGCGTGCGGGGACGGATTGAGCAAGCGGCCAGAATGAGGAGGACATCATGTCCAAGAAGAACTATGCCGTGACCATTGCCGGCGGTGGCTCCACCTTCACCCCGGGCATTGCCCTGATGCTGCTCGAGGAGCGCGACCGCTTCCCGGTCAACAAGGTGACCTTCTATGACAACAACGCCGAGCGCCAGGAGATCGTTGCCAAGGCGTGCGAGATCTACTTCCACGAGAACGCTCCCGAGGTTGAGTTCAACTACACCACCGACCCCGAAACCGCTTTTACCGGCACTGACTTCGTCCTTGCTCACATCCGCGTGGGTCTGTACGCCATGCGCGAGCTCGACGAGAAGATCCCCCTCAAGTACGGCTGCGTTGGTCAGGAGACCTGCGGTGCCGGCGGCATCGCCTACGGTATGCGCTCCATCGGCGGTGTCATCGAGATCCTGGACTACATGGAGAAGTACAGCCCCAACGCCTGGATGCTCAACTACTCCAACCCCGCGGCTATCGTCGCAGAGGCTTGCCGCGTGCTGCGTCCCAACAGCCGCATCATCAACATCTGTGACATGCCGATCGACCTCATGGATAAGATGAGCCGTATGTGCGGCATCAAGGATCGTCGCGAGCTGCAGTACAGCTACTACGGCCTCAACCACTTTGGTTGGTGGAGCAAGATCTACGACAAGGAGGGTAACGACCTCATGCCGCAGATCAAGGAGCACATGGCAAAGAATGGCTACTTGGACGGCATTGAGCACGAGGCCGGTAAGGAGCAGCACGTCGAGGAGAGCTGGATTCACACCTTCGGCAAGGCCAAGGATGTCTATGCTGTCGATCCCGAGACGATTCCCAATACCTACCTCAAGTATTACCTGTACCCGGACTATGTCGTCGAGACGTCTGACCCCAACTACACTCGCGCCAATGAGGTTATGGACGGCCGCGAGAAGAAGGTCTTTGGCGCTTGCCGCGACATCATCGCCAAGGGTACGGCCAAGGACGGCGGCTTTGAGCCGGATGTACATGCCAACTACATCGTCGACCTTGCCTGCGCACTGGCCGAGAATACGCTCGAGCGCTTCCTGCTGATCGTCCCCAACGATGGCGCTGTGCCCAACTTCGACCCGACGGCCATGGTCGAGGTGCCTTGCATCGTCGGTTCCAACGGCTTTGAGAAGATCTGCCAGGGCCCGATCCCGCAGTTCCAGAAGGGCCTGATGGAGCAGCAGGTTTCCGTCGAGAAGCTCGTTGTCCAGGCTTGGGTCGAGGGCAGCTACCAGAAGCTCTGGCAGGCGCTCACGCTCTCCAAGACCATTCCTTCGGCAAGCGTTGCTAAGCAGATCCTGGACGAGCTCATCGAGGCCAACAAGGATTTCTGGCCCGAGCTTAAGTAAGGACTACTGTCTCGAACCCTCACGCATCTCTGCTTCATTTGCGCCGCCGCGGTGTCCGGATTCGCCCGGATGCTGCGGCGGCGCTATACTTATGAAGTTTGAAGTACCTGTACCAAAAGGAGCTGTCGTGTCCCTTTCCATCGGTATCGTGGGCCTGCCCAACGTGGGCAAGTCGACGCTGTTCACCGCGCTTACTAAAAAGACCGGCCTTGCCGCCAACTACCCGTTCGCTACGATCGACCCCAACGTGGGCATCGTCGACGTGCCCGATAGCCGTCTGCAAAAGCTCGCCGACATCGTCAACCCCGGTCGCATTGTGCCGGCGACGGTCGAGTTCGTCGACATCGCAGGCCTGGTGAAGGGCGCCAACGAGGGCGAGGGCCTGGGCAACCAGTTCCTGGCTAACATTCGCGAGACCGACGCTATTTGCGAGGTCGTGCGCTACTTTAAGGATCCCAACGTTATGCGTGAGGTGGGCCGCACGGGCGAGTTCGTCGATCCCGCCGGTGACGCCGACACCATCATGACCGAGCTTATCCTGGCCGATATGGGCACGCTCGAGAAGCAGCTGCCCAAGCTCGAGAAGGAGGCCAAGCGCGACAAGGAGCTCATGCCCAAGTTCGAGGTCGCCAAGCGCCTACTCGCCTGGCTCAACGAGGGCAAGCGCGCCGCGTCCATGGAGATGACCGACGAGGAGCGCGCCGCTGCCAAGGGCCTGTTCCTGCTCACCATGAAGCCCATCCTGTATGTGGCCAACGTGGACGAGGATATGCTCAACGACGACCTGGCGCCCATCGATGGCGTCAAGCCGCTGCCCATCTGCGCCAAGATCGAGGCCGAGCTTTCCGAGCTTGATCCCGAGGACGCGGCCGACTACCTGGAGAGCCTTGGCTTGGAGCAACCCGGTCTGGACGTGCTCGCGCAGGCTGCCTACAAGCTGCTCGGCTTGCAGTCGTTCTTTACGGCCGGCGAGATGGAGGTCAAGGCCTGGACGGTTCGTCAGGGCGCGACCGCCCCGCAGGCCGCCGGCGTCATCCACACCGACTTTGAGCGCGGCTTTATTAAGGCCGAGGTTATTGGCTACGACGACTACATCGAGCTCGGCGGCGAGCAGGGCGCTAAGGCTGCCGGCAAGCTGCGTATTGAGGGCAAGGACTATGTCATGGCCGATGGAGACGTCGTGCACTTCCGCTTTAACGTGTAAGGACGACGCATATGTTTAAATATGGTAAAAAAGCCGGCTACATGGGCGTCGTGCTGCTCGTGCTTGCGGTGCTTCCGCTGGTGGTTGCAGCGTGTGTTATCCCCAACATTGGTCCCGAGGTGGCAACAAAGTTTAATGCCGCCGGCGAGGTGACGCGTTGGGGCAAGAGTTACGAGCTACTGGCGCTGCCGGTGCTCAACCTGCTGCTGAGCGTGGCGACGTACTTTACGGCAGGACGCCAGGCTAAAAACAATGATGACTCCGCTGCCATGGCGCGCATCGTGTGCGAGCGCTACCTGCGCAACGGTTGCATCACGGGCGTGTTTCTCAACGTGATCAACGTTTACTTTATGTACTCGGCGATTACCGGAACGGGCTTTGGCTTTGGTTTCTAGCTTGTCCTTTTAGGCAACGAGCCTGCACACATATTCAATGGCTGCTGCGAGGCCGCCGCTCGATCGTGGTTTAAAGACCATGTCGGCGGCGGCCTCGTTTTCGTATCCGGCGCCGCGAAGGGCGAGTGCGATACCGGCTTCTAAAAGGAGCGGCAGGCCGCGTTGGCTGGTTGCGATTACGGCAGCCTGATTGAGCGGGCAGCTGTGCGTTTGGCATTGAACAGCAAGTTCACCTTGCGCCGGGCAAGGGACCAGAACGGCGGCGACGCGACTTGATAGCAATGTAAATGCTGTGCGCTCATCGGGCGAAAGGCATTCAGCTTCAACGACGACGAGCTTGGGCGGTGCGCTGTTTGTGCGAAGCGTGGCTCGGTACATGCGGACCGAAGAACCCGACATAGAAAACTCCTGTGTATTCGGCAAAACGTAAACTATAGTTTACGTTTATGTTCGGCTCCATTTCAAACTCGGCTGCATGGACGAACGTGCGAAACAGATTCTTGGCAGGCGGGTCGAAGAGACGCGCAGGGACCTTGGTATCTCCAAGGTTGATTTTTGTGTGGCGACAGGAATCAGCCGACCCTACCTCGACCGAATCGAAGATGGGACGGCAAATTTCACGCTCAGGGTTCTATTTAAGATCGCGCCCGCACTCGGCATGACGGTGTCAGAACTTCTCGAGGGTATTGAATAGGGGATGCCAGTCGATATCTGGTTACGCCATCGGGATGCGGTCGTGGTTGACTTGGCTGTAGAACAGGCGCTGAATCTCGGCCGCATCGCGCGACTGGCCGAGTGCCCACATGGTCTTGGCCACGAGCGTCTCGGTGGTCATGTCGTCGCCGCGCAGAATACCCGGATGATCGGCGTAAGCACGGCCGACCTCATAAACGCCCAAATCGAGGCCCTCTTCGGGGACCTGCGTGGTCATAACGACAGTGCGGCCCGAATCGACCCAGCGGAAAATTGCCTCTTGGAACGACTCGCCGGACTCGCCAAACTCAGGAATACCGCCAATGCCAAAGGTCTCCAGGATTACAGCGTCGTAGCTATCGGCTAGGGCGTCGAGGATGCCCGGGTTCACGCCGGGCGTAAGCTTGAGTACAAACACGCGCGGGTCGATGCTGTCGTAGAAACGAACCGGGCTCTCATTCTGGTGAGTGCCGTGGAGTCCGTTGCGCACGATGCGGTCGTTGCGGATATAGGCGATGGGCGGATAGTTGACGCTAATGAACGCGTTAAAGCTCATGGTGCGCTGTTTGCGGGCGCGCGTGCCGGCAATGGCTACGCCGCCAAATACGATCGAGACGTCGTGCGAATGCTCATCGAGCGCATAGAGCAGGCTCTGGTACAGGTTGAGCTTGGCGTCAGTAAAGGGATTGCCCATGGGCTTTTGTGAACCGGTGAGCACGATGGGCTTGGGGCTGTCCTGAATCAGGTAGGAAAGCGCTGCCGCGGTGTAGCTCATGGTGTCGGTGCCGTGCAGAATCACGAAGCCGTCGTGGTCGGCATAGCCCTCGACGATGACATCACGGATGCGCACCCAGTCGCTGGGGCGCATGTTGGTGCTGTCGATGTTCATGGGCTGCACGACGTCGAGCTCGCAGAGGCCCGAGATCTCGGGAACGCTCTGGGCGAGCTCCTCACCGGTCAGGGCGGGGGAGAGGCCGTTGCCGTCCTCGGTCGATGCGATGGTGCCGCCCGTGGCGATGAGAAGGATGCGCTTCATGCTGATATTCCTATCGTATTTGCCGCCGCAGAGGCGGAGTCGTTCGGCAGTATTGTGGCACAGGGCGTCCAATGTTCAAACGTATTACATCATCTGTAACGTTTGGTAACACTTCAATTGCCGTCAAATAGGGGCCTTGGTCGTGCGTTTGCCGTGCGCTGATGGCTGCGAGGGGCGAGAAACCCCATATAACGTGTACACTATGGAGGTTATTTTCGTTCATTCACGCGGGTGGGCACCGGCTCCCCGCCAACAAGAGGGGGAACCATGGATCAAAAGGCTTCCGCAAAGGTCCTCGTACTCGACTTTGGTGCGCAGTACGGTCAGCTCATTGCCCGTCGCGTCCGCGACCTCAACGTGTATTCCGAGATTGTCCCCTGCGACATCTCGGCCGACGAGATTCGCGAGATGAACGCCTCTGCGCTCATCCTTTCCGGCGGCCCGGCCTCCGTGTACGCCGAGGACGCTCCGTCTATCGATCCCGCCATCTTTGACCTGGGCCTTCCCGTCCTGGGCTTTTGCTACGGCCATCAGATCACGGCCGTGACGCTCGGCGGCAAGGTCGGCCACTCCGAGGTGGGCGAGTACGGCCGCGCCACCATCACGCGCACGGCCGGCGCCAAGCTCTTTAACTCCACGCCCATGGAGCAGACCGTGTGGATGAGCCACCGCGACGCCGTTTCCGAGGTGCCCGAGGGCTTTACCGTTACCGCCAGCACCGACGTGTGCCCGGTTGCCGCCATGGAGTGCGTCGAGCGCAAGATCTTCACCACGCAGTTCCACCCCGAGGTCAAGCATTCCGAGTACGGTCAGCAGCTGCTGAGCAACTTCCTGTTTGAGATCTGCGGCCTGGAGCCCAACTGGAGCATGGACAACCTGGTCGAGACCATGACGGCAGACTTCCGCGAGAAGGTCGGCGACGACCGCGTGATTCTGGCCCTGTCCGGCGGCGTTGATTCCTCCGTCGTGGCTGCGCTGGGCGCCCGCGCCGTGGGCAAGCAGATGACCTGCGTGTTCATCAACCACGGCCTGCTGCGCAAGGGCGAGCCCGAGCAGGTGGAGGAGGTCTTCACCAAGCAGTTTGACGTCGACTTTATCCACGTCCACGCCGAGGACCGTTATGCCGAGCTTCTGGCCGGCGTGACCGAGCCCGAGGAGAAGCGCCGCATCATCGGTACGCAGTTCTGGAAAGAGTTCTTCGCCGTGGCGCAGCAGCTCGAGACCGATGGCAAGCCGGTCAAGTACCTGGCTCAGGGTACCATCTACCCCGACATCATCGAGTCCGGCGCTCGCAAGACGGGCGGCAAGACGGCCACCATCAAGAGCCATCACAACCTGATCCCGTTCCCCGAGGGCGTGCACTTCGACCTTATCGAGCCGCTCGATCACTTCTTTAAGGACGAGGTCCGCGCGCTTGGTCTGGCGCTTGGCCTGCCGGGTCACATCGTGTTCCGTCAGCCCTTCCCGGGCCCGGGTCTGGCCATCCGCATCATCGGTGCGGTCGATAAGGAGAAGCTCGAGATCCTCAAGAACGCCGACGCCATCGTGCGCGAGGAGCTCGACGCCTACAATCAGCGTCTGTTTGAGCAGACCGGCGAGCGCAACTCCGAGCACAGCTGCTGGCAGTATTTCGCGGTCCTGCCCGACATCAAGTCCGTCGGCGTTATGGGCGACGAGCGCACCTATCAGCGCCCGATCATCCTGCGTGCCGTCGAGTCCAGCGATGCCATGACCGCCGACTGGGCCAAGCTGCCCTACGACGTGCTGGCCCGCATCTCCGGCCGCATCGTTGCCGAGGTTCCCGGCGCCAACCGCGTGTGCTACGACATTACGTCCAAGCCGCCCGCGACCATCGAGTGGGAATAAACGATATTCGTTGATTTCAAGCCTCTGACCTGCTAAAACAGGTCGGGTGCTTCTTATTTTGCAACCTCTGTGCAACCTTTGCGGTTTCGCGCCCCGTGAACAGGGGACGTAGCGCTGTTCACGTCTGGGCCCATGTCGGCACCGATCAATGCCCGCGCTGCTTCTGCTTGCGCTTCAGCTTCCGCTGCTCGAAGCACGTCGCCCGGGGTTCCTCGCCAGAGGAGAACCGACCGTTCCTTGCGAAACCGCGAGACCAGCTATATCCGCTTGCTGCGGGCTTGCTTGAGCCAGTTCCTCTTGAAAGAGCCTATACCTCCGAAGAACTTGTTGTACGTCTCACCGTTCTCCTTGGCCTCGCACTTGACCAAGGCAAGTTCGATGGTGCAGAGGTAATCCGCCACTTGCTCGAGGCGGTAGTCGGTCATCGAGGTCTTGCGGCGTCGGACGACCCCTTTTGAGAGGACCTTGCCCACCGAGCCGTCTCGCCCACGGAACAGAAGGAGCGCATCCTCGCGACCTTCGGCGACCTGTGCTGCGAGATGGAGGGCTGCACCATCGCGCAGGCCGCCTATCTCAACGGCGTGCCCCTCGTCGTCGTGCGCGCCATCAGCGACAAGCCCTGCGCCGAGGGCCAGGTCGTCGACTACAACACCTTCGAGAAGAAGACCGTCTTCGACTGCGCCCGCATCGCCGCGCGCATGGTTAAGCTTTAGGCCCTGCGCGCCGGGGTCCTTCTTTATGTTGGGACCCCGGCGCGCAGGGCCCTTTCCAAAGCGAAGTGTCGAGCCGAAGTGTTGAGCGTCGGCCCTGAATGTTCAATGGCCGTTGTTTTCTGCCCCTCAAGTGGTGAACTTCTCCTCGGGGCTGTTGATTCCCCCACGCGCCCCCTTCCGTTCTCTGTGTTCCCCTTATACTCCTTGTACAAGGAGGTAAGAAGTCATGGACAAGACCGCACAGGACAGCTTGGCAAAGAAGCCCGTCGACATGAGGGACAGGATTCTCGAGCATCTCGAGGCCCTCACCTCTGCCGTCTCGCTCGACGACCTTGCTCGTCTGTCCACCTCCGACATCGCCGAGACACTCATCATCTCCAGGAGTCTGGCGAGCCAGTACCTCAACGACCTTGTTCGCGCCGGCCTTGTGGTTAAGGTGGCGGGCAGGCCTGTCCGTTATTTTCATCGCCGCGCGTTCCAGAAGCGTTTTCAGGTAAAGCTCTCTGCAAGCGAGTACGCCTCGCTCGCCGACCTCATCCAGGCGACGGGAATCGCCGATCACCGCGACTTCGCGCGTGCCGTGGGCTTCGACCTGAGCCTCAGCTCCGTTGTCGAGCAGTGCAAGGCTGCGGTTCAGTACCCTCCGTTTGGCCTGCCCATCCTCTTGAGCGGCGGCGTGGGTGTCGGCAAGTCTTTCCTTTCTCGCCTTGTGTACGAGTACGGCAAGAACCAGGGCTTGCTGTCCCGCGACTCCTCCTATGTGCGCATCGACTGCGCCGGGGTCCCGGACGCCGCCTCGTTCAACGGGCTTCTTGACGAGTCGATCGCGAAATCGCGCGGGGGTGTGGTCTTTGTCAACGGCATCGAGGCACTCTCTCCCTCTGCGATGGAGCACTGCCTTGCGACGGCCCTCGGGCTCGATGCCTCCCAGGATGCGCCGCGCGCTCGCCTCGTTCTTTCGACGGCGCTTTCCGCCGATGACCTGAAGGTTTCCTCGGCCTACAGCAAAATGCCCATCTGTGCCCGCGTCCCCTCACTCAAGGAGCGGACCCCCGAGGAGCGCGAGGATCTCATCTTGAGCTTCCTGCGCAGCGAGGGGTGCCGAATCGGTTCTGATGTGAAGATCAGCCGCGGCGCATACCGTTGCCTCGTGAACGCGGACTTTTCCGATAACATCGCCGGCTTGCGCGCCTGCGTGACGAACTGCTGCGCCAAAGCGTTCCTCAATCGCGAGGGCGACTACGTCGTCGTTCGCCCGTATCTTCTTCCCAGCGGGCTCCTCTCCTCCGCGCAGATCGATCAACAGCCCGACGATGGCGCTCTGATCGACGCGTCCCTGGATACCGCCGAGAGCACAGGGCCGGTCGAGCAGGCGCTCGATGCCCTGTGCTCTCTCGATGAGCGATTCTGCGCCGGGGAGCTCTCTGTCTCCGAGCTCGTCTCGCAAGCTGTCTCCGCTGTGCGCGGCGTTGAGGATCACTTGATCTTCGGCCACGGCGTCGCCTCATCGAGGTCGCGCGCCTTCGAGCGCGTCGTGGGCGCGGTCCTTGCCGACGCAGGCTCTTCTTATGGCATCGAGCTTTCGAGGAAGGTCACTTTTCTACTGGCCCAGGAGATTTGCCTGCAGTTGTGGCCGGGCATCGGCCTGGCTAAGCGAAAGTCTGCCTGTGCGGAGCAAATCTCCCATCTCCTCGGTGCCGTGACCTCCGAATTGCCGTTTGCCTCGAGCGTCTCCGATCAGGTCGCCGCAGACATGGAAGGGGCACTCGGAATCTCGCTCGATCACTTCACGAAGACGCTTCTGACGCTGTGCGTCGCATCGGAGTCTCGCGACGCGAAGGCCCTTCGGACGCTCTGCGTCATCTTGTCACACGGCTACTCGACGGCGACGAGCATCGCCGACGCGGCGAACCGTATGCTCGGCGTGCATGTGTACGAGGCGGTCGACATGCCCTACGACCAGCAGCTGAAGGACATTGTCGGTCCGCTCCAGCGCCTCGTCGACCGTCACTCGTACTGCACTGGGGTCGTGTTTCTTGTTGACATGGGCTCTTTGGAGGAGGCCTATAAGGCCCTCGAGAACGTTACCGACTCCACCATCGGGGTGGTGAACAACGTCTCCACCGGGCTCGCGCTCGAGATCGGGTCCGGGCTGCTCGGCGGCAAGTCCATCGCCGAGGTTCTTGGCGATGCGACCGCCGTGTGCGTGACGCACTGCAAGGTGATCGAGCGCGTCAACCGTGAGGACGCCATCGTCTTCTGCTCCGAGTCCGGGGTCGACGCCGCGGAGAGGATACGCCAGCTCGTCTCGCAGAGCCTCCCGCGCACCATAGGCGCACGCCTGCTCACGAGGCCCTTCAAGCAGCTCGTCACGAACGGGTCGAACGACGCCGTTTTCTCCGAGCACCGCGTCTGCGCCGTCATCGGCACGGGAGACCCCGGGATTGCCTCCGTTCCCTTCGTTGCCCTCGAAGACATTATGTCGACGGCGTCCGCCTCGAAGGTCGATGCCGTGTTCGGCAGGTGGCTTGACGCTTCCGAGCTCTCTTCTTTCCACGAGAAGCTGCTTTCGAACATGACGCTGCAGAACGTTATCCGCTCCATCACCATCCTCGACCCGGAGCGGCTATTCCACGAGATCGAGAGCGCCGTGCACGAGCTTCAGCGCAGAACGGGCGAGAAGATCGGCAGCAACGCCATCATCGGGCTGTACGTTCACCTCTGTTGCCTCGTTGAGCGCCTCGTCACCCGCAACCCCATCGAGACCTACGTCGGCCAGGATCGCTTCGAGGAAGAGCACACCGACTTCATCGAGTCCTTCAGGCAGAGTTTCTCGAGCATCTCGACGCGCTATCGCGTGGAGGTTCCTGTAAGCGAGATCGCCTACGTCTTCGACTACATCAGCGTGAGCGCCGCCCCGGCGCGAGAGGAGCGTCTCGGCTCCTCGAGCCTCCTGTTCGACGAGTGACCCCCGCGCCGTCACGAGCTGACCGCGCGCCTTCAATAATCCGATAACCCCTTGCCCGGCGCGAATCCGGATAGCGCCGAGGCAGTACCGAACGTAAAACTTCATTTGATAGGAGCAAACATGAGTGTTGTTATGGCACGAATCGACAATCGCCTGCTTCACGGCATCATCGTGACGCAGTGGGCCCCGGTGTCGGGCGCGACCCGAGTCATGGTCATCGACGACAAGGTCGCCGGCGACGAGGTCCTGAAGTCCACTATGAGGATGGCGCGCCCCGCGGGCATGGCCGTCTCGATCATCTCCGAGGAGACCGCGCTCAAGAACTTCGCGGCGGGCAAGTACGACCGCGAGAAGGTCTTCGTCATCGCGAAGGAGCCCGAGACGATGCTTCACCTGGCCGAGTCGGGCGTCGAGTTCCCGTCGCTGATCGTCGGCGGTTCTCTTGTCAAGGAGGACGGCGTCCAGCTCACCCAGCGCGCCTATGCCTCCGCCGAGAACGTCCAGAGCTACAAGGCGCTCATCGCCCGCGGCGTCAAGGTGACGGCACAGTTCGTGCCCGCCGACAAGCCCGTCTCCGTCGCCGACCTCATCTAAGGAGGGATCATGGTCAACTTCACTATCCTGCAGGTCGTCCTTTTGACCCTACTTGCCTTCATCAAGCACGTGGACTACTACGGCATCCCGATGATCTTCGTCAACTATGCCGTCTTCTGGGGCCTTATCACCGGCGTCGTCATGGGCGACTGGCAGACCGGCCTCGTCATCGGCGGCACCATCCAGCTCATGCAGCTCGGCGTCGCGGGCTTCGGCGGCTCTTCGATCCCCGACTACGGCACGATGGCCATCATCGCCACCGCCTACGGCGTGACCCTGGGCTCGGACACGGGCCTCGCCATCGGCCTGCCGGTCGGCATGCTCGGCATCCAGCTCGACGTCATTGCCAAGATCCTCAACGGCTTCGTCGTGGAGAAGTCCCAGAAGCTCTGCAACGAGGGCAAGTTCAAGCAGATGAACGCCATCCTGTGGGTCTGCCCCGCGCTCTTCGGTCTGTGCGCCGCCCTGCCCGTCTTTGTTTCCGTGACGCTCGGCCAGCCCGCCGTCAACTGGCTCCTCGAGGTCATGCCCCAGTGGTTCCTCTCCGGCCTCACCCTCGCCGGCAAGATGCTCCCGGCCGTCGGCATCGCCATGCTGCTTCGCTACATGCCCACCGCTAAGTACTTCCAGTACCTGCTCGCCGGCTTCTTCCTCTCGGCCTTCCTGAACGTGCCCATCATCGGTGCCGCCATCGTCGGCGTTGCCCTCGCGATCGCGTTCTATCAGCGTGCCGAGAAGGACGCCGAGCTCACCGCCCACGCTTCCGCAGACGCCTTCATCGGAGAGGATGAGTAACCATGGAAAACGAGAACATCACCGCCGCCGAGGGCAAGCCCTCCGGCTATAAGGTCACCAAGAAGGACCTGCGCAACGCGAACTGGCGCTGGCTCATGAGCGTGTGCACCTTCAACTACCAGACCCAGCAGGGCGCCTCGGTCGCCTACGCCCTCTCGCCGATCCTGAGGAAGATCTACACGAACGACGAGGACTATAAGCAAGCGCTCAACAACCACTTCCGCTACTACAACACCCAGCCTTGGCTCGCCGCCATCATCCTCGGCGCCTGCGTGGCCATGGAGGAGCGTGACGGCCTCGCGGCGGCGGACGCCGTCCAAGACCTGAAGATCGGCACCATGGGACCGCTCGCCGGCGTCGGCGACTCCCTGCTCATGACCATGATCCCGACCATCATGGGCTCCATCGCCGCCTACATGGCCATCGAGGGCAACCCCGTGGGAGCCGGCATCTGGTTCGCGCTCATCCTGGCCATCTTCTGGGTCCGCATGCACGCCCTCGAGTTCGGCTACAAGCAGGGTGTGAAGCTCGTCACCGACTTCAGCGAGAAGCTTCCCAACCTCACTGCCGCCGCCTCCGTGCTCGGCCTCACCGTGGTCGGCTGCCTCATCGCCTCGGTCATCGGCGTCACCTGCCCGATTAGCTTCAGCTTCGGCGACGTCTCGATGGAGATTCAGCCGCTGCTCGACAAGATCCTGCCTGCCATGATCCCCGCCGCCATCACGGGAAGCGCGTATTACCTTCTTACCAAGAAGAACGCGAGCATGACGGCCCTCATCCTCGTGGTGATCGTCCTCGCGATGGTCGCCTCCGCCGCCGGCATCCTCGCCTAGCTTCGACCCAAGAGATTGGTGAATCAATGAGAAAGATAGTTGTGGCGAGCCATTCCCTTCTCGCCCAGGGCTTCAAGGATACCCTCGAGTTCCTTACGGGTAAGAGCGACGCCATCAACGCCGTGTGCGCCTACGTGAACGACAACGGCGAGGGGCTCGACGCGGCGGTCGAGGCGGCGCTTTCGGGCACTGACGAGGTCGTCGTCCTCACCGACGCGCTCGGCGGCAGCGTGAACCAGCGCTTCTCCCGCTTCGCCTCCGACCGGATCCACGTGATCGCGGGTGTCAACCTCCCGCTCGCCATGACGGTCGCGCTCGCGCGCCCCGACGAGAAACTCGACTTCGACGCCCTCGTCGACGAGGCGCGCCAGCAGATCGTCTACGTGAACGGTGTCAGTTCCGCCGAGTGCGAAGACGACGAATAGAGGAGGTCGACGATGAGAGAGTTCCTTAAGGACGTGTGGATGCACGGCGGTGAGGAAAGCCGCGCCATCACCCCCGAGAACATCACGGGCGAGAAGGGCCGCGCCGCCATGTCGGCCAGCCACCTCGGCGTCGGCCGCAAGGGCTCGTGCTGCGTGCCCCTTGAGTCCGGCGAGACCATCACGCTCGCGGACATCGAGGGCCCCGGCATCATCCGCCACATCTGGATGACCGTCCCCGACAAGACCGCCGCCGGCAGCTTCGTCATGCGCGACCTCGTGCTGCGCTTCTACTGGGACGACGAGGAGACCCCCTCGGTCGAGTGCCCTGTCGGCGATTTCTTCTGCAACGGCTTCGGTGAGCGCGCCATCGTCAACTCGATGCCCATCTGCGTGAACCCGACGGGCGGCATGAACTGCTACTTCGAGATGCCTTTCAGGAAGCACGCCAAGGTCACGCTTACGAGCGAGCACCCCGGGTTCATTAAGTACATCTTCTACACGTTCAACTACGCGCTCACCGACGTGCCGGACGACGCCATGTACTTCCACGCCCGTTTTAACCGCGAGCGCAGCACCCGCAGGGGCGTCGACTACACCGTGCTCGACGGCGTGCGCGGTAAGGGCTACTACGTCGGCACCTACATGGCCCTGTGCGCCCTGGAGCGCTATTGGTGGGGCGAGGGCGAGATGAAGTTCTTCCTCGACGGCGACGAGGAGTTCCCCACGGTCACCTCGACGGGAGCCGAGGACTACTTCGGCGGTGCCTGGGCCTTCCTCGACAGGCCGCCCCACGCGCTGCCCGAGGCGCAGTGCTTCAACACGCTGTTCGCCGGCTACCCGTACCGCTCGACGCGCGACGCCACGCGCGACCGCTTCAGCGCGGGCAAGCCGAACCCGAACCCGATGCTCGCGACCAACGACGACGCGCTGCCCAGGCACGGCCTCTACAGGTGGCACCTTCCCGACCCGATCTCGTTCAAGGAGGACCTGCGCGTGACGTTCCAGGACCTCGGCAACGACGACATCAAGCTCTACGAGCGCGAGGACGACATCTCCACCGTCGCCTACTGGTACCAAAGCGAGCCGCACGCCGTGCTCGCCCCGTTTGCCGCAAGGCAGGACCGCGTGCCCAGGTAGGGTCGCCTCGAAACAAGCCAACGTTATGGGCGCCCGCGGTTGACCATGACTGCGGGCGTCCCTTTGTAAGAAGGACCACATGAGCGAAAAGCAAATGAGGCTCGGCGCCCTCGAGGCCGGCGGGACCAAGATGGTCTGTGCCGTGGTGTCCGGCGACGGCGAGGTCCTCGACCGTATGGAGACCCCGACGCTTACGCCCGCCGAGACCGTCCCGCAAATGGTCGAGTGGTTCACCGCCCGCGATGTGGACGCGTTGGGCATCGGCGCCTTCGGCCCGACCTGCGTCGACCCCAACGATGAGCGCTACGGTTCCATCCTCCAGACGCCCAAGCTCGCGTGGCGAGGCTATGGTCTTCGCGCCGCGTTCGCCGACGCCCTCGGGATTCCGGTGACCTACGACACGGACGTGAACGTTGCCTGCCTCGGCGAAGTGGTCTTCGGCTGCTGCAAGGGGCTCGAGGACGCCGTCTACGTGACCATCGGCACCGGCGTGGGCACGGGCGTCATGTGCGCGGGCAGGCTCCTTCACGGCATGCTGCACCCCGAGGCCGGCCACATGCTGGTAAGGACCCGTCCCACCGAGGAGGGACGCTGCGTCTGCCCGAGCCACGCGAGCTGTCTCGAGGGCCTCGCCTCCGGCCCCGCCATTGCCGCGCGCTGGGGAAAGCCCGCGGCCGAGCTCGCGGACAACGCTGAGGTGTGGGCGCTCGAGGGGGATTATCTGGGGCAGATGTGCGCGAACCTCGTGCTCATGTACTCGCCTCGCCGCATCGTCCTCGGCGGCGGCGTGATGCACCAGGAGCAGCTCTACGGCATCGTCCGCAAGAAGACCCTCGAATATCTGGGTGGCTACATCCAGACCGCCGAGCTTAAGGACATGGAGAGCTACATCTGCGTCCCGGGCTGCGGCGGCGACCAAGGAATCCTCGGCGCGGCCGAGCTGGCAAGAAGGGCGCTCGCATAACTTGCGCTCTCTCCGCCATACAACGCGTTAAGAAAAGACGAGCGCTTCTTGCCAATTGGGCGGCAAGAAGCGCTCGTCTTTTGCATTTGTTTTTGGGGCAGAACGCCCCGCCTCCGCTAGAGTCCCTGGACCGCCACACCCACGAGGTTTGGACCGGTGTGGACAAGAAGCGCGGGGCTGATGTCGGAGCGGACGACCTCCACCGCATTGGGCACGCGCTCGCGCAGGACCTGCTCCATGCGGTCGTAGAGGTCGGCGTAGGCCGAGGTGCAGCTCACGGCAAAGCGCACCTTGGGGTGCTTCTCGGCGATGGCGGCGACGAGCTTGACCTCGGTGCGATGCGGTACTTGCATAGCCATTTCGTGTACGCGAGGTTGTTGGCTTTCTGGGCCACAGCAATCACCTTCCCCCCTAGCATGATGACCTGAACAATCCTCATGCTAGGGGGAAGGTTTTTGTCGCGTAGCGGAAATTGGCCTCCACCCGCTGAGCGGGTGGCTTTCTATGCCGCGCGGCACGGACTAAAGTCCATGAATAAAAACGAGGAAGGCCACGTCCGGCCTCCCTCGCGTGCCCTTGCACGCCCAATATGTGCCGTAAAAGCCGTCTTCTTCAACGTCAAAGTGAGCGCGCTTCATTTTTGCCACTCAAAATCTTATTTTCACGATTTGCATTTTCATCCCGTTGTCACCGACCCTTGCGAGAAACCGGAAAAAGCCGCTGACAGAAGGGTCTTTCAAATCGTTGTAACCCAGCATATAGCCGCGACTTGTGACCTGCAGACGTCTGCCCCACGTGCCGATTTCCTTGGCGGCATCCGAAACCGCAAAATATGCCCCCACATCCTTGATTTTTGCAGTCTTAAGCCATGTTTTTGCGATCATCTTTACCGCCGTCCGATTGGCAGCATCAAAGACCAGCACACTGCCGGGGAAAGCGTCCGCCATCCCCCGCACCAGTTCCCGGACCTGTTGGGTCAGAAAGTAATAGAACACCCCGGAGGCAAAGAACACCGCCCCGCCGGAGGCATCGATCTTGTCAAACCATGCGGGGTCTTTCAGGTCGCAGGGGATGTTTTGCTCCCGCTCCCCGGCGGGCAGTAGCTGCTGCCGCAAGGCAATCACATCCGGGAAGTCCAGATTGTAGATCTTGCATCTACCGTTGTCGCAGGTTCTGCCGGTGTTGTCCAGCCCACAGCCCAGATTGACCACCGCTGCATTGGGGTGGCCTTTCAGGTAATCCCGCACCTCGAAAGCAAGATCACCCTGCCGCATGGCCACCTCCAGCGCACCAAAACGCTGCATCAGGCTGCGGGAGCTTTTCTCTGCCTCTGAAAAGTCGTAGTCGATCTGGTCGAGCAGACGAACCGCTGTTTCATTCCTGTAAAGGTTCGGGTACAGCTCCGTACACAGCTTCCGGGAATACAGCGGGAGGATCAGCGTCTCCTGCACGGTGTTTTTCTCAATTTTACATTTCATAGGTTTCTTCCTCAGTGAATAAATACTGTCATAATTGCCGCCAGCATAGCCGCTATGACCGTCATGCCTATCGCCATGTGCAGGATGGATGCAAAAATATCCGTGCTTGATGCCCTTACTTCCGCGCCGTGACACAGAGCCACTTTTCCTTTTTGTGTATCTGCGCCTCGTGAAAACCCGCCTGCTCCAGACATGCCTTTAATTCAATGTCCTTGTAGATGGTCATGCCGCCGATGATCTGCGTCCACCTCTCGTCCTTGTCCGTATCGCCATTGCTCTCGTTGCAGATAAGAATTGTCCCGCCCGGCTTCAGCACCCGCCAGACCTCACGGAAGCATCGGGGCAAATCAGGCCAAAAATAGACGGTCTCAAAGGCCGTGGCAGCATCGAAGTGGCTATCCTCAAACGCCATATCCGCCACACTGCCTTGCAGAACGGCGCAACGCCCCTTCTGAATTGCAGTTCGGTTGAGCTTTCTAGCCTTCTCCACGCTGACGGGTGAATAGTCGATGCCCTTGACGACGCCATGCGGGCATTTTTTCAGCAGCCGTTTTATGTTCGCCCCGCCGCCGCAGCCGCAATCCAGCACCTTGGCGTTTGGCGCAAGTCGTAGAAATCGAAGTCCCCACCGCGCCACAGGGCTGTGGCCCAGATTCATCATGGCAACCATAAGTTTCCCGCCGAGGCCCACGGGCTTGCGGGTGTTTTCAAAGAACGACATCAGGCCCCTCCGATTTCGTGCATTCCGCATAAGTCAACGGGAACGAGGCCTTCAGCACCGTGCTTTTCTGCGCCGCCCAGCCGTTTTGACGCAGAAAACGTAGGTATTCCTCGCTTGTCCATCTGCTGTAGAGGGGGAATCCCGCCATACTCATGAAAAAGGCTTTTGCCTTGCCGGAAACCGAGTTCCCCGCGTGGGTGAAGGTTGGCGCGATGAGCACGCCGTCGTCCTTCAGCACCCGCCTGATTTCTTGCAGGGCCTTTTCCGGATGCGGCACTATGTGAAGCGCGTTGGACACGATCACCACTTCGAAGGACTTCTGTGCATAGGGCAGGCGGAACATATCTTGTACGGAAAAGTGCAGCTTTGCGGATTGATTGTCCCGCTTTGCTTCAAGGATCATCTTTGCAGAGGCGTCCGTAGCCTCGATGTGCGCCGCCGCATTCACGATGCTCTTTGCGATAAGCCCCGTGCCGGTGGCAACCTCCAGTACGGTTTTTGCTTTCACTACCGGCCGGATCAGCCCATACATCTTCTCATACGCCGCCCGGTCGTTTCGCATGAAACGGTCATACCAACCGGCGTTCTTGTCCCAGAAACCCTCGCGTTCGTGCATGGCTGTCGCCCCCAAACAGTTAGAGCCATCTAACTATAACACACGAATCATGCAGTAAGATGAGGCTAACTTTAATTTCTTGGCTAAGGCGCATCTCTCTGACCCTTTGAATCGCCCCTTTTCACGCCACCCGCTACGAACCCCGGCGGAAACCAGGGAGTGATTAAAGGAGCGACCTGCGGTTTTGCGAATCAATTGAGTCATTCCCGAAACCGCGAATTAAGGGCCTGATTCGCTCAAATTGCGCACGAATCAGCCCTCGGGCGGTACGACGCGACACGCATCGACAACACTCGGACTGGATTAGTCATCGAGTGGGAGTAGTAATAGAACATTTGCTCTTGTTTTTCATACGGTTTCATACGGTTCCGATGGCGACCGATGGGGACGTTTCGCAACCGCCGCACCTGCAAGCCGCATGGTTTCACAATCGGGCAAGAACTCAGAAGGCTCCTCGTGAAAAACGAGGAGCCTTCTGAGTTCTTCGGCGCGGGCGGATTGGGACCCGCTGCCGATCTAGAGGCACTCGGTCAGAATCTGGAACACCTCGCTGCGCTCCAGTTTCTTGGCGCAGCCGCCGGTGAGCACGCAGGTGTCCGCAACCTTGCGCAGCGTCTCGTCGGACGCGTCGGAGCCCATCTCGGCGAAGCTCGTGGGAAGCCCCATCTCGCCGATGAACGTTTGCAGGCGGTCGATGCCTTCGAGCGCCACCGTAAGGTCGTCTTTGCCCTCGCCGTCGACGCCCCATACCTCGCGCGCCCAGCGGGCGAACTGCGCGGGCGCCTCGGGGGCCAGGTGGCGGTAGAGCGCAGGGTGGATGACCGCGAGGCCCATTCCGTGGTTGGTGTGGGTGTACGCGCCGTACTGGTGCTGGATCATGTGCGCCTGGAAGTCCGTTGACTTGCCGATCTTGAGCACGCCGTTCTCGGCCATGGCGGAGTCGTATACGAGCTCGCTTCTGGCATCGAGGTTCTGGTCGTCGTCCGCGATGATCCGCATGTTGCGGATGACGTTACGCTGGATGGCGAGGTTGATGTCGTCGGTGACGTTGCGTCCGCGCGGGCTTCCGAAATAGCTCTCCATGCAGTGCGAGAGCGTGTCGAACGCGCCGCTCATGAACTGCGCGTGCGGTACGGTGAGCGTGAGTGCCGGGTCGAGCGCCGCCCACATGGGCATCGCCCCCAGATAGGCGCCCTTCACGTGCGTCTCCTCGTTGGTGATGACGGCGCCGTTGTTCTGCTCGGCGCCCGTGCCGGAGAGCGTAACGATGCATCCCATGGGGATGAACGAGCTCGGCATCTTGCCGTCGGCGTGCTCGAACGTCTCGATGTCCTCGTCAAGCATCGCCTGCGCGGAGACCACCTTGCAGCAGTCGAAGACCGACCCGCCGCCGACGGCGAGAATGAAGTCGACCTGCTCCTCGCGTGCGAGCGCGGCGCCTTCCTGGCACTTCTCGTAGGTCGGGTTGGGCATGATGCCGCCGAAGTCCACCACGCGCTTGCCCGCGCTCGTGAGCTTATCGACCACGTGGCCGTAGACGCCGGCTCGCTTGACCGAACCTCCGCCGTAGGCGAGCATCACTGTCGTGCCCATGGCACCCATCTCGGCGTCGAGTGCCTGGTCCATGGCCCCCTCGCCGAAGTAGTTCCTGACCGGGTAGTCGTACGTGAATGAGTTCATGGCAATTCCTCCTAGTAAGTTATCAGTGCGGTCTGACGCTCGTTTACACGTTGCGCACGAGCCCGGACATCCATTCGATGGTGGCGGGGTCGTGGTGGTCGAAGAACGCGCTGCGCCCGGTGTCGAGCGCGGCGATGGCGACCATCTCGTCGTCGCCCAGCGCGAAGTCGAAGACGTCGAAGTTTTGCTCCATGCGATCGCGGTGCGTGCTCTTAGGGATACAGACCACACCGCGCTGGAGCAGCCAGCGCAACACGACCTGGGCGACCGTCTTGCCGTGCGCCTCGCCGATGCGAGCGAGGACCTCGTTGCGGAAGAGGTCGTTTCTGCCCTCCGCAAAGGGCGCCCAACCCTCCATGGCCACCTCCTTGCCGGCCATATACTCCTGCGCCTCGCGCTGCTGGAAGAACACGTTGCACTCGACTTGGTTCACGGCGGGGGCGATGCGGTTGAACGAGATGAGGTTTGCGAGGTGATCGGGGTAGAAGTTAGCTGTACCTATGGCGCGGATAACGCCCTGCTCATAGAGCTCCTCCATGGCGCGCCACGCGCCGAAGACGTCGCCGAACGGCTGGTGGATGAGGTAGAGGTCGACGTAGTCGAGCCCCAGCCGCTTGAGCGACGCGTCAAAGCCGCGCTTGGCCCCCTCGTAGCTCGCATCCGACATCCACAGCTTGGTCGTCACGAACACCTCGTCGCGCGGCAGGCCGCTCGCACGAATGGCGGCCCCGACCGCCTCTTCGTTGCCGTAGCTCGCGGCCGTGTCGAGCAGCCGGTAGCCGACCGAGAGCGCGTCCTCCACGGCGCGCTGGCATTCCGCGACGTTTGGGATCTGATACACGCCGAAGCCGAGCTGCGGCATCCTGACGCCGTTGTTCAAGGTGATGTAGTCCATGGTGCCTTCCTTTCTCGCAACTTGATGTATCCACCATACGAGGGGTGCCGCGCCAGCGGAAGTTTCCGTTGGTGAGGGTTCTATAACGCTGGGGTGCGCACGGTGTTATAACCCGCGGGTGCTAGGCGTCACCTCAAAGAGATCGGCGCCGAGCTCGTCGGCGATGGCCTGAGCTACGACAGCGGTGTGGCCCTGTGCCGAGTAGTAGGCCACGAGGACGTTGCCGTCTGCAGCGGGCACTGCGGCGGGCTCGTCCTCGACAGTCGACTGGTCCTCGGCGGCGGCTTGGCTGGTCCGTTATTGTCTGAGCGCTACTCCTGCGCGTCGAAATCGGGGCGTATGGCCAGGTAGCCCGCGAGTGCTTCCTCAGTGGCGGTGTAGTAGGTCATGGTCCCGTCGAGCTTGGCAATCTCAGCCATCTCGTCTTCGGTGAGGGAGAAGTCGAAGATGTTCGCGTTGTCGGCGATGTGAGCGGGGTTCTTGGAGCCGGGGATGATGGAGGTGCCCATCTGCACGTGCCAGCGCAGGATCACCTGGGCCGGGGTCTTGCCGTGCTTCTCGGCGAGAGCGACGAAGACGGGCTCCTCCAGAAGACCTTTGTCGCCGTGGCCGAGCGGGTACCACGCCTCGATCACCGTGCCGTACGGCGCGAGGTAGGCGCGCAGGTCGCGCTGGGCGTGGTAGGGGTGGCACTCAACGGTCACGAGCTGCGGCTTGATGTCGGCGGCCTCGATGACCTCGGTGATCTTGTCTTGCGGGAAGTTGGAGAGGCCGAGGGCGCGCACCTTGCCCGCGCGGTACGCCTCCTCCATCGTGCGCCACGCGGCCAGGTAGTCGCCTACCGGCTGGTGCAGGATGAGCATGTCGACGTAGTCGAGCCCCAGGCGCTGGAGCGTGGCGTCCACCGCCGGCATGCCCGCGTCGTAGACGCTCGGCCAGAGCTTGGTGGAGACGAAGATCTTGTCGCGCGCGATGCCGCTCTTGGCGATGGCACGGCCCACGGCGCGCTCGTTCATGTAGGCGTTGGCGGTGTCGATGTGCTCGCAGCCAGCCGCGAGCGCGGCGGTTGCGGCCGCCTCGGCCTCGGCCGGGGTCATGAGGAAGGTGCCCAAACCTTCGATGGGCATCTCTACGTCGTTATTGAGCTTCAGATACTCCATGGTCTCCTCCTTAATGGTGACTTTTCGAATGCAATGCTACGGCGTTTGCTGACGTGCGAGAAGTTCACGTTGGAATGATGGATATAACCATGGGGTATATACGGCACATAATGCGCGACAGGAGGATCGATGTACAACCCACAGCTTGACACTTTCATCCGCGTGGCGGAGGCGGGCAGCTTCTCCAAGGCGGCACAAGAGTCCTTCATCACGCCCACGGCCGTCATCAAGCAGATGAACCTGCTGGAGTCGCGGCTAGGCCTTACGCTGTTCCACCGATCGCATCAGGGGCTTTCGCTTACGCGAGCAGGCAGGTCGCTGCTCGCCGACGCCCGCCATATCGTGCAGTACTCTCAAGAATCAATCGCACGCGCCCGCGTCGCCGAGCGCGGAGAGAAGCGCATCATCCGCGTGGGAGTGTCGCTCATGACGCCCAGCACGCCGCTCACAAAGTTATGGCCGAAGGTGAAGGAACGTTGCCCTGGCATGAGCCTTCAGGTGGTCACGTTTGAAAACACACCCTCGGCGGCGCGCGGTTTGGCGAACCTTGGGCAAGACATGGATATCGTGGTGGGGATTTTCGACGATGCCTTTCTTAAAGAGCGCGGGTGCCTGGGCCTCGAGCTTTCGCGCGAGCCGCTCGGGTGCGCCGTTCCTGTCGACAGCGAGCTCGCCAAACGCGACATCGTCACATTCGACGACCTCCACAATCACAGTCTTATGCTTATACGCCGGGGCTGGAACGCCGAAATCGACCGCGTGCGCGACGAGATACTCTTGCATCATCCTCAAATCGCGCTCGTAGACTTCCCGCAATATCGGGCGGAGGTGTTCAATCGCGGCGCGAACGAGGATCTCGCGCTTGCGACGCTGCCGTTGTGGGCCAACGTCCACCCCATGCTCAAAACCGTCCCTACCGATTGGGACTGTCTCGTGTCTTACGGGCTGCTTCATTCGCCGCACCCCGCAGACCATGTGCGGGAGTTCCTCGATGCGGTGTCTGCCGTGCTCGAGGCAAAGCATCGATAGGCAATCGCGACCAGATGCGCTTATGCCTATGGGGACAACGGGAATAACAGCCTCCGAACCTTCTGGTTCGGAGGCTTTCTTTTTCGTTCTGCTCGGAAAGAGCCCCTTGCCAAAGCCCTTGAGCATCGGGCGGCATTATTGAGCGTGGGCGTTATCGTAGGTATCTTTGATCTCTTCCGGCAAATTGTCGGGAATCAGTGCCTTCAGTCTATCCTCGTTGCCATCCTGAATCGCCTGCTCGTAGTACCAGCATTTGAACTTCAACATGTCCAGCGCGCGGTTCATCTTCGCGATCTCCGACTCCATGTGGGCCTTCCGCTCCTCGAACATGGCCTTACGCTGGGGATATGTCGATGGGCCCTCCGCACACCATTCCATGAACAGCCGGATGTCTTTGATTTCCATCCCGGCCTTCTTCAGGCATTCGATGACTCGAAGTGCTTCGAGTTCCGTATCGCCGAATCGGCGAATGCCCGACGCCCGCTCCAATCCCGGGAACAGCCCCTGCTTGTCGTAATACCGCAGCGTGGAAACGGGCAGACCGAACATCTCCGCTACCTGTCCGATTGTGTACATGGTCCCTCCGGATAAATCTCGAATTCACTCCTTGACCTAAAGTCAGGTTTAGGTATTACATTCATTTTCGTCAATACAAATCGGGAGCGCAAGGGATTTTCGCCAAAGGCGCACGTTTGCCGGAACGGTATTTGCCGGCGGCGTGAACGGCGTGTGCGAAATCGCCGGGCATTCCGCTCTTGAGCAGGCGCGACGAATGGGCTTAGGAGTCTAGGCGCTGCTTAGCTGCGCGGAAGCAGTTTTGTACTCAAAACCATCGACAGGAGGAATCAAACATGACGATTAAACAGACAGCGGGCAGAGATGCCCTGGGGGACTTTGCCCCCAAATTCGCACAGCTCAATGATGATGTGCTGTTCGGCGAGGTGTGGAGTCGAGAAGACGGGCTTTCCCTTCGAGACCGCAGCGTGGTGACGGTTGTGGCCCTGATGGCGCAGGGACTGACGGACTCTTCGTTTAAATATCATCTGATGTCCGCAAAGAACAACGGGGTGACCAGGGCGGAGATAGCGGAAATCCTTACGCACGCGGCGTTTTATGCGGGATGGCCCAAGGCGTGGGCGGCCTTTCGCATGGCGAAGGAGGTCTGGGCGGACGAGGACGACGGCGCCGACGCAAAGGCCCGACACCAAAACGAGATGGCCTTTCCCATCGGTGCCCCCAACGACGCATTTGCGAAGTACTTTATCGGGCAAAGCTACCTCGCGCCCCTTTCCACCGAGCAGGTCGGCGTCTACAACGTGACGTTCGAGCCCGGCTGCCGCAACAACTGGCACGTCCATCACGCCAAAAGCGGTGGCGGACAGATTCTCGTCTGCGTGGCTGGTCGAGGGTTTTACCAGGAATGGGGCAAACCGGCACAGGAGCTGTGCCCTGGCGATGTAGTAAATATTCCCGCGGGCGTAAAGCACTGGCACGGTGCGGCGCCCGACAGCTGGTTCTCCCATCTCGCGGTAGAGGTTCCGGGCGAGGAGACCTCCAACGAGTGGTTGGAGCCCGTGGACGACGAGCAATACCCTAGAGCGACTGACAAGGAAGCTTAGGCATGGAGCAGTTGAAACTGACGCAGGAATGGGACAAGGTATTCCCCAAAAGCGATAAGGTTGAGCACAGCAAGGCAACCTTCCGCAACCGATACGGCATCACGCTGGCTGCCGACGTGTACGTACCTAAGAATGCGGAAGGCAAACTGCCCGCCATCGCCGTCAGCGGCCCGTTTGGCGCGGTGAAGGAGCAGTCCTCCGGTCTGTACGCGCAGAAAATGGCGGAGCTGGGATTTTTCGCAATTGCCTTTGACCCGTCCTATACCGGCGAGAGCGGCGGCACGCCTCGCTATGTAGCATCTCCGGACATCAACACCGAGGACTTCTGCGCAGCGGTGGACTTCCTCTCGGTACAGGAAAACGTCGATTCAGGGTGCATCGGCATCATCGGCATCTGCGGTTGGGGCGGCATGGCAGTCAATGCGGCGGCTATCGACACCCGTATCAAAGCTACCGCGGCTATGACGATGTACGACATGACCCGTGTGACCGCCAACGGCTATTTTGACGCTGAGGATTCCGAACAGGCGCGCTTCGAAAAGCGGAAAGCGCTGAACGCGCAGCGCACCGAGGACTATAAAAACGACAGCTATGCGCTGGCGGGCGGCGTGGTCGATCCGCTGCCGGAGGACGCGCCGCAGTTTGTGGCGGACTATTACGCCTACTACAAGACTCCGCGAGGCTACCATCCCCGCAGCCTGAACTCCAATGGCGGCTGGAATGTGACGTCTTCGCTGTCCTTTTTGAATATGCCGATTTTGCAATATAGCAGTGAAATCCGCTCTGCCGTGTTGCTGGTGCATGGCGAGAAGGCGCACTCCTGCTATTTCAGCGAAACCGCGTACGGCAAGCTGACCGGGGACAACAAGGAATTGCTCATTATCCCTGGTGCCAGCCATACCGACCTTTACGATCAGATGGACATCATTCCGTTTGGAAAGCTGAAGGCATTCTTTGAGGAGTATCTGAAATAAGGCGTGCCTTGATTTAATGCCAAGTCTCCAGCAACGATTCTTCTAAAGAGAGGGAGTAGCTGAAACGAGGCGATTGATTAACTCCATTCGTTTTGGTTACAAGAAAACATGCTGCGCGCCTGCAGCATGAAGGAGAGGGAATCCTATGAATATCGTTGTATTGAGTGGTAGCCCGCGTAAGGGCGCCAATACCGACACCATGGTCGAGGCGTTTGCCGAGACCGCGCGCGAGGTCGGCCATACGGTCGAGGTCATCCGCGTTGCCGGCAAAAAGATCGCTGGTTGTCTGGGATGCCAGTACTGCTTTACCCATGAGGGCACCTGCGTGCAGAAGGATGACATGGCCGACGTGATCGAGTCGTTGAAAGGCGCCGATATGGCTGTCTTCGCTTCGCCTATCTACTGGTTCGATATCACTGCGCAGGAGAAGGCCGCCATCGACCGCCTGTACGCCTTCGGTGCCACGGGCTTCCCGTTCACCAAGACGGCCCTTTTGCTCGATAGCCACAGCGAGGGCGTCTATGATGCGGCGATCGCTATGTACAAGTCAACCTGCGCGTACTGCAAGTGGGAGGACCAGGGCATTGTCGCCATCAGCGGTATGACCGAGCGCGACAGCATGGCATCGTCGCCCAAGTTGGAAGAGGTGCGAGAGCTCGCTCGCAAGCTCGCCTAAGGACAAGAAGAACGCATGGCAATCGGTGTTGGTGGAAATGCTTGCAATCCTTATCAAGAGGAATGCTGATTGCCATGCGTTGATGCTTCCGCGGACAATTCCGGCGTGCTAAAACGCCTTCTCGTTCAAGAATTCCCTGAACGCGGGGATGTCGAAGCCGACGAGGCCACGTCCACGTTCCCCGATAACGCCGTCCTCCAGGAGGCGGCGTTTGTATTGACTTGCATAGTTGTTGGCGACGTCCATACGCTTGGCAATTTCTGAGACCCTGCTGGGGCCAGAATCGGGCAGCATCGCGAGCAAAAACTCAATGTCTTTATCGGAAAGCTCCCGATAGGTCGTTTCGAGAGAAGCTCGATGTCATGCTTCTCGAGTTGCCTGAAGACGCCATTCATGCACGTGCGCCAGTTACCCTGAGTCTCCTGAGCATATGTCCAATCGATGCCGACGGGCCCAATCTCAACGCCGCTTATGCACGCGCGAGGCTGTGAGAGGCGGCTATCTGCCGCTTCTTTGGTTCGCTCGATAATATCTTCGAGCATGCCTGGCATGGCGGAGACATTTGCTGCGATCCATGGTGGCCCCTTTGCAGGTTTTGCTAACTTTTGCAACTTTTGCTAAATTTTGCAAGTTTTGCTAATGGCTTAACATGCCTTGTACCGTGGGATTGTAGGAGTGAAAAACGGGGATTCCTATTATTCCGACTACGTTACAGCGAGCGGGGCCCGGAGCGCGATGTTGCTGCGCTCCGGGCCCCACCGTTTTAAGAGCTTATGGCGGTTCTGCCGTCGTCCTAGTCAAACAAGCTCGGCATGTCGTTTTCCTTCATGAGGGCACCGGCGGAGGGCAGACTCTGCGCGGTGAACTTCTCGGCCGAGACGCCGGCGCCAAGAATCTCCTCGGTCGTGCCGACGGTGGTGACCGAGCGGCCCTTCTTGGCCGTGAAAGCTTGGACGCCCTGCGTGTTGGTGGTCGTCTTGGTCTTGAGCAGCGACGTGTTGAAGTTCATCAGGCGGTAGTCGCTCGACACCAGCGCGATGTCGCGATCTTCCTTGAGCACCTGGGCATACAGCAGCTTGCTGCCACCGTAGATGGCGTTTTTGAGGCGCTTGCGGTTGGTCTTGGTGACGTATCCAGAAAGCGCGACGCGCACCACGCGGCCGTTCTCAAAGACGAACAGCACGTCGGCCTTGTAGTCCTCGGGGTCGATGACCCAGATGACGCTCTCGTCGGGCTCCATCTCAAGGTCGGTGGGCAGGTACGAGCCCAGCTGTGCCGACTTGGTATCCTCAAACGCCGCAACCTTGCACTTGTATACCTGGCTCTTGTTGGTAAAGACCAGCAGCTCGTGGGTGTTGGAGGACGGGAACTCGATAAAGGGCTTGTCGCCGTCTTTGTACTTGAGCGTGGTGGCCTTCTTGAGCACGCGGTCGGTCATCTTTTTGAGGTAGCCGTCGCGCGAGAGCATGATGGTAACGGGGTATTCCTCGACCTCGGGCTCCAGGCTCACCTCAATGACCTCGTGCGGCTCAATCCTGCCCGTGCGGCGCGGCATCACGTACTTCTTGTTGACCGCGGCCAGCTCGTCGCTGATGACCTTCTTGATGTTATCCTCGCTGGAGAGAATCTCCTCAAGCTCAGCAATCTCGCCCTCGAGCTTGGCGATGTCCTTGGTGCGATTGAGGATGTACTCCTCGTTGATGTTGCGGAGCTTGAGTTCGGCAACAAACTCGGCCTGGGTCTCGTCGATGTCGAAACCCTTCATAAGGTTGGGCACGACCTCGGCCTCGAGCTTGGTGCCGCGGATGATGGCGATGGCCTTGTCGATGTCGAGCAGGATTGCCTCGAGGCCGTGCAGCAGGTGCAGGCGCTCGGACTTTTTGCCCAGGTCAAAGTTAATGCGGCGACGCGTGGACTCAATACGCCACTTGACCCACTCGTGCAAGATCTGGCGCACGCCCATAACGCGGGGGTAACCATCGACCAGCACGTTGAAGTTGCACGAGAACGAATCCTGCAGCGTGGTCGAGCGATAGAGCTTGGCCATGAGCTTGTCGGGGTCGACGCCGCGCTTAAGGTCGATGGCGATGCGCAGGCCCGAAAGGTCGGTTTCGTCGCGGATGTCGGCAATCTCCTTGACCTTGCCCTCTTTGGAGAGCTTGACGATGCGCTCGATGATGACATCGGTCTTGGTGGTGTAGGGGATCTCGTAGACCTCGATGATGCGCTCTTCGGGAATCCAGCGCCAGCGGGAGCGGATCTGGAAGCTGCCCAGGCCGGTCTCGACGATTTTCTCCATCTCCTCGCGGCGATAGATAATCTCGCCGCCGGTCGAGAAGTCAGGCATGGGCATGTACTCGAGCAGGTCGCAGTCGGGATCCTGCAGGTAGTGCATGGTGGCGGTGCAGACCTCGTTGAGGTTAAAACCGCAGATGTCGGACGCCATGGCGACGCCGATGCCCTTGTTGGCCGAGACGAGGATGTTGGGGAACGTGGTGGGCAGCAGGCGCGGCTCCTTCATGGCGCCGTCGTAGCTGTCGACGAAGTCCACCGGGTCCTTGTCGATGTCCTTAAAAATCTCGGCGCTGATGGGGGAGAGCTTGGCCTCGGTATAACGCGAGGCGGCGTAGCTCAGATCGCCCGAATAGTACTTGCCAAAGTTGCCCTTCGACTCCACGAAGGGGGCGAGCAGCGCCTCGTTGCCGGTGGCCAGGCGCACCATTGTCTCGTAGATCGCGGCATCGCCGTGCGGGTTGAGCTTCATGGTCTGGCCCACGATGTTGGCGCTCTTCTGGCGCTCGCCCTTGAGCAGACCCATCTTGTACATGGTGTAGAGCAGCTTGCGGTGCGAGGGCTTAAAGCCGTCGATCTCGGGGAACGCACGCGAGACGTTGACGCTCATGGCGTAGGGCATGTAGTTGACCTCGAGCGTCTGCGTGATCGGCTGGTCGGTGACCTCGGAGTGCAGGCCGATGACGTTTTCGGCGTTGACCTGCTTTTTCTTTGGCTGGCTCTTCGTTTTCTTCTTTGCCACGATATCCTCTTGAACTTCTTATGGGCCGTCGTTATCGATTTGCTGCTATTGCAGGTCCAGTTGGTCCAGGTATTCCTTGCCGTGCTCGGAGATATGGCGCTTGCGGCCTGCCTCGTCGTTGCCCAGCAACAGGTTGAACATGGTTTCCATCTTGGTGACGTCCTCGGGCTCCACCTTGATCAGGCGACGCGTCTCGGGATTCATGGTGGTGAGCCACATCATGTCCGGATCGTTCTCACCAAGACCCTTGGAGCGGTTGATCGAGCACTTTTGGTCGCCGATCTCTTTGAGGATGCCGTTCTTCTCGAGCTCGGTGTAGGCAAAGTAGGTCTTTTCTTTGCAGTTGATCTCGTAGAGCGGCGACTCGGCGATATACACGTAACCCTCGTCGATAAGCGTGGGCACCAGGCGATAGAGCATGGTGAGCACGAGCGTGCGGATGTGATAACCGTCGACGTCGGCATCCGTACAGATAATGACCTTGTTCCAGTTGAGGTTGTCCAGGTCAAAGGCGCCAAGGTTCTTGATGCGCTTGTCCTTGATCTCCACGCCGCAGCCCAGCACGCGCATGAGGTCCATGATGATGTCGGACTTAAAGATGCGCGGATAGTCCTCCTTCAGGCAGTTGAGGATCTTACCGCGGACGGGCATGACGCCCTGGAACTCGGCATCGCGCGAGGTGCGAATGGCGCCTGCTGCCGAGTCGCCCTCTACGATGTAGATCTCGCGGCGGCTCTTGTCCTTGGAGCGGCAGTCGATGAACTTCTGCACGCGGTTGGCCATGTCGGTCTTTTGCTGCAGGTTGGTCTTGATACTCTGACGCGTCTTTTCGGCGTTCTCGCGCGAGCGCTTGTTGATGAGCACCTGCTCCATGATCTTGTTGGCGGCGTCTTTGTTCTCGATCAAGTAGGTCGAGAGGCGCTCCTTAAAGAAGGCCGTCATGGCCTGCTGGATAAAGCGGTTATTGATGGCCTTCTTGGTCTGGTTCTCGTAGGACGTCTGGGTGGAGAAGCAGTTGGTCACCAGCACCAGGCAGTCCTGGACGTCCTGCCACTTAATGCCGCTCTCGTTTTTGTTGTACTTGCCCTGTTGCTTGATGTAGGCATCGATGGCGCTGGTCAGAGCGCTACGAGCCGCCTTCTCGGGCGAGCCGCCGTTCTCGAGCCACGACGAGTTGTGGTAGTACTCCTGCATCATGAAGGTGCGCGAGAAGCACATGCACGCGGTGATCTTTACGTTGTAGTCGGGCAGGTCCTCGCGGTCGCGACCGCGACGGTCGGCCTCGATAAAGAAAGGCTCGGTAAGGTAGTCGGTACCGACCTTCTCGAGCACGTAGTCCTCGATGCCCTTGGGGTAGCAAAAAACCTCTTCGGAAAACTCGCCATCGTCGCCCTCGATGCGCAGGCGGAAGGTCACGTTGGCGTTGACCACGGCCTGGCGGCGCATGGTCTCGCGATACCACTCGTGGGGGATACTGATGGAGGTAAAGACCTCAAGATCGGGACGCCACTTGATGGTGGTGCCGGTGCGGTCCTCGTCGCTGGGTTCAATCTCGAGTGCCTTCTTTTTGGCGCCGACGACCTTACCCTTCTTAAAGTGCAGGGAGTACTTGTTACCGTCACGCCAAACCGTGACGTCCATGTACTCGGAAGCGTACTGGGTCGCACAGGAGCCCAGGCCGTTGGTGCCGAGCGAGAAGTCGTAGTCGCCGCCCTGGTTGTTGTTGTACTTGCCGCCGGCGTAGAGCTCGCAAAAGACGAGCTCCCAGTTAAAGCGCTTCTCGGAAGGGTTCCAGTCGAGCGGGCAGCCACGGCCGTTATCCTCTACCTGAATGGAGCCATCGCGAAAGGCGGTGAGGGTGATAAGTTTGCCGTAGCCCTGGCGTGCCTCGTCAACGGCGTTAGACAGGATCTCGAAGGCGGCATGCGCACAGCCGTCGAGCCCGTCCGAGCCAAAGATGACGGCGGGGCGCAGGCGTACGCGCTCCTCGTCCTTGAGCTGACGAATACTGTCGTTACCATAGTTTGCGGTGTTTTTTGCCATGCTCGCTCTCTCGGTGCTCCCTTGCTGCGTTTAAGTCATATAGATAGTCAAGGTAGCATAGCCCAGCCCACAGACGATTCCAACCAACACGAAATCCATCGAACAATCGTTCGGAATTCGATGGAGATTCGTTTACTCGGACAAAACCGACTCGGTTATGTCCGAGTAAGTTTGAAGGCGGCCGGATGCGTCTTGCTGCGTTTACGGTTGGATACGTTGTCGAAAACGTGTCGTGCGGATTGTTGGATCGAATCGAACATTGGGACAGACGTCTCGTTTTATGGGCCGGGGGCGTGCATGTGCGAGTTCTTTTGGCCCATAAGGAACGCTGGTGGGTCGTTATTTGGGCCACGGGTCACTTCGCCGGCGCCGTGTTTCGTCATACGCTCATAGTGGAAGCCGATGCCACGGGATGACGAAGGCCTTGGGCAACGGATGAGCTGCAAGCGAAAGGAGCGGTGAGGATGATGAAGCCCATGACGAAGAAGCTGCTGTTAGGAATTCCCACCGTGGCGCTTTCGGCTGTGTTGGCGTGTACGCTTGCCGGCTGCGGCGGTAATGCGCCGAGTGGCTCGGGCGGGAGCGCACCTGTGCAGGAGAAGTCCAAGAAGGCCAAGGCCTATGATTCGCAGACGGTCGAGGTGGCAGGCATTACCTATGAGTCGGTGGCTCACGGTACGTTCTATCGTGGCGATGCCAAGCTACAGGACGGCTTTTACCTGCACATCAAGATCACCAACAACAACACAAAGAACAGGACGTTCAGTTCCTTTAACGTGCATGCTGCCCAGGGCGATCTTGAGGCAGGCGACCCGTTGTTTACTTCCGGCAAGGCGGCTGTGCTCGACTACGTTGCAAGCGAGGCCCCCGATGATCTGCACAAGGGAATTGACCTTTCCGAGAGGCCAGACATCGGTCCGGGCGAGACCGTTGAGTACGTATATTTCTGGGCGCCCAAGACGGCGTACTACGGGCCCATCACTGTCGAGTTCGTAGACGCTTACGCCCCCGCTAAGAACCACGAGGCCATGCACTTTGACACCACGGGCTGCGAGACCAAGGAGTTCAAGGCGGCCGGCGGCGTGGCCGATTCTGGCGAGAAGGCAGATTTAACGGGCATCGACTGCGCATCGTACAGCATCGAGGCCGCCGATGGGTACACGCTGGATTCGTCCGACGAAGAGCGCGAAAAGGCAAACTTCTTCCACGACGAGACTGGAGGACGCCTGAACATCAGCATCTTCCCGCGCTCGCCGGAGGAAGAGGTTGCAAGCCTAGAGCAGGTCTACGAGGGTAAGGAGACAACAACCGACCAGGTCGAGTACAACGGCATAACGTGGCTGCGCTTTACCGGTCCTGACAACGGCCATACGCTGTTTGCGACGGCTCCCGCAACGGGCGAAACCGTCCGTGTATCGATCGGCTGGAAGATCGATTGGGACGCCGCCGTGCCCATGATGGAGGCTCTGAAGCTCAAGTAGCGCCGCGATTCTCGCGTCAGGCGACTCAGGGCTGGCTCCGAGTTATCGGGGCCAGCCTCTTTTGGTGTTCGATGAGCCGAGTCGGCGTCTCTTGCAAAGGTAACTGGGAGCTAGTGAGGCTTATCAGAATTGACCTCATCGGCGGTGTCGTTTTCGAGCGCCGTGCGGCGGGCGCTGTAGGCGACGAGGCCGGCGCCTGCCGCGGCGAGTGCTGCCGCGGCTGCTGTCAGGGGAGCGTTGACATCGCCCGTGCCCGCAAGCGCGCCCGCTTTTCCGGAGCGCTTGTTATTGCCGTGATCCTTGCCGCTGCCGGAGCTGCTTCCGCTGGAGCCGCCGCCCTCGTCAGCACCGCTGCCACTCGTGCCGCCATCGCCGTCGACCGTCATCGGGGCGTCGTGAAGTCCTGTCGTATCCGCGCTGCCGCATACGCCGACCTGAACTTCTGAGCGCTCGCATGCCGCGTCGGGCACATGAAGCTCGTGCAGTACGGCACCCAGCGCCGAGTTTGCGCCCGGTTGAATTTCCTCGAGCGTTACGGGATCGAGCGCCACCAGATTACGCGCCTTCGCATACAGCGTTACGCGTTTGCCCACCTCGTCGCTCCAACTCTCGGGGATGGCGAAGCTCATGCGGAACTGTGCCGTGCAACCTGGTGCCAGCACGGCGTTGCCGTTGTCGGCTGCCAGCGGGTGCGTTGCAAAACGTGCGCCCAGCGTCTCGAGCGCGTACTTCACGTGTGTCATATCGTTGGCCGAAGCGTCCTCGGCAAGCTCTGGATCGTAGATCGATGCCATACGTGCGTTCGCTCCGAACCCGATGGATGCGCTGGAAAACGGCTGGCTGGAACCCTCCCGGTACAGATCGATCGTACCGGCGGTGAGCAGCGTGTTGCCGTCGTTTCGCACCGTGACCATGAAGGATTCGCCTGCCGCTCCGGGCACCACCGCGCCCGAGGTAGCGACCGCGCCCGTCGGAGTGGCACACGCCACCAAAGGCACTTCGATGCCGTGCAGCTCTGCCTCGCTCTTCTCCGCGCTCACAATGTGCATGGCGAGCGCGGAGAGCATACCTCCCGACGTCAAAAATGTCGTTATCTGATCGACGGGATGGTCCAGCTCGCACATCACGAACGGCTCCGTGAACAGATCGCCTGCCAAGGTGCTGGCGAAGATGCGGAAGTGCTTGCCCATCACTGCTACCGGGTTGCCTTCTTCGTCGTAGGTCTGTCCCACCTTGCCGTCGGTGTTCTCTACATAGAGCACGCACCTGCCGTTGTTGCTTACGCTAAACGATGCCGGGCCACAGTCTGCGGCGCCCACGGGCTGAGTTGCAAATGCCGATGCGCCTCGCGTCCAAGTAATATGCTGCAGTTGCTCGTTGGCGGTTGCCAAAAAGCCCGTGTGCTGCGGCCACGGCACCGCGTGGGGTACTGTGGCATCTGGCGACATAACGCCCCAACCCGCGATGGACTGGCCGATCACGGCGTACGATGCACAGCCACAACCGCCTGCAGTCTCGTATGCAACGGGCACCACCATTTTGCCGTTGATATTCTCGGGCGCGCCGAGCTCGATGCTCGACGGTGCCTGCGGAAAGCGGAGGACCTGACGGAACGTGAGACTGTCGCCCAAATCATCCGACCACAGGGTAAAGCATTCCAGCGCAACCTCGGCCTCGCTGCCGAGCGCCTTCTCTGCGGTGGTTCCGCGGCGGTGGAGGTAGGCACCCGACAGACGTCCGTCGACCAGTGTCTTGCCCACCGTGATGCGTGGGCACTGCAGGCAATGGTAGCCATCCTCCTGAAGGCGGCCGCGCGAGATGCTGCGCCACGACGTGTGCGATATCACGCGAACTCCGTCGTTGCTTATGCGCAGGCGCACAACGGACAGTATGCCGGATGTGCTCGCCGTATCGAAAAGGGTGTTGTCGCCGTCGCGGCGCTCGCCCGAGACCAGCAGCACGTAGGCGTCCTGGTTTCCTCTTCCGTCCGTATATTCCACCACGTCGAAGTCGTAATCGTATATGCCGTCGCGCTCCACGTCGCCCTCGCCAAACCCAAGGGGAAAGTCCACAGGCGTGGGAGCGGACCACGTTCCGTTTGCCTTTGTGTGTACCACCAGGCGCGAGCGACCATTGTCGCCGTAGCGCACCGAGGCGATACGGAACAGGCATTCTACGCCGGCAATCATTGCCAGCTTCATGTGGGCTTCGCTGAGCACGCCAGCAAACAGCACGTTGTCGCTCGAGGGCTTGATGCCGCCACGCTCGTCCTCCGATACGCCGGCAGAATTGGCGTTCGGGTCCGCAACGGCGTTTGTTGCCTGACCGATATAGGTGTACTCATACATCGGCGCGGCGTTTTCGTCGTTCTCTATCAGTGCATGGACGAAATGCTCGATCTGTCCCGTGTCGTCGCTTTCTGCATCCGCCTCGAGCTCAATGCGCGTGACCGCCCGGTTCCAATCGCGTACGACAGACGCGACGTTTACGGCAGTGGCCTTAACCTCGGTGCGCGCGAGCAGTTCGGCGTTGGTGACGATGGTGGCCGATGCGATAAATTGCGGCACGCCGCCCGCCTCAATGTTGCCGGGCGTGCCGAAGCAGGCATCCAACGTGTAAGGCGTATCTCCACCCAATGAGAGCTCAGAGCGCTGGAGCACATACTGGTCGCCATTGTTCACCGACATATTCCACGAATCGAGGAGTGTGGGCCACGACCCCGACCAAGCCTTGGTGGTCCACTTGAACATTACAAACTGGAGCATCACATCGACATCGACGTCTGCACCTACGCGCAGTCGCGGAAGCTGGTGTCCATCTGCCTTCTCGTACCCAATGAACAGCGTGAGGGATGCGGCGCCGCGCACGGCAGACGAAGCGACGCCTGCAACGCCGGCGCCAAAGGTGACGGCAAGCCCGATCTGGATGGTGAACGAGCCCGACGTGTTGGAATAATCGAGCGAAATGTTCTTGAAAAACGCCGCGCCGCTACCGTGCGTGTGGGCGCCCACGGCGAGCGCCAGCTTCGCCAGCACCCAAGGGTTGACGTTTAGGAAAAACGGCACCGGTCCCAAGGTGAACTGCTCGGTCCAGTTGAGATCGGTTCTTACCTGGAAGAGGGCCTTAATATTGCCGTATGCGGGATCGTTGTTGTCACCCCAGGTTTTGTCCACCCAATCGTAGGCGAGCGAGCCGTACAGCTGTGTGGCGATATCCATCGTGAACAGCAGCGTGCAATGGTGGCGAAGGAGCTTAGTGTTTCTTGGATCGGTTCCCGAACCGGCACTCATACTCTTGTACTGATTCCACTTCCCCTCCATCTCGTCGAGGTAGCGGTTTGCCTGCTTGGCGCCCGACTCGCGCGGCGATTTCTTCCAGTACTCCGGATCCGGATTGCCTGAATCGTTCATGTAGCCGACCGGTTTGTATCCTCCGCCAAACAGCACGTACCCGGCAAACGAGAAATCGAACAAAATGGGGAACGAGGGCATCCAGCACGTGAACTTATTGCCGCCGATGCCGGGAAACGCCGCTGGGAAATCAAACGGAGTGACCTCTTGGTCCATGGTAGTGGGAATGATGGTGGTCGAGCCCGATTCTGCCTTTGCGGCCGGCGCGGTGACAACGGCCATGGGGGAGGAGAGCGTATGGGTTTTGCCCTGATAGTCGAGGACAAAGCGCAGCTTGCATCCTTCCTCCAGAAGGTTTGACGCTGCATCGAGGAACTTGTCTTCGAGTGTGAACGTCGCCAGATTATTCGTGCCCGATGCGCTGGCCTTGACTTGGCCAATCTGCGTGACGGTTTCGGGTGAGCTACTCGTGGCGGGCATTACCTTGTTGATATGCAGCGCTGCCTGTCCACCCTGTGGCAGATGTGCCTGCACGGTAAAGGCGTGCGTGTCGGGTTGGTCGTTTGCCGTGTCGTCCTTCGGCAATGCCATAAACGTGGCTTCAGCGTACTGGATGTCCCATTCGTCGAATGTAAGCTGGCGAAAGTACGGCTCGCCATCGGAGAGCGGACGCGTGGGTGCGGTAATGGCGGTGCCGCCTTGGACACGCGCGAGGGGAATCTCGACATCGCGGTAGCCTGCCATGCTAATGGAGATGCCGCCGTTAAAGTCGTACGCGTCGAGAAGCGTTGCCTCGTCCACGTAGCCTTCCGAAAGCGGCGCGACCTCAAAGATGGCTGTGCCTTCGTCATCGGTCGTGGCGGTGAGCTGCTTGCCTGCGGCATAGCGCGATGTGAGCGTGACCTGGGCACCCGTGATGGGCGTATTCTTGTTGGCGACGTCGACCACGACCACACCAAACATGGTGCGCGAGAGAACCAAGACCTTGAAGGGGTCTTCTTCGTCGGCGTATGCCTCGGTGGGGGCGAACGGCAGTATGAAGGCGTTTGCGCTTCCCGGCACGCGCGGCAACATAATGCTCGCCAGCGAGGACGCTCCGGCAACAAGTAACGAACGGCGATCAAGCATCTTTGGCTCCCATCCCGCAAACATCGGAGGAAATAATCCAATTTTGCGAGAAGGTGCCCCGTGGCGGTAGTGCCGTTCGATGGCCAAAATGTCCAATTTGAGCGAGCGAAGCGCCGGGGCTCCGGAGCGCGTTCGATGCGCTTGGCGGCCCGGTCGCTAACGCAACATATGCGCGACCAGCTCGGCGCGAGTTCCGATACCAAGTTTGGCATACACTCCTGATAGGCGGTTTTTAACGGTGCCCGGCGAAACTTCCATGTGGCGTGCGATTTCGGCGTTGGTCCATCCGCGGCAGGCGAGCATGGCCATGGTGAACTCCGTGGTCGTTAAATCGTCGGCCACGTCCTCGCCTGAATCGGGGTTGTGGATGCGCCGCCAGCCGTAGCTGAATCGATACGTAATCTCGATGATACGTGCGAAATCGTCAGGGTATTGCGATTTTAGGCATGCCTCGATGAGCCCCTGCAAAAGGCCGTGGTGCTCGCCAATGAGCTCGATAAGGCCGTCGGGACGCGCAATGTTCCAAGCAACTCCGAAGTGTGCCTTTGCGGCGTTGATGTCCTTGAGGCTCATGCATGCCATGGAAGCTGCCAGGTGCAGGAACAGTTCCGAGATCGGATAGCTTCCCTGTTTCATGATCAGGGCATTTTCCGCCATGCCCAGGCTGCGTCCGTATTCGCCGCGCAGATACAAGGCGTGCGCCATCACGTAGCTGGCGAACAGGCGCAGGCCTTCGGGCAGATGCGCCGCAAGTGGATAAAACTCTTCGGCAGAATACGGGGAAGGCAAGTGCAGCAGGACGCTCGCGGCCGAGGCGAACAGGATATGCGCGGCGTGGACGGCGGGCGACTCCTCGTCGGTTGGCGTATCGAGGATGCCAGCAAGGCACCGGCGGGCGTCGGGGATACGGTTGAGCGACAGGCTGGCATATCCGCAGATGAAGCATGCGGAATAGCGCAGCGCGGGGTCGGTGGCGTCAAGATAGGGGCGTGCTGTCTCGGCGGCGAGCGTGGCCTGCCCGCGAAAGTACAGCGCTTCCGCCGTGGCGATGGCACGCGAGTCGGCGTCGGAAATGCCTGCAACCGCAGCGTCAATCTGCCCCGGCACAAAGGCAGTGCACATCAACGGCATGGGAACGCATGGGTAGCCATCGCAGTCCATCTTCCATCTCCCAACAGCTGGCAACAATAGCAGCAATTGTACTCCTGTTGCTCGGGACCCCTTTCGTTTTACTGTTCGGTTAACGCTGCGGATCGTTTTGGAAGGCTTGCGAGCATGGTAGTCCCGTTCTCGGAACTTGTTTCGACCTCTACAGCGCCACCGTGAAGCGCTGCAATCTCCCAAACGAGCGCTAACCCGAGTCCTGCGCCGCCGTATGCCCTGCTGCGGGATTTATCCAGGCGAAAGAACGGTTGGAAGATGCTCTCACGGTACTGCTTGGGTATTCCCGGGCCCTGGTCCTCGGCTCGCAGGAGCACATGGCTGTCGTTGTCGCAGATGGAGACGTTGACAGTCGAGCCGGGGTGGCTGTAACGGATGGCATTTTCGACCAGGTTAAACACCAGCCGATAGAGGAGCGTGTCGCTCCCGATTATTAAAGCGTCTCCAGCACAATTGAGGGCTATGCCCTTATTTTCGGCAAGTGGCGCAAGGTCGGCGAGGACCTCTTCGGACAAGGGACCAAGTTCCACATCGTCCTCGCAAGGAACGCTGCGGAGCTCACTCATCTCGAGCAATACCTTGGCCATTCGAGACATGCGCTCGGTTTGTTCTTGTAGCAGGCCGAGCAGCTCGGCTGTTTCGGGTTGCAAACCGGAGTGCTCGGAGATGAATAGTTCAATCTGTGCTTGCATAAGGGCGAGCGGGGTGCGCAGCTCGTGTGCGGCGTTGCCGGTAAACTGACGCTGCGCAGAGAACCCTTCGCCAAGACGGGCGATCATGTCGTTGAAAGAGGCGCTGCATCGCTGTAACTCGGTGGGCACATCTTCATTGAGTCTGATTTCGCTTAGGTTGTCAGGCTGCACACGCTCGACCTGGGCTGCAAAAGCCCGTAGCGGTTTGAGTGCACGGCCGCTCGCAAAGTATGCCAGCGCGCCGCCAAGGAGTGTGACTCCAGCCGTGATGTACCAGGTTGTCGTGCCAAAAGACTCCTGTGCGTCGTTTACGACGATCGTGACCTCGTCATCGAGGGTCGCTTTCGTTGGGTCGAACGCCTGGGGCGAATCTTCGCCGGTTGCGGTAAAGGCCGAGATGTCACTGCCGATGGCATCCATGTAGCGCATGCCCGTATAACCGACCAGGCAGTTCGTCAGCACGCACGCCGCGCACGTCAGCAGTGCCGTCATGATCGTTATGCGCCATTGCAGCGAAAGCCCTTTCATTCTCCATCCTCCATAACGTAGCCCTCTCCAATCCGATTGCGAATCGGGTCGTATCCCAAAGCGCTGCGCAACTTTTTTCGGAGCGACGACATGTGAACGCGGGTTGCGTTGCTAAAACAGTTCACGGTGCTATCCCAAACGTGCTCGATAAGCTCCTCTTGACTTACCGGTCGCCCCTGATTAAGCATCAGGTATTCCAAGATTCCCGTTTCCTTGCGCGTAAGAGATAAAGCCTCGCTGTCCACGGAAGCGATGCGTGCCTTGGTGTCAAAGCGGAGCTTTCCGCAGGTTAATACTATGTCGCTTTGTGCGAAGCGCCTGAGGGTAAGGCTGCGAATCCTTGCCGCAAGCTCGTCCAGATGAAACGGCTTGGTGAGGTAATCGTTGGCGCCGGCATCGAGCCCGTCGACTTTATCGGATACTTCGCCACGCGCGGACAGAATCAGTACCTTGGTCTCGCAATCGGTTTTCCTAAGTTCCCTGAGCACGGTCATGCCGTCGACATGGGGAAGATTGAGGTCGAGTACCACGAGGTCAAAGACTTCGACGTCCAGCAGGTCGAGCGCCTCCCGTCCATCGTGGCAGCAGTCGACGCTGTATGCCAGGTTTCGCAAGCTGCGCGCGATTGCATCGCACAGTGCTCGCTCGTCTTCGACGATCAAAATACGCATAACAGTCTCCTTGCACATTCCAAATCGCGCTTAACACGGATTTTATAGTCGATATGGTCCAATGGTCGCGTAACGAAAGGAGTGGTCGAGTTGTTCAAAGCGGTAAAACCCATGGTACAGGTCGCTTTGTTGATCGTCGGAATTGCCATGGTGTGCTTTGGTGTTATGCGTGGCGAGGCGGATGCCGTGCTGGCCAAAGCGATTAGGCTGTGCTTGGAGTGTATCGGAATTGGATAAAAGAGAAAATACTGCGTCGCATGTTTTGGCCCGATTTCGCGGATTCATTCAGGCGGCGGCGACGCTGGTCACCAACATTCACCTGCCAAACTTTGCCAAAGGCGGCATCTATCAGGGCGCGGGAAAAACAGTCTGCGTACCTGGACTTAATTGCTATTCGTGCCCCGCGGCATCGGGTGCGTGCCCCATCGGGTCGTTCCAGTCGGTGGTAGGTTCATCCAAGTTCAACTTTTCCTACTACGTTACCGGTACGCTCATTTTGCTCGGCGTGCTGCTGGGACGCTTTGTATGCGGCTTTCTGTGCCCGTTTGGCTGGCTGCAGGAGCTGCTTCATAAGATTCCCGGCAAAAAACTTTCGACAAAAAAGCTCAAGCCGCTCACGTACATCAAGTACGTCGTGCTGCTGTTTGCCGTGGTGCTGCTGCCCGTCTTGGTGGTTAACGACGTGGGCATGGGCGACCCGTTCTTTTGTAAGTACATCTGTCCGCAGGGTGTGCTCGAGGGCGCCATTCCGCTGGCCATCGCCAATGCCGGCATTCGATCTGCGTTGGGACATCTCTTTACTTGGAAACTTGCCGTTCTCATTGCCGTGGTAGTGCTGAGCGTTTTGTTCTACCGCCCCTTCTGCAAATGGATTTGTCCACTCGGCGCATTCTATGCGCTCATGAATAAGGTGTCCTTGTTGGGGATTCAGGTTGACGCGTGCAAATGCGTCTCGTGCGGCAAGTGTTCAAGGGTTTGTCAGATGGACGTTGATGTGGTCCGCGCGCCCAATCATGCCGAATGTATCCGGTGCGGAAAGTGCATCGGGGCCTGTCCCGTCGATGCCATCAGCTATCGCTATGGCTTGGATGTGTCGGCGGAAAAGCTTCCCTTGACCGCCGATAAAAAGTAAACAAGCTTCGACAAAACGGAGGAATGACCATGAAGCTTTCTAAGATTGCGGCCCTGTTTATGGTGCCGGTACTGGCCTTGTGTCTTGTGGCGTGCTCGGCACCTGGTGGCAATGCGAGCGAATCTGCGAGCTCCGATCCTAAGATCGCAGAACTCACTGCGCAGAAGCCGGCCAATGCCGACGAGGCCGCCGAGCTGTATGCGAAGCTCATGCAGAAGGAGAACGAGATCTTTTCGAGTGATAACGCGCTGTGGGAAAAGGTATTCAATGCGGCAAATAAAGACTCGGCAATGATTGAGGACGGCAGCAATTACGGCGATTTCCTGCTCAAGACCATCGACGGTGCCAAAGATGAGTTCACGGCGGATGAGCTTAAGACGCTCAAGGCCGGTGCGCAGCAGATCAAGGAGATCGAGGAGAAGCTCGAGAGCCTGGAGAAGGAGTTCCCCGGCTGTGGAAGCACGCCGAGTGCAGGCGAGAGCGTCGACGCTTCGACCGCTGGCATGACGGCTGGTGCCAATGCTTCGAGCGAGGCGACGAAGTTCCCCAGCTTTACGGGCAAGGACCTGGATGGCAACGACGTGAACAGCGACGAGCTGTTCTCTAAGAACAAGGTCACCGTCATGAACTTCTGGTTCACTACTTGCAAGCCGTGCGTGGGCGAGCTGGGCGATCTTGAGAAACTGAATCAGGAGCTTGCCAAGAAGGGCGGCCAGGTCGTGGGCGTCAATTCCTTTACGCTCGATGGCAACAAGGGCGAGATTGCAGATGCCAAGGACGTGTTGAGCAAGAAGGGCGTGACATATAAGAACATCTGGTTCAAGTCGGATAGCGAGGCCGGTAAGTTTACGTCAAATTTGTTCTCGTTCCCGACAACGTATGTCATCGATCAGAATGGCAATATCGTAGGGGATCCAATCGTGGGAGCCATCAGCTCCGCCGAGCAGCGCGCAGCACTCAACAAACTTATCGACCAGGCGATTGCGAATAGCGAGCAATAAAGGCTGAGTACACGTCAATTAATGCGACAAAGGAACAGTCCCTTTGTCGCATTGTCGATGTTGTGTGCGGGACGGTGCGCTGTGTGGCGTGCCGCCCCGTTCGTTTTTTGGCGCTGTTCGTTACATTCCTCACTGGTGCTGGCTAAAAATGGGAATAGAGTAGGACAAACGCGTCGAATACGAACGGCGGGGGAGAGCGGGCGAGTGCGCCCGCGCGGGAGAGGTTGCCGTCCATGCTGGAGCTCAAAGGTATTTGCAAAAGGTATGTTACCCAGTCGTTCACCCAGGTGGCGCTCGATAACGTGAGCCTGGCTTTTCGCGATAACGAGTTCGTGGCCATTCTGGGCCCTTCGGGGTCGGGCAAAACTACGATGCTCAACGTTATTGGCGGACTCGATCACTTTGATTCTGGCGACCTGCTCATCGATGACATTTCGACCAAGGACTTCCGCGATCGCGATTGGGATGCCTACCGCAACAATCGCATCGGCTTTGTGTTCCAAAGCTATAACCTCATTCCGCATCAGACCATTTTGGAAAACGTGGAGCTGGCGCTTACGCTCACGGGCGTGGGGCATGCCGAGCGCCGCCAGCGTGCGCGCGAGGCGTTGGAGAAAGTCGGTCTGGGCGAGCACGTTAACAAACGCCCGAGCCAGCTATCGGGCGGGCAGATGCAGCGCGTGGCTATCGCCCGCGCCCTGATTAATGATCCCGAGATTGTGCTGGCAGACGAGCCGACTGGCGCCTTGGATTCAACGACATCCGTGCAGGTCATGGACTTGCTCAAGGACGTTGCGCGCGACCGCTTGGTCATCATGGTCACGCACAATCCTGAGCTGGCGTACCAGTACGCCACGCGCATCGTCAACCTGGCGGACGGCAAGATCACCGACGATTCCGATCCCTTCGATGTCGCTGACGCCACGCGCCGCGAGGCCAAGCCTACGCGCAAAACCTCGATGAGCTTTGTGACGGCGCTGGGGCTTTCTGCCCGAAACCTCATGACTAAAAAGGGCCGCACGGCGATGACGGCTTTCGCAGGCTCGATCGGCATTATCGGTATCGCGGCGATTCTGGCGCTGTCCAACGGCGTAAACGACTACATCAAAAAGGTCGAAGAGGATACGCTCTCGAGCTATCCGCTTACCATCTCCAAGCAGGATTACGATCTGTCGTCCATGATGGGTGGACAAGGGACCACGGATGATGACGCATCCAAGAACGAGGATCCGTCCGACGATGGCGGCGACGGCAAGGCTGAGGGAGCCGATAAGATTCCCGTGGTTACGGCCGTAAAGGACATGTTCGCAAGTGTTAAATCTAACGATATGACGAGCTTTAAGGCATGGCTTGACGACGGCGGCGACGGTATCGACAAAGAGGTCAACGCCATCCAGTACGGCTACGGCGTGACGCCGGTTGTCTATCGTGCGGGTAAGGGTGACGAGAAACCCGTTCGGCTTGTTCCCAACGCTATGACCGAGGCTATGAGCGGAGGCGCGAGTTCGGCGGCAACGGTGAGCATGGAATCCATGGGAACCTCGGTCTTTAACGAGATGATTGACGACCAGAGCCTGCTCGACAGCCAGTACGATGTCGTCGCCGGTCATTGGCCCACGTCTGCCAACGAAGCCGTAATGGTGCTTTCGAGCCGCGGCACGGTGGGCGACTACACGCTCTATAGCATCGGTGCGCTGGATATCGATGAGCTCAACGATCTGGTAAACAGTGCCATGACGGCCGACGGTGGGGTCAAAGCACCCGAGACCGGCACCGACTTTACCTACGACGATGCGCTGTCCACGACGTTTAAGGTGCTGTCGCCGGCCGATGCCTATCGCAAAAACGAAGAGACCGGCATGTGGACCGACATGTCTGGTGACGCCGACTTTATGGCCGCCAAGGTTGCCGATGGCATCGACGTGCACATTGTGGGCGTGGTGCGACCTAACGAGACGGCCAATGCGAGCGCGTTGTCTCCGGGCATTGCCTATACGCATGCGCTGACTCGCCAGCTTATGGAGCGCGCCGCCGATTCGCAGATTGTGCAGGAGCAACTCGCCCACCCCGAGACGGATGTCTTTACGGGCAAGTCTTTCGATGAGCTGCAAGGCGAGGCCAAGCAAGGCGTGGATCTGGGCAGCATGTTTAGTGTGGACGAGGCGGCACTCAAGAGCGCGTTCTCGTTCGATACGTCTGCGCTCTCGGGTGCTGCCGGTGGCATGGATCTTTCGGGCATCGATTTGTCGGGCCTGGATATCGACCTTTCGGGCGTTGGGAAGGATATCGACTTCAGCGACATCATGGCCAAAGCGCCGACTCCCGATTTCTCGGGCGTCTTCGATGGCTTGGAACTCACGCCCGAGCAGATGCAGCAGGTGGGTGCGCTTGCCAACCAGCTGTTTGAGGGCTTTATACAGTCTGATCAGTTTAAGGCGCTGACGCCCGATGATCTTAAGGACGCGTCAAAGCTCGCCGATGCTTTCTCGACGTATCTTGAGAATGATGCTACAGCGCAGCAATGCCTGGCTCAGCTCAAGGCACTCGGCGGCGATGCCCTGGCCGAGCGCCTGCAGCGGGCGATGACCGACTATGTGCAAAAACAGCTGGCTCCGTATCTGCAGCAGGCTATGGATCAGGTGATGAAAACAATCAGCGAGCAGATTGCGACGACGGTATCAGCTCAGCTCAAGGCGGGCGCAGCGGGGCTTATGGACCAGATGGCCACGCAGATGTCGTCGAGTTTTGCCAACCTGGCGAGCGCCATGCACGTGGATGCGAGCGCCTTTGCTCGTGCCATCCACTTCAACATGGACGCCGAGGATCTGAGTTCGCTTATGATGAGTTATGCCAAGGCTTCGAAGCTTACCTATGACAACAACCTGACCACACTGGGTTATGCGGACGAGGCAGACCCCATTTCGGTTAAGATTTTCCCGCGCGACTTTGAGGCCAAGGAGCGCGTACTCGATCATATCGATGCGTACAACAAGCAGGTCAAGGCTGCTGGCCACGATGAACAGGCAATCTCGTACACCGACTACATGGGCATCATCATGGGCTCGGTGACCGATATCGTGAACACCATCAGCTTGGTGCTCATCGCGTTCGTGAGCATCAGCCTGGTCGTGAGCTCCATCATGATTGGCATCATCACCTACATCAGCGTACTGGAGCGCAAGAAGGAGATCGGCATCCTGCGCGCAATCGGTGCGTCGAAGCGCAACGTGGCAAACGTGTTCAATGCCGAGACCTTTATCGAGGGCCTTATCGCCGGCGTCTTCGCTATCGTCGTTGTGGTGCTCGTGAGTTTTCCGGTCAATGCCTGGGCACTTGCTGCCAAGCAGGTACCCAATCTGATGAGCCTGCCGGTACGGGACGCGCTGGTACTCATTGCGATCTCGGTACTGCTGACGGTCGTTGCCGGCCTGCTGCCGGCCCGTAGCGCGTCCAAGAAGGATCCCGTGGAAGCCCTACGCTCCGAATAATGTGACAAAGGGACAGTCCCTTTGTCACATTGAGTGGCTTGTAAATCGAGGTCTAATACTTTTCCCGAGAAGTGAACGAGTGAAAACGGGCCCTCGAAGTATCGGCACTTTCGAGATGCAATTTCCTGCGGTTTTGATCGTTGAATCCTGCGGTTTTAGCGTCAGAAAATGTCGATGCTTCGGGGGTCCAAAAACGGTCGTTCACTTCTCAGAAAAATATTAGACCTCGTTGTATGGGGTGCGGCTGGAGGGTGGTCATCGTTCAGTAGCTACCTCTTCCTTGTGAATCGCCTGAAGCACAAGGCATAATGCATGTGACAAAGGGATGGCCCCTTTGTTGCGTTGATCTGAGAGTAGATGTAGATGATTCTATCGTTGGCCCCTATGGAGGGCATTACCGGGCATGTGTTCCGTCGCGTGCATGCGGAGTGCTTCGGTGCGCTCGATTGTTATTACACGCCGTTTTTGTCGCCGCCGCGGGTGGGAAACCGCTTTGGCGGCAAGGCATTTAAGGAGATCGATCCTGCCAATAACCAGGGGCTTAACGTAGTGCCTCAGCTGATGTCCAAGAACGCGGACGAGTTTGTGTGGGCGGCACAGGTGCTCGCCGACATGGGCTATCGCGAGGTCAATCTCAACTTGGGTTGCCCCTCGGGGACGGTTGTCGCCAAGGGCAAGGGTTCGGGTTTCTTGCGCAATCTCGACGAGCTCGAGGTGTTCTTGAGCGATGTGTGCGAGCGGTCGCCGTTGCCGGTATCGGTAAAGACCAGGCTGGGGCTGGAGAGCGATGACGAGTATGAGCGCGTGCTCGATCTGTATTGCCGCATGCCGCTGGCAGAGCTGATTGTGCATCCTCGCGTACAAAAGGACCGTTATACGGGCTCGCCGCGCAAAGAGTTTTATGGCGAGACGCTGGAGCGTGCGCCGTTCCCCGTGGCCTATAACGGCGACATTTTCGATCTTGAGGACATGGATGCGCTGGTGGAGGCCTATCCCGGCACGCGTCATGTAATGCTGGGGCGCGGCCTGCTCGCGAACCCCGCTCTGGCTCGTATGGTCAACGGCGGTCCTGCTGCCACGGATGCTGAGCTGCAGCGCTTCCACGACACGTTGTTCGCGGCATATGCAGAAGAGATTGGCGGCAACGCGGTCTTTCGCATGAAGGAGTGGTGGTTCTACGCCAAATGCGCCTTCGCCGACCCCGCTACCGTTCACAAGCTCGTACGCAAGACTAAAAAGGTCGACGAATACCGCGCCGCTGTCGAGCGCGTCTTTCGCGAGCAGCCACTTGCGCCCATAGCTCGCTTCCAGGGCTAGTTAGTCGTCGAGTAGTCGTTGGGGACGTCCCCAATGACTACCCAAAAGTTGTACGCCAGCATCCAAAGATGTCGAAAATGGTCGACTTTGGATGCTGGCGTACATGTTTGGGTTCGGAGGGTGACTAGGCAATCATCGCATCGAGTGTGATGAGCTCCCTGAGTCGCTCCGTACGTGTTTGCCCATGGCGCTTTGCTTTTGCGTCAAACGCTTCAAGAACCGATTCGCCCACACGTGCCGATAAAACGACGCTCGGCTCATCAGAGATTGGTGGCCTTCCCAACTTGATGGTGCGACCTTTCGGCCACTCATCTTTTTCGTAGGCTTCCGCGGTTTTCTCCAACTCTCCAGGGGCAAATCCCATCATCTTTTCGAGCTGCTTAGCATCCATGGCGCCTCCTATCGATCGACCCCGATTTCTCTGAGCACCTTGCGTGTGGGAGGAACAAGGGCGTGGTAAATGATGTAGCCATCTCGGTCGGAGCAATATCGAGCAATGAGCTCCATGAGACGGTTTCTCCCATCAAGTCCAACGAGAACGTAATCGATACCTCCATTTTCGAGATCACGCCTGAACCATGCGAAAGCAGAATTCCAGGCGTATGTGATATCCGTCTCCGTCAGCCCGTGTTTGAGGGCATGGGGGTGGATTGCGATGAGCTCCATAAGGGCCTCTCTTTTTGTATACAGTTTTGTAGACAAAAATGCAAGCAGCTAATAGAGCTAAGCGGCATTTTTAGGCTGGGCAGTTTGGCTTGAAATGGAGACTAAAGGTTTCAGTGCTTCTTTGCTTTCCAGTTCGGTATGTGAGCGTCCGTTGAATTCCCAGAGGGGAGCATCCTCATAGATCTTCGAGAGGAGTTTAGAAACTTTGGCAGTTTTCTCGCATTCGTAAAATTCGGGTCGTACGACAATCAGCAAAAAAGCGGCGTCATCGGCTATTTGCTGTGCCGTCGGCATGCCGTTGAGTCCAACAGAACGCATTAGTTTTGTCATGATAAAGTCGAATTCGTCTTCTCTTGCGTGAAGTTCGGCCGCTTTGAGCTTGGGGTCCTTCAAGACATATTGCTTGAGATGCTCAGCGGATCGAATATTCTTTATGGAGCCGTTGATGACTTCCTCATAGCGGAGCTTTTTTATTGGAAGACGTTCATGTCCAGCGAATATCGCTGCCATCCTAATGCCAACGCGCCGTTCGCGCAGCGCGCGCATCTCGTCGGTGTATTCGCTATGCCGTTCGTATTTACGATAAGAGTAGCCGTAGTCATCGTAGTAATAAGGAGCTTCGTCGACAGCGTTATCGAGTTCGGGCGCTATGAGATAGAGCGTCCCGTCCTTGGACATGATGCAGGGGTTGTCAATTTGCCCCGATTCATTTTTGATTTGCCAAATGGTTTCATTCACCTCAAATCTCGATACCGGATTGGGGGCGTAGGAGTTGTAGAGCTCAATTAGCTTATCGACTGAGATGATTCCGCAGGCATCTGTGTAGGCGCGGGCAAAGCGCCATACCTCTTGATTTGGTTCAAGCATACGGCGCTCCCAAGCATCCAAAACACCCTGCGGACTCCGATAGCGAGCATGACGATCAATGCGCGATGAACTCCAATGGTTATCTGCGGCAACGTTCATTAGGTCTAGGCGTAGATCTTTGTTTGCGATGTGAGCAAGCGATTGATAGTGGTCCAGGTCAAGCTCCGGTCGAAAAGGCATGTCTTTTGGAACGATTCTCGCGAGCTTTATGCAGCGCTTGAGATAAGTCGGACCCAAGCTTGGGCTGAAGTTCTGTTTGAGGTGGCAGGCGATGGGCGAGAGCAAGCCGTTGAGATTGGAGATGGGATATCCGGCAATCTCTTGTTCAAGACGGCGCCCAATGAGCAGCGCCCCTTCCGATGAGGCCTCATGACTAATGTCCTTCTGCCCGAGTTGCTTGGCCTCGACGATCTTGCTGACATCTGAGCAGGCGCTCGAGATAATGTCGGACGAAAGGGTTGGAATCTTTTTTGCCATAACGATGCACTCCTGTGGACTCACGGATAACGGAAACGTTTGGTTGTGAGTGCCGTTCTTTGGTGGCGACGGCGAACAGGAGCGCAGCCTGCCTGAGGTGGACGAGTGCGGTAACCACTGATCTTACTTACCGTGCCCGCTCCAGCGTGTCATTGGGGACCTCCGCGGGAGCTCTCGACCAGTCTCATGCCTTGGGATGAGTATAACACATAGCAAACATATGTTCTATAAATTTGAGAAACTGAATCCCTACCTACTCATTTAAGTGCGTCCCCAATGAGTACCGGGCGAGCCGGTCGCAATGCGTGTGCTAGAGCAGGTTCTTCTGTGCCCATGCGATGATGTCGCTTGACTCGTAGAGCGGTTCGCCATCGATGAATAGACAGGGAACCTGGCGCTTTCCGCCGACGGCGATGAGTGTCTGCTCGGCTTTGGCATCGGTCGAGATATTGCGCTCGGGGATGGTCACACCGTTATCGGCAAGGAATCGTTTGACTTTTATGCAATACGGGCAGCCGGTCATAACGTAGAGCGCGAGCTCGTGATCAGTAGCCATAGGTCTCCAATCGGTTGAGGTTTTGATTGAAATACCCAAAGCCGCCGCGGTCTATGCGCGCGTCAACGACGACTCGATGGCCTGAACCAGAAACGCCGTGGCTCCGGTGCCGCAGGGCTTGTCGTAGTAGTCAACAAAGCGCTGGTCGGCAAGATAACCGTGGGCGAGGCCCAGGTATGCTTCGTCTTGGGGCTCGTGTCCCCAGTTAAGGGCAATCCATCGACGGTGCATTGCGACAAGTTTGTGGGCCTCGTTGCTCTCTGGGTCGCCAATGCCCATGGCAATCGAAAGCTGGCCCAGAACAGCGCGTTCAAGTTCCTTCATGTCGTTCCATGTCTCGGGGTCCATGTCCAGCAGCGTTTCATTTGCTGCATCGATAGCCTCATCGCCATAGCGCGTCCGCGCTTCGGCGCCGTAGCGCTCCTCGTTTTCCTGCACGGTGCGCCAGCGCTCCAGTTGCGGCAGGACGGCGCCCATGAGCGAGACGGCTTCGTCGAGCGACATGCCGGTGTTTTGCGCCAGCCGCGGGGCGCAATCCTCGATCATCGCCTCCATGGTGGTGTCGTAGGTGTACTTGCCGTGGTCGTAGCACCACTTGCAGTAATGGTCGGTCGTGGCGCCCGTGGCATCGGTGCCGCAGTCGTCGGGCGTGAGTATCATGCCGCAGCTCTGGCAATAATGTTCGGGCATTTCGAGCAGGTGGGACAGAGGCTCGCCGGTTACGGCGGCAATGAGCTTCATCATGTCGATGCCCGGGGTCACCTCGTCGCGCTCCCAACGGCTGACGGCTTGGCGCGTGACAAAGAGTTTGGCGGCGAGCTGCTCTTGGGTAAGGTGATGGGCGCGGCGGACAGCGATGAGTTTTTCTGCAAAGGCCATGACGGCTCCTTTCTGCCGGTTGATGGCTTAAGCATACGCGGCGGCCAGCGCCCTTCCAAGCAACCGTTGGTTGCACGTCCGGCGGCTGCGGTGGGGAATTGCGCGCAGCGCCCCACACGCCCTTGCCGTACAATGACCGGCATGGAACCTATTGCACACATATATACCGACCTGCCGCAGAAGTTCGGCATTCCGCGCAATAGCTTTTTGGCGCCTCATCTGCAGGGACGCATCGTTTTTGAGCCGGAATTTGCCTCCAATGCAGCGGTTGAGGGTCTGGACTCCTTCTCTCACCTGTGGCTGCTGTGGCGCTTCGAAAACGGAACGCCCGGCGGCACGGCTAAGGACATAGCCGCCGATGCCAAAACGCAGGACAGGTCCGGTACCAACGCAAAATGGTCGAAGACCGTGCGCCCGCCGCGTTTGGGCGGAGCCGAGCGCGTGGGCGTCTTTGCCACGCGCAGCCCGTTTCGCCCCAATCCCATCGGACTTACCTGCGTAAAGCTCGATCACGTTGAGCTCACCGACAACGGCCCCATCATCCACGTGCTGGGCGCCGACCTGCGCGACGGCACGCCCATCTATGACATCAAGCCCTACATTCCGTTTGCGGATTGTCATCCGGATGCGACCGGCGGCTGGATTGAGGATGCCCCGTGGCAAGAGCTCGACGTTGAGTTCTCGCAAGCGCTTCAAGACATGGTCTCGCCTGCGAAGCTCCCCGGTCTGATTGAGGTTCTACGCCAAGATCCGCGCCGCGCGGGCAGCAAGCACGAGCCAAACCGCGTCTATCATCTGGCCTACGCCGGGCTCGACATATCGTTTACGGTCGACGAAACCCAGCTAACCGTAGTCGCCGTCAACGACGCGCAAGACTAACCAGCCATTCGTCCGCACCCGTCAAATTAAGCGCCAAACTCCGCGCCAAAACCGCCCACGCTGGTGGACAATAACGCCTACCAAAACAATCACTTTGCACGGGGGCTCAGCATGAAATACGACTTTAGCTCGCTTATCGACCGCCACGGCATGGACTCCATCGCCGTTGACTCCTGGGGCGAGATCCCCGGTATGGCTCCGAATGCACCCGACGAGGGCTTCGACCGCATTCCCATGTGGGTGGCCGACATGAATTTTGCCACGGTGCCCACGGTCCAGGAGCACATCATTCAGCGCGCTCAGCATCCCATGTTTGGCTACTTTAACCCGCGCGCCGAGTACTTCGACCGCATCATTGAATGGCAGAGCCGCCGCAATGGCGTCGAGGGCCTGCGCCCTGAACATATCGGCTACGAAAACGGCGTGCTGGGCGGTGTCGTGTCGACGTTGCGCGCGTACGTCCAGCCCGGTGATGCGGTGCTGGTCCACAGCCCCACCTACATCGGCTTTACCAAGTCCATCGAGGCCGCGGGCTATCGCATTGTCCATAGCCCGCTTAAGCTCGACGACCAGGGCGTGTGGCGCATGGACTTTGAGGACATGGAGTGCAAACTCGCCCAAAACCACATTCATGCCGCGGTGTTCTGCTCACCGCACAATCCCTGCGGCCGCGTGTGGGAGCGTGACGAGATTGAGCGCGCCATGGACATTTATCGCCAGCACGATTGCGTGGTGATCTCGGACGAGATTTGGTCCGACATCATCCGTCCCGGACACAAGCACATCCCGACGCAGTCGGTGAGCGAGGACGCCCGCATGCGCACGGTTGCCCTTTACGCACCCAGCAAGACCTTCAACCTGGCGGGTCTGGTCGGCAGCTACCACATCATCTACAACGAGACGCTGCGCGACCGCGTGTGCGCCGTATCCAACAAGACTCACTACAACGAGATGAACGTCCTCTCCATGCACGCGCTTATCGGCGCCTACCAGCCGCAAGGCTACGAGTGGGTGGACGAGCTCAACCAGGTGCTTGCCGGCAATATCGACTACTTCTGCGATTACGTGGACGAGCATTTTGAGGGCGTGTCCTATTCACGTCCGCAGGGCACGTACATGGTGTTTCTGGACTGCACCGAGTGGTGCCGCGAGCATGGCCGCGATATCCAGTGGCTGCTCGACGAGGGAGCGCGCGTGGGCGTGGGATATCAGGACGGCCGCCCGTTCCACGGGCCTTGCCACATTCGCGTGAATCTGGCGCTGCCGCTTTCGCGCGTAAGGGAAGCGTGCGACCGCCTGGACCGCTACGTTTTTAATGCACGGTAAGAATGCGCTGCATGCGGGGCCTTCTGCCGGGTCGACTGGAAGGCCCCGCATGGTAAGGCGTCTGTAACCATTGGGCGTTCGAATGGTTTCATTTGCTATTATTTTTAACCATTTCAGTCTGTAAACAGGATCGTCTGGAGCTCGATGAAAAGACCTCGCCGCTCGGTTGCCATATCGTTGTTTGTTGCGCTTGCAGTGGCAAGTTCCTTTGTCGTAGCGATAGCCGGTTGTTCCGGGCCGAATGGCAGAGCCTCGACGTCTGCATCAGAAGGTCCGGACGCCTCGCAGGCCAAAGACGATAATCTTAAGACGCTCAACGTCGGAAGCGACCTTTATCCACCGTTTGTGTATGCCGACGAGTACGGCGATATCGTTGGCCTGGATGTCGAGATATTGACCGAGGCTTTGGCCCGCATTGGTTACAAGCCAAAGTACCAGCTGATCGATTGGGAAAAGAAGAAAGAGCTGCTGGCGAGCGGCGAGCTCGATTGCGTCATGGGCAGCTTTAGCATGACGGGTCGCGAAAACGAGTATCGTTGGGCCGGCCCGTACCTTGCGAGCCGCCAGGTGGTCGCGGTCGATCCCCAGAGCGATATCTACACGCTTGCCGATCTTGAGGATAAGGTCGTGGCAGTCCAGTCCACCACCAAGCCCGAGGACATTTTGCTCAATCGTACAAATGAAAACGTTCCGCAGATCAAAGAGCTCTACTGCTTTTCGGACCGCTCATACCTGAACCCGGCGCTCGTCGAGGGCCTGGTCGACGCCATCGCTGCGCATGAGTCCTCGCTGCTCACCTACGAAAAAGACTATGGTGTGACGTATCGTATTCTGGATGAGCCGCTGCTAGTGGTTGGTTTGGGCACCGCTTTCGATGTCAACGATACGCGCGGCGTCGACGTTAAGCTCACCCATGCCTACCAGGAAATGCTAGCCGACGGCACCATGGAACGTCTGGTGTCAAAGTACTTTGATGACCCTTCGCCATTTTTGAATATGGAGGGCCTGTCATGATCGATGCACCCGACCACGCCGCTCAGGAGCGGGGCAAGCGTTCGACAGGGGCATGGCTCCTTGTCGCCCTGCTGGGGATAGCGCTCTCGGTTGTTGCCGGCATGATGAGCTACGGCTACACGACAGCTCAGGCCGAGCAGCGCTTTGCCGACGTTGTCGATTACGTGGCGACGCAGAGCCTTTCCTACGACGCATTCAATAGCGCCTATACGACCAAAAACCTGATTCGCGTTATGGAGATCGCCGGAGAGGCTGCCCGCGATATGGAGCGCGACGGTTCGGTGGATAGCGCCATGCTGGAGCAATATGCCGACCAGTTCAACGTGAGCGCGCTGATCGTGACGGACGCATCGGGCAATTTGGTGTCCGAGTCCTCGACGGGCGATGTGGGCTACGAGTCGCTCGCTACGTATCTCAAAGAATCACCCGTGCTGGAGGTGGCAACTCATCCGCTTAAGTCCTATACCGCTCGCATCACGCTTGCGGATGATTCGGTCGCAGACATTGGCTGCGTGACTCGGCAGGATGGCGAGGGCATCGTTATCGCGGTAAGGCATCAGAGCGCGAAGGCGGTTGCAAGCAATACACTCAAACTGCAGAGCTTGCTTGATGGCTATGAAACCATCGATAGCGGCAATATCGTGATCGAAAGCGACGGCAAGGTCGTTGCGACCAATGCCGTTGAACCCACCGTATTGGGCGTATTCGATCTGCCTGCGATGGACGTCTTCATTGTCGACGGTATTAAGGATCGATGCCTGGCTGGTAAGGTCAGATTGGTTAACGCCGACGGCGAGTGGTATTTGGGCACATTTGGAAAAGCGCACAAATTCTATGTGTACACCTATGCCTCGGCGCGGCGTTACTTTGAGGTTGTAGCGGCTGTTGCTGCCGGCGTGCTGGCGCTCTACAGCGGTGTTATAGCCGTTGTTGTGACGGTGCGTCGCCGCGCTGATCGCCGACGTTTGACGGACTTGCTACAGCAGGAGCGCGACTATGGCGACAAGCTGGCAAAGGCAGCGCGTGAGGCCTCGTCTGCCAACTCGGCAAAGACGGAGTTTCTGCGTCGCATAAGCCACGATCTGCGCACGCCCATCAACGGCATTCGCGGCATGGTCGAGGTCGGCGATGCCAATGCGGACGATTTGCAAAAGCAGACCGAGTGCCGCTCAAAGATCTGGACGGCGTCGGGACTGCTGCTCGACCTTGCCAACGAGGCACTCGATATGAGTCGCCTGGAGAGCGGCCAGGTCGACCTGAACCTCGTACCCACAAATTTGGTGGCACTCAACTGTGAAGTGCGCGATATTCTGGAGCGCCAGGCCGAGGAGCGTCTGGTGACAATTATCTGCGACCAGCAGACGCTTGATCATCCCTATGCACGGGTGAGCGTGACGCACCTCAAGCGCTTGTTGCTCAATATTGCCGGCAATGCCGTCAAGTACAACCGCCAGGGCGGCTATGTTCGCCTGGTGTGCCGCGAGGTGGAACCTGTAGATGGCGTCCCCGTCTATGAATACACGATCGCCGACAACGGTATTGGCATGAGCGAGGAGTTCCAGCAGCACCTCTACGAGCCGTTTTGCCGCGAGGAGCAACAGGTGGAAGGCGCCTCATCGGGAACTGGCCTGGGCGCGCCTATCGCAAAACAGTTGGTCGAGCTTATGGGCGGAACCATGAGCTTTACGAGCGTCTTGGGGCAGGGGACGACGTTTACCATCCGTCTGCCGTTCGAGAAATGCAAACGCTCCGAGATTCCTCAGGCAGTTCGCGCGGATGCGGGCGATGACGATGCGCTCCAGGGCTTGCGCGTTTTGCTCGTAGAGGATAACGATTTGAATGCCGAGATCGCGCAGTTTACGCTCAGCCGTGCCGGTGCCGTCGTGACGCATGCTAAGGATGGCGAGTCTGCCGTTGAGGCGTTTGCCGCGAGCGCACCGCACGAGTATGACGTGGTGTTGATGGACATCATGATGCCGGGCATCGATGGCCTTGAGGCCACGCGTCAGATTCGAGCGCTCGATCGCGAGGATGCCGCGACCACACCGATTATCGCCGTGAGCGCCAACGCCTTTGCCGACGACCGCAGGCTTTCGCGCGAGGCGGGCATGAACGCGCACCTGAGCAAGCCTGTGAGCTCGCAAGAGCTCGTCGAGGCGCTAGCGCACATCGCCGCCGACGCTTCATAAGCATATGGCCCGGTTCCAAGGTGGGTTGGAACCGGGCCATATTGCTATTGATGAGGCCTGCTGAGGGACTTACTTTTCCTGAATCTGCTTACCGCAGAGATGCTCAATCGTAATCTCGTAGAGCTGGACGCCCTTAATGTCCTTGGCGATCTCCTCTTCGACTTCTTCGGCGGAAGGGTAGTACTTAAGGGCGAGCTGGCGGACTTTGTCCTCGATAAACGCGGGGGTGTCATTCGCCAGGCGACAACGGCCAAAGACGACGGTGCTCATAACGTAGGGAGCCCAGTCACCGTCCTTGTACCACTCGTTGCCGTAAACGGTAAAGCAGACCTTGTCATCGCGCTTGAGTGCGTCGACCTTGTGGCCAGCCTTGGCGCCATGGAAATAAATCTTGTCGTGCTCGGCGTCAAAGAAGTAGTTGACGGGAATGGCGTACGGGTAGCCATCGTCGCCGTTGACGGCAAAGACGCCGCGCTTGCAGGTGGCGAGCAGTTTGCGCGCTTCCTCGTCGGTGATGGCGCGTTTCTTGCGACGTAAGGGCCTAAACATCGTTGGCTTCCTTTCTGGTCGTGCGTGGTTGCTGCAAAAACTATAGCGAAACGGATCCGTTTTTCTTGATGCGGGCGAGTATGTTTTTGAGCTTGTTAAAGTCGAGCGGTTTGGACAGATGGGCGTTCATGCCGGCATCGTGTGCCGCCTTGGCGTCCTCGGCAAAGGCATTGGCGGTGAGCGCGATGATGGGGATATCGGCTGCATCGACCTTCTCGCTCAGACGAATCGTGCGGGTCGCCTCATAGCCGTCCATGCCCGGCATCATAATGTCCATCAGGATCGCATCGAAGCTGCCGGCGGGATGCGACAGGTACAGATCGACGACCTCGTTGCCGTTGGCGGCGCGGGTGACCACGACGCCCTCGGATTCTAGCAGCGTCTGGGCAATTTCGGCATTCAATTCGTTGTCTTCGGCGAGCAGCACGTTCATGTCGGCGAGCGAGCAGTCGGGCGCACTCTCGACCGTATTCGCCCGCGCCTGGGGGTTCTTGTCGATATCGAGCGGAATCTCCACGTAGAACGAGGTGCCCACATGGAGCTCACTGGTGACTTCGATGGTGCCGCCCATCAGTTCAATAAGCGACTTGACGATTGGCATGCCCATGCCGACTCCTTGGAACTTGCTGCGCGCATCGTCGCCTTCTTGGGCGAACGGCTCGTAAATGTGCGCCAAAAACTCAGGTGTCATGCCAATGCCGGTATCCGAAACGCTAAAGCAAAAGAGCGCGCGCCCGTTATCGAGTGGCTTGGTCTTTGAACTAAAGGTGACGGAGCCGCCGTGCTTGTTGTACTTAATGCTGTTGTCTAACAGGTTGATCATGATCTGTCGGATATGGGTGGGACTGCCGATCATGTATGGCCCCGTGGCGTACGGCAGACTATTGTCCTGCATGGTGATGCCGCTACTGGACGCGCGGAGCTTGCACAGAACCAGCGCATCGTCACAGAGCTCTTTGAGGTTAAAAGGCGCATGCTCCAGTGTTAGCTTGCGGTCTTCGATTTTGCCCATCTCGAGGATGTCGTTGATCAGCGAGAGCAGGTGATTGGCGGCAACGCGCGCCTTGGCACGGCTCTCGCGGGCGACCTTGATATCGCCTTCCTTCAATTCCTCGATCTCGATAAGGCCCAGGATGCCGTTGAGCGGCGTTCGGATGTCGTGGCTCATGCGCGTGAGGAATGCTGTCTTAGCGGCGTTGGCAGCGTCGGCTTTTTTGCGCTCGGTTCGAGCGCGCACGAGCGCCCAGATGAGCAGGACGATGCCGACCGACAACATACCGATGAGGGTAGCGGCAACGGCGGTGCGGTTGCGATAAAGGAATTGAAGCGTGTTGGATTCCTGGGCCGTGTACGACGTGGATGAGTAATTGCTTGCGGAGAGCGATTCTCCGGCATTGATGATGCCCTTGTTGATGATTCCCAGCAGCTCGGGCTTTCCGCGCGAAATCCAGCACGAGAGCTCACAGGTGTCAGGGAGCTCGACCGTCTCGTAGTCCTTGAGATCATGACGGTCGCCGATGGTTTTTACGCGTGAGCTGGGAGCGACGATGCAATGTGCCGTTCCCTTCCTGAGGGCGTCGAACGCTTCATCGTCGGATTGGTATTCGGTCACGGTCGCTGTGGGGAACAGACTTTCAAGTACATTTCGGTTGATAAACGATGATTTGGTACAGGCGATGTTCTGAAGGTCTTTGTTCAGGTTGCCGCCGGTGTGGATGGCGGTGAGGGACACGGTCCCCAACGATACCGACTGCACAACGCCTGATTGCTCGGCAAACCAGTAATCTCGGTATACCGGTAGCGCAACGTCTATGCTTCCCTTTGACAGGGCCTTTGACATCATCTTGTAGCTATCAAAGGCGACGGTTTTGACCGTAATGCCAAATTTATCGTGCAACGTCGTCGCAAGCGATGCGAGCGAGCCTTCCATTTCGCCGTTTTCGTCTTCGTTGCAGTAGGGGAGTTTGTTTTTAAGATAGCCGAGCGTGATGGTGTTGTTGTTTGCTTTGAGCCAGGCGCGCTCATCGCCGGTGAGCGAGGATGATCCGCTGTTTTGCGCTGAATAGTTCGATTTGACCTCGTCGTTATAGCGGGGGTTGACGCGGTTGATTGCCGCCATTGCGGAGTTGATGTTGTCCATCAGGTCGGGGCGGCTTTTGGGAACGGCAAAGTAGTAGTCGCTCGAACCGACGTAGAACATGGGCGACGCCTCGGGCGACGAAATGGTGTCGTTCATGATGATGGCGTCGACCTCGCCGTTTGCGAGCGCGTCAAAGAGAACGGAGCCTCCGTCATACTCCCTGTATGTGCAGGCGACTCCCTCGTTGGCGAGCCACTGCTGGCCGACGATGGTTTGCATAACACCGGAGTTGTAACCGATGGTGAGACCCTGGAGTGCTTGAGGGTCACCCTTGGCCAGGTCGTCACGGTCGGGCCTGGCGTAGATGTAGTAGCGCTCGGTGCCCTCGGGGTTCGAGGAAAAGAGCAGCTTTTGGGCGCGTTCCTCGGAGTAGGAGATGTTGGGCATGAGGTCGATCTCGCCTGCCTCGAGCATGTCCATAAGCTCGGTGAAGGTGCCGGAGACGTATTCGTACCGCCAGCCGGGCGTGTAGTACGACAGGGTCTGGAGGTACTCGTAACCCCATCCCGAGAGACGCTCGCCGGGGGTGCCGTTCTGGAAGCCCTCGTTGTTGACGAGCCAGCCGACGCGGACCGTCTTGACTGGCTGACTAGAGTCATCGGCAAAAGCCTGGACAGGCGCGATGGAACTCAGTGCGGCAAGCGCGGCAAGCACAATGGCCAGGGCGCGACATATAACTGAACGAAGGACAGTGGCAGCTCTCACATGCAATCCTAACGAATCGAGACAATACCGCATAAGGATACCAGCTCAGCCTGCCCAGTCGGCAGCTGTACCGCTAAACGCTCCCGCCCGGCAGTCATCGGGGTCGTTCTTAAACGACTAGTCATTGGGGACGTTCTTGTTTGACTAGTCATTTAAGAACGTCCCCAATGACTAGTTTCGTTTGCGGGGGAGGCGTGGGAAAATACCGAGCGAACGTGATTGGTTGTCCGTGGAAGGGGTCGCGATGAAAAAGCTCAGGACGCTTGCCGATGTGTTGCGACAGGCTGGCTTTGCGCGCATCACGGGTCTGTTTCTTATCTTTTACCTGCTGTGCTCGACGGCCGTCTGGCTGTCCGAGCCAACGACCCTTACGTTTGGCGATGGCCTGTGGTTTAGCTTTGAGACGGTCTCGACGATCGGCTTTGGCGACATTCCGGCCGAGACGCCGGTTGCCCGCGCCATTACCGTCATTCTGAGCATCATCAGCATCTTCTACATCGCCATGCTCACGGGCGTGGCGGTGAACTACTGCAATACGCTTATCAAGATGCGCCAAAAGGACACCATGGCGCGCTTTATGGATGATCTGGAGCATTTGGAAGAGCTCGATCGCGACCAGCTCGCCGATCTGTCGCGCCGTGTGCGCGAGTATCGTCGACGCCAGCGCTAAGACGAACGTCGTGCGCCACAACAAGGGGGACCAAACATGAACATCACCGTCTACCTGGGCGCGAGCGTCGGCAACGACCCGGCGTTTCTGCCCGCAGTGCAGGAGCTGGGCAATTGGATTGGCGCCAACGGACACGCGCTCGTATACGGCGGGTCCAAATCGGGACTGATGGGCGCGCTCGCCGATAGCGTACTCGAGGCAGGCGGACATGTGACGGGTGTGGAGCCGAGCTTTTTTATCGAGGCAGAGTTTCAACACGACGGAATCGACGACCTTATCGTGACGAGCGACATGGCCGAGCGCAAAGCCAAGATGATCGAGCTCGGCGATGCGTTCATCGCATTTCCGGGCGGCACGGGCACGCTCGAGGAGATTGCCGAGGTTATGTCCGCGGTGTCGTTGGGACATTTGGACGCGCCGTGCATCTTGTACAACCTCGGGGGCTACTACAACGATCTTAAGGCGCTGCTCGAGCACATGATTGATAAGGGACTTTCGAGCCCGCAGCGCCAGCAGGGTATTTACTTTACCGAGGATCTGTGCGAAATCGCATCAATTATCAACGGATAAGCCTTGAGCTTGTCCCGCCGGGGTCCCCGGTGGCTCCGCTTGCGGCGCAGACGGTTGGCTTGACTGGGCAACGCTCGCTCTACAATAAAACGTATCTATGTCGACTTTGACCGCGGGAGGACCCGATGGATAACCTTGCCAAACCCACGAACCGAGCGCTGTTTTTGGTCAGCGTTGCCGTGACCGGTGCACTCGCGGGTGCCGCAGTCTGGCTGTTCTTTTTTGCGATGGAGCACGGTATCGACTATCTATGGACCGAGATTCCGCACGCGCTGGGCGTCGCTTCGCCCGAGCTTGCCAGCGGCCCGTTTGGCTTTCTGCCGTACCCGTTTTTTGTCTGCCTGCTGGGCGGCCTGTTAATCGGTCTGTACGAAAAGATGACAGGCACCAAGACCGATGACCTCAACCAGGTGATGGCTAAGGTTAAGCAAGACGGGCGCTACCCGTACGACAACCTGGGCAAGCTTTCGCTCGCGGCATTGCTGCCGCTGCTGTTTGGCGGAAGCATTGGACCGGAGGCCGGCCTGACCGGCGTTATCGCCGGTCTGTGCAGCTGGGTCGGCGACCGCATGCGTCGCTTTGGCGCCGAGTTTAGGGAGCTCACGTTGCTGGGCACCCAGGCTGCCCTGACGGCGCTCTTTACCGCGCCCGTCTTTGGCTTTGTGGCGCCGCTTGCCGGTAGCACCGACGGCCAGGGTGTCGGCGATGGCGAGGATTCCGAATCCGGTGAGATCACCATCAGGCTGCCTAAGGCGCAAAAGACCGTGGTTTACGGCATCGCGATTGCTGGCGGCCTGGGCACCTACCTGCTGCTCGGCCAGCTCATGGGCGGCGGCATGGGTATGCCGAGGTTCGAGGCTGCCGTGGTGGGCAACCTGGAGCTTACCTGGCTCATTCCTCTGTCGCTGATCGGAACAATCTGCGGCTGGCTGTACTTTGTCTCTGAGCACGCGAGCGAAGCGCTTGCTCATGCAATAGGGGCGCGCCCTGTCGTCAAAGCCATGCTGGCCGGTCTGGCGCTCGCCATCTGCGGCACGGTCCTGCCCTACACCATGTTTGCCGGCGAGACGCAGGCCGACGTGCTCATGGAAACCTATCTGACCATTCCCGCCGGCGTGCTTATCGCGACCGGTCTCGTTAAGGCCATGCTGACGCCCGCCCTCATCAACCTTGGTTGGCGCGGCGGCCACTTCTTCCCGGTTATCTTCTCGGGCGTAAGCCTGGGCTATGGCCTTGCTATCCTCACCGGCGCCGATCCGGTCTTTTGCGTCGCCGTTTGCACGGCCTCGACGATGGGCGCCGTTATGCGTCAGCCCGTCATGGTCGTGGGCCTGCTGCTCATGTGCTTCCCACTCAAGGGTATCGTCTGCATGATCATCGCGGCCGTCATCGCCGCCGGCATTCCACTGCCCAAGCCGCTGCGCAAGTAGTACAGTGGCGCACGCCGGGGACATGCCCTTTGCCACGGATTTGCGGGGAGGGGCGGCGATCGCGTCCTTCGCGGATTGAGACTCGTGTGGCTACAGATCGCGTACTCGATAAACCTTGGTGCTGACGGTGCAGCTGATTGCGCATAGTGCGAGCGCCAGTACGGCAATTCCTGCACACAGACAGCCAAGGACGGCAGGATCGGGATTCGCCCCGGCAATCGACATAAGCCAGTTGCTGATGGGGTTGGAGGAACTCAGCATTGCCATGGTGCCGCAGCCAAACAGGGCAAACAGGCCAAGGGATAGGCGCAGCGCCTCCATGTGTCCAAATCGGAAGAACAGCGGCTGTGTCAAGAATACCATCATGAGGGAGATGAGCATCGATGCCGCCGAGGCGGTTGCGATTTCAAAGATCGTCTGGCATGTCGAAGGGATGCCCATGGGGTCGAAGAGCGGAAGGACGAGGATGTTCAGAAGCGTAGCCGCGCATGCCATGACGACCGAGAAGACAACGATGCACAGGTAGCGTGCGCAAATAATGTCTTTGCGCGAGAAGGGCAACGTTGCTCGATAACGCTCCCAGCCGTTTTGGTTATCGTAGCCAGCTAGCGAGTTCATGATTATGATGGGCGACATTGCGCTGACCGCACAGGCGCCGGCGCTCATGCCGGAATCGCCATCCGACGCGTTGGCAAGGGTCAGCACGACAAAGATGAATAGGCCGACGCCCGTGATGCTCGGGATGAGCGTACGAACGATGGCGAGCTCGGACATAAAGGCGCGTTTCATTTCGAAGCCCCTTTCAGCATGAGGCGAAGATAGTCATCAATGGTTGCCCGATCGCAGGGAATCTCGGGAAAGGCCTCGAGCGTATCGCGACGGTTGGGCACGAGCACGTCCACGCTGTAGGCGTGGTGGACGGCACGGGCGCCTTCGACGCAAGCCATAAACTCGGCGGCCTGCGCTTGGGTGCAGTGGGCGATCCCGGCTCGGTCGGTAATGTCCTCGCGCGGCAGGTCAAACACAATCGAACCGTTATCGATGCAGATGACGCGGTCGGCGGCGCGATCGAGGTCGGATGTAATGTGGCTCGAGAGCAGCACGCTGTGCTGGCCGTCGGCGACAAAAGCAAGCAGCTCATCGAGCAGTTCCTCGCGTGCCATGGGATCGAGGCCCGCGGTGGCTTCGTCCAAAACGAGCAGTTCGGCCTTGTGACTGAGTGCGCAGACAAGTTGCAGCTTCATGCCCATACCGCGGGAGAGGTCCTTGACCTTTGCCTTGGGATCGAGGCCAAATCGGTTGATGAGGCTAGCGAAGGTGTCGTGGCTCCAGGTGGGGTACGCCGGGCTTACGAGTGCCTCAACTTCGGTCACCTTGAGCGTGGAAGGGAAGGGGCACGTGTCCAGCACGAGGCCGACACGGGCACGTAGACAACGCTGTGTCTCATCGGGCGCATCGGCGCCACAGCGCTGCCCAAACAGGCGCACCTCGCCGGCATCGAGCTTTATAAGCCCGAGAGCAGCTCGAATCGTCGTTGTTTTGCCAGCACCGTTGGCACCAACAAAGCCGACGATCTGGCCAGGCTCCACGGCAAGCGTGACGTCGCGCAGTGAAAAGCGGTCGCTTACAGTGCGTGAGATGCCTTTGAGTTCAAGCAAGTTTTGCATGGTATAGCCTTTCTTGCAGATGGCTACTGCATGGTATCGGGGGCTACCAGGTCGAGCATTTCGTGCAGCTTGTCGCGCGTGACGCCCAAGGCTTCGGCTTGGCTTGCCGCTTTCGCAAGCAGCTCTTCGATATGGCAGAGCTGGTTTTCACGCAAGAGCTCCTGGTTGCCCTCGGCGACAAAACAGCCCTTGCCCTGCACGGTGCAGATAAACCCGAGCTGCTCCAGGTCGGCGTAGGCGCGCTTGGTGGTGATGACGCTCACGCCAAGATCGCTCGCGAGTGCACGGATGCTGGGGAGTTTTGCTCCCGCGGCGAGCGTGCCCGATAAGATCTGAGCTTTGACTTGCGAGGTTATCTGCTCGTAGATGGGCTTGTCGCTCGAATTGGATAGGATGATGTCCACAGCGGCTCCTTAGCTGTTGGGCTACACGTGTATATAACCGGTAAGCACAGTATATATACACTATGCACAGTTATGCAAGAGGCAAATACGGATTGTCCGCTCGTTCGTTCATCTCAATCTGTAACATCTGGAACCGATTTGGACGGCTAGCTGTTACAGATTGAGATTTTGCTGGCGGGCCCCACCTGGTTGTCTCAATCTGTAACAACTGGAGAAGATTTTGGCTGCTAGATGTTACAGATCGAGACATTGGCCACCCGTCTATCCTTATATCTCAATCTGTAACAGATGGACCCGTTTTGAGTGGTTAGATGTTACAGATCGAGATCTTTCTGGGACGCCCACCTGTTTGTCTAAATCTGTAACAGGTAGAGGTTCAAAAACCGTCTAGATGTTACAGATCGAGACAAACTGCTGCGGAGTGCCGCCATCGACTGCTACCTAGGCCCCAACTGATGAATTTGTCCTGATAGGCGCCCTAGAGCGAGATTTCACGGCTACAATAGTACGGTTACAACGACGTAATGCACTCAATGCAAGAAAGGATCCGCATGGCAAGCCTGTCGGATGAAATCTCGTCGCGCCGCACATTCGCGATCATCAGCCACCCGGACGCCGGTAAGACCACGCTTACCGAGAAGCTGCTGCTCTATACCGGCAGCATCCAGACTGCCGGCTCGGTCAAGGGCAAGAGCTCGGCCAAGCATGCCGTTTCGGACTGGATGGACATCGAGAAGGAGCGCGGCATTTCCGTTACCTCCTCGGTGCTGCAGTTCACCTACAACGGCGCCTGCGTCAACATCCTCGATACCCCCGGCCACCAGGACTTTTCGGAAGATACCTACCGTACCCTTATGGCCGCCGACGCCGCGGTCATGGTCATCGACGGCGCTAAGGGCGTCGAGGCCCAGACCAAAAAGCTCTTTAAGGTCTGCACGCTACGCCACATTCCCATCTTCACCTTTGTGAACAAGCTTGACCACGAGGCTCGCGATCCGTTTGAGCTCATGGAAGAGATCGAGAATGTCCTGGGCATCAATACGTATCCCATGAACTGGCCGATCGGCAGCGGTCGTAACTTCCGCGGCGTGTTCGATCGTCAGACCCGTCGCGTTATCGCCTTTGAGGGCGATGGTCACGCCAACGCCACCAAGAAGGTCGCCGAGGTCGAGGCCGAGCTGGGCGACCCCGCCATGGATGAGCTCATTGGCGAGGAGAACCATAAGAACCTAATGGACGATATCGAGCTGCTCGATGGCGCCGGCGACGAGCTCGACTTGGATGCCGTGGCCTGCGGCAAGCTGAGCCCGGCGTTCTTTGGCTCGGCGCTCACCAACTTTGGTGTGGAGCCCTTCCTCAAGGAGTTCCTGCGTCTGGCCCCGACGCCGCGCGCCTATACCGATACGCTCACCAGTGAGCCGGTCGATCCCTGCCGCGACGACTTTAGCGGCTTTGTGTTTAAGATCCAGGCCAATATGGATAAGAACCACCGTGACCGCATCGCCTTTGTGCGCATTTGCTCGGGTAAGTTCGAGCGCGGCATGGATGCCTTCCACGTGCAGGGCAACCGCAAGCTTAAGCTTGCCACGGGCACGTCGATGATGGCCGACGATCGCGCCATCGTGGACGAGGCGTACGCGGGCGATATCGTGGGCCTGTTCGATCCGGGTATCTTTAGCATCGGCGACACTGTGTGCTCCGGCAAGCGCCACGTGCAGTATCCACAGATCCCGACGTTTGCCCCCGAGATGTTCGCTCGCATTACGCAGGTCGACACGCTCAAGCGCAAGCAGTTCGTCAAGGGTATGGAGGAGCTTGCCCAGGAGGGCGCCATCCAAATCTTCCGCGAGCTGGGTGCCGGCATGGAGAGCGTCATCGTGGGCGTGGTTGGCGTGCTGCAGTTTGAGGTACTCGAGCGCCGTCTCAAGGCCGAGTACCGTGTTGAGGTTCGTCGCCAGCCACTGCCCTATACGGACATCCGCTGGATCCAAAACGACCCCGACATCATCGATATCCCGGGCCTTTCGCTCACGCGCGACACACTGCGCGTCGAGGACATGCGCGGCGGTAAGCTGCTGCTGTTCACGAGCCCGTGGAACGTGGATTGGGCAACTGACCACAACCCCGACCTTATCCTGTCGGAGTTTGGCAACGTGGCCTTTTAACGCATCGGCGCGGTGGCCCTGCGGGGCTGCCGCGCCGTTTGCTTGCCTGATGCCGTGTGAGCGGCTATTATACCCACCGTCGTCTCAAGACCGGGGCGTCCGAGCAGTTCGGGTCCGATATCCTGCTCGTTAAACCTAAAACCAAAGGAGTACATAATGATCAAGAAGGTCATGGAGGACTACAAGGTCCTGTTGCGGAGCATTCCCGCGGCAACGGTTTCGCTGTTTTTCGTGAGCGTCATCATGATGAACCTGCTGGCCAACAAAGAGCTTATCAGCCTGCCGTATCTGGCACTCGATTGCGGCTTTGTGGTGAGCTGGGTTTCGTTTTTGTGCCAGGACATGATCTGCAAGCGCTTTGGCGCCAAGGCATCCATCAAAATCTCTATCCTCGCGCTGCTGGTCAACCTGGCCGTGAGCCTGTGCTTTTGGGCATGCTCGCTCACGCCCGGTATGTGGGGCGCCTACTACGACACCGGCATGATCGAGGTCAACACCGCCCTTAACGCCACCATCGGCGGCACCTGGTACGTGGTGCTGGGCTCTTCGCTGGCAATGCTCGTTTCTGCCGTGGTTAACTCCACGCTCAACCAGTCGCTCGGCCGCATGCTCAAAAAGAATAACTTTGCGAGCTTCGCCTTCCGCTCCTATGTGTCCACGGGTGTTGGCCAGTTTATCGACAACTTGGTCTTTGCCATTGTGGTGAGCCACACGTTCTTTGGTTGGACCTGGGTGCAGGTCCTTATGTGCTCGCTGACCGGCGCTGTTGCCGAGCTGCTGTGCGAGGTTTTCCTGAGCCCCGTGGGCTACAAGGTCGTGCGCGGCTGGGAGCGCGAGAATGTGGGCTCCGAGTACCTCGAGCGCCACGCAACCGCCTAAGGAGCAAGTATGCGGGTTTTGATCACGGGCGCTTCGGGCGGTATCGGAGCCGCATGCGTGCAGCGCTTTTTGGACGAGGGCCACGAGGTCGTGGGCTTTGATCTGCTGCCGGCGGTGATCGAACACGAGCGCTACCGCCATCTGATCGTTGATGTTCGCGAGCCGGACGCGTTTCCAGACGATCTTGAACCCCAGGTGATCGTGAACGTTGCCGGTACGCAGGATTCGGCTGACGACATCGCCGCCAACCTGTATGGCACCATCAACGTGACCGAGCGCTACGCCTTTGCGGGGGAGGGGCTTGCCGCCAAGCCGGCGCCGGCTATCAAATCCGTGGTCAATGTGGGGTCGGCGAGCGGGCATACGGGATCGGAGTTTCCTGCCTATGCTGCCAGCAAGGGCGGCGTTATCGCCTACACCAAGAACCTTGCAAACCGCCTGGCACCGCAGGCCATCGCCAACAGTGTGGACCCGGGCGGCGTTATCACGCCGCTCAACCGTTGCGTGATGGAAGACGAACACCTGTGGAACCAGATTATGGAGCTCACGCCGCTTAAGCGCTGGGCCACCGCCCAAGAGATCGCCGAGTGGATCTACTTTGTGGGCGTGACCAACCGGTTTATGACCGGGCAGAGTCTGCTAATCGATGGCGGCGAGGCCGGCCGCACACAATTTATTTGGCCCGAATAGAAAACGCGCCCGATGGAAAGCCGTCGGGTGCGTTTTTGATGTATCGACTTCTAGCCGAGGCAAGTCCAGTTGACGGGGGTCGAGCCGTGTTGTTCGAGTAGCCGATTGGCTGCCGAGAAGGGACGCGATCCCATAAAAGCAGGGAGTTCTGCCGTGGCGCGGTTGGCCGAAAGCGGCGAGGGGTGCGTGGAGGCCAGGCAGAACTTGTCGGTTGCCTTGCCCGCGTCAGTTGCGACGAGCTTGCCCTCGACCATCTGCTGGGCAAAGCGGCCCCATGCCAAAAAGACTACCGGCTGGGGCAGCTGACAGCAGCGTTCGATAACGTAGTCGGTGAGCGTGCTCCAGCCCAGTTTGGCGTGCGAGTTGGCGGCATGCTCGCGCACGGTGAGCGTAGTGTTGAGGAGCAGGACGCCCTGTTGTGCCCATGGGGTTAGGTCTCCCGTGGCGGGAATGGGACAACCCAGATCGGCTTTGAGTTCCTTGTAAATGTTGCGCAGGCTCGGCGGCAACTTGGTTTGCGTCGCGGGGACCGAGAACGACAGCCCCATTGCCTGGTTGGGTCCGTGATAGGGGTCTTGACCCAAGATGACAACCTTGACCTGGTCGGCCGGCGTGTAGGCGAGGGCATTGAGGATGTCGTCTTGTGCCGGGTAGATAGTCTGCTCGGCACGCAAAAGGGCGATGCGCTCGAGCAGCTGGTTCGTAGTGTCACGTACCGGCTGCGGTGCATCGCCCAACCAAGTTGCTATGTTGCGGTCGCGGGTCGCGGCGTCCATGGGGCTCCTTTACGTCAGATGCTCTGTTTGCATCTATTGTAAAGGCGCACCGGAGACCTTTATGCCGCGGCCGTATGAGGAGTAGTGTCTACGAGACGTGCTCGGGCGCTCCCGCCATGCGAGCCTGTCCATGTGCGCGGAGGAGCGGAAGCTCGACGGTTGCCACCATGACGCCGCTGAGGATGAGTGCAGCGCCAAAGAAGGCGATGGGGCTCAGAACCTCGCCGACCAGGAAGAACGAGAAGACGGCGGAGCAGACCGGCTCGAGCGAGAAGGCGAAGCCGGTGGTCTCGGCGGGCACGTGGGGCTGCACGAGCGTTTGGGTGATAAAGCCGTAGGCAGAGCAGATGAGTGCGAGTGCGACGACGACCACGACCTCGCTGGGCGTGCTGGGAAGTGTGAAACCGCCAAAGACGCATGCGGCAATGCCCGAGAACAGGCCGCCAAAGCCCAGCTGCCAAACGCCCAGGGACAGCGGATCGACTTCTTCGACAAACCGCTTGGCGACAATGATGTGTCCGGCGTAGACAAAGGCGGAGAGCAGCATGATGAGCGCGCCCGGGTTCAGGCTGGTGAAGTCGGCGCCCGAGAGCAGCAACATACCGCAGGTGACGATGGCGGTGCCGACGAGCACTTTGCGCTCGGGGGCGCGGCGCAGCAGGGCGGCGTTGGCAAACGGCACGATCACGACCGTCAGGCTCTGCAAAAAGCCGGCAGTGGAGGCAGAGGTGAGGCTGGAGCCCAGGCACATGCGGGTGAGCTCGGTTGCCATAATGGCGCCGATGATGGCGGCACGGACCATAAGGTCGCGGTTGATGCGGAAAGCGCGCTTGTGGAAGAGCAGCAGGCAGACCACAAAGGCGATGATGCAGCGTAGCGCGACGATGCTCGTGGCGTTCATGCTGTCCATGCCGATCTTCATGAGGGGATACGAAAAGCCCCATGCGACGGGAACGGAAAATGAGAGCGCGATTGCTTTTTTGCGATCCATGGGACTCCTTTTGTTACAGAACGGTTTCGCAAAAAGGATTCTGCTCCCAGATGTGGATGTAGTAAAGCGAATGTATCTTCAGTATGATTAAGAAATACTAATGTATGCAGAAAAAGCCCTGGCAAAACGTTTTACGGCTTCATTGATGTGGAGGCACGATGGCATCGCGGTATCAGATTGTTTGCATGGTGGTCGATCGCGGCAGTCTTAAGGGCGCGGCGGACGAGCTGGGTTATACGCAAAGCGCGGTGAGCCAGGCCGTCAAGGCGCTCGAGCGTGAGCTGGGCACCACGCTTATCGAGCGCGGTAAGCAGGGTGTGTCGCTTACGCGCGATGGCAAACAGTACCTGCCGTATTTGCGACAGATTGTGACTGCCGAGGCTGAGCTCGAGGGCAAGCGCCAGGAACTGCTGGGGCTTTCGTCGACTGATATTCGCATTGCGACGTTTACCAACGTGAGCCGTACTGTGTTGCCGCGCGTGATCCGCGACTTTGGTGCGCTGCACCCGGGCGTACGCTTTACCCTCAAGCAGGGCGATTACACGCGCAACGCTCAATGGGTGCACGATGGCGTGGTTGATTTTTGTTTTACGGCGCGCGGATTTACCACCGGGCTCGAGAAGCGCGTGGTCTATCACGACGAGTTGGTAGCATTGTTGCCGGCCGCGCATCCGCTGACGGCAAAGGAAAAGGTGACACTCGCCGACCTGGCGTCCGAGCCGTTTGTGCTGCTGGATGAGGGCGAACAGAGTCTGGTGCTCGATGCATTTGCGGCGCATGAGCTGTCGCCGCATGTGACGAGCGAGGTCACCGACGACTACACCATCATGGCGATGGTGGAGGAGGGCCTAGGCGTGAGTATGCTATATCGCCGTACCGTTGAGGGCATGCGGGCCGATATTCGCGTACGTCCCATCGTGCATGCTCCCTCGCGCGACGTAGTGGCGGCTTGGCGCAGCTGGGACACCATGCCCATCGCCACGAGGCGCTTTATCGACTATATGAGCTCGCATATTGTCAATTAATGACTGGCGTGGCGTTGAGTGCGGTGTTTAGCGGGCTGTCGCTTTGGCTTGGGTGGCGCGATAGGTGCGTGCCGGGTGGCAGAGTAGTACCGCCACGACCATAAAGAACGCCGTGGTGCCCAGGCTGATGGGGTAGACCATCATGATGTTCGCAAAGGTGCGGAAGTGCGGGAACACGCAGAACACCCAATAGAAGCGGATGCCGCAGACGCAGATCATGGTGATGAGGGCGGGCGTGAGCGAGATACCAAAGCCGCGCAGGTAGCCTGACATGTTTTCGTAGAACATGCTAAAGGCGTACGCCGGGAAGATCGAGCACACGCGGATATAGCCGATCGAGACGATGTTGGGATCGCTGTTGAACAGCGACAAGATCTCACGCCCCAGGCCGACAATAACGATAATTGTGGTGAGCGCGACGATACCGCCTTCGACAAGGCAGACCTTGAGCGTCTTGGTACAGCGGTCGATCTGACGGGCACCGTGATTTTGTCCCACAAAGGTAGTGCAAGCCTGGCTAAAGCTGTTGAGCAGGTTGTAGCACACGTACTCCAGGCTCATGGCGGCGCTCGATGCCGCCATGACCTCGGTGCCCAGGCTGTTGATGGCGGACTGGATGATGATGTTGGCGACGGCAAAGACAGCGCTTTGGATGCCGGCGGGCAGGCCGATCTTAACGATGCGCTTGAGGGCGACGGGGTCGATAGCCAGGTCGCGCGGGGTGACGCGGACGACGGAGTCGGTCTTGAGCAGGCGAATAAAGAGCGTAGCGGCGCTGACGGTGTAGGCGATGGCGGTGGCGATGGCGACGCCCGCGACGCCCCAGTGGAGTACGGGGACAAAGATGAGGTCCAGGCCAATGTTGAGGACGGTGGACACGGCAAGCGCCTGCAGCGGCATGCGGGTGATGCCGACGGAGCGGAAAATCGCGGCCTCAAAGTTGTAGAGCAAAATCGAGGGCATGCTGAGCAAAAAGACACGTAGGTAGAGTGAAGCGAGCGGCATGGTCTCGGCGGGAACGTTGAGCGCGGCGAGCATGGGCTCGGCAAAGACCTCGCCCAGGGCGATGACGACAAAGCCCACGAGCGCCATTAAAATCGAGGTATGGACGGCGCGTTTGACCATGTTCTGATCGTTGCGGCCGATGGCGTTGGCGATGACCACGTTGGAGCCAAGCGACATGCCTATAAACAGGTTGAGCATAAGACTGGTAAGCGGAACATTGGAGCCGACCGCTGCCATGGCGAGGGTTCCCTGGTCGCCCGAGAAGTTACCGATGATGACCGTGGCGATGAGGTTCGACAGCTGCTCCAAGATGCTCGTGGCGGCCACGGGGAAGGCGAACAGGGGGATATTGCGCCACAGCGAGCCGGTGGTCATGTCAATGTGCTTAGATACGGTGTCAGCCATATGCTCTCAATCTCTAATATGCTCTTTCGTGCTTATTTGCGCAGATGATGATACTCCTAATGCAACCAGTCGGCACGTAGGGACGTTCCTTTTCTGCCGGCAGCTGGGGACACTCCTTATCTCTTCTAACTAGTCATTCAAGAACGTCCCCAATGACTAGGCGGGGAAGGCGTGCGACAATGGTGGGCGTTGTGTTGTTCGCGCTAAGGAGTTGCCATGTTGTTGTGTCCCGTTTGCCATGAGCCGTTGGTGGACGACGAGCGTGGTGCTGCATGTGCGGGCGGACACCGGTTTGACCGAGCTCGCGAGGGCTATCTATATCTACTACGTTCGTCCAAGAGCGGCGACTCCATGGGCGATCCCAAGTCGCAGGCACGCAGCCGTCGTGACTTTCTGAACCGTGGATACTATGCGCCGTTGCGCGATGCGATGGTTGAGCTGGTGCGCAAGCAGGTGTCTGGGCGCGCCGCGTTTACGAAAGATCCCATGACGCTGCTCGATATTTGCTGCGGTGAGGGCTACTACACCAGCGCCATGGGCGCGGTGCCGGGCGTGGATGCTTACGGTTTCGACTTGGGCAAAGAGATGGTTCGCCTGGCCGCCAAGCGCGGCGATGCAGCCTATTTCGTAGCCAACATGAAGGATATCCCCGTGGCCGATGCCGCCTTCGATATGGTGACCGAGCTCTTTGCTCCCTTTAACGAGCGCGAATTTGCCCGCGTGCTGGCGCCAGAGGGCTCGCTCTACACCGTGGTGCCGGGCGCCCGTCATCTCTTTGGGCTTAAGGAGGTGCTCTACGACACGCCGTACCTTAACGATGAGAAGCTGCCGAAGACCACCGAGCTCGAGTTAGTCGGAATGCAGCGGGTGTCTGCGAATATTACGCTTCAGACCCAGGCCGACATCGAGGCAGTGTTCCAGATGACGCCGTACTACTACCGTACGCGCCCTTCCGACAAAGAACGCCTGGCAAATTTGGACACCCTTCAAACCGACATCGACTTCATCATCGCCGAGTACCGCCACTAACCTACCAAAAAGGGACAGATTTATTTTGGCAGGTTTTATCTGGGCAAACGTAAAGGGCCGACCGCGGAGATGCGCGATCGGCCCTTTTTAGTTGCTTGGCTGAAACAGAGGTTATGAGAAGCGGGCGCTTACAGGCGGTCCTTGTTCTCGGCCTTAACGGCGTGTGCCTGCTGAACAAAGAACAGGTCGTACACCACGACGACAAAGGCGCCAAAGTTGATGGCGTCGCCGCCAAACGCGGGAAGCGTAAGCACCGCTTGGGCAAGCGTGGCGACCGCGGCAACAATACCGAGCTTAAACGCGCCGTCCACCTGCGAAGGCTTGTTGGCGCCCTTGATACCGGCGACGCCTGCGGCAAGGTCGACGAGACCCTTGGCGATAAGCACGACCGCTGCGAGCGTGGCGTACGAACCGTACGTGGAATCGAGACCGCCCGTGGCGATACCGACGCCGGCGGTGACGAGGCTGGCGATGCCCAAAACAAAGTAGATGAGAGCAAGGATTTTGAGAGTCTTGCGAGTGAAGCTCATGGCTGGTCCTTTCGATACGAGTACGCCAACTTGGCGCACCCAATGTACTGCACATATGGTGAAGCACATTGTAGTTCAACGCGGCGATGCATGCGTTTGAAAGCGTCTCTTGCCTGTACGGTCCAACCTTTCAAAAAGGAAAGCTGGACGTAAGCCAAATCGATGGCAGCCCATGTGCGGCGCTGCGATGATGAGGTCGTAACAAGGAGCTGGTCTCAAGGAGGAGCCATGATGTACGGAGCAGGGCAAGTGCGTGAGCCGCGGTCGTTGGGAAGGCGCATGAGTGATTCCGTGATCGCTGCCGTGTGCACGGGATTGATGGCGGTGCTTTGCATTGGGATGCTGTGGGCCATGTCACATGTGGGACAATAGCGGACGGTTGGGTGTCGTCATGAACGGCGCCCACGTATTCGTTTTGCTTGCTAAGGAGTACCCATGGGCGTCGTCGATCCCTTTTCTGTTGCTCGGGCCGCGGGGCTTGAGCTGACCGGGAAGCCCGAGGGCCTCACGCTCACCGACGGCACGATGGAGCTGCGTGCCGATTTTGGCCGCATGCTGCCGCGACTCAAGCAGGGCCGTCTGCAGCAAGAGCTGTTGGTGAAGGCTGCGCGTGCAAAAGGCATCGAGCGGCCGTGGGCAATTGACGCCACGGCAGGCTTTGGCGAGGATTCGCTGCTGCTCGCGGCCGCGGGCTTTGCGGTCGATTTGTATGAGCAGGATTGCGTGATTGCGGCGCTCCTCAAGGATGCCTTGGACCGCGCGGCAGATGATCCGGCGCTTGCGACAGCCGTGGCGCGCATGCGCTTACATGCGGGCGAGGACAGTATTACCGGCCTTCGCCATACGGCTGAGCTGATCGGGCGGGGCGAGCTTGCCGCCCCCGACGTGGTGTATCTGGACCCCATGTTTCCCGAGCGCACCAAGAGCGCGGCGGTGAAAAAGAAGTTCCAACTTTTGCATCATCTGGAACAGCCGTGTGCCGATGAGGAGACGCTGGTCGAAGCTGCGCTTGCGGCGCACCCGCGCAAGGTCGTTATCAAGCGACCGGTGAAGGGGCCACTGCTTGCCGGCGTTAAGCCGAGCTATCAGCTTGCGGGCAAGGCCGTTCGCTACGATGTGTTAGTGCCGCCGCGCCCGTAACTTGCGTGCGATTACCGGCGCTTCGCTAGCGCCGTGCCGATGCGGCGTCTATTTCCATGGGTGCGACGTCAGGTGCCATCCACCGCAGTATTCGCATTTGTAGCAGGCCAAACCACGCCGCCCGCGGTTTTCGCAGTCGGCCATAACTGCCTCGGCCTCGGCGCGCGTATCGTAACGGTTTTTGCGTTCGCACGACTTGTAGCGCCAGGCTTCATTGCGCTCGGCGTTCAGGGCGTCGCGGCGCTCGTCTTCGCGCGCAAACAGGTAGCTCATATCGCCGCCGGTGGCAGCGCCCAAAAACTCGCTTTTGGCCTTTGACCAGGCGGCTCGCTTTTTGCTTCCCATCTGCATCGCGCCCCTCTCCAAACGTTGGTATCATTGCTCAATCAAAGTGATACCAATAAACGTGAGGTCGCCGCGTGATGATCAGAAAAACCCTCGATACCGACATTCCCGCCGTCATGGCTATCTATGACGCGGCCCGCGCCTTTATGCGCGCGCATGGCAACGCCACGCAGTGGCCCGAGGGCACGCCTTCTGCCGAGCAGCTGGCTGCCGATATCGCCGCCGGTGGCAGCTATGTGTGCGAAGTCGATGGTCGCGTGGTGGCGACGTTTGCCTTTTTACCGGGCCCGGACGAGTGCTATGACGTAATTGAGGACGGTCAATGGCGTAGCGACACTCCGTACGCCGTGCTGCACCGTGTGGCATCCGACGGCACCGTGCACGGTATCGCGGCCGCGATGTTTGCCTTTGCCAAGGAGCGTGCCGATCACCTGCGCATCGACACACATCAGGACAACCTGCCCATGCAGGGAGCCATTGCCAAGGCCGGGTTTAAGCGCGCCGGTATCGTATATGTGTCGGACGGTACGCCGCGTGTTGCGTTTGACTGGCTGCGCGAGGCGTAAGAGCGACGCCTCATATCAATAATTCATGCGAACGAAACTGGCCCAGGTGGGGTCATTTTCGTTCGCTGTGCTGATTTGCAAGCCGGCTTTCGCAAGGCGCGAACCTACGAAAATCGCCGCGCGGCAACGCGGGGCGATGAGCTCGGTCGGGGGATAGGGCCCGCTTCGCCCGCCGGCCCGTAAATTGTATCATCCAGTGTGGAACGAGGGTGCCCGTTGCCGCGTGCGATGGGCTTGCAATAAGAGGAGAGCCATGTCGAAGCAAGCGGTCGCTGGAATCTTGGCGCATGTCGATGCCGGCAAGACCACGCTGGCCGAGGCCATGCTGTTTAACGCGGGCCGCATTCGCAAGCGCGGCCGCGTTGACGATGGCGACTCGCATCTGGATACGAACGAGATTGAGCGTGAGCGCGGTATCACGATCTTCTCGTCGCAGGCTGTGCTCGACCATGGTGACACCCACGTTATGCTCGTGGACGCTCCCGGCCATGTCGATTTTTCTGCCGAGGCGGAGCGCACGCTGCGTGCCCTGGACTACGCGATTCTGGTGGTAGGCGCCAACGATGGCGTACAGGGGCACACCGAAACCCTGTGGCGCCTGCTTGCGCGCTATGACATCCCGACGTTCATCTTTATCAACAAGATCGATTTGGAGAATCCCGGCCGCGATGTTTTGCTGGCACAACTTGGGCAACGTCTTTCTGAGGGGTGCCTGGATGCCAACGAACTGCTGGCGGGTGGCGCCGTTCAGGAGGACGCTGCTGCGTTGGACGAAGCGGCGCTCGAGGAGTTTCTTGAGGCGGGTGAGCTTTCCTCCGCGACGCTGTCGCGCATGGTTGCTGAGCGCAAGCTCTTTCCCTGCTTTGCCGGCTCGGCGCTCAAGGACCAAGGTGTGGACGAGCTGTTGGATGGTATATGCGCGCTGATGCGCGAACAGGCGTGGCTCCCGGAGTTTGCCGCCCGCGTCTATCGCGTCAGCCGCGGGGACCGCGGCGAGCGCTTGGCTTGGGTTAAAGTGACCGGCGGCACGCTGCATGCCAAACAGGTGATTAACGGACGTTCCGGTGCCGAGGCATGGGAGCAGAAGGTCGATCAGGTACGCATCTATAACGGCGAGAAGTATGAGCTTGCCCAAGAAGTTGCTGCTGGCGGCATTTGTGCCGTGACGGGCCTTGCGCACGTTCGCCCAGGGGACGCTCTGGGCGCGGAACCCGCGTGCGATGCGCCCGTCATTGCGCCGGTCCTCACCTATACGGTGCTTCCGGGCGAACACGATGTCCACGCGGTGTTCAAAGCGCTGACTGAGTTGGCGGACGAAGATCCCATGCTCGGCGTAGGCTGGAACACCCATCTTGAACAAATACATCTGCAGCTTATGGGGGCGGTGCAGCTCGAGGTCGTGCAGCGGGTGTTGGCCGATCGCTTTGGCCTTTCGGTTGCGTTTGAGTCTGGCGGCATTCTCTATAAGGAGACTATTTCGCAGCCGGTCGAGGGCGTGGGCCACTTTGAGCCACTGCGCCACTATGCCGAGGTGCATCTGCGTCTGGAGCCGTTGCCGGCGGGTTCGGGCGTGCAGTTTGGCACCGTGACCTCGACCGATGAGCTCGATCTTAACTGGCAGCGTCTGGCACTCACCAACGCCATGGAGCGCGATCACCTGGGCGTGCTGACCGGCTCGCCCATCACCGATGTGCGCATTACGCTCACGGGCGGCCGTGCGCATGCCAAACACACCGAGGGCGGCGATTTTCGCCAGGCCACGTACCGCGCGATTCGCCAGGGGCTCATGCAGGCGCGTGAGGCTGGCGCGGCGGTGCTGTTGGAGCCGTGGTACCACTTTGAGCTCGAGGTGCCGGGGGAGTGCGTGGGCCGGGCGCTCTCGGATGCCACGCGCATGGGTGCCGAGTACGAGCCACCGACGATGACGGGGGACCGGGCGAAGCTTGTGGGTCGCGTGCCGGCATCCGAGGTGCAGGACTATGCCCTGGAGGTAGCTGCCTACACGAGCGGTCGCGGGCATCTGTACCTGGAGTTCGCCGGCTATGCGGCTTGCCATGATGCCGAGCGCGTAATCGAGACGGCCGCCTATGAGCCCGAGGCCGATCTGCCCAACACGCCCGACTCGGTCTTTTGCTCTCACGGCGCTGGTTACACGGTCAAATGGTACGACGTACCCGCCGCGGCGCACGTAAAGATCGATCCCGCCACCTTCCGCCCCTGGCGAGCAGCAGACGCCGAGTTTTTCGGCCACATGTGACAGAGGGGCAGCCCCTTTGTCAGATTCAGTTGGTATAACTCGGTACAAGTTGGTATAACTATTACCAGGGTTTGCCAATCCGAGGAGGCCGACATGAACCCGAATCCCTTTAAGCCAACGGCAGGCAAGCGGCCTCCGATACTCATCGGTCGTGAGTCGGTCATCGAAGATTTCGAGGAAGGGCTCGATAACGGCGCCGGGGCGCCGGGCAGGCTCATGCTCATTACGGGAAACCGCGGCTGTGGCAAAACGGTTCTCTTGCGGGAACTGCAGCGTTTAGCTAGCGAGCGCGGATGGGCGGTTGTCTCCGATTCCGCTTCGCTTGGGCTGTGCGGCCGCCTAGCCGATGCGCTTCGCTCGAATAAACCCGTTGTGACGTCAATGGAGTTCGGTCCGTCGTTTGACCGGATGTCGGTCGAGGCGGCGCGGGCAAAGGGCGAAACGTTGCAAGGGCTGGTCAACGAGCGCCTCAAGAAGCTCGGTCCAGGCAAGGGCATACTGTTTGCGATCGATGAGGCACAATCGGCGTCTATCGAGGAGCTGGCGGCTCTTGCCGTTCTCTATCAGCAGGTGCTGGGAGATCAGGATGCCACAGGCCTGTCCGATAGCGAACAGCGCGGCCTTGCGCTGGTGTTCGCCGGCTTACCCAGTATGGTTGACGATCTGCTCGAAGAGCCGAGCGTGACGTTTTTGCGGCGTGCCCAGCAGCGTACGTTGGGGGCGATCTCTTTGCCCAAGGTACGCGATTCGTATATCCAGACGGTCAAAGACGCTGGTCTTTACGTTGACGCGGAGACGGCGGACCTTGCGGCGCGCAAGAGCATGGGGCATCCCTACATGGTTCAGCTGGTGGGATATTACATGTGGCGGTCTGCTGTCCGGCGTGGCTCGCAGGTCATCGAAAGGCGCGATGTCGAGGATGGCCATGCGGATGCCGTCTCCGAGTTCTATGAAGCGGTTGACGCGCCCCTGTATTACGGGCTGCGCAGTCCACAGCGCCTTTTTATCGAGGCCATGGTGGTTGACGAGGGCAAGCCGACGCGCATGGCGGATATCATTGAGCGCTGCGATCGTACCCAGAGCTGGGCGAGTAAATATCGCGCAAGCCTGATTCGCGAGCGCGTCATCGAGGCTGCCGGATACGGTCTCGTCCGGTTTACCGTGCCCATGCTGGGCGCGTACATTCGCGATCGAGTTTTATGGCATGAGTAGGGTGATAAAGGTGACGGAACAGAAGATGAGCCCGCAGGCTATCGAGGTGCGTGGCGCGCGCGTTCATAACCTTAAAGACATCGATATCGATATTCCGCTGGGAAAGCTTGTGGGCATTGCCGGCGTGTCGGGTTCGGGCAAGAGTTCGCTGGCGCTGGGGGTTCTTTATGCCGAGGGCTCGCGTCGCTACTTGGAAGCACTCAGCACCTATACTCGCCGTCGCCTAACACAGGCCGAACACGCCCAGGTGGACGAGGTACTGCACGTGCCGGCGGCGCTCGCGCTACACCAGCGTCCGAGCGTGCCGGGCGTGCGTTCCACTTTTGGCACCATGACCGAGCTCAACAATAGCCTGCGTCTGCTCTTTAGCCGCTGCGCCCATCACGTGTGCCCGCATTGCGGGGCGCGTGTGGAGCCGAGCCTTAACGTGGCTGCGGGCCTGTCGCTCACGTGCCCCGCATGCGGTCGCGAGTTCTACGCGCCGGGTGCCGAGGACCTTGCCTTTAACAGCGGCGGCGCGTGCTCTACCTGCGGCGGCACTGGTGTCATGCGCGAGGTGGACGAGGCGAGCTTGGTGCCCGACGAGTCAAAGACTATCAACGAAGGCGCGGTGCTTCCCTGGGGCACGCTCATGTGGGATCTGATGAAGCAGGTGGCAGGCGAGATGGGCGTACGCACCGACGTGCCGTTTAACCAGCTCACGCCTCAAGAGCGCGACATCGTGTTTCATGGTCCGGCGGTTAAGAAGCACATTCTCTACGTTCCCAAAAACGGCGAGGGCGCCACGCCGCTCGATTTCACCTATTACAACGCCGTCTATACCGTCGAGAATGCGCTCGCCAAGGTCAAGGACGATAAGGGCTTAAAACGCGTCGCGCGCTTTTTGCGCGAGGGAGCATGCCGCGATTGCGGCGGCACGCGTCTTTCCGAGGCTGCGCGCCAGCCCCAGGTGCGTGGTATCAATCTGGCGCAGGCCGCGGCCATGACGCTGGGCGAGGCGATTGAGTGGGTGCGCGGGGTGCCCGCATCCTTGCCGCCCGAGATGCAGCCCATGGCGACGGATATCTGCGATTCGTTTTTGGGCGCGGCCCGTCGTCTGGTCGATCTGGGCCTCGATTACCTCTCGCTCGACCGCGCCGGTGCCACGCTCTCCACGGGTGAGCGCCAGCGCGTGCAGCTTGCTCGCGTGGTGCGCAATCGATCGACAGGCGTGCTTTATGTGCTGGACGAGCCTTCGATTGGCTTGCATCCTGCCAATGTCGACGGCCTGGTGGGCGTGATGCGCGATCTGGTGGATGACGGCAACACCGTGGTTGTTGTCGACCACGATACGCGCGTACTGGCGGAAGCCGACTATCTGGTTGAGATGGGTCCCGTTGCTGGAGCAGGCGGCGGCAATGTGATTGCTGCGGGCACGGTAGACGAGGTCGAGCAATCGCGGGGCAGCCGCATCGCTCCGTTTTTGCGCGCAGAGCCCAAGCGCTTGCGTCCGCAGGTGACTGACGACGACATGTTCGATCAGGGCCATATCCGCATGGCAACCGAGGCCATCCATACCGTCAAACCGCTCGAAGTCGATATCCCGCGCGGCCGCCTTGTCGCGGTAACGGGCGTTTCGGGTTCGGGCAAGACGACACTGGTGCTCGAGACGCTCATCCCGGCACTCAAGGCGCAGGCAGCTGGCGAGCGCCTGCCGGGGCACGTGCGTTGGGTCGATGCCGAGGGTATTGCCCGCGCAAACCTGATTGACGCTACGCCCATCGGCGCCAACGTGCGCTCGACGGTCGCAACCTATGCCGACATCCATGATGAGCTGCGCCGCGCCTTCGCCCGTACGCCCGAGGCCAAGGCAGCCGGCTACAAGGCGGGCGCCTTTAGCTACAACACCGGCGCCTTGCGCTGCCCTACGTGTGACGGCACGGGCTCGATATCGCTCGACGTGCAGTTTTTGCCCGACGTCGAGATCGTCTGCCCAGCATGCCGTGGTTCGCGCTACGCCGAGGCCGCCTCGCATATCCATCGCGAGGGTAAGGACGGGAGCTTGCTGACGTTGCCGCAGCTCATGGACATGAGTGTGGACGAGGCCATCGACGCCACACTGGGACTCAAGAAGGTTCAGGCGCGCTTGCAGACCTTGCACGACTTGGGCTTGGGCTATCTCACGCTCGGTGAGCCCACGCCGGCGCTTTCGGGCGGCGAGGCACAGCGCCTTAAGCTCGCGAGCGAGATGGGCCGCGTGCAGGATGATGCCGTATTCGTGTTCGACGAACCCACGATTGGCCTGCATCCGCTCGATGTTCAGGTGTTGCTGAGTGTGTTTGACGGCCTCGTTGCCAAGGGCGCCACGGTTATCGTGATCGAACACGATCTCGACCTTATCCGTAACGCCGATTACGTGATCGACATGGGCCCGGGCGGTGGCGACGCGGGCGGGCAAATCGTCTGCGCCGGTACGCCGGGCGACATCGTGGCCTGCTCCGCAAGCATCACCGGCCGCTACCTATAGACAATGAGGCAAAGGGACAGCCCCTTTGCCTCATTGATGCCTATTTCACGCATTGAGCCGCGAGATAGTCGCGGAAGAATGGCAATTCAAATGCGACGAGCCCTCGTCCTCGTTCCCCGATGATGCCGGCATCTATCATTCGGCGTCGGTAGCGGGAGACCTGCTGCGGCGAACGCTTAAGGCGCTCGACAAGGTCGGCGGTGGTGGACTCTTCCTCGTCATCGAGCATGGCGATGAGGAATCGCTTGTCCTCTGCAGTGAGTTCCCGATAGGTTGCCGCGAGGATTCGGTCGTCCATCTCGTCGCGCGCGATTTTGATTCCCAGGTCAAAGTCGCGTGACGAGATTTCCTTCGAATCGCTTGTGAGATCCCAGGCACGGTAGCCTACGAGTTGCAATAGGAAGGGAAAACCAGAGATCGAGCGAACGGCTCTATCGATTCCCTCAGCATCTGCCAGGCGATCGTTTTCCTGGATTGTGCGAATCAAGGCCTCGCGTACGTCATAGTCGGCAATGCGACCCAGATGATATTGTTGGGCGCGGCGAAGGAACGAGACCGTCTTGTGGTTCAGCAACGTCGAGACGTTGTTGGGAAGTCCCGCCATGAGCAGGGCGACGCGTTTCCCATCGGTCACAAAGTGCTGATACGTCGCTGCGAGCTGAATCATTTCGTCGAGTGTCGGGTCCACCTCGTCAACCGTGACGAGCAGACCGGTGCCTGCCTCGTTGAGCTGGTCGATGATGTCGCTCATGCGATAACGCCAGGTTGAGGCATCGTGAACGCGATTGACCTCGATGCTGCCGAGCGGTGCAATTCCGAGACCGGTGACTTCGAAGTTCTTAGACGGGTCGATAAGATGGCCGGCGGCGCGTTTCGCCCCGAACTCGATTTCCTCAAGCATTCCCGGGAGCGCGGTCGTCTTTACGGCTATCCAGCCGTGGGATTCCGCCCTTGTCGCGAGCGACGACATGAGAGCAGTTTTACCGGTTCCACGCGCGCCTGAGAAGATCGAGGTCAATTCTGGGCGCCTGCGCTGGCTCAAGAAGGCACGGTCCAAATCCCGAATAATCTGTTGTCTGCCAGCGAGATGGGCAGGAACCTCACCAAAACTGGGGGTAAACGGGTTCTCGAGATATTTCACAAGGCTCTCCTTTCACACCGCCGTTTAACTTCATTTTACTTTAGTTAATTCTGATTAAAAGTGAGGGCTCTTTATCTAGAGCATCAATTAGGCGTGTGTGCCATCGGCGTGGCGCTTGAATGTGACAAAGGGACGGTCCCTTTGTCACATTCCCGGAAAGCCTGTTTGGCGCAGGGCTTCGTAGAGGACGATGGCGGCGCTGTTGGAGAGGTTGAGTGCGCTGATGCGGTAGTCGTCCGGGTTGACGAAGTTGCCGCAGATATCCTGTTGAAGGATGGTCTCGTGGCTGTCCTCGGTATGCCCGAGCGATTCCTCGTGAGCTTCCCAAGCCTCGGCGTTATCGAGTGAGTCGCAATCGCGCAGCATGGGGATGCGCTCGCAACGCTCGGGCGCCGCGGCAAGCAGTGGCTCGGGAATGCCCGAGCTCTCGCTGCCAAAGACCAAAAAGTCGCCGTCGCGGTAGGTGCTTTGCGCATAGGTACGGCGCGCCTTTTTGGTCAGCAGATGCAGGCGGGCATCGGCGGGGGAGAGACCGTTGCGCGCAAGAAAATCCTCCCAGCCGGCATAGGTCGTCACATCCAAGTTTTGCCAGTAGCCCAGGCCGGCGCGACGTACCGTTTTGTCGTCGAGCGAAAACCCCAGCGGCTCAACCAGATGCAGACGGGCGCCGGTGACCACGCAGGTGCGGCCGATATTGCCCGTATTGGCCGGAATCTCGGGCGCATACAGCACAATGTTGAACATGAATCTCCTTGGCTCAGAACGAAAAACCACCACGAAGGGGACAGGCACCTTCGTGGTGGTTTGGCGGTTACGTAGGCGGAAAAATGCCCGCTTGGATAAACCTAGGCGCGGTGCCAGTCGGTCAGGCAGGCATCGAGGGAGGCGATGAGCGCATCCTTGTCCATGTGACGGCCAATGATGCATAGGCTCGTCATACGGTCGCCCGTCTCGTCGTCCCAAATTTGCATGATCTCGGGGTTCTCGTCGATGATCTTCTGCTTCTCGCCCTCGGGCGCCGAGTCGACAAACAGGCCGTTCTCCATCAGGCGCATCTGGTGGCCAGCCTGCTCGAACATGTAGCACATGTCCGGATTGCCGGTCTGCCACAGCGGGCCCTTGACGCGGATGACCTCGTCGGGCCACTCCTGCTCAACAAAATCGGTGAACTTCTGCAGGTCGAACGGCTTACGGCGCGAATACACAAAGGTCTCGATGTCGTACTCGAGCACCTCGGGGTCTTCGTGCTCCTCGGGATGCTCCATGGCCTCGATCCAGGCGGCGGAGTTGTAGGCGCGCATAAAGTCGAAGCGGTCGGTGTCGAGCAGCTCCTCCATGGGAACCTCGCCGTTTTGAGCCTCGACAATCACGGCGTCCTTCTGCAGGCTGCGCACGATAGCCTTGAGCTCGGCGATCTGCTCGGGGCTCACGGTATCGGTCTTGTTGAGGATCAGCGTGGAGCAGAACTCGATCTGCTGGATGAGCAGGCTCTCGATGTCGTCCTCGTCAATATCCTCGGCCAGCAGGTCGCGGCCGCCGTTGAACTCGTCATACATGCGGGCGCAATCGACCACGGCCACGATGTTGTCGAGCGCGAGCTTGGGCTCGCCGCCCACCTTGGCCTCGTCGCAAAAGCTCGAGATGGTGTAGGCGATGGGGATAGGCTCGCAAATGCCCGATGCCTCGATGATGATGTAATCGAAGTTGCCCGAATCGGCGATGCCCTGCAGCTGGTTGGCCAGGTCATCCGAAAGCGTGCAGCAGATGCAGCCGTTGGTGAGCGGGATAAGGTCGTCGGTCTCGGAAAGGCCGCCGTCGGCGATGAGGCTGGCGTCGACATTGATCTCGCCGATGTCGTTGACGATCACGGCGGCGCGGATGCCGCCGTCGTTAGCGAGGATGTGGTTGAGCAGCGTGGTCTTGCCGGCACCGAGGTATCCGGTAAGCATGATGATCTTCACGGGTTTGTTGGGCATGTGCCCTCCTTTGTTAGACATGGCTTACAGTTGAATCTTATGCCAAACGCCTGCTCTTATACCCACGCGCCGGCAAATAACACAAGCTACTCCCAGGCTCCCCAAACATCGGGGCAATAACCGACGGTGGCCTTTTTGCCGTTGCGCACGATGGGCTCGGCCAAGACCTGCTGGCTCTCGAGCAGCTTGTCGAAGCGCTGACTAGGGGTGAGGTGCTGAATGAGCGCGAGCGTCTCCTCGTCCTTGGCTTTGGGGTTGAGCAGCTTGTCGATGCCGCCAACTGCCTGCATCACGCTCGTGAGCTCGCCCTTGCTCATCTCCTTTTCCTTTAGGTCGATAAACTGCACCTTAATGCGGCGCTCCTTAAAATAGCGCTGAGCCTTCTTGGTATCGAAGGACTTCTTGGTGCCAAAAATCTGGATATTCATGTTCCGCCGTTCTACCTGATGAAGTTGGTCGTTGCTCGATCTGCCTCGGGCGCGTTGATACCGGCGGCCTGTCCTGCCTCGATGCAGCGGAGGAGCCAGGCCATGTTTTTGCCGATGTTTCGCATGGTGGCAAGGCCCTCGGCATCTCCATCGGCGTCGCCGGGCACGCGGCCAAACACGTTGTTCCAGTAGGTGGAAGCAACCACGGGCATTTGCTTAATGGTGAAGTACTTATTGAGTACATCGAAGGTGGTCGACGTGCCGCCGCGACGGGCGACGGCGACTGCGGCGCCGGGTTTGTGCTCAAAGGCATGCCCGCCTGCATAGAAGGCGCGATCGAGGGCCGAAAGGATGCGCCCGCTGGGGTGCGCATAGTAGACAGGTGAGCCAAAGACAAAGCCATCTGCCTGCTCGGCGGCAGCGATGAGCTCGTTCACCACGTCGTCACCAAAGGCGCAGCGACCGCCAAGCTTGCCGCACTGGCCGCAACCGATGCAATCGCGAATGGGCTTGGCGCCCAGCTGAAACACCTCGGTATCAATGCCTTCGGCATTGAGCTGCTCGGCGACCTCGGCGAGTGCGCGGGCGGTGTTGCCGTTTGCCTTGGGGCTGCCATTGACCAAAAGAACCTTCATCACAAACTCCCTCTGCTTTTGGTGACTTCTGCAGAGGATTATCGCACGATGGGGGCGGCGGTGCGGGCGCGGTACTAATCCAGTTTGGTACCTGGCACCTGCACGGCTTTCCCGAGCAACGCTTTGAGCTCGTTCAAAATGGAAACGGGCTGTCGATCGACAGCGTCCAGATGAAGCGTCGCCACACGAATGGGTGGCTGATATTCAAGCGAGCCGATGAGCACGGGAGAACCCAGGAACCGCTCGATTTCTTCTGCGATCGCGTCGGTCTCTTCGGGATCAAAGTCGTCGAAAAGCGCCACGAATGTCGGCCCCGTCGAGCGGAACAGGCGACCCTTGCCGCGCGAGCATTCCATAAGGCAGGCGGCGCTTTCGGCGAGCACGCGGTCGCCTGCATCGAATCCAAAGCGGGCATTGACCTCGGCGATATCGTCGACCTTAATGGCAATAAAGCCTGCCTCGCGCGCCACGCGACGCATTTCGCCAATGGCGTTGACCAGGGCGTGAATATCGCCCAGGCCGGTTACGGAATCAGTCGTATCTGCCAAGCTTCGGTTGATGATAATGCCCACATACATGCTGGGCTCGGTATCGGTGCCGTCCAAGCGGTAGCCCGTGCAGTCGCAAAGCACGTATTTTCCGGGGGCATCCATCACGCGATACTGCATGTAGTGGAAGTGCCACGTGCCGTTTATCACCATGTCGAGCTCGGCGCGTACGTTGCCGCGGTCCTCGGGATGAACGCGGGCAAGCCACATGTCGACCGAGTTAAAAGGATGCTGGGAAGGCAGGTCAAAATCGCGCACGGCGTTGATCGACCATTGCGATTCGCCCGTATCGAGATTGAGGATAAACGGATAGCGCGTCTCGGAGCTCATGGAGATCGCTTGGAATACGCGGTCGTTGCAGGGAAGCTGCTCGGCAATTGGGTGTAGCGGCGCGTTATTGTCTTTCGGTTGCTGCACACGATGCATAAGCTTATAGCGATACATCTTACGATCGGCGTCCATCGTCAGCTGGCGACGCGTGTCGCCAGCAAGTGGATCGACGCGCGAGCAGCCAAAGCTAAAGCTGGCGATCATGGGCGCCTTGCCACCTGAGCTCGCCTCGACCAGCCCGGCACGCACCTGCTCCAAGCGCTGCTCGAGTTCAGTCTCGTTTGCGGAGGGCGAGATGAGCACAAACTCGTCTCCACCGATACGGAACAGCATCTCATCGTGCTCCAGGGTTTCGGAGAGCGTGCGGCAGATGCTCAGAATATAGCGATTGCCTTCGGCGTGGCCAAACCTATCATTGCAATGCTTGAGATGGTCGATGTCAATATAGGCGCAGGTGAAGGGGTCGCCTTTGCGCCAGAGCTGCTCGACGTGACGGTCGAGTCCGCTGCGGTTGCCCAAGTTGGTGAGCGAATCGATATAGGCGTTGCACTCAAGCAACTGGCGCTCTTGTTGCAGGATGGCATGCGTCTTTTGCAGTTGCTCACCAACGGCGCGTAGTCCAGCGGGCAGCGCGGCAACATCGAGTTCGGCGGTCGAGATGCCATTCGCAAGTCGCTGAAGATAGGCAATAATCGATTGCTCGCCCATGCGATACGACTCGTTCATGATGGATAACCTCCTTGGGCGGAACAACGGTTTGTATCATATCCCCAATTCGACTTGAATTGGGGATATAAGTTAGCCAATGGGGACAAATGCCCCCCTTCGGCGGTGGCGTTTTGCGCGCGAGCGTATCAGTTGTTATTGCCACCATCGAGCAATGCCTCAAAATCCTTCGCCGGCATGGGGCGGTAGTAGAGGAAGCCCTGAGCGTGGCGGGCGCCCATGTGTCGTAGCATGTTCGCCTGCTCATTTGTCTCGACGCCTTCGACCACGACCGGCAGATGGAGCGACTGCGCCATCTCGAGCATTGATGACACGATCTGCGTGCTGCGGCCATGATCACCGTCGACGGGCACAAACGTGCGGTCGAGCTTGATGACGTCGACGTTGACGTTCTTGAGCATCGCGAGCGTGGACTGGCCGGTGCCAAAATCGTCCATGTAGGTCGAGAAGCCGCGGGTGTGCAGGTCGGCTGTCAGCTTGTCCACGGCCTCGGGGTCTCCCGTATAAGCCGTCTCGGTGATCTCGATGCGCATGAGCTCGGGCGGTAGCTTGTATTGGGTGGCAAGCGCCCCCATATGTTCGGCAACGTCGCAGGCAAGGATATCCACGCGCGACACATTAAGCGAGACCGGAACCACACGAAGACCGCGATCGATGCGCTCGCGCAGCCACGAGGCGACACCCTGCCAAATGTACTTGTCGAGTGTCACCACAAAGCCGCTTTCCTCGAGTGTGGGGATAAACGTTACGGGCGAAATGAGAGAGCCGTCCTTGTCAATCCAGCGGGTGAGTGCTTCGGCGCCAATAACCTCGCCGGTTTCCATATCGACCTGGGGCTGAAGGTAGTACGTGATGCGGCCGTTTGAGAGCGCGTATTGGAACTCGGTCAGCGTGCGGTGGAACGCAATCTCGTGCTCATATTCCTCGGGGCGGAAAATGGCAATGCGCTCCTTGAAATCGTTTTTGGCGCGTCGATTGGTAAACATGGCCTTTGCCTGCGCATCGATGGTGATTTCCTCATTGGAGTCGATGGGGTAAACGCCCATGGACGGCCAGAAACCTACGCCGTCATCATGCCTGGCTACTGCTTCACGAACGCGGTTGTAGATTTGATGGACGGTGATGTGCTTAAAGGGGATGAGTACGCAAAAGTCATCTTGGCCCCAGTACCCTGCGACGCCCATATCGGCATTCTCGATGTCCTTGAGGACCGTGCCCACATCTGCGAGTACGCGGTCGCCCTCGGCCTGGCCGTGCCATTCATTAAACAGGCGCATGTGGCCCATGTCGACCGTGGCGATGCACCAGGCGTCGTCGCGCCTCGCCTCGAGAAATGCGTTGGCGCGCCGCATAAACTCGCTGGGTCGATAGAGGCCCGTGAGCGTGTCGATGCGTTCGGCGATGGCGCTTTTGCGCTCCGCCTCGGGCATGGGGAGACTATCGTTGGGAACAAGCCCGCCGGCCGTGCGAAGGCGACGCTCGAGTTCGCCTAAAACGGCGGTCGCTTGATGGGTTAAGTGCTCGTAAAAGGCCGGGACGACAAGACAGACGGGAGTAATGGTGTCGCCCGCGATTTGCACAGGAGCGAAAACGGCCTCTTTAAGGTGGCGGGTCAGTTGCTCGAATGCCTCGTGGTCTAAATCGTTGCTGAGCACGACGAATTGGACGCTACGTGAACGATAGACCCTGCTCCTGCCGCGGGTGATCGACAGCATGCGGCCTGCGTATTCGGCAAGCATGTTGTCGACAGCCTCGGCCCCGTAGAGCTCGTTGAGCTTTGTCGTGCCACGAACGCGCACCGCTATAAGCCCTGTCTCGCAACGATCGCGGCGGCAGGCGTCGATGGCGTTGGCCAGCATGCGCTGCGTTCCGAGGCCTGTGGCGGCGTCGACGGTTTCGGCAAGTGAGTGGTTGACGAGCTCGCCGACATAGAGCGAGGGGACATTTCCGTCGCCGTCGATACGAAACCCGCGAGCACGGCAAAGGACGTAGTCGCCGACGGCGTTGCGCACACGATACTGCATGACGCGACGGTGCTTGGTGCCGTTGTAGACTTGGTCGATGTCGTTGATGCAGGCCTCAAGGTCGTCGGGATGGACGCGCGTTTTCCAGTAATCGCGACAGTTGTCTATGTGCTCCGAGGGAAGGCCGAGATCGCGCAAGGCACCTTGTGACCAAAGGGTGCGATGTTTGTCCAAGTTCTCGATAAAGAAATAACGGCCCTCGTTGAGCATCGAAAAGGCGTCAAAAATACGATCGCTTATTTCGAAGTCGTCGGCGTGAACTTGCGTGATATTGCGTCGATCGAGGTGCATGGCATGACGTAGCTTGTAGTCGTACATGCGATGGTCGGCATCGAGCGTCATGCGATTGGAAGCTTCGCCCAGGGCGGGGTCGGCATGTGACACTCCGTAGCTAAACGAGTGGGGCATCTCGGAATCGTTGTTTTTGAGCAGAACCGTTCGGCAGTGTTTCAGGCGTTCGGCGAGGTCGTCCTCGGTTGCAATCGTAGATAGGATGGCAAACTCGTCGCCGCCTATGCGAAATGCCGCTTCGCCCACCTTCATATACAGCTTAAGATAGAGACTTACCTGCAAGATATAGCGGTTGCCCTCGTCATGCCCAAAGACGTCGTTGCAGTGCTTGAGATTGTCGATATCGATGAACGCCATGGTAACGGGGGCGTCCTGCTCCCAGAGCTCCTCGAGGGAACGGGCAAAGCCGCCACGGTTGCCAAGCCCGGTAAGCTGGTCGGTAAAGGCAGTCCTGATCAGATCCTCCTGCCGTTCGAGAAGGTCGCGGACGGTCTTTTCGAGCGTTTCGGTGTAATTGCTGACAGTATCCATGTTCTAAGCGACTTTCTGAGGTCGGGGCGGATTGCGTCGGGCGAGCTCGTTGTGTACACGCGTCGTTGCTCAGCGCTTTGCATGTATCCAGGCCCCCGCCTTGCCGCGTTGTTGAGTTAATTTGCCGGCTAATGTTCGCTGTTGATAACAGCTGAGTAGTGTAAACAATAGTGCACAATTATATATGGGTGCACATGCTGTGGGCGGCTATTATTCGACAAGCGGTAGCGCGACGATGCGATGTTCGATAAAAATGCGACTGGGACGATATATGTTGACGGGTATACTTGTCCCGTTTCAAAACGCAGGAACGGAGATGGTCGCATGGCACAGTCAAATATGACGCGCACGGTGGGGCTGGCGCTCGAGGGAGGCGGCTACCGCGGTATGTATACGGCGGGCGTGCTCGACGTTTGGATGGAGCACGGTTTGACCTGCGACCATATGGTGGGCGTCTCGGCGGGCGCGGCATTTGGCTACAACTTTAAATCGCGCCAGATCGGCCGCGCCATTCGCTATAACAAGGCCTATTGCGCCGACAAGCGCTATGCGAGCGTGACCAGCTGGCTGCGAACCGGCGATATGTTCAATGCCGACTTTGCCTATCACGAGGTGCCTATCGAGCGCGATCCCATCGACCTGGAAGCATATCGCGCCTGCCCCATGCGATTTACGTGCGTGTGTACCGATATCGAGACGGGCAAGGCCGTCTATCACGACCTGCCCTATGGCGACGAGCGCGATATCGAGTGGATCCGGGCGTCGTCTGCTATTCCTGTGGCGACGCGTCCCGTTGCTATTGACGGGCATAAGTACCTGGATGGCGGCGTGGCTGATTCTATTCCCAGCGCTTGGTTGTTTGCGCGGGGGTATGACCGCAATATCGTGGTGCTCACGCAGCCGGCGGGCTTTGTGAAGCAGCCCAACAGCGTGATGCCCATGCTGCGTCGCGTGTTCCGTCACTATCCGGAGTTTGTCGCAGCGCTTGAGCATCGGCATGAGGTCTACAATGCCACGCTCGATGACCTGGCACGTCGCGAGGCTGCCGGCGAGATCTTTGTGGTGCGGCCGAGCGAATCGGTGAAGGTGCCGTCGCTGTGCCGCGAACCGGATGAACTTGAACGCATCTACCAGATTGGTCGCCGCGATGCGGAGGCGACCTTGCCGGCACTGGAGACATATCTGGCAGGGTAGAGGCTGCTGCCGCCATCTCGGCGGAAAGCGCATCCCGGAATGGAGACCCAAACTGGGATGTGCTTTCCATTGCTGAAGATATGAGGCTGCGAACCAGCTGCTCGGCCTATGCCTATGCCTGCTGCCAGGTGTCGACGAGCTCCTTGGCGGCGGCGTAGGGATCGTCGGCACTGCAGACGGCGCTCACCACAAAGAAGCCATCGACACCGGTTGCCTTAAGCTGCGGCAAGTCGGCCGTCTTGACGCCGCCGCCCACCACGATGGGCACGGGGCTTGCTGCGTGGAGGACGGTCAGGTCCTCAAAGCTCTTGGTGATGATAGAGCCGTCGGCCGCGCGTCCGCAGTCGCGCTTGGTCTCGGTCTCGTGGAGTGGGCCGATGCCCAGGTAGTCGACTAGGCTCATGTCGGCGGTCTTGACGTACTCGAGCATCTCCTCGCAACGGGCCGAAAGGCCCACGATGGCATCGGGGCCCAAAAGTTTGCGGCAGACCTCGACGGGAATATCGCTCTGGCCTACATGCACGCCATCGACAGCAATACCCTGCTCGCGCGCGGCGAGTACGCAGTCCAGGCGGTCGTCGATTAACAGGGCGACCTGACCGGTCTTGCCAGCCTGTGCGATTGCCTGCGCGGCGTCGCCGGTCAGTGCGATGATCTCGCGGGCGCTTGCCACCTTGGAGCGCACCTGGATGCAGGTAAAGCCTGCGTCGAGCGCCTGGGCCACCACATCGCCCACGGGGCGTCCCAGCGTGTTTTCGGGGCCGAGTACTAGATAGGCCGAGATATCAAGGTTGTCGCGGATGCTCATCGTGCTTCCTCCTGCTTCTTGATCTGTGCTTCCATGCGCTCGAGCTTGCCGGTCATGGTGTCGGTAAATCCGGGACGAATATCGGCTTTGAGCACGACTTCGGTGCGGATGCCCTTGTTTGCCAGAACAAAGGTCGCGTCGCGCACGACCTGCATGACCTCGTCCCAGTCGCCTTCGATCTCGGTAAACATCGAGGTGGTGCGGTTGGGAAGGCCGCTCTCGCGTATGACGCGCACGACCTCGGCGACCTCGGCGGAGAGCTCATCGCCGGTGCCGCACGGGGCGATGGCCACGGCGACGAGCGTGTTCATGCCGGCATTGGTTGTGGGCTCGGACATGGCCTATGCCTCCTCGAGCTCGAGTTGGTTATCGGCAATGTCCTGGGCGGTTGCGCGGTAGAGCTCGTCGATAAAGGCGACCTTAAAGCTTGCCGGGGCATCGGCGACGGCGGCGGCACGCGTGCCGGCCACGTTGTAGACGGCGGTGCCGCAGACGGCTGCCGTAAACGGGTCGGTGGCACAGGCGTACACGGCCAGCACGCCGCCCTGCGAGCAGCCGCAGCCGGTGATCTTGGACATGAGCGGGCTGCCGCCGTGGGACTTGGCCACGGTCGTGCCGTCGGTGATCAGGTCGACTTCGCCCGAGACGACCACGGCGCCGCCGGTGTAGCGGGCGAGCGCCACGGCGGCGGCGCGGGCGGCGTCGACCGTGTCGGTGGTATCGACACCGCGCACGCGGCTCATATCAGCCGCCTCGCCCTCAAGACCCCACAGGCCGGCGAGTGCGATGATCTCGGAGGCGTTGCCGCGTACGATGGCGGGCTTGTACTGCTTGAGCTCGTTTACCAGCTGGGTGCGCAGGCTACCGATACCCAGGCCCACCGGATCGAGCACCCAGGGCTTGCCGGCGTCGTGTGCCGCCTTGGCCGCGCGGGGAATCGTCTGCTCGTAGATGGGGAAGAGCGTGCCCATGTTGAGATAGATGGCGCCGCCGCCGGCAACGAGTGCCTCGCCCTCGTCGGGAAGATAGACCATGGCGGCCGAACCGCCCACGGCGAGCTGCGCGTTGGCGACAAAGTCGATCGTCACCGTGTTGGTGATGGAGCCGGCCATCGGATTGGTGGCGCGAATCTCCTCCACGGCCTTGACCATATGCTGCTTAAACTGTTCCGAATCAATCACTGCACATGCCTCCTTGGCATAGAAAAGGGGCGCTGTGCATAGACAGCGCCCCTGTAAAGGCGGCATGCTCCCTACGCCAGCATTAACTGACAGGTTCAAAGGATTGGGCCCTATGCCCTCTCAGCCTTGTGGTTTGCACCGCCGGCACTCCCGCATCGAATCTGTTGTTCCCTATACTAACGCACCTGCCAAAAAGGGACAGGTTTATTTTGGCAGGTCGTTACAATAGGTAGGACCGATACGAATGGGGACCTCATGATCAAACTTGTGCTGACCGATATGGACGATACGCTGATTCCAGCCGGGCATGACGGCGCCAGCGACTACGCCATCGAGGGTATTCATGCCATGCAAGCGGCGGGTCTGCACTTTGGTCCGGTTTCGGGTCGTCAGCCGTCCGCGATGGGCTGGATGTTCAAAAATCGTTCCGAGTGTTTTTCGACTGGCGCGTTCTGTAACGGCCAGGTGATGTTTGTCGGCGGCGAAGTAGTCGCCTCGCACGCGATCGACAACGATGCTCTGATGCGTTTGGCCGACTATCTGGAGCAAGAGACCGACGATACATTTTTAAAAGTCTATAGCCTGGGCGATGACTTTTGGGGCAACGATGCCTATTGCGTGACGAGTGATCCCGAGCGCGTTCGTCGCGCCATGGAGTCGGGCGGCAACGCATGGCTCAAAGGCGAAGAGGCCCCGTGCCGTCCTGTCGTCGACGACGCGCCGGTGTTCAAGGCGAATATCTGGAGTGCCCGTTCGCGTGAGGAGCTCGCGGAGCTACGCGAGCGCGTTGCCGTTGAGGTGCCGGAACTCTCGCTTGTGTTTCCCAACAACCGAGTGCGCCTGTTTGACATCCTTCCAGCAGGTTGGGACAAGGGTTGCGCTGCGCTGGAGTTGGCGCGCGCTTTGGACCTGACGCCCGATGAGGTGGCCGTATTTGGCGATTCCGATAACGATCTGCCCATGATCGGTGCCGTTCCCAACTCCGTTGCAGTCGCCAATGCCAACGAGGCTGTCACGGCTGCCGCGCGCTGGCATATCGGCGCTGCGGCAGACGATGCGGTCGCCGGGGCTCTGCATCAGATTGCCGCCTGCGCTGCGACGGGGGAAATGCCGCCGTTTATGCGTCAGATGGATGTGACAGGTTTCGACGTCACGAACGTCTAGGGAGAAAGCTATGAAGCTTCAGCAGCTCAGATATGTCGTCAAAGTTGCCGAATGCGGCAGCATTACCGAGGCCTCGCGCCGGCTCTTTGTGTCGCAGCCTTCGATTACCGCATCGATCCGCGATCTCGAAAACGAGATGGGTGTGCATATCTTTGAGCGCACCAACAAGGGTGTCATTGTGTCCGAGGAGGGCGAGACCTTCTTGGGCTATGCGCGCCAGGTACTCGACCAGGCCGACCTGCTCGAGGGCAAGTACAAGGGCGCATCCGAGCAGGTGCCGCACTTTAGTGTGAGCTGCCAGCATTATTCCTTTGCCGTCAACGCGTTTGTCGACGTGATCCGCGAGTTCGATGCCGCGCGTTACGACTTCACCCTGCGCGAGGAGCAGACTCACGAGATTATCGAGGATGTCGCGCATATGAAAAGCGAACTGGGCATCCTGTACTTATCCGAGCATAACCGCGAGGTCATCGAGCGCATGCTGGTGGCCAACGAGCTCGTGTTCGAAGGACTCTTCTGCGCCACGCCGCATGTCTTCGTCTGCGCCGACCATCCGCTGGCGGACCGCTCCAGCGTGACGCTCGAGGATCTGGAAGACTACCCGTTCCTGTCCTACGAGCAGGGCAGCTACAACTCGTTTTACTATTCCGAGGAGCTGACCTCGACGTTCGAGCGTCGCAAAAATATCCGCGTGCGCGACCGTGCGACGTTGTTCAATTTGGCCATGGGCCTCAACGGCTACACGGTATGCTCGGGCGTGATCAGCCACGAGCTCAACGGCCCCGGCATTATCTCGATTCCGCTCGACGTGGACGAGTACATGGAGATTGGCATCATCACGCGCAAGAACACGACGCTTACGCGCTACGGTCGGGCCTATATCGACGCGATTCGTCAGCATATCTAGGCTGCTGTGCTCCGCACGGTTCAAGTCTCTTTATGACAGTCCAGACTGATATAGGAAACATCTATATCAAACTGTTATAAACGTATATTTTACGATGGTCATATGAGCGCTCATACTCTGTCCCAGTAAAGCAACCAATGCAAAGGGAGATATCTATGAGCACTTCGATTCAACCGAACGCGCCGTTTCGCGCCGATATCGTCGGCAGCTTTCTTCGTCCGCAGGCTGTAAAGGACGCCCGTGCCGCCTATGTCGCGGGTAAACTCGACGCTTCCGGCCTTAAGGCCGTCGAGGACGATGCCATTCGCGATTTGGTGGCCAAGCAGAAGGCCGCCGGCCTGCAGGTGATCACCGATGGCGAGTTCCGCCGCAGCTACTGGCACCTCGATTTTATGTGGGGCCTTAACGGCATTGAGCGCCGCACCTCACGCACGGGTTATATGTTCCATGACGAGGAGACGACGGCCGACACCGCCGTGGTTACCGGTCCCATTAGCGGCGAGAACCACCCGTTCGTCGAGCATTTTAAGTTCGTCAAGGCGCTTGAGGAGGAGGGCCAGGTCGCACGCCAGACCATTCCGGCGCCGATCCAGACGTTCTCTGAGGTCACGCTCGATCGCTGCGATGGCCAGCAGGAGAGCCTGCGCGCTGTCTATAAGACCGATGAGGAACTTGCCGACGCCATTGCAGCCGCTTATCGCACGGTGATCGCCGACCTGTACGCAGCAGGCTGCCGCAACATCCAGTTTGATGACTGCACCTGGGGCATCTACTGCGATACCGATTTTGTCGCCAAAACCGGCATGAGCCCGGTCGACCTGCAAAAGGTAAGCGAGCTGGGCGTGGCGCTCAACAACGCCGCCATCGAGGGCAAGCCCGACGATTTGGTCATCAACACGCACGTGTGCCGCGGCAACTACCACTCCACCTACGCTTTTGAAGGCGGCTACGACCCTATCGCTCCGTATCTGTTCGCACATGAGAATGTCGATGCGTTCTATCTAGAGTTCGACACGCCGCGCGCCGGCGGCTTTGAGCCGCTCAAGTACGTCGCTCCCGGCAAGAAGGTCGTGCTGGGCTTGGTAACCACCAAGGCGGCAGAGCTCGAGAACGAGGATGTTATCGTCGAGCGCATCCGCGAAGCCGCTAAGTACGTGCCGCTCGAGAATCTGTACCTGTCGCCCCAGTGCGGCTTTGCCAGCTGCGAGATTGGCAACAAGCTGACCGAGGACGAGCAATGGGCGAAGATCGCGCTGGTCAAGCGCATTGCCGAGCGCGTTTGGAAGTAACGCTAGCGTTTGCAGGTGGCGGCGCGTGCGAGGCATTGCGTATCGCGTACAATGGTTCGGATCGTATCGTTCGGGCAGGTTATCCGATATGCCTGATCGCCCTTCCATCATGAAAGGACTTCCATGTCCCAATCCTCGACGCCCGCCGTATCTAAACTCGAGGAGACTGTCGAATAGTAGTTGTGTTCAGCTAAATCAAAAAATGGCGTCCATGCGCATGTACGCGTGGACGCCATTTTTAATGCGTCAGTATCCAGTGGATGCCGCGCGCCATGCGCAGGTCAGTTTGGGCAAAATGATTGCCGGGGTTGAGCTCCAGCGTTGTTGGGATGTCGCGCTCGATAAACAGCTCTTCCATCGCGCGCGTATCGTCGAGTACGTGCCGCATCATGCGGTTGGGCGTCTTGGTTTCCTTTTTACCGAGCGACAGATAGGCGGCGTCGGGCGTAGCCGTCATCGTGCGCTCGCGCGCGTAGTCGATAAAGCCGGGGAACCACAGCGACCCCGATGCACTCGCTGCGCGCTCAAAGACATCTGTTTGCCAAAGTGCCCACAGTGCAAAAAGACCCGCCAACGAGTAGCCGGCAACGCCGCGCCAGGCGGGCGGTTGCGGGAGCGATGGTTCGGCCTGGGGGATTATCTGCTTCAACAACTCGTCAAGAAAACCAGCAGCCTGTCCGCCAAAGGGCTCGGCATCTCGTATAGTTCCGTCGCATTCCCAGGGGCTCAGCTCGCGATTCCAATCGAGCCCTCCAATGGCGACAAGGGTGAACGGCGGGCAGTCGAGCTCTCGGCAGCGCTCGTAGACTTCACTACCGTTGCCCATAACCACGGGGAGATAGATGACGGGCGCGCCTTCCGCACACTCTGAATAAACAGTTATCTGCTTATGATGCGCTTCCAAGGCAGGCTTCTCTCGGTGTTGTGATATTGACAGCCTCAATTGTCGCACGCTGACACGGGGGCAGACGCTAAAAGAAAGGCGCGGAGCCGCTCGATGCGATTCCGCGCCTTGTTGTTTTGCTTTAGCAGACTATGCCGTTACGCCACGAAGAAGTAGACGAGGAAGGCGAGGGCTGCGATCCACATGAGCGGCTTGATCTTGGAGGCCTCGCCCTTAAAGAGCGCGACGACCACGTAGGCGATAAAGCCCAGGCCAATGCCGGCAGAGATGGAGTAGGTGAAGGGCACGCCGGCGACAATCATGAACGCCGGGAAACCCTGCGACACGTCGGACCAGTCGATCTCGGAGGCCTCGCTCATCATGAGGTAGCCGACGTAGACCAGAGCACCGCAGGTGGCGGCGCTGGAAACGATGGTGACGATGGGGGAGAAGAACGCGGCGAGAATGAACAGCACGCCGGTGGTGACGGAGGTGAGACCCGTGCGGCCACCGTCGGCGGCGCCGGAAGTGGACTCGACGAAGGTGGTGATGGAGGAGACGCCCATGAAACCGCCCACAGCAGCGGCGGCGGAGTCGACGATCAAGATCTCCTTGATATTCTCGACGTTGCCGTCGTCGGTGAGGAACTCGCCCTGCTTGGCCACGGCCATCGCGGTGCCCATGGTGTCGAAGAAGTCACTCATGAGCAGCGAGAACGAGATGACGAGGAGCGCGGGGTCGGTAAGGACCTTGACGATGGCGGGCACGCCGCCGGCGTCGGCGATAGGGCCACCGATGCTCGAGAAGTCGAGCGGGGCGATGATGCCGGTCGGAGCCTGGGTCACACCTAGGGGGATACCGGCGATGACGGCGACGACGATGCCGATGAGCAGCGAGCCGGGGACGTTGCGGCAGGCGAGGGCGACCGTCACCAGGATGGAGATGATGCCGACGATGAAGGTGGGGGAGGTGATGTCGCCCAGACCGACGAGTGTACCGGCGCCAGCGGTGATAATGCCGGCATCGCACAGGCCAATCATGGCGATGAACAGGCCCAGACCCACCGAGATGGCGTGACGCAGGACAACCGGGATGGCGTCCATGATGGCCTCGCGCAGGCCACAAAGCACGAGCAGCAAGATGACGACGCCCTCAAGGAAGATGACGCTCATGGCCACGTGCCAGTCACCGCCGCAGACGGTGGTGGTGATTCCGGCGATCATCGCGTTGACGCCTAAGCCCGACGCGCAGGCGAGCGGGCGGTTGGCGAAGATGCCCATGCAGATGGTCATGATGCCGGCGCCCAGGCAGGTGGCGCAGGCGAGCGCTCCCGCATCGATGCCAGCGCCCGAGAGCACCGCGGGGTTGACGGCGATGATGTAGGCCATCGCCAGGAATGTTGTCAGTCCAGCGCGAAGTTCGGTCCCGATTGTGGACTTGCGCTCACTGACGTGAAATAGTTCGTCCATGCATACCCTTTCCTTGTTCGGCCCCGAGTTTAGGCCGATTGACACGAACTCAACTACTATATCGCCTTTGAAAGGTTGATGTTCCTCGCATGTTGATGTTCGGCGCTTTGTAGCAGACGGACGGTATTTTTCGCATGAAAATGTGTGGGTACCGTATACTTAAGCGGTTACAACGACCCCTATGGAGGAACGTATGATTAAAGAGCTTTGCCACGACGAGGCTATCCTGTCCCAGCGTTGCGAGGTTGCGACCGTCGAGGACGAGTCGGTCGCACAGGACCTGATCGATACCATCAAGTCGCTCGACGATGCCGGCTGCCTTGCCGCTAACCAGATTGGCGTTACCAAAAAGGTCTGCGTCTATCTGGACGACGCCGGCGAGCCCCACGTGCTCTACAACCCCCGTCTGGTGTTTGGCCTGGGCGCCAGCAAGATGGAGGAGAGCTGCCTGACGCACGAAGAGGTCACCAAGTCCACGCGCTACATCAAGTGCAAGGTTGCCTTTGACCAGATTGTCGACGGCAAGATGAAGGAGTGCCGCCGTGACTACGCGGGCTTTGAGGCGCAAATGATCCAGCATATGATCGACCACTGTCTTGGAAAGTTGGTCTAAGGGGACCAAAGCACCGCACCTTGCCGCTCAATCGTCGCTCGCGTACCTTAAGTACGCTTCGCTCCTCTTTCGTGGCAATCTGCGGCACTTTGACCCCTTAGACGACCTGCGAGGTTGACTTGGTTGAGTTTATCTTGCTTGTGTAGTCCGGGCGTGACATTGTTGTCATGTCCGGGCTTTTGTGTTTAGCGCCTTTTTGTTTGGAGACAATGAAATTAGCAAGAACGTAAAGCTAGGAGGCGCTATGTGTACGAGTATTCGATTTACCGATAATTCTGGCCACATGTATCTGGGCCGCAATCTCGACTGGAGCTTTGACTACGGCCAACAGGTTCGCGTGATGCCGCGCGGGTTTCACATTCCGTATTCGTTTATCGACGACGCGACAGCGGCGCACGCGGTGATCGGTATGTGCATCGATTACAAGAACTACCCTATGTTTTTCGATTGCGGCAACGATGCGGGCCTCGCCGTGGCGGGTCTCAATTTCCCGGGTTATGCCGAGTATGCCGAGGACCCTGTCGACGGCAAGACCAATATCGCGGCCTATGAGTTCCCCCTGTGGGTGGCAGCGACGTTCTCGACGGTCGATGAGGTCGAGGCCGCGCTGCGCGACACGGTGATTGTCGCCAAATCTGCCGGAGAGGGGCTGGGCGTGTCGCTGCTCCATTGGATTATCGGCGACAGCCAGCGCAGCATCGTGGTCGAGATGATGGCTGACGGCCTGCATGTATACGACGATCCAGTCGACACCCTTGCCAACCAGCCGACCTTCCCGTGGCACATGGAAAACCTGCGCACCTATATCACCGCCACAAGCGATTTTCCGCAGACGGCGACATGGCGTGGTGCCGAGCTCAAGCCCTATGGAGCCGGTGCCGGCATGCGCGGCATTCCGGGCGATTGCTATTCGCCGAGCCGTTTTGTAAAGGCGGCGTACCTCAATGCCAATTACCCGCAAAAGGAGAGCGAGACCGAAAACGTCGTTCGCATGTTCCGCTCGCTCGAGGGCGTGGTGATGATCGAGGGAGCGTCCAGGATGGGCGATGGCAAGTTCGAGAAGACTATCTACACCGGATGCTTTAGCGCGCGCACGGGCAATTATTACTACGCGATGTATGGGGATCCGTCGATTCGCTACGTGAGCCTGATGGATGCCGAGGGCGCGAGCCCCGATAGGCTCGTGGTTCCCGAGCCGCGCCGTTCGTAGCCGATAGCTTTACCGCAATGCAAAGCGGCCCTGCATCTCCCGTGAGGTGCAGGGCCGCTGTCGTTGATTTGTGACGTCGCTAGAAGTTGGCGTCGTTGAGTTGTTCACTCTCGAGTCCGTCGAGTTGCTGTTCGGGCGTATCGGCGACGCTCTCGAGCAGCTCGGTGGGATCGACGTTCATGCTCTTGCCGGCCTCGTTGCCGTTGACCAAGTCGTCCGAGAAGATGTCGACTTCCATTTCCTCGGCCTCTTCGATCTGAACCTCGAGCGGCACCTGGGTGCGCACGAGCTTAACGGCCGGACGCATGCGGGCAAATAGCGGCACGTACTCGATGATGATGGCCGAGTTCTCAAGACCGTACCAGCGTGCCGGGCTACCGCAGGCGCGGCGGACGGCGTACTTGATGGCCATGACGCGGTGGTCATTGCGGTTGATGTCCGTTTCGGGGGCGAGCATCTTGCGCAGCATGCAAAAACGGAAGTCGCCCACGTTGCCGCGTGTCTCGTAGATGGAATAGGTGTGATGCTGCGGCGGCAGCTCGCCCGATGCCATCAAGTCGCCGACGATCTGACGCAGGTAGGCGTTGACGCGCTGGTTGACCTTAAAGCCCAGGTCCAGGCGCACGCGGAACAAAAAGTCCGTGCCAAAGGTCTCGACGGAATACTCGTGCGTATAGGGCTCGTCGGTAACGTGCACGTTGATGAACCAATATGCCTTGGCGCGCTTGGGGTGCTTGTCCAGGATGGAATAGAGCACGTCGCGGTCGAGCGTGAGCGGGTCGGGGCTGTTGGTGAGAAATACCAGATTGTCAGCGAGCACGGGATAGGTCTCGTCATTACGCAGGCGATTGAGCTGGTCGATGTACTTGGAGACGGGCAGCAGAATCGTCTGCGTGCGCTCGATGGCGGTGCCGCGACGCCACACATACATAAGGCCGAACAGCAGTGCGGCCAGGAAGATCATGACGTAGCCGCCGTCAAAGAACATGGTGAGGCATGAAGCGAAGAAGCACAGCTCAATAGCACCAAAGAGCAGGGCGAAGACGCAGGCACCCAGCTTGTGCTTGAGGATGCCGGCGATGTAACTCGTCAAAAGCGTCGTGGTCATGAGCATGGTCACGGTAATGGCGAGGCCGTAGGCGCTCTCCATGCGCTCGGAGTTCTGGAACAGCAGCACGATGAAGATGCAGCCGACCCACATGATGTTATTGACGAGCGGAATATAGAGCTGGCCCTTGGTGTCGCTGGGGTAGTGGATGCGCAGGTGCGGCATAAGGTTGAGGCGCGTTGCCTCGGATACCAGCGAGAACGAGCCGGTGATGAGCGCCTGTGAGGCGATGATGGCCGCCACGGCCGAAAGCACGATGGCAAAGGGGCGTAGGGGCTCGGGGAGCATCATATAGAACGGGTTGACGATATCCATCGCGAGCATCTGGGGGTTGGAGTTGTTGGCGAGCAGCCAAGCTCCCTGACCCAGATAGTTGAGGATAAGGGCCGCCTTAACAAACGGCCAGGATGCATAGATGTTTGCCTTGCCCACGTGGCCCATGTCCGAGTAGAGCGCCTCGGCACCGGTTGTCGACAGAAAGACAAAGCCGAGCACCATAATGCCCGAGTGGTTGATGGGCGAGAACAGGAACATGATGCCGCGGATGGGGTTGAGCGCGCGTAGGATGGACAGGTTGCCGAGCATGTTGAACAGGCCGGCGCCTGCCAGGAACAGGAACCACAGCGTCATGAGCGGGCCGAACAGCTTGCCAATCGACGAGGTACCGGCGCGCTGCATGGCAAATAGGCCGCAGATAATGATGATGGTGATGATGATGACGTTGGTTTGCCCGTCACCCAATAGCGCGTGGCCCCACTCGATGGTACGCAGGCCCTCGATGGCTGTGGTGACCGTGACCGCGGGGGTGAGGATGCCGTCGGCGAGCAGCGCCGCGCCGCCGATCATGGCAGGTAGGATCAGCCATGGTGCCACTTTTCGCACCAGGCTAAACAGGGCGAAGATGCCGCCTTCGTTGTGGTTGTCGGCCTTCATGGCGATTACCACGTACTTGACCGTGGTCACGAGCGTCATGGTCCAGATGACGAGCGAAAGCGCGCCCAGGATCATGTCCTCGCTGACGGTACCGATGCCGCCGTTGTTGGCGACGATTGATTTCATGGTGTACATGGGGCTCGTGCCGATGTCGCCATAGACGACGCCGAGCGTTACGAGCAGCATGCCAGCGGAGAGGGGGATGGCTCCGTGCCCGCCTTGACCACGCTGGTCTTGGGGGCTTGCCTCCAGTTTGTTGTGTGCCACGTGGACTCCCTTAGACATCCGGTTATCTGTCTAGGACAGATAACCTTTATGCCGTCTTTATACATACAAGAGCAGTTTGGCACATCAGGTTATTTTAGACAATAATCCCCAGCTGGGGATTATTTATGTACGTAGGTAGCATTTCAAAACAAGGGCTTTTAAGCATGTGCTGTCTGGGCTATGCCAGCCTTGGCGCTTGCGCGTTTGCCGGCGAGTTCGCAAAAAATCGCGCCGCCGATGATAAGCGCGGCACCCATCAGGCGGACCGGTGTTATGGCTTCGCCTAAAAGGACGGCCGAGAACACGACGGCTGAAAGCGGCTCGAGGTAGCCGACGACCGCGACGGTCTGGACGGGCAGCTTGGCGACGGCACTAAAGTAAAGCAGGCAACCGATGCCGGTGTTGACGACGCCGAGCATGGCGACGGCACGCCAATCAATACTGGCGGCGACGCCGGCGGACAGGAATGAGGGAGCGCCCTGCGTGATGGGCGTGAGGACCAGCGCGGTCACAAAGGCGGCGCTCACCTGGAGCGTGGAGTTCTCGAGGCCTTCGATGTGCGGCGCACCCTTGCTAGCGATGACCATCAGCGCATAGCAAAATGCCGAGGCGATACCGCAGACGATACCCGCAATGGGCATATTGCCGCCTAGACCTTGTGCTGCAATGAGAAAAGCACCGCAGGCGACGGCGATAAACCCGGCGATTTTGCCGCCGGTCAGTTTTTCGCCAAAGATGAGTGGGGAGAGCGCCATGACAATGATGGGGCCGCAGTAGTACAGCAGCGAGGATACGCCGACGCCGATCGTCTGGTAGGCGCGGAACAGAAAAAACCAGCTGGCGCCCAGCGCAGCTCCCGAGAGGAGGAGGGCCGCGGCTTCGCGGGGACGAGATGGCGCCTGCAGTTTATGGTGTTGGGTGATGGCGAGGATAGTGACAAGCGAGAGAGCGCCCAAAAACGTGCGTAGCAGCACGATATCGGAGCTCGGCAGCGCGATGGCAGCGGCGATGATGCCGTTGGAGCCAAACAATAGCAATGCTGCTAAGTACGTAAACAGTCCGTTGTTCATGCGCTTCCATCCCCTCTATATCCGAGCATGTTCACTATGGGTGAACTGGATTTAGAAGAAAAGCGAATATAATGCATGGAAAACATGACAAAAACTCATACAAGGGTGGGGACGTGCCGTGGAGACCAATATCCAAAAGATGCAAGTGCTGCTCGAGACGGTGCGTGCCGGCAGCTTTACGCGTGCTGCAGAGCGGCTGAGCTATTCGCAGTCGGGCGTGAGCCGCATGGTGGGCGACCTTGAGGCAGACTGGGGTTTTAAGGTGCTTGATCGCAGCCGCGAGGGCGTGGTGCTTTCTGCCGACGGGCGGCAGGTCATGCCGGCAGTCGAGGCGTTATGCGAAGAGTTTGGCCGCCTGCAGCGACGCGTGGACGAGATGCGAGGGCTCATGCGCGGCAAGATCTGTATCGGTACGTTTTCGAGTGTGGCGACTCATGTACTGCCGCCGGTGATCGCGCGCTTTCGCGCCGATCATCCGGATGTCGATTACGAGCTGCTGATGGGCGATTACTCAGAGATTGAACAATGGGTGGCTGAGGGTCGTTGTGACCTGGGCTTTATCCCGCGTGAGCCCCGAGAAAACGGCATGGCATCGCGGTCTTTGGTGCGCGACGAGTTGATGGCGGTAGTACCGGCAGACTCTTTGCTTGCCACGGCGGAGGTCGTTTCTCTTGCCGATTTAGCCAACGAGCAGTTTATTCTGCTAGAACGCGGCACCGATGACGAGATTACGCCGCTGTTCCGTCGGGCGGGACTGACGGTGTGCTCCAAGCTGTCGACCTGGGATGACTATGCGATTATGGCCATGGTTGAGGACGGCCTGGGTGTGAGCATTCTTCCCGCGCTCATCTTGCGCCGTTGTCAGTTCGATGTTGCCGTGCGTTCGCTCGAGGGACATCCCCATCGGCAGATCAACGCCATATATCGAACGGCCGATGTTTCGCTTGCCGCCGCCCGTTTCCTCGAATACCTCTAAACGTGTACACACCATTGTTCGCTTTGGGCAAATCTCGGAGTCCGATACATTTTCTTATGAAATTGAACTTTCGAATGAAGTACGGCGCTATACTGCTGCCTAAATTGAACCTTGGTTCAATTCGTGTTCTATAAATTGAACTTTGCCAGCAAGGAGGTTCCTGTGGCCCAAGAGACGTTTAGCGATCGCCTGCGACAGACTATGTCCGATCGTGACGTTCGCCAGTCGGACGTAATCCGCGCATCGGAGATGCTCGGCAAAAAACTCGGCAAGAGTCAGATGAGCCAATATGTGAGCGGCAAGACGATTCCGCGGCGCGATGTGGCAGAGCTGCTCGCCCGTATTTTGGAGGTCGATGTTTCCTGGCTGCTCGCCGGCGACGCCGATCAAGGCGAGACATTATCGCCCCGCAACGTTTCCAAGCCCGAACCCCATCCCTCAGCTCAAATTCCAAGGAGCACCACCATGCGTACTTTTTCTAAATCCACCAAGCTCGATAACGTCCTGTATGACGTGCGCGGTCCCGTCGTCGACGAGGCCGCCCGCATGGAGGACGAGGGCGAGCGCATTCTCAAGCTTAACATCGGCAACCCCGCGCCCTTTGGTTTCCGCACGCCCGATGAGGTCATCAAGGACATGCGCCAGCAGCTGCCCGACTGCGAAGGCTATTCCAACTCGCGCGGCCTGTTCTCTGCGCGCAAGGCAATCATGCAGTACTCGCAGATCAAGGGCCTGCCCAACGTTCAGATGGAGCACATCTACACGGGCAATGGCGTGTCCGAGCTCATTCAGCTTTCGATGAACGCGCTGCTCGACAATGGCGACGAGATTCTGATCCCCAGCCCCGACTATCCGCTCTGGACGGCGTGCGCAACCCTTGCCGGCGGTCATCCCGTTCACTATCTGTGTGATGAGCAGGCGGATTGGTATCCCGACCTGGAGGATATGGAGTCCAAGATCACGAGCGCGACCAAGGCCCTCGTCATCATCAACCCCAACAACCCCACGGGCTCGGTCTACCCGCGCGAGGTGCTCCAGGGCATCGTTGAGATTGCACGCAGGCACCAGCTCATGATTTTTGCCGATGAGATCTACGACCGCCTGTGCATGGACGGTTACGAGCACGTCTCGATTGCCTCGCTTGCTCCCGACCTGCCCTGCGTCACCTTTAGCGGCCTTTCCAAGTCGCACATGATCGCGGGCTATCGTATTGGCTGGATGGTGCTTTCGGGCAACCAGCGCTGCATGAGCGACTTCATCATGGGCGTCAACATGCTCTCCAACATGCGCCTGTGCTCCAACGTGCCGGCTCAGTCGATCGTCCAGACGGCGCTTGGCGGCCATCAGTCTGTTAACAACTATATCCGCCCGGGCGGTCGTGTCTACGAGCAGCGCAACTTTGTGTATGAGGCGCTCAGCAAGATCGACGGCATCTCGGTGGTTAAGCCGCGCGCGGCGTTCTACATCTTCCCCAAGATGGATGTTAAGAAGTTCAACATCACCGATGACGAGCAGTTTGCCCTCGACTTGCTGCACGAGAAGAAGATTCTGATTACGCGCGGAGGCGGCTTTAACTGGGCTGAGCCCGACCACTTCCGTATCGTGTACCTGCCGCGCATGGAAGTACTCAAAGAGTCCCTCGAAGACCTCGCCGACTTCTTTGACCATTACCGCCAGAGCTAGTGGGATAGAAGTTCCGCACTATGAAAAGCTCCCTGCAGTTGTTTTGCTGCAGGGAGCTTTCTTGAATCGGCGGAACTATATAACAATCCCGTTGCAGTGGTCGATTTCGTGCTGGATGATCTCGGCGGTGTAGCCCGAGAAGTTTTTGATGCGGTGGACGAAGTTATCGTCCAGATATTCCACCTTAATGCGGCGATAACGAGTGCAGGGACGCTCACCGACGAGCGAAAGACATCCTTCGCTCGTCTGGTAGGCGTTGACCTGCTCAAGAATTTGCGGGTTGTACATCAGGAGTGCCCTGTTGCCGTCCTTTATGCAGATGATGCGTTTGCGCACGCCGATCATGTTGGCGGCGAGGCCCACGCACTCGCGCTCATGCTCGTGGAGTGTATCTAGGAGATCCTGCCCGGTCGCGGCATCGTCGGGTCCCGCGTCTTCGGAAGGCAGACGCAAAAAGAACTCGGATTTCATGATGGGCTTAATCATGGCGGGCTCCTTAAGGTGGACACGTTTGGTTCAGGCCATGATACCGCGACATGTCGCATTAATGTGTGCACATAGATTCTGCAGCTAGATTAGATGACGACACCATAAACTAATGGACGTTTTGCCGAGAGGCATGAATGTTTAAAGCGCAAAGAGTGCGCGACGGGCCCCGCGAATGGGGCGATGATGCCCGAGAGGGCCAAGAAGGAGTCTCATGTCCGAGAACGAAGAGATCATGAACGAGACCGAGAACGAGACCATGGCTGCCGAGGTCGAGGCAGTCGAGACCGTGGAGACCGAAGCTGCCGAGGTTGAGGCTGCTGACGAGGTTTCCGCCGAGGAGGAGGCCGAGGTTGTCGAGGCCGCCGTTGATTACGATGACGAAGAGCTGATGGACAAGATGCAGAAGGCCGCCCGCCTGCTGCGTAGCCGTCGCTTTGCTATTTCCAAGGAGGAGGAGGCCAAGGCCGAGCGCATGGCGAACATCGAGCGCGCCATCAAGCTTCTTGACCTCAAGCCCAAGATGGAGCAGAAGGAAATGTCTGACCTGCTGGGCATGCGCCTTCGTGAGCTCGATGGCCTGATGGCCGAGGCCGAGGCTGCCGATCTGGTCGGCCGCATCGACGACGCCGAGGGCGATATGCGCAAGATCGTCGTCTTCGCTGCCGAGGATGCCGCTGAGGGCCTGGTCGAGCTTGCCAACAAGAAGGAGAAGCTCCTGCCCGAGCTTTCTTACGAGGAGGCCACCGAGCTGATGGCCGCTCTCGATAAGGTCATTGCTCCGCTCGTCGCCATGGGCCTGGACGAGGACCGCGGTCCTCGCGGCGGTCGTGACGATCGCGGCGGCCGTGGCGGCGACCGTGGCGGTCGCGGCGGCTTTGGCGATCGCGGTGGCCGTGGCGGTGACCGTGGCGGTGACCGTGGCGGTCGCGGTGGCGATCGCGGCGATCGCGGCGGCCGTGGCGGCTTTGGTGACCGTGGCGGCGACCGTGGCGGTCGCGGCGGCTTTGGCGGCAACCGTGGTGGCTATGGCGATCGCGGTGGCAACCGTGGCGGCTTCGGCGGCAACCGCGGTAACGACCGCGGCGGTCGCGGTGGCGATCGTGGCGGCCGCAACGGCGGCGGCTTCCGCGGCAACCGCTTCTAGTTGGGTTACGCGGTTTTACCAAACCGCGTAACTAGTTGACGCTGCGCGCCCACCAGAGCGACAACTTGTCATTCAAAGAGGACGGCATGACCAGAAGGTCTATGCCGTCCTCTTTTCATGCCAATTTGTTCGCTCTGGTGGGCGCTCGCTCATATGACCCAATCCGCTGTCAAGAGCCACAATGGCCCCGCCGACCGCTT
>CATYVQ010000007.1 GCA_958413895.1 uncultured Collinsella sp.
GCCGGCTGCCCGCGCCACTACATCATGCGCTCCAGCTGGGTCATCGGCGAGGGCCGCAACTTCGTGAAGACCATGAAGGGGCTGTCCGACCGCGTGGCCGACCCCGAGGACGGGCTCACGCAGGTCACCGTCGTGGACGACCAGCTGGGCCGCCTGACCTTCACGCGAGACATGGCCGAGGCCATCTTCCACGTGCTGGGGACTCATGCGCCCTGCGGCACCTACGACTGCACCGGCTCCGGCGCCGTCAGGTCCTGGGCGGACATCGCCCGCGCCGTCTTCGAGGCCGCCAACGGCAACGGGGACAAGGTCGTGCCGGTTTCGACCGCCGACTACTACGCCGGCGCCGAGGGGCCCGTCGCCCCGCGCCCGGTCCACTCCGCGCTCGACCTGTCCAAGCTTGAGGCTGCCGGCTTCCACATGCCCGACTGGGAGGAAGAGCTAGGGGAGTACCTTGATACTCTCGCCATGCAGGATGGTGAAGCCTAATGTTTGGTCAATATGGTCCTTCTGAGACGTTTAAAAATATTTGGGCGCTGCTTCTCACTAAGGTGTTATTTCCTGGCGCGAGACTTGTCCGCCGCCCCTTCTATCTTCGCGGTGGCAAGTGTCGCTTTGTTTATGGGGAGGGTTTCACCTGTGGTTATTCTTGTCGTTTCGACCTTGCTGGCGATGGCACCCCTCTTATTGTCGGTAAGAACTGCAAGATAAACGATCGAGTTCATATCTCTGCGCATGAGAGCGTCGTTATCGGAGACAACGTGCTCATGGCTTCGAATATTTTTATTTCTGATAACAGTCATGGGTCCTATGACGACGATCCCTCGTTGCCCGACATGGCGCCAGATGATCGAAAGATTGTTACTAAGCCTGTACACATTGGCGATAACGTGTGGATAGGCGAAGGTGCAGCAGTGATGCCTGGTGTGACTATTGGCAACGGCGTGATCATCGGTACCAATGCGGTGGTGACTCATGACGTTCCCGACAACGTGATCGTTGCCGGGGTTCCCGCTAAACCTATCAAACGATTTGTCGGAGGGGGGGTGGCTTCCCAGTGGAAAACGGTGAAACCCCAAAGGTAAGTATCGTCGTCCCCATGTATAACGTTGGTGAATGCGCCGCGGCTTGTCTTCGCTCTCTTATGGGCCAGACGTATAGAAATATAGAAATTGTGGTCGTTGATGACGGGGCGACCGACGATACGGCAGATATCTGTGCCCGTACCATTGCAGATGACGATCGCGTTAAGCTCGTGCATAAGGAGAACGGAGGTCTATCTTCCGCTCGCAACTTCGGCCTTGCCTGCGCCACAGGTGACTTCGTTACGTTTGTGGACGGTGACGACGTTCTGGACGAGTGTGCTGTAGGACATATGGTCGCCCTTGCGCAGAAGACTGGTGTGCCCCTTGTCACATGTGAATATAAGAAGATTGACTCGACTGACGACTTTGGTTGCCAAGAGATTGGCGAAGGCAAGGTCGTTTCCGGCGGTGAACTTCTTAGAATGTTGCTTCTGCTTAACGGTGAGTCCGGCTCTGCCTGCGCGAAGCTGTATGCTAGGGAACTATTCCCGTTCCTTGCGTTTCCCGAGGGGCAACTGTTCGAGGACTTTGGCGTTGAAGCTACTGTCTTCTTTAACGTTGATAAGGCTTGTATTTCAGGCGCAGAGCTTTATGGCTATCTTGCCCGCGAGGGTTCCATTACTACGAATAAGAAATACGAAGACAAGCACCTTGAGGGCATGGAAGCATCTTTGTCAATTGTGAGAGACGTTGTTGATGATAGACCAGAGTTGAAAGATGCGTTTGCTTGCTTTGAGGCTTTTTGCTCTCTTCGCGTTGCGTCGAGGCTGGATTTGAATAAGTGCATCGACAAGCGCAAGGCTAAGGCTTACATCCTTAATGCGAGGAAACGCTGTAGGAAGGTCGCCGGTAACCCTCTTGCGAGCAAGACTTGGCGTTTTCGCTGCGGGCTTTTTGCATCTTCGCCAGCACTTCATAATCTTGTATACAGCCTTTACGGCAGCTTGACCGGAAAGGTCGTAGGATGATGGATACACTCGAGCTTGATTTGTCAAACTCGCATCGCATTGTTTCTCGCAAATCTGACGCCGGTGCATATAACAACGCCTATTTTCTCCTCGCCCTTCTATCATGCTTTCTCTTTCCTTTTGCTTCGATTTTCTTCATTATTCTTTATATTAGGTCTGAGAAGCATTCGAGTGTGGGCCTGGCGATTCTGGTTGGTCTTTGCTCTGGCGCAATTGCCTATGGGGTTAATACGACATTAATGGCTGACATTGATCGATATACCAACAGTCTGCCTATCTTTCGTGAGACATCATTTTGGGACCTCCTTTCAATCAAGGGTGTCTATTCCTCTGTGGGGTCTCATGGTTACAACCTTTTTGCTTGGATCGTTTCGAGATTTAATGACGACCATCTTCTGCGAAGCGCAGTTACAGCAACTTTTTACTCGGTCTTGGCCTTTATTGTTGACGATTACGCCGCACTTCAGGGGTGGTCGTTTAGGAGGACTTGTGCCGCCCTTCTGATTTCAGTGGCGATCTCACCGTTTTTCAACGTTCTCTCTTATGCAAAAAGTACCCCGGCGTTTTCGTTGCTTCTCTTGGCGCTCTATTTGGACTTCGGAAAGCGTACCGGACCGGTTGTATTGATTTTGCTTTACGCTTTTGCCGCCTCCACTCATTCATCCGTTTTACCAGTGATAGCTTTAAGAGCTGTGCTGCTTTTCGTGAAAAATGAGATTGCAATTTACGGCATCAGTCTTGCATTGCTTCCTTTATCAAATATACTTTCTGCCGCCTTACCGGCCTCCTTCAGGACAATACCCGTTCTTTCTCTATTTGTGAGCGCTTTGGATAAGTTTTCGGTGTATAGCGAGTTCAGCGATTGGGGATGGGCCGCGGCATCTCAGCACAGTGTGTTGCTTATGGGGTATCGATATTATTTTGGAGCTATCGCTGTTTTCTGCATCCTTTTGGTTTTCAGGCGTTACGACGTTTCTAAATCCGGTTTGCTAGTTTTTTCAGGCATTTGGTCTGCCCTATGCATTGCAGTTTCAGTATTTTTTGCCGCAGATGTTTTCTTTCGGTATGCAATGCCTTGCTCAACGTTGTTTGTTTTAGCTGCTTTGAGTCATAAGGATGATGCCGTAAATCTTTTTATAGATATCGCACTTGCGATTATTGCAGTTATCGGTTTTGTCGTTCAGTGGGCTTATCTCGCAAGCGTTGTCGATATGTCCTGTTTTATTCTTCATGGTTTGTTCGGAGTTTAGTTTTGAGTTCTCAACACAAACATTTCTACAGCAATGTCGTTTGGCAATACGGACTGCAGATTGTTAAATACATTTTTCCCCTTATTACACTGCCTTATCTGACTCGTGTGCTTCTGCCGGAGGGCTACGCGATCTACGCGTATGTCGTGTCGTTCATGACTTTCGCCCAGACTTTCGTCGATTTTGGCTTCAACCTTTCCGGTACTAAACGCATAGCACAATCCGAGACTGTCGAAGAGGAGAACCGGGCTATTGGTGCTGTGACAGAGGCTCGCCTGTTGCTTGGTGTAGTGACCGGCGCTGTCGTCGTTGTTGTGGCCTGGTTCATTCCCATTACTCATTCAAACATGCTTTATACCATGCTTGCATTTGTTGCTGTATTCGGTAAGGCACTTGCTCCGGACTTTCTTTTCCAGGGACATGAAAACATGGGTCCATTGACGACTCGTTACTTTGTCTCGAAGGGTGTCTCTACTGCCTTGACGTTCGTCGTTGTCCATTCTATCAATGACATTCTGTGGATTCCTATTCTCGACATCCTTTCGAGCGTTATTGCCCTTGCCTGGTCTTTCATTTCCGCCAAGCGAATGTTCGGCACCACCATTACGTTCGTGCCCCTAAGCGAGGCGCTTTCAGAGCTGAAGGTTTCCGCGCTCTATTGTTTCTCGAACATGGCCTCCGTCGTTTTTTCCGGATTCACTACGCTCTTGATCGGAATCGTGATTACCGACAAGGCGATGATCTCCTACTGGTCCCTTGCTGTGACTGCAATCAATGCCATCCAGTCCCTTTATTCGCCAATTGTGAACAGTCTGTACCCCCATATGGTCAAGGGGGGTGACTACGGTTTTGCAAGGAAGTTGCTCCTTGTCTCTATACCCGTCCTGCTCATTGGCACCATCGCTTTCGCAGCGCTTTCCGATATAGTTATGCTTGTGCTCGGTGGCGAGGACTATCTATCAGGTTCCTGGGTTATCGCCTGGGCTTCACCCGTTCTCCTGTTTTCCTTCTATGCAACGATGGTCGGCTGGCCGATTCTAGGCGCCTCTGGCAAAGTCGCTGAGGTTACCTTCACCACAGTAGGATCTGCTGTGTTTTGCATTGTTTCGCTTTTGACCGTGTCTGCGATAGGAATCGCGAGCATGCAGGTCATTTGCATCATCCGTTGCTTTACTGAGGCAATTATGTGCGTGAGTCGCATTTGGCTTGCGCGCGGATACTTGTTTCCGTCTCGAAGCGTTACCACCGATTGCGAAAGGTAAGGAATAAGAAATGAAAAAATGCGTTGGTATATTGTCGCGGCATGCAGTGCCGAACTACGGTTCTATTCTGCAGGCATATGCCCTTCAGGATGCGTTCGCCTCTATGGGTATCGATGCCGAGTATGTTGACTACCGCATCCCCCGGGACTTTCCTTTAGCAGATGCCATGAGGACTTCTGGCGCGCTTGGTCCGATTCGTGCGATTCCAAAAGCGATTGGCGCCCGTAAGTTTGAGGCGATGAGGAATGGCTTGTTGAGGCAGAGCCGTAGGGTAACCGACTCAGAAGAGCTTAGTAAGCTTCTTGCTGAGTATCCTGTCCTTTGTGTTGGAGGCGACCAAGTGTGGAACATCATGTCTGATGGAAACATCGAGGGCGCCTACCTTCTGGAAGGAGCATCGGACGATACCTACAAGTTTTCCTTCTCGTCCTCCTTTGGCAAGAATGGCCTCGATGCGCGCGAATACGACCGTGCTGTAAAAGCGTTTGCGCGCTTTGACAGGCTTTCAGTGCGCGAGGAAAGCGGGCAGAAAACTCTTGAAGAAATGGGGTTTGAGGCACAAACCGTTGTCGACCCTGTGCACCTGCTATCAAAGGAGACCTGGTTCGACCGTGTTGAGCCTCGTGCTCCCCGCGGCGTGAATGGGGAGTACTGCCTGATCTACAACTTGCATCCAAACGATGCGTTCGACCGCTATTCTGCCGCTGCATGCAAATCTCTCGGTCTCGAGGTCGTTAGCATCCGTCCGTCGCTTCGCAAAACAATGGGGAAGAATTTGTTCTACCCGTCGCTACATGAATTCCTTTGGCTGTTTGACAATGCCGCCTGCGTGCTCACGGACTCATTCCACGGGACTGCCTTTTCGCTGCTGTTCAATACGCCCTTTGTCGATATTCTGCCTGAGCAGTATGCGGAGCGTAACAAGGCGATTCTTTCTCGTTATGGGCTGGATTCCCGCATAAGCACGGAGCTTCAACCAGAAGAGCTTTGCCTCAACGATTTTGATTGGGCGGGCGTCAATGAGTCGCTTGCAGCCAACCGTGTGTCCTCTACGGAGTTCCTTTGTGACACCGTGGACGAGTTCTCCGCCCGTCTCGCTCGCTAAAATATGAATGGGAGGTTCTATTTTGAGTCAAGCATCTGTTTCCATCATCGTTGCTGTTTATAAATCAGAACAATTTCTGCCGAAGCTGCTTCATTCCTTTGAGGTTCAAACCCACAAGAATCTTCAGATTATTCTCGTTGACGATGGCTCTCCCGATGGCAGTGGTCGCATCTGTGATGACTATGCTGCACGTGATCCTAGGGCTGTTGTTATTCATAAGCCCAATGGTGGCACTTGCTCTGCTAGGAATGCAGGACTTGATGTTGCGACGGGTGACTACCTCATGATTGTGGACGGTGACGACTGGCTGGAGCCCGATTGCGTCGAATATTTGGTCGACTTAGCCGAGAGCACCGGCTCCGACATGTCCTACTCGGTGAATCTTTTCACAACGCGCGATAGGGAGCAGATTGCTGAGGATGTCCGGGAGACCTGGTCGGCAGAGCGTGCTACTGCTGCTATTATTTATCCATTTATGCGTTTGGGGCCTTGGAACAAGCTGTACAAACGTTCCGTAATTGTCGACAACAATATCTCGTTTTCCGTTCCTTGGTTCGGCGAGGGTCTTTATTTTGCTACCGAGGTAGCCCAGCACTCTAATCATGTTGGCGTCGGTAGACGCAAAGTCTACAACTACCGTTTGAATAACATGGGGAGCGGTCTTACCAACTACAACGTGCAGAATGGAAAGAACGCCCTTGGAAACATTAAATTCATCAAAGAGAACCTGACTCTGGACACTCCGATGGTTCGCCATGCATGCGATTGGCATATCTGGCGAAACTACGAGTTCCTACTCACTCAGATAATAGGTGCGGACGAAATGGGCTCCGAAGGCGAGCTCGCGAAAGAATGTGCGGCGTACGTCAGGAAGAACTGGCTGCCTGTATTCAAGAACAGTGAAGTCGGCCGTTCCGAGAAAGTTAAGATTGCATGCTGCGGTATGGCACCTGTGCTGTACGCAAAGCTGGTCATAGATAGAAACCGGAAGGGACTCGAGGCTGATAAGGGCAAGTTCATGGATGTCGAGGAGTAGGTGCATGGCGAATTTAAAGCACGCAATCAAGCAGGGCATCGTCGCTCTCAAAGCCAAGAATATACAGCCTGTGATGCAGACCGTTGGCGATGAAAGCCTGCTCAAGGGGAAGACCGCCCTAGTGGTGGGAGGCACGGGCGGGATCGGCAGGGCCGTCGCCAAAGCGTTCCTGAAGAACGGCGCGAATGTTGTGATCGCCGGCACAAGGCGCGCAAAGGTCGACAAGGTCGCGGTAGAGCTTGGCGAGAAGTGCGCCGGGGTTGTCGTCAACCTTGCCGAGCCAGAGACCTTTTCGAGAGTCGTTGACGAGGCAGTGGCCTTCTACGGTCCCATCAATATCCTAGTAAATTCTGCCGGCGTTCACACCGAGGATGTCTCCATGGGCGGGTTTCTCGATTTTTCCGTTGAGGAATATGACCGTATCTTGGACATCAACCTGCGCGGCGTCTACTTCATGGTGCAGTCTGTTGCACAGCGCATGATTTCCGATAAGGTCAGTAATGGGCATATCCTTATCGTTTCATCCTCGGCCGGCAACGAGCCCGCATGGTCTCCCTACCGCGTATCGAAGTGGGGTCTGAAGGGCATCACTGAGGGCATGGCTTCTGCCCTGGTTCCTCACGGCATTGTGGTCAACGCGATTGCGCCCGGTAGCACGGCGACTCCTCTTCTTGGCATCGAGGAGGGCGACAGCATCTCCGCCGAGGACAACGGGCTTGGCAGGTTCGCTATGCCCGAGGAGATCGCAGAGTTCGCCGTGATGCTTGCCAGCCCCATGGGCGACATGGTCGTTGGCGACACGTTGTACGTTTCCGGTGGCCGTGGTGTCTGTGATATCCGTTAGGGGCTTTGCGGACATTTCGAAGTTTTGAGATCGCCTTTACCGCAGAAGGAGCTTGGCTGCTTCGGAGGCTTGCTTCGAACCGTCTTCAAGGGAGACTAAGCACCGGAACAGCCGCTTTGCCAAGCCCTCGGTTGCAGTGAAACTCATGGTATTGCTATTCGAGGTGACGCCACCGATTGCGGTGTTGTACCAGGTCCTGCCCCCGTTGTCAGAACATTGCCATTGATATGCGGCCGCGTGCTCGGCATCGACCGAAAACGCGGCTTCAATTCCTGCACTCGTTACGCAGTCTTGCGGCTGCGCGGTGATTCCTCCCTTATTCGGCACCAACGCGAGCTTGGCGCTTTGGGTTGCGGTCGTGGTTCCGTCTTGGAAGGTTACAACGCACCTGTAGAGGCGTTTCGCAAGCGAGGCGTTGGCGGTGAACCGCAATGTAGGCCGCTTCGACGCGGCATTGCCGATTCCGGTGTCGTACCAGCTTTCCCCACCATTATCGGAGCATTGCCACTGGAATGAGACGGCGCCTTGAGCTTGCACGGTAAAAGAGACTTCGGAGCCTGTCGCCGCAGTAATGTCTTGCGGCTGCCCCGTTATTTGGTTGGTGCTCAGTTTTAGATGTACAGAGCTTGAGGCTGAGCTGGTCCCATCGGGGAAGAATGCCAAGCAGCGGAAGTGGCGCTTTGCCAGGCCCGCGCTTGCAATGAACTCGATCCTCGTCTGCGTTGAAGTCGAGCCTCCGACTCCCGTGTTGTACCAGGATTTACCCTCGTTGTCCGAGCATTGCCACTGGAACGAGGTGCCCCGTTCTGCTCCGATGGCGAAGAACGCTGTTGACCCTGCGGCCGCTGTGCAGTCTTCGGGCTGCGAGCTGATGGCGTAGCGGGCTGCAAGGACCAGGCGTGCGGGCTTGCTTACGAGGGTGCTGCTGTTCGGGAACGAGACTACGCAGCGGTAGAGCCTCTTCGCGAGTTGGGCATTGGATGCAAACCTCAGGGTTTCCTGCCTAGAAGTTTCGCCGCCTATGCCCGTGTTGTACCAACTCGAACCTCCGTTGTCGGAGCATTGCCATTGGAACGATGTCGCGCTTTGCGCCGTTACGGTGAATTCGGCTTGGGCTCCGTTGGATACTTCGCAGTCCTTTGGCATGGCTGTTATGGTGTACGTGGTCTCATAGCTTGCCGTTAAGTCGTACTTTGCGCTCCATTTGCTGTTTGATTCTTTGGTGACGTTCGAAGTCGCAGCGAGCTCCACTTTGCTGTTATTGGTCTCCCACTCCCTCAGATTCATCGCATGCGTAACTATCCCATTCTGAATCCCCGAGATGCTTGGCGGGAAGGACTGGTTGTCGGCATCTATGGAAAAGCTCTCTTCCTTGGCATCCAGGTGCTGCTGAATGCGATCGGCATACTTCTCGGCCCATTCGTCCGCCTTGCCATTTCGCACAAAGTAATTGTTGGATAGGTCGGTTGAGCGGTAGGCATAGTCGGCCTTTTGGTAGTTAGCCGTGTGGTCGGAGTGGGCGATTGCCATGAGCTCGTCGGTCAGGCCAAAGTACAGATGGCGCTGGTCCAGGTCTCCGTACCAGTTGTCGCTGGTGTCGTCCCAGGTTAGGTCCATCTGGCACCATTTGCCGTCGATCTTTACGGCGTTCCAGGTGTGGCCGTTGCCGGTGACGCGGCCGTTGGCGATGCCCGCGGCGTCAAGGAGCTTGGAGTAGATGCGCTGATAGCTTTCGCAGGTGCCCTGGTTGCGCGTGAGGCCGCTTTCGGCCGAGCACCAGTTGAGGCTGTGGTCGTATTCCAGCTGGTCGAGCGTCCAGTCGTGGAGCCACAGCGCCATGTCGTATTCCGAGCCGTTTGTCTCTTGCCTGCACTGGGCAACGGTGTTGTTGACGATCTGCGTGACGCTTGGGCGGGTGGCGTCGTTTACGGTCACCTCCGCCGTGGTGCGCAGGTAGTAGATTCCCTTGTCGTTTTGGGGGTCGTATCTGTCGTTGTCCATAAAGTAGAAGTAGATGCGGTACGTGCCCGATGCCGTGAATTCAAAAGTAAAGTCGTGGCCCGCGGTGCCCAGGCTGTAGTAGCTGCTCCATGCCGGGCGCGACGGGTCGCAGACGCTTTCATGGCTGCCGCCGTCCCAGTAGGTGGGTACGTCCATGCGCGCCTTGGCCTGGGACGAGCCGTTGGTCTGGGTTACGTGGAAGGTCGTCGCGGTGCCCGCGGGGGCGTCGTTCCACGAGACGGTAAAGGTGACGCCGTTTTGGCTTGCGGTGGCGGTGTGGGCGTGGCCGGTTTGTGACGTGGTGGAGATTGCGGCGGGCGTGGGGGTGGCTTTGGCGCGGAGGGATGGGGTAGGGGTGCCTGTTGCGGCGGTGGTGCTGCCGGGTGTGGCGGCGTCTGCGGTGTTGGCGGCGGTGGTGCCGCCAGCGCTTTCCGTGTTGGTTGCGCTGGTGCCGGTGGATGTTGCGGTGCCGTCCTCTGCGGTATCTGCTGTCGCATTTGCGTTGGTGCCGTCCTCAGCCTTGCCTGTGCCGCTGCTCGTGGCGTCTGATTGCGCCTGCTGCTCGGCTGTTGCCGGAGGCCGCATGGCTTCCGCGATGGCTGCCATGGGCACCGTCGCGCCGACCATGGACGTGCACGCGATCGCGCAGAGCAGGTAGTAAAGGGGTCGTTTCATAGCGGAGCCTCTCGGTGAGCAGCCAATAGGGTCCGAAGGCAGCTCCAGGCCAGCACTCCGCACATATTTTGTTGGGGTTTATTTTACGGGAACCCCAGTCAACATCAGCGAACTTTCTGGGGAATGTTGGGAGGGGAGGGATGGTTGTTGGCTTTTTGTTTCCCCATCTGGCGGCTATGCGGCATGCGTTGGGTTGTCTATGCGTGCTGCGGAAGCTTCAGCGCGAGTCTGTGTTGTTTCTCCGTGAGGCTCGACACGGGCGTCTTCCAGGAAATGCCTGTGAGTTGGCTACCCAGATCCAGCTCTGCGTGGCCATATTCTTCGATTTTGCATCCAGGGTGCTTGGTATCGGGCCTCAGGCGGCACTCGACCGGGTCCGACCCGATGATTCGATATTCCTGCTGGTAAGCGTACTTGGGCGTTTTGATAAGTAGGTTGCAGATCGTGCCTTGGAAAATTTCCTCGATCAGCTTTGGTCCGGGGATGCCATAGGAGATGGCGCCGTGGGCGTATACCTCCTCGCCGCCGGTGGTGTGGCTGTCTATAAGGCGCGCGAAGCTGTCGTACCGCACGATGCCGATCCATCCGTCTGCACATCCGAACTCCCGGATCATGCGCTTCGGGATTTGGACAGAACCGTCGACGATGTTGTTCTCGCGGACCGTGTACATGCAGTAGATGGGCAGGCGGTAATTGCCGTAGATGCATGCCAGGAGGACCATGGACGCCTCGAGCGGATCGCCCTGTTCGCCAGGCAGGCCATGATAGTAGCCGGCCGCGTTCATGTAGAGGTGCCCGTTTATCAAGTCGTCGATGTATGCCTCCTTGGGTGCGAACTTTAGTAGATAGGCGATGTTGTCTTTGAGCATGGCAGCTCCTTTCTTGGGTGGAGGTGCCCCGGGCCGCCTTGCGGGTCCGGGTTCCTTGCAATTTAAGGTAAGGGCATCCGGTGGGACCTTCGTGCCGGAATGGTGCGCGCCAGGCGCTTACCGGGGTTGTGATTGCCTGTAGCGCCGGGGCACATGCTTGTGGAGCGTTTCGGAAGTTGTTGTTGGGCGGGGGAGCATCGGCAAGACGCAAATGGCGTCGGCCCTCTGCGCGCTGGCGTGCGAGAGGAGACCCGAGGCACGCTTCTTCACGGCGTCCTCGCTCGTGATGCGCTTGAGGCGCGCCCGTGACGACGGGAAGCTCGACCGGGAGGCCGCGCTCATCGGCAAGGCTTGCCTGCTCGTCATCGATGAACTCGGGTTTCTCGCGCTCGACACGGACGGGGCGAGGCTGCTCTTCCAGGTCTTCGCCGACGCATACGAGAGACAGTCGGTGGTAATCACCACGAATCTGGAGTTCAGCAGGTGGGGGTCGGTGTACGGGGACGACCAGATGGCCGCCGCCGTGATCGACCGCATCGTCCACCACGGGAGGCTCGTCCAGTTCCGCGGCGAGTCCTACCGCGTCCGTCATGCCCTCATGCAGGAGGGTTAGCCGCTCAAAAAGCGTGCGCGCTTCCGATGCTCAGGCTGCTCAATTTCTGATGCTCTTTTTGCTCAAATCCTCTAGACGAAACACACTAGCCATAGTAGCCGCCCGGGAGAGCCATACGGCGAGGGCCGCGCCCCGGTCCCCGGGGCGCGGCCCTCTTGTTTAAACGGCTCAATTCTTAATGACCACTGTGCCCAATTCTCGGCGACCGTTCGGACTACTTGTAAGTGATCCTCAACTGGCGCTCGCTTGGTCCTTCGAGAGTCAGGTGACGCCCATTTTCTCGGCCGCCCTCTGTACCTTGCGGGTGCTGGTGCCGGTGGCGTACTTCTCGGCCACGGCGGTCACGGGGGCGCGGTCGACGCGCTGGTAGCGTTCGATCGCGTCCTGCGGGAAGAAGCTGCCAGTGTGGAGCTTGGGGAAGCGCAGCGTCAGCGTGCCGACGAAGGTGGCGAGGCTGCTCTCCCGGTAGCCGTTTCGGCTTATTGCCCCGCCGCTGCACGGCCGGTCGGCCTCCTCGTCCATCGCGAAGTTTGCGACCTGCTCGGCGAGTCTGCGAATCAGCTCCTGTATGTCGATGGCGCCGTCGTCGAACCTGGGCATGGCGAGCATATCTGGCGTCGGGTCTGATAAGATTTCTATAGCTGTCTTCTTCCATTCTCGGAACCTGCTGTTGTGGTGATTTCTGATTCTAGGACGAAGCCCGCTCATCGTTAAACGGATGCTGAGACGTTACCCTTACACCAATATTTTCTGCGCGATCGCTCGTGTCTGATTGACTTCCGGGTATGCGGGTTTCCTGCTGGGCTGTATCTGGGTCTAGCGTTTCTCGCGTACTCCGATTTTTCGTCGCAAATCGCGGATAATATGAGATAAAGACCAAGAGGTGATGCTATGGCAATCGATATTGTCAAGATCGTGTACTTTGACGAGGGCTCTGCAACTGATTTCGTTCAGATCCGCGAGGGCGGTAAGTTGACGAACACCATGACACTATTCAACGAGGACGAGGATTCTGGTGCCGCTGGGGTCGACGCCAAACTGGGAATGAAAACGAAGTTACTCAAGACCTTAATCGGTATCGATGCCGCTGCGGGTATAGATGCAAATGCCCGCATGCAGTTCAGCTCGGGAACGGTCGTTAAGAGCATTGTCACCAACACTGTCCTTACGGATTTCTTGGGTGCCGTCGCGAGTGAAAACGATGCGTCGTCCTCCGACGAAAACTCAGACAAGTGCGCCATCAAGGAATTCTCCGGCTTGCATATCGAGCAGATTCCGGGCTCAATCTCGACCATGGCGCTCCTGACTCCATATTTCGGCATGTTCCGTTCGGGGCAGAGCATCGCGGCAGGGGATCTCGATATCTCGATTGATAAGCTCGATAGTGCCCTTTCAAATGCAAAAGGGTATTTTGAATTCTGTGGCGCTGATGGAGAGGGTAAAGAGAGGGTGATTTTGCGCTTTAATGGCAACGCCTTCAAGAATAACTACAGACCGTCCGATTTGCTCAAGATGCGCCTGTCTTTGTTTGCTGTCAAGGTCGGGAGTACAAGATTGTCGGCCTTGTCGGGCAACGAGGAGCTCGAAATCGGGGGCTTCGAGGCCAAAGACAATCCCGACTACAGCGAAAGCTTTGAGCCGGCTGCGGCAGATGAGAAAGAGCTTGACATGTACGACGTTATTCTTGCGGGGGTGACCTCTGGTGGCAAGTAGGGCTGTCGTATTTTTTGGACCCGACAGAGCTTACGAGGAGCTGCTCCGGGAGCGTATCGATCCTGATGAAGTGACAGTCCGCTATCTAGATTCGATTCGTGTGTACAATACTCGCATCAGGGGCAACGAAAGTGCCGCTCACGAGGCTGGAAACTATCTGCCGTCAAAGGTTGACAACTGTGTTGTTAGAGCGAGCGATTACGGCTCCGTTGTCAGCCACGCCATAGCAAACTTCGCAAGCATTCTCGAGGGCGCTTTCGAGTTCGATACGGTCTATGCGCAGAATCCTCCTGCTAGGGTATTCGATTCCTTGAAGACGGCTTATACCGAAGAGAACGTGGAATGCCTCCGGTATTCCTACCCCAAGATTTCCAAGGGGGATCTGCCGGCGATATTTTCAGGGCTTTCAGCGAACGTAATGGGCCAGGAAGAGGGAAAGAAGGCTTTAGTCACGTCACTCTATAAGTTGTCGGTTCTCGGCGGCGAGGCACCATCGGTCTTGCTGTTCTACGGCCCATCCGGTGTTGGTAAGACGGAAACTGCAAGAGTGCTGAGCGAATCACTGGGTGGAGGTCTGACACGAATTCAGTTTTCTATGATGCAGACGCAGGAGGCTTACGAGTACCTCTTCGGCGCCGAGCACTCGAAAGCCAGCTTTGCTCGTGACCTGTTGGGCAGGGAATCGAATGTGGTGCTCATTGATGAGTTCGATAAGGTTAATCCCGGTCTCTACAACATGTTTTACCAAGTTTTCGATGACGGTACCTTCGTTGACACTAACTACGAGGTTGATATGAGGAATTCGTTGTTCATCCTCACTTCGAACTTCGCGAGCGAGGCTCAGGTCAAGAGGGCGTTGGGCCCGGCCATGTTCTCTCGTATCAGTGAATGCGTCGCATTCGGTGACCTTGAGCTGGAACACAAGCGGGCTATCGCCAGAGCCGAATACGATCATATAATTTCCAAGCTCGACGACGAGGACAGGTTGACCATAGAGTGCAGCGACATCGCTGCCTGGTTCTTCGAGAACGCTGGACGTTACGACAATATGCGCGCTATGAAGCACAAGGTCTCGAAGGCAATATTTGAGAGATTGTCAGCCTCGATAATTGAAGCTGACTGCAATGGACGCGGGCAAAGCAATTGTTGACGCTGAAGTGTACGTGCCGGGGAATGCCGATGGAACTACGGGTTGAGTTGAGCTCTGCTTGCATGACTTAAGTTCCCCGTAGCTTCTTTAGCAAATCGTTAACCGCATTGCGGAACACGGCCCACGCACCGTCGTATGATTTCTGGCGGCTTATCAACAAATCACCAACGATGGGGGGCGCGGTCTGCGTCTGCGAATATCGCGACAGGCGGTGAGGAGTCGCTGCGCAATGGCATAAAGAATCTGGTGAGGTGGGCGACGCGATGGCCGAGATGTTTTCGCCGGATGGGTTCATGGCTAGTTGCCGGCCGTTGTCGAAGGCCATTGTTTTTGCATGCTCCCGCTGTCATGTGGTTTTCGTTTGGCTCAAGTTTATATCGATGATTCATGGATCAATAATCAGCATACTACCTAAACAGCAGTATTGACGCGGGTCGCCTTCGAGTCCTGCGTCCTGCGGAAAGGCAGCTGTCCTTCTTGGGATGGTCGCCTTTCTTTTTTAACGAGCTCCAATGACACCCTAGTTTTTCTTATCTATTGACGACCATGTCGGATTGCTTGATCGCGCCGGAAATGTTGGTGTAAGGGTGACGCCCTAGCGCCCGTTTAACGAAGAACGGCCTCCGTCCTAGAATCTGAAATCATTATAACAACAGGTTCTAGGAAAGGACGAAGACCGCTATGGAAATCTAATCAGACCCTACGCCGGACATGCTCGCCATGCCCCGTTTCGACGGCGGCGCCATCGACATGCAGGAGCTGCTTCGCAGACTCGCCGAGCAGGTCGCGAATGCCGTGATGGACGCCAGAGCCGACCAGCTGTGCGGTGGCGGGGCGAATTCAACCTAAACACTCAGTCAGCTGGCGGCGTCAGGCGCCGATACAACTCTTGATTGAAGTTCGTGTATGTAAGTTCGCTATTGTTAAGCTCCTCAATTCTCGGATCTCTATAGTCGTTAATGAATATCAGCGCGCAAACGTCTTCAACAAAGCGTTTGCGCCTGGCCTCGATATCCTGCTTATAGGGAAGTTCATCCTTTTTCGATCCCCACACTTCTTCAATCACAGTATCGAGGCATTTAATAAAATGCTTGCTCTGCTTCGCGAAATCATAGACGGCACTGTAATTGGCGTTCGTTTTGACTTCGTACCAAGTGAGTGGCTCATAGTAGGCGAGAATGTTTAAAGCTGGCAGAAGGCATAGGTTCGGGAAAAGCCTTGCTCTGCCGTTTCCATAAAAGCCCTGGTGAGTATCGATGTAATCCAATTGTTTCTTTATAGGATCTGCAAGCCTGTTGCAAGTTCTTAACGATGCTTGTTTATTGCTGAGCAACTCATTCGTTATGTTTATATAACTTTGCGTATAGCCGTTATTTGCGCTGACGCCTTTATACAGAAGGTAATCAGCCGGCTTTATCGGATCTAGCTCTAGGCGCTTGTCGTAGAAGCGCTCGAGGTATTTTCTCCCTTCAAATCTTGGGCCATATACGCCCTGGAGGGAATGTGCAAGCTGCGTGATGTCGGTCGAATAAACCACAACAATGCTTTCTTGCTGAAACAGGTTTTTTGTTTGCTCGAGCACCTTTATGGCGAATTCGGGTCGGCAACGGTCGAGCTCGTCGATAAAGATGATGGCTCGTTTGGCTATCTTGGGCAGATGACTCTTTATGAGCTCGCCAATTTTGCTCCTAAGCTCTTTTTCCGCTTTGTACTGTTCGAGAAAATCAGTGCCGCTGAAATTTTCAATGATGCCATTAATGTCAACGCCGTATCCAATAATGGAGGCGGCGGTTTCTATGACGCTAATGACTCCCTTGCCGAAATCCTTTCCTCCCTTGACGTTCTGTTCGTCTACGGCGTTAGCAATTGAGGCCAATATAGGCAAGATCGGATTGTCGAAATGGTCGTCTTCCCATGCGTTTAAATAAATGGGGAGGCATGGTGTCGCGGGGAGTTCTGTTGCGGTTTCTCCTAGTGTCGCGTTAAGTGTCTCGAAATCGTGGTCGAGAGTCGGAGTTGCCATTTGCAGGACTCTCGCTACTTGTTTTACAAAGAATGTCTTGCCAGATCCCCAAGGCGCGTCAATAACAAAGGTATACGGAGGCTCAACGGCAATGAGCATCTTTAGAAAGTCCTCGATTTCTCTCTTGCGGTGAAGCGGATCCTGGCTGAGGGCGTTGTCAATCGCTTTCGGCGTGGGTTCTTCGTCCACTCGTTTCATGGTAGTTGCCTTCTTTCTGTGGGCTAGGATTGTGCTTGGGTTTAATTGTTCCTGTAAATGGGCACGATCGGCCTATTCCTATGTGCTTCTGTCTGTTGGTTTTACCCTTTTAACAGTCAATGATGCTCGGGGCGTAAAATGGACTTTAATGGTGCTGCTGCTTGATTAGGTGGTTCAAATGGCGCTTTCAATGAGTCAAATACACTGGGATTACTTCATTTTGCTCGAGGAAGATGTCACTCGTATATTGCATTACATCGAGCCAACCGAAGCGAACTATGGCACCTATGGGGCCGAGCTCGTCAAAGTTTTTCTCTCGATTTGTTCCGAGATTGACGTTGCCTTTAAAGATCTTGACCATCTTGTTAGGCGTTATGAGAGTGCCGATTGGGGAGCAGTTAACAATATCTCCGGGGCGCGCAAGATGGTTCACGCTCGCTTCTCGCAACAGTTTCGTTTTAGCTGGGTTGCTATTGGCACTAGCGGGATCGTGATCAATCCATGGTCATCTTGGTGGGCAGATGATGGGACCGAATCCGCCATGAATCCTGATTGGTGGGTCTCTCATAACAACGTCAAACATCATCGTTTAGATAGCTACGCCGAAGCTAATCTCTGGAACGTACTCCAAGCGCTTTCCGGGCTCTTCATCCTTCTATCTTGCTTATATCGGTATGAGTACGAGCATAATTCGGAGGAGGCTCCCCGCTATTTGCCGGCCCCACAGCGGTTGGCGTTTTCGAGTCGAGGGATTGAAATCGGTTCGAGCGAGTCGACCTATGTTGTCGGTACATCTCTCTGTGTTTCTCCGGGTTTTCACGTTGATAAGCCGCTGCGGCTGACGTCTTCTGATGAGGGAGATGCTTGTGATGATAGTGAACAAGGCGTGAGTTCGATTCAGGTGAATGATTGAGTGTAATTGATTGTCAGCAATTGGCGAAACCGCTCCATTCCCGTCAGGCTCGATCAAGCCGTGTCTCAACGGTTTTGAGTTGACGTGCCTATGTGGCGTGAGTGTTTGCTCGTTTGAACTTGAGTTGCCTGCGGAAAGCGGCGAAGACCGCGCCGTGCTCTAGCTCCATTAGTTCCAACAGTATTGAGTGGGATTCAATGCTCGGTTTTTCGAATGGTCGATTGCTCACTCGTCGGCTTGTTACGCGGTTTATGGCAGCTTCAGCTCGAGCCCGTCTTTCACCTCCGCAAGACTCGATGTAGGCACCTTCCAAGAAAAGTCCGTTAGGCTGCTGCCTAAGTCCAGCTCTGCATGACCATACTTTTCGGTTTTGCGACCAGGCTTGTTCTCATCGGGCTTAAGGTGCCATTCGACCGGTTGCGAACCGATGATTCGATACTCGCTTTGGTGCGCATATTTGGGCGTTTTGATAACGAGGTTGTGCGGGATGCCTTGGAATGCCTCGACAGTCACGCGTGGACCGCCCTGTGTGCTCCGGATTGTTGGCTTCCAAGATAAGGGTGGGTCTTCAGGCCTTTGTACCAGAACGCTGAGGGCGGTGAGTTATAACGGGCAGCTGCTCGGCTGGAGAAAATCCTCGGACGGCGTCTTTCAAGGAATTAACAGGTGAGGATGTCGGACGGGGGAGTTTCTGCTGTGGTTGGCTGGCGAAACGATTGGACAGTGAGTTTGACTCTGCGGGGTACCTTGTGGAGATTTACCTTGGGCTGGCGTTGTCCAAGCGCGTTAAGATGGAGTTCTGCCGCAGGGCCGATTGTGATTGTATTCATGAATGCAGTAAACGTTAGATTTTAGGTTTTGTGGTTCCCATGGTCCTACTTATTGGGCATTCTTTTTGAAATATGGGATCCGTCATTGTTTTGCAAACAATTGGGTTTTCCGAAGTGGTACTCGTTGTAGCTATTATTAAGCTCTAGGTTCACTTTATTGAATTGCTTTATCACTTTGATGTTCATGCGGTTCTTATGCCGCGTTATGGGTTTGATATTAACAACGGGGAGTTGGGCTCATGAGGAATCCTCTTAAGGAGCTTCAAAAGGCAAACAGCGCGGTAGAGCATTCAATTGATCGTCTTGATTTTGAGGACAGGGCATTAGTTTCAAGAGACGTTGTGGGAAATCTTCGCCACCTTGTTGAACATGTAGCTATGTATGCTTCTTACGGGGACGTCTCCCTTGAGGGCAATTATTTTGCTTTATGTAAGGCCGTCATCCAAGAAATGAAGAAGAAAAAAGAGACTCGGTTTATTGCTGAGTTTCATGGTTACTTGCAGAAGGCCGTTTCGCATTATGTTCCTAGCGAAGATTCTGCAGAGCGACTTTTGCTGAAATACTACGAGAACTTGCTTCATTTGAAACGCTATGCCGCCGATAAACACGGGATTGCTATTCTTTCAAATTTGAATAAGATTCCGCTGGATACGGACCCAGGTTTGAAGAATTATCACGAGTCGATCGCTCGTTCGATTGATGTTTTCATGAGTGCTAATGCGGTTGAAATTGAAAGGGACCGCTTTTATGTAAGGTCTGCTAGGCCATTCTTTGTTAACGACTCTGTTTACTACGAAACAACGCTTGTTCCTGCTTTCGATTCTTCCAGCAAATGCGATCGAATACTCGTTTTCTCTGCTTTTAAAATCCCTACGAATAACGCCGTATCGGTTTCAGCAAAGCGTACGAGCATTGACGGTTTAGGCTTTTCTCTTCCTGTGACGATTGTTGACGCATATAGGATTTCTGTGCGTCCATGTGAGCTGAATGGCCTATTAAAGATACTCGGAAAATCTGATATCGCAAGGCTTAACGGCAATTATTCGAGCTACATTTCGCTTATGGAATTCTTGACTCGTACGGGAATGAATCTCTGTGATATTGCCCTGCTTCCGGATGATGATTTCGCTTCGATTATGCGCGAGATTACATATTCGGGCTCTGAATGTCCGGTTCACTTACTGTTGTCTGAAGCTCATAGTTTTTTGAGTTCGGGTTTGTGCGGAGCGAATGTCTTAAAATACCTTTTGGCTAAGCCTCGCAATCGGGTAATAAAAGATCAGTTGGCTCTAAGTCCGAACAGACTGCTGGGCAACCTGTACTTGAAGAGTGGATGTGCTCCCTTTGACCGGCAGCCGTATTGTACGGATCTCATTCGGCATGTGGTTGCCGTTGATGACTTGTATCAGTATATTGATCCAGATTTGTATGAGGATAATTTCCTGGCAAATAAGGTGTCCCTTATCACAAACAATGCCAGGTCTCTTTATGTCAAAGACTCTGAATTCGATTCTTATTTGAATATCGATGAGCTTATCGCCAAGCATAATAATACTTTGTACAGCGGTCACCGGTTTAGGGATCTCGTGCATGAGAACGGGCATTTGTTTGTTAGGGGAGTCGAAGAAGATGTCGTCGACATTATAAACGGGCTTTTAAGCCTGTCTGATAGTGGGCTCAGCGGATATGCTGCTGCTTGCGAATCATGGCTTGGACAGTCCCGTTGCAAAATTGATGATCTTGAAAAGTCGGCTGCGCTAAAGACTATGTTTGACGAAACCCACGTTGCTTTTATCTACGGTTCAGCAGGAACCGGGAAAACGACCATGGTTAATATTGTTTGTTCGTTCTTGCATAAGCTAAGTAAGGTGGCGATCGCCAACACAAATCCTGCCGTGGATAGCCTGAGAAGAAAAATCGTTGATTCGAATTGCGACTTTATGACGGTGACGAAATACTTGAATTGTCAACCTGAATGTGACGTCTTAATTGTTGATGAATGCAGTGCCGTCTGTAATAGCGATATGAAAAATATTGTTGAATCTGGTGATTTTGAACTGCTACTGCTTGTCGGTGACGTGAGACAGATTGAGTCCATCAGGTTTGGTAATTGGTTCTCTTTAGCTCCAAATTTTTTGCCTAGCAAGTGTATCAATCAGTTTAATAAGCCTTGGCGTGCGAAGAACAGCGATCTTTTGAAGCTATGGGGTGCGGTCAGAAAAATGAGTCCTGATATTACAGAGATTCTTACCGCCTGTGACTTTACATCGAATCTTGATGATACTGTTGTTGCTAGAACGGATGATGATGAAATCGTTTTGTGTCTCAACTATGACGGTCTTTATGGAATTAACAATATGAACAAAATGCTACAGTCGGAAAATGAAAATGAGGCCGTTAGCTGGAATTTTCATACATACAAAGTCGGAGACCCCATTCTATTTAATGAATCTGAGCGTTTCTATCCTTTGCTCTATAACAATCTCAAAGGTCGTCTCGTGGAGATCAAGGCTAATTCCAAAGACGAGATGATGTTTACCGTTGCTGTTCCTATTGACGCAACAAAGTATTCTGTCTTGCGTTATCACGGGCTAGAATTTTTGAGCTCCCATGATGGTGAGACGTTTCTGCGTTTCTCGGTGAAGAAAGCCAAGGATCGCGATGGAGAGGATATTGGGGAAGACAGCATTGTGCCGTTTCAGGTGGCGTATGCGGTTTCCGTTCACAAGGCGCAGGGGCTCGAGTATTCGTCCGTGAAGTTGATTGTCACGAAGGATGTCGAGGAGCGTATTACTCATAGCGTGTTTTATACGGCAATAACGAGGGCTCGAGAAAAGCTTCATATATATTGGTCGCCTGAATCTCAGAACAAAATCCTGTCAAATTTCAACATCTCTAACAATAATAAAGATGCTTATCTTCTTAGCAGCCGTAGAGGTTTGGAGCTTCATCCGAAATAGTGGTTTGTGGGTCCGTCTGAAACTTCGGGGTGTGCCTTATCACTGATACGAGAGGACCGCCGGCCGGGAAGCCTACCGGAGCGGGTGCTTCTATAGAGAGATCAGAGGGCCGGGGGCCTATCCCCGAGGGCACGCTCGAGTGATACCAGTGCATTGACAGGGTGTTCGTCGCGGCGGTGGTCGAGATGTGCGCTGTCGGCGCCAACAACATGAGTTGACGATGCCTTCGTCTTTGGCGCTATTCAGGTGTTCCTGCGCGAGTTACAGGTGGGTCACGTTCTCCTACAGGGCTGTATCACCTAGAATTGATATCTGTTGACTGCAGCGTTTGTCCAAGGGACTTCAAATGGATTCATCTAAAATCAACATGTTGCGAGCTTCTCTTGGCTCGACTGCAATTTCAGAGATGCAGAATGCCTATTACACCTCGGGTCTTTCTTTGGCGGAGCTTCGCGAGGATTACGATTTGCCTTCTGATTTTACCGACTCTGATTTCATTGCTTTATTCGGATTATTCGAAATCGACAAGATGTGCCCTGTCTGCTTTGGGCACCTTTATGCTCCTCATGTTAGCAGGGGTATTTATGGTGCCGGGCCAACCTCATATGATAAGGCGTGCGTTGTTTGCGTTTCGTGTCATCTTAATTCCGCTCAAATAGAGCGGGAAGCTGCCTACTTAGAAAAGAAGGGCGAGCTTAGCCAGATTTTTTCGAGTGAACCTCTGACATTTGATTGGAGCAGGTTCGATCCCGATAATCGTCAACATATTACATTTGCCTTTTTGTTTGCCTGCTGTTTGAACGGTAGTAGTTTTATAGGCCCGATTAATCTAGATTATGGCTACGATGGCTTTTATAAAGACATCCATTCTCTTGTGAAGGCTGGCTACCTGGTTCCTTCATGGCTTTCGAAAAAGGATGTCGATCAATATTCCCTTAGGGATAACGGATCTGTCTCCTGTAATTTAATGTGCGTTCCCTTTGAAGTTGATATGAAGGGACCTCTGCCCACCGTGTATGCGGAGATTTATATTCGAGACGGCAGGGAAGCCATCGTATTGGGCAAAGGTGAAATCGACCATTGGCAAGCTATTGACGAATGGCTTGTTGGCTCGTACTTGGATTATGAGCTGTGGGATTGGGATGACGATTGCAGCGAAGGCAAAAGGAGCGAATTCGATGAACTTGTTCCGCAGCTGCTTGGACACTTCTCTCCTGCGCAAATTACTAGTTTAATTTGGGGCGCTCTAGCAACTGCGCTTAAGAAGGCTCAGGATGGAACCGATGGTCAAAAGACCGCCTCTTACGCAGTTGGCGTTGTTATCAACCGATGCAAGAGGGCTTTGGCGGATGAGTGGGATGTCAATCCAAATAAACCATTGATTGATGTCGACTATGGCTTATTTGAAGACTACTTCTTTTCGCATAACGTACCCATCGGGAAGTCGTGGGTCTACAGGCCGCTCCCGAAGATTCAGGATGGTGTGGCGATTCTTGAATGGCCCACGTTCCCCAAATTTGAAGATGAAGTTGATGACTTCTTGCTCGATAAGGCACATAGCGTGTTCGATTCTTCTGGTAAAGAATCTGTCGATTTGAAGTCTTATAGATCTGTGAGCATCTATGTTCATGATTTGTTCAGAGAAGAAACGGCGTTGCGATGATATTGGATTCTTATTATTGGCGCAAAGAGCTCAGTCGCATGATGGATGAACTGGTCTCCTGCTTTCGTTTTTTAGCAAAGCATGCTTACCGTTTGGAACGTCATCCTATCTTTAATCGAATTGTTGAACGTAAGGAGTACATTGCCGAGCGAGACCTTCTTCTCTCTGCATTTATTGTTCGCACTTTGTTTGAAGCAGGGAAGTTAAGCGATGAGATGGCTGGCTACGAGCTGAGCACTGTGTCTTATCCTGCAACTCCCAGGAATACAAATAAGCTGATGCCGTTGCTTAGGCGCGTTCCTGACGATGACTTGTACGACTATGATCGGCCTTCCCAGTTGAGCATTCCTGGTAGGAGGTTTGTAAATCAGCTGATTCATGCTGCTGTTATTCCGTGTTTTGATTTTGGGGACAATACCAGACCTGCTGCTTTCATGGTGGTCTCGGATCGATTCGCTCAGGAGTGTCTATATCGATGCGAACTAGATGTTTGGGTGAAGTTTGTCAGAGAAGTTGTTCATGACGAGGTCAATTCTGTTCATGAAACATGGGATAAGTCTAAGGGCGTGTGGAAAATCGAACGGAGTCGAAAACAAGGCGAGCCGCTATCCTCTTATGAGGATGTCCCGATTGAGGACAATGGCTCTTTTGATCGGGTCGATTCTTCGATAGTAGAGTGATGTGACTCTAGGTGCAGGCTGTCACGTATTAATTACTCTGTTTTTATAGCACGAGCGAGGGATGCTCTTGTGGGTGAATATGACTATTCATACAGCTTGCCGGTTGATTTTGAGAATCGGGCTGAGCGTATCTTGCATCAAATGGTGACACATAATTTCTTTCGCGAATTGACAACCGCATAGCGGAACACGGATCGCGCTCCGGCATATGATTTCCGGCGGCTAAACAACAAATCATTGACGAAGGGCGCGCGGACCGTGTCCGCGAGCGTCGTGTTAGTCGACGAGATATCGCATCGCAAGGATATATAGAATCTGGCGAGGAAGACCGTCGAGGAGACGCTCAACGCACTGCTCTTTATTGTGCGGGACTCGGGGAAGTGGGCGGCGTGATGGTCGAGATGTTACTGGCGAATGGGGGCGGAGCTGGTTACGGCCGTTATAGAAGGCCATTGTTTTTTGCACGCTCCCGTTGCCACGCTGTTTTGCTTCCTCTGAACAATCCGTAGCCATCATGTTTCTCAAATTATAAACAGGAAAAATGTTTATAATTGAATTGTCTAAGAGGAGGTCGCTGTGAAACTTCTTAAATTAAGAATCGATGGGGTCACGCTGTTTAAGGACAAGCGTTTGGAGCTTGATTTTATTGCCTCCGATCGCGTTTCTCGTGATGAAGAGGGTAATGTCGCCGACGTGTTCCCGCTACCGGTGGGGTCTTCGATCTATTCTCAAAATGTAATGGGCGTTGTTGGTGTAAACGCATCCGGTAAGACAACGACTCTCAACCTTGTGCGCTTTGTACTTGGTTATATGTCTGGCAGCTTTGTTATGCGCCGCTTTGCAACTGGCTCCGATGTTCTCGGAAACTTGGAGCGCCAGGTCAATGTCGCCTGTGTATTTTTCGAAAAAGGTTCGGTCTATCTTATTGAGTCTCGGCTTCGCAAAGTAGATGGCGTAGCTGCGGAGGATACTTCTTTTGCGGAATCGCTTGCATTTGAGAACGAATGGCTTTGGAAATGCCCCGTATCGCGCGTCTCTAGAAAGGTCGTTTTGGATATCGAGCGTCTGAAGGATGTCTCTGAGCCTATTCTGGTTCGTGAGGGGCCTGAAGATGGTGACCTTGTTCTTAACGATGCCCAGCGAACTTTCCTGGATGACAACATGTCAATCGTGTCTGTCATCACGGGTAAAAAGATGGTCTCGGTGGAGTCCCCCGAGCGCACGCTGCCTTTGACGAGCTTGCCAACCCCTGTTGTTCAGGCTTTTGATCCGAGCGTTGAATATCTTGTCTGGAACAAGGAAAACCAAGTTTTCCATCTTAAGTTTAAGGGCGAGCGAGCGGAGCGAGTGATGAATGTCGCGATAGCGACTTCTGTTCTGTCAAATGGAACGATCTTGGGCGCTGAGCTGGTCAATCAAGCGATAACCGCTCTCAGAAATGGGGGCTACCTGATTGTGGACGAGATTGAAACGGGTCTTAATAGATCACTTGTCGGCACAGTGATTGAGCTTTTTGCTTCTCCCGTTACGAACCCATATGGGGCAACCTTGCTCTTTTCGACTCATTACTCGGAGCTTCTCGATGTGCTGAGACGCAAGGACAATGTCTTTGTTCTTGTGCGTGACGATTCGTTTAAGACAGAGCTCATCAAGTATTCCGAGCGTATCAATCGGATTGAGAACAAAAAGAGCGATGTGATTATCAACAATGTGATCAAGGGGTCTATGCCTAAGTATCCCGACGTTCAAGCGATGCGCGAGTATGTTTGCGAGCACATCAATGGGTAATCAGGTAAAAGACATTCTATCAAGTCGTTTTGTCTTGTTTAGCTGCGAGGGAACTGCAGAGGGCGCTGTTATTCAGGTGCTGTATGACAACGATTTGTTGATCGTCCCAAGAGAACGAGTGGTCAAAGACGCCCTCATTGTCGATCGTCCTTACACGCGAAAACGCAAGGCGTCCGAAATTGCTAACGACTATTTCTCGATGAACTACGAGACTGCTGGGGCTGAAGGACTCGCGGTCGCGCGGATTGTGGACAGCAGCGCTCCCAAGTTTGAGTTTCCAAAGCGAAGGCAGAACGGTACTAAAGTATTGAGTTTTGTTACGCGACCGGAGATCGAGATGCTTGTGATTCACGCTGAGGGTGCCTATCGGGATTGGGGGAACGCGACCAGAAGGGATAGGCAACTTAAGCCTAATGAATTCTGCAAACAGCGTCTTGGACTAGGCAAAATTAAAGAGAAGGACTTTCTTGAGGAATATTGGGGCAACGGCGAAAAACTTGTAAAAGCAATTAAAGCTCATGCGGAGACAAGTAAGCGAAAGAGCGGAGAGTTTTTGCTGGTTGACTTGTTGAAATAGCGGCTGAGTGCCCGACGGAAGTATGCGGCAAATTCCGGAACCCTCGAGCACATCGCCTTTTTGATGAGAAGAAACCGCAGGTAGAAGCATTGTCACTATCCAGTGTGATTGGCCTGTCAAGAATTTGCCGCATACTTCCGGATCGGGCGTTCATTTAGCACTCTCGATGTCCCCACATTCCCTAAAAAAGATCTTAAAACAGCCTTAAAGATTTTGGACACGTGCGTTGACAGCGTAAAATACGCATGTTTGACTATGACTAAAGTGGATTTTAGGGGAGGGGTGCGCCATGGAGGTGCTGGTTGTTGGCAACACCGCATATGTTGACGATGACTTTTGTGCCAAAGCGTTCCCCGGGGACCATGTGCAGGTTGTAGCCGCGCAAGACACGTGCCGCGACGAGTCTTCGCCCCATGCCTCGTGGAAAGAGCTGCTCCAGCACTTGGAGCAGGCCTACGAGTTCGACCGCGTGGTCTACCTATCCAATTACCTTACCCCGCACGCCGATACCGTGGGCGATATCGAGCTGCTGCGCACGGTCTTTCGTGCGTGCGCGGGTCGCCGGGTCCAACTGCTGTATGTAGCGGGGCCCGCGGGTGCCGAGGGTGCCGCCGATGCCGCGGGGCGAACGGGCAAGGGAATTATCGCCCGCGCGTCAAAAGACCTGTGCCGCTACTACGCCGCTCGCGAGGGCGTTCAAACCAAGATCCTGCGCGTGCCGTTCCTGTATACCGCGTCTGCCGCGCTGGAGGACCCGTTTTTGGTGCCGCTGTTCGACGCGTGCTCAACCGGCTCGGTTGCTCTGCAGGGCGCGGAGGATGCGGCGTTTCCCCTGCTGTGCACCGAGGAGCTCGCGGTGCTGGTACGCCGTATCTTCGACAGCTGGGATGGCAATTTTGAGACGCTCGACGTAGCCGATGCCTTCCATCACACGGCGGGTGAAGTGGGCGAGGCCCTTAAGGCGCTGTTCTCGGGGCTCTCAGTTGCCTATGGCGATTCTGCCGGCTACGCCCTGCCCGTCAGCGGCGTCGTTCGCGTGCGTTATGGTTGGTTTCAGCGCTACGACCTGCTGCGCGATCTTTCGACCATTCAAGCGCGTTGGGATGCTGGCCGCGCAAAGAAGGTTAACCCCTTGCGTGCCGCCATCGACCGCATCCAGATGCGCTCGCTGCCCATCAAATGCCTGGAGACGGGCCTTGCCTGGGCGCTCTTTGAGCTGCTGGAGCATCTGTTCTCCCAATCGGCCCAGCTCAACGTGCTCGATTATCGCCTGCTCTTCGTGGTGTTGATCGGCACGCTGTATGGCTTGGACTTTGGCCTGGTTGCGGCGCTGCTGGCGTCGGTGGGTTTGGCTGCGAGTTACTTTACCCAGTACGGCTATACCTTTCAGGGCCTGTTCTACGAGCCGTCCAACTGGCTGCCGTTTATTGCGTACTTTGTGGTGGGTGCCGTGTGCGGCTATGTGCAGCTGCACAGCAGCGAAGCCATTAGGGCGGAGCGCGATCAAAACGAGCTCGTGCGCAACCGCAATACGTTCCTTACGCAGCTCTACCACGACGCGATCGAGGACAAGCGCGCGTACAGGCGCCAGATCGTGGGTCGCCACGACAGCTTTGGCAAGATCTTTGCCGTGACGCAGGAGCTCGACGTATTCAACCCACGCGACATCTATCGCAAGTGCTGCGAGCTTCTGGGCGAGATCCTCGAGAACGATTCGGTGGCGATCTACCATGTTTCGGGCGGGGCATTTGCACGCCTGGTGGCAGCAAGTCCCGCGATTGCCGAAGATGCCGCACGCTCGCTCACGCTTGAGCAGCTTGCACCTCTTTTGGGCGACGGGGGTCGTTCGAACCTGTGGGTGAACCGCGAGCTGACGCCGGGGCTTCCCATGTTTGGATACACGATCGAGCGCGACGGGGCACCCGCCGTGTTGATCTTTGTGCGTAGTGCGGTCGAAAACCAAATGACCCTCTATTATCAAAACCTGTTCCGCATCTTGTGCGGGCTGGTCGAAAGCGCGCTGGGCCGTGCCTTTGACTATGAGGCGGTGGCGCAGGATAAACGCTGCGTTGACGGCAGTTGCGTGCTCAAGCAGGCTGCCTTTGGCCAAGAGCTCGCGGCGGAGCAGGCGCTGGCAGATAGCAAGATGGGGAGTTTTTTGCTCCTGCGCGTGGTACCGGGCATGGAGCCTGTCGGCGAGCTGGTGGGCGCAATTGGGTCGGCAATCCGCGAGAGCGACGCGGCGGGCTTGGTCGACGGCGACGTGCTCTACCTGCTTATGCGCCAGGCAAAGGCGTGCGATCTTCCCATTATCCGCGAGCGCCTGAGAGCAAAGCAGATTGCGGTGGAGCCCGTCGACGGCGAGGACATCGTGGCGTTGCTGCAGCACATCTCTTACACCGGTGACGGTGAGGGGGATGCCGCTTGATCTCGCTTGTCGTTGCTGCCGTCTTGCTGTTGATTCATGCGCTGGTTTGCCTGATGCTGTGGACGCTCATGAAGTTGGGCCTGCTGCCGGTGCGCGGGCACATGCTGGCTGTGATAGTGCTGGTGCCGCTGTGGGGCCCGTTGCTGGTGGTTCTGCTATCGGTCCGCAGCGCGGTGTTTGGCGAGGGGCTGAAAGAGTCTGCGCTGGAGTCGCTGCGCTTTAACGACGACCTGCATAGCAGCATCCTGGTGCACGACCGTGACGCCGATGCGGGCGTGGTCCCGCTCGAGGAGGCGCTTATCGTCAACGACCCGGCATACCGGCGCCGCCTAATGCTCTCCATGCTCACCGAGGAGCCCGACGCGTACCTAGCACAGCTGCAGGTGGCTAAGCTTAACGACGACGTTGAGGTGGCGCACTATGCCGCGACGGCGGTGGCGCAGATCTCCAAGGAGTCCGACCTTAAACTGCAGCAGCTGGAGCGTGCCTTTAAGACGGACCCGAGCGCGCAAAACCTCAACGAATACTGCGATTTTCTTGGTGAATACTTGGGCTCGGGCTTGGCTGAGGGGCGCGTTGCTCAGATTCAGCGTCAACAGTACGCGCGCCTGCTTGCGCGTCGCTGCGAGCGTGAGGACACCCTTGAGCTGCGCATTCGATACGCGACGGCGCTGGCCGATGTCGGACAGATCGACGAGGCGCAGGCCGTGACCGACCAGCTGGTGCTCGACGTGCCCGAGGAGCAGGAGGTTTGGATGCTTTGCCTGCGCCTGGCCGTGATGCGCCGCGACGGTGACGAGGTCCACCGTGTGATCGATACGATTGACAAGCAACATGTGTATTTGAGCGCCGACAACCGCGAAAAGTTGGCGTTTTGGCGCGACGGGGAGGAGGCCAGATGAGCTTGGCGCAACATATCCGCGACCGTGCAGGCCGCTTTCGCTGGATGGGACTCCTCGTGGTGTGGGCGGTCTTTATTGCCATGGCCGCCGTGCTGCTGGTGGAGCGTGCCGGCGTGCAGTACAGTGCGGGCCAGCATAGGCTGGGGATGCTTGCCGCCAACGACGCGGTGCCGGCCTCCTCGGCAATCTTTGGCCAAAAGCCCACGTGCCTGGTCATTACCGATTCCGATCAAGCTGGCGTCGAGGACGTCAAAGACCAGTTCGACCAGATTTTGTTGGACATGAAGATCGCCCATCGCGATGTTGATATTGCCCTGGATGGTGCCGATGCCATTCCCTCGCTGACCTCCTTCGATCGCGTGATTTTGCTCATGCCGTCGCTCGATGGGCTCGGTACTCACCTGAGCGACATTATGAGTTGGGTGAGTGCCGGCGGTTCGCTTATGCTCGCCATGCCGCCGGATAACTCGAGCTATCTGCAAGTGATTGCCTCCAAGCTTGGCATTGAATCGGCCGGATATGACTATGTAAAAGCCGAAAGTATTGTGCCGAGTGAGGACTTTATGCTGGGCGGGGGAGAGCGCTACGAGCTCTCGGACCCCTTTGATTCGTCGCTTTCGGTATCGCTGCGCGAGACGGCTCGTGTGTGGGCTATGACCGGCGATGCGGGCGCCCCGCTCATTTGGTCCAATGACTGCGGTAGGGGGCGCACCGTGGTGTGCAATATCGGTATCTATGACAAGGTCATGCGCGGTTTTTACGCCGCGGCGATCAGCCTGCTGGGTGATGCCACGGCCTATCCGGTCATCAACAGCGCCGTGTTCTATTTGGACGACTTTCCTAGCCCCGTGCCCTCGGGCGATGGTACTTATATCAAGCGTGACTACGGCCTTTCCATTGCGGATTTTTACACTAAGGTCTGGTGGCCCGATCTGCAAAAGCTCGCGCAAAAATACGGCATTCGCTATACCGGCGTGATGATCGAAAACTACGAGAACGCGGTCAACCAGACCGAGCCCGCGCGTCAACCCGATACCACACAGTTCCGCTACTTTGGCGGCATGCTGCTGCAGATGGGCGGAGAGCTGGGCTTTCACGGCTACAACCATCAGCCTCTGGCACTCTGGGACACCGACTATGGCACGCTGTACGACTACAAGACGTGGAAGAACAAGGAGACGCTCGTCGCTTCACTCAACGAACTTATCGCGTTTCAGGACGAGGTCCTGCCCAACGCTCATGGCTCGGTTTACGTGCCGCCTTCGAATATCCTTTCGGCCCGAGCGCGCAAGATTATCTGCGACGATGTTCCGCGAATTAAGACTATTGCCAGTACGTACTTTGAGGACGGTACCGACCTGCCCTACGTGCAGGAGTTTGGCGTGGCGAGCGATGGCATTGTGGAGCAGCCGCGCATTGTCTCGGGCGGCATGGTCGACGATTCCTATATGCGCCTCGGCGCCGTGTCCGAGCTCAACATGCACTACGTGAGTACGCACTTTATGCACCCGGACGACCTGCTCGATCCGGATCGCGGAGCCAAAGAGGGCTGGGAGGTCTACAAGGGCGGCCTGACCGACTACCTGGACTGGCTTACCAAATCCGCGCCCGACCTGCGGCACCAGACGGCGTCGGAGTGCTCCGGTGCCATCCAGCGCTTTTCGTCCGTGACGGTGAGCGTGGATACCAGCGCGGATGCCTGGACGCTCAGCCTGGGCAATTTCCACGACGAGGCGTGGCTCATGTTCCGCGCCAACAACGGCGAGCCGGGTGCAGTCACGGGTGGCGAGATTACGCATCTGACGGGCGATCTGTATCTGCTCAAGGCAAATGATAAGACCGTGACGATTGAGCGCAAGGAGGGCGGCGATAAATGAGAATCTGCTTGGTACTTGAGGGTTGCTACCCCTATGTGCACGGCGGCGTATCTACCTGGATGCATGGCTATATCCAGGCCATGCCCGAGCATGAGTTTGTGCTATGGGTGATCGGCGCGCATGCTGCCGACCGCGGCAAGTTTGTCTACGAGCTGCCCGTCAACGTGGTCGAGGTGCACGAGGTGTTCCTGGACGATGCCCTGCGGCTTTCGGGCGAGCAGCACGAAGCCGGTTTTGACGACCGCGAGCGCGAGGCGCTACGCCGCCTGGTGTCGCTCTCCAATCCGGATTGGGATGTTCTGTTCGATAGTTTCCACCGCCGTCGCGTGCATCCGCTCTCGTTTTTGCAGAGCCGCACGTTTATGGATATCTTTCGCGACGTGTGCCTGGCCGAGTACCCCTACACGCCCTTTGCCGATGCATTCCACACCATGCGCTCCATGTTGCTGCCCGTACTCTACCTGTTGGGCAGCGAGGTGCCGGTGGCCGATGTGTACCATGCCATCTCGACCGGCTACGGTGGCCTGCTCGCCTGCCTGGGCTCAAGCGTTCACCATGCGCCGGTGCTGCTGACCGAGCATGGCATCTATACCCGCGAGCGCGAGGAAGAGATCATTCGCGCCGACTGGGTGGTGCCGTCGTTCAAGGACCGCTGGATCCGCTTTTTCTACCTGCTTTCGGAGGAGATCTACCGCCGCGCCTTCCGCGTGACCAGTTTGTTCCATAACGCCCGCAAGACGCAGATCGATATGGGCTGCGATGCGGACAAATGCCTGGTCATCCCCAACGGCATCCAGTTCGACCGCTTTAAGGACATTCCCTTAAAGCCCGATGACGGCTGGGTGGACATTGGCGCGGTGGTGCGCCTGGCGCCCATCAAGGATGTCAAGACCATGATCTATGCCTTCTTTGAGCTGCATGAGCGCCTGCCCAAGGTGCGCCTGCACATCATGGGCGGCGTGGACGACGAAGAGTACGGCGCCGAGTGCCATGCGCTGGTTGACACCCTGGGCGTGCGCGACCTGATATTTACCGGCCGCGTTAACGTGGTCGAGTACATGGAAAAGCTCGACTTTACCATTTTAACGAGCATCTCCGAGGGCCAGCCGCTCAGCGTGCTGGAGTCGCTTGCAGCGCGCCGTCCCTGCGTGACGACCGAGGTGGGCTGCTGCCGCGAGCTGCTCGAGGGCGCCCCGGGCGACGACTTTGGCGTGGCGGGTTTTGTGACGCCGCCCATGTATCGCAAGGGCTTGGCTGATGCCATGGAGCGCATGTGCGTGAGCCGCGCCCGCCGTATCGAGATGGGGGAGCGCGGGCAGCGTCGCGTTGCCACGTACTTTTTGCACGAGCAGATGCTCGCCAACTATCGCGCGCTGTACGACGAGACGGCGTGTGCGTTTAACCTGCCCAGAGAGGGGGAGTAGCCGGTGGCCGGAATTGGTTTTGAGCTCAAGCGCCTGTTTAGGCGCAGGGGCCTGTTTGCCACGATGCGCGCTTATGGCTACGCCGGCATTGTGTGCACGGGTCCCATGCTGTTGGGCGTGCTGCTCCAGGTGGGTATCTTGGTGCTGTGCGGTCTGTGGGGTGTGGGCCGTGCCAACCAGGATCTGCTGGTGTGCATGGTGACCTACACACTGCTGGCCTCACTTTTGCTCACAAGCTTTTTCTCCATGCCGGTCACGCGCTTTTTGGCTGATATGTTGTTTGCCGAGCGCGAGGACGAGATTCTGCCTTCGTTTTGGGGCTCCAATGCTGTCATGCTCGTTGCGGGCACGGTGCTCTACGGTGTCTTTTTGCTGTTCTCGGGCGCCACGCTGCTGCAGGGGCTGCTATGTCTGTGGCTGTTCAACATTATGATCGTCAACTGGAACGGCATGAGCTACCTCACGGCCATCAAGGATTACCGCGGCATCCTGTGCAGCTTTGCGGCTGCCATTGGCGTGGCGTGCCTGTGCGCCCTGGCCGCGCTGGCGCTGGGACTGCCGCCGGTCGAGGGCTTGTTGGCGTCAATTGCTCTGGGCTACGGCGTCATGCTCGCCTGGGACGTGGTGCTGCTGTACCGGTATTTTCCTCAGAGCGACCGCAGCCCCTGGCCCTTTTTGCAGTGGCTCGATCAGTTTATGCCGCTGGCGCTCACGGGCCTGTTAACCAATCTGGGACTCTTTGCGCACCTGGTGATTATTTGGGCCGGTCCTATTGGCGTGCAGGTCAAGGGCTTGTTTTATGGTGCGCCCTACTACGATGTGCCGGCGCTCATTGCGTTTTTGACGATCCTGGTCACGACCGTCAACTTTGTGGTCTCGGTCGAGGTCAACTTCTATCCGCGCTACCACGACTACTACAGCCTGTTCAATGACGGCGGCGTGGTGGGCGACATTGTGGTGGCCGAGGAGGAGATGCTCTCCACGCTTAACAGCGAACTGCGCTTTTGTGCGCTCAAGCAGCTGTTTGTGACCGCGGCGGTCATCTCGCTCGAGACCACGGTGCTGTCGGCCCTACCGTTGGGCTTTAACAACCTGATGCACGGGTATTTTCGCACGCTGTGCGTGGGCTATGGCCTGTATGCCGTGGGCAATACGGTGATGCTCATCTTGCTGTACTTTACCGACTATAAGGGAGCCGTGCTGGCTTCGGGCCTGTTTGCCGGTGTGGCCGGGCTGGCGACTGCCGCTTCGTTGCTTTTGCCGCAGCAGTTTTACGGCTTTGGCTTTTTGTTGGGTGCGGCGGTGTTTTTTATCGTGGCGCTGCTGCGGCTCGATACCTATACCTCCAACTTGCCGTATCGTATCCTGAGCCAGCAGCCCATTGTGGCGACCGACAAGACGGGTCGCTTTACACAGCTGGGCCGCTTGCTCGACCGTGCCGAACAGCGCTATGAGGAAGGCCGACATAAGGGCGTGCCGCACGGCGCGTTTGAGCGCGCAGTAGTTCGCGTGTATCGCAAGCATTGGGGAGGTTCTGATGACCGATAGGATGATGTCTCGCCGTCGCCTGTTTGAGGCGGCTGCCGGTGCGCTGTTGCTTTCGGGCTGCTCGGTGCAGGAAGACTCCTCGACCAAAAAGGTCAAAAAGCAGGACAAGATTAAAAAGGCTGAGGCCTCGAATGAGGCCAAGCACCTGCGCGACAAGGACGAGCTCTACGAGGTCTACGATGACTCGGGCATTGTGACCATGTACTTGACGGTCTCACGCGGCAACAGCTCCGAGAACACCGACCACAGCTGGGCCGAGATCAACACGTACTCGGTGTATGACTATGCCGACATGGGCGTGACGCGCTATCAGGTTATGGGCCTGCTACAGCCGGGCGACGAAGACGGCCCGGTTGCCGGCGAGGTTGGCTATGGCGAGGAAGCGCCCAATGCTACCGTGCAGGTGCGCGGTCAGACATCGAGCATGAACTCGCAGAAGAATTACAAGGTGGAGCTCAAAAAGGGCAAGGGTACCTGGCGCCAACAGCGCGCGATTGCGCTCAACAAGCACATGGGCGAGGGTATGCGTTTTCGCAACAAGATGGCCTACGACCTTATCCGCGGGATTCCCCAGATGATGGGCCTGCGCACGCAGTTTGTGCATCTGTGGGTGTGCGACCAGACCGAAAAGTCCAACGATACCTTTGAGGACTACGGCCTGTTTACGCAGGTGGAGCAGCTCAACAAGACGGCGCTTAAGGCACATGGCCTGGATAAGAGCGGGCACCTGTACAAGGTGAACAGCTTTGATTTCCATCGCTACGAGGACACCATTAAGCTTGCCGATGATCCCGACTACAACCAGGCAAGCTTTGAAGGCATGCTCGAGATTAAGGGCGATACGGACCACACGAAGCTCATCGAGATGCTCGATGCGCTCAACGACGAATCGCAAAAGATCGATGACGTGCTCGACACCCACTTTGATTCCGAGAATCTGGTTTATTGGCTGGCGTTTCAGATTCTGACGGGCAACTGCGATACGCAGAACCGTAACTGCTATCTGTACAGTCCTCTCAACTCAAATACCTGGTACTTTTTAGATTGGGATAACGATGGCATGCTTCGTAAGCTGGAGCTTTCTCTTACCGGGTTTTCGGACTACGCGAGCTGGGAGCGCGGCGTAAGCAACTACTGGGGCAACGTTCTGTTCAATCGTGCGCTGCGCAGCAAATCGTTCCGCAGCGATCTCGACCGTGCCGTCAAGGACCTGCGCTCGTATATGACCGAGGCACGCCTGAGCAAGATGATCAAGCACTACCGCGAGGTTACTGAATCGCTGGTCTTTGCTTCGCCCGATATCGACCATCTGCCTGTCACCAAGGACCAATACGAGCAGATCGCCGCGGCGATTCCCTCCGAGATCGAGGAGAACTACAAGAGCTTTCGCGAGAGTTTTAAAAAGCCCATGCCGTTCTACATCGGCGTGCCGCAGATCGATAACGGTAAGCTGCGCATGAACTGGGATGCGTCCTACGACTTTGAGGCGCGCGACATTCGCTACACCGTGGAGCTTGCGCGTGACTATGCCATAAGCGACGTGGTCTTTAAGGCCGAGGACGTGCTGCTTCCCGAGGTGACCTGTGATGCGCCCGATACCGGCCAGTATTTTGTGCGCGTGCGTGCCACCAACTCCGACGGCTATACGCAAGATGCGTTTGACTACTATGTGACCGACGACGGCAAGCACTACGGCATGAAGTGTTTTTACGTGCAAGACGGCGGTAAGGTCGTGGAGGACACGTATGAGGAGGGCTAGCGCGCTGCTTGAGCGCTTGGCGGCCCCGCCTGTGCGTGCCACGCAGGAGCGTTACCGCCACGAGCTCAAATATCTCATTAACGAGGGCGAGCACGCCGCGCTTGCCTGTCGCATGGCGCCGGTTTTTAAGCTGGACAAGCATGCGCGGGCAGGCGGTTACACCATTCGCAGCCTGTACTTTGACGACTACTGCAACTCGGCCTACGAGGAAAAAGACGCCGGCATTCTCATGCGCAAAAAGTATCGCGTGCGCATCTATAACGGCAGCGACAAGGTGATTAAGCTCGAGCGCAAAAAGAAGTACGGCAGCTGGATCTACAAGGAGGACGCGCCGCTCACGCGTGGCGAGTTTGAGCAGATTCTGGCTGGCGACTACGACTTTTTGCTGAGGAGTCCTTATCCGCTCTGTCGCGAGTTCTACATCGAGTGCATCTGCAATATGATGCGCCCGCGGACCATCGTGGACTACGAGCGCGAGCCGTGGGTGATGGATGAGGGCACCGTGCGCATCACGTTTGACATGAACGTGCGTGCCGCGGTGGGAAGCTTCGATATCTTTGACGCGACGCTGCCCGCGCTGCCGGTCCTGGAGCCCGGCAAGCTGGTGATGGAGGTCAAGTTTACGGAGTTTTGCCCGCAGCTGGTGCGCGATATGGTGCCGCCGGGAGCGGCCGAGCTTACGGCGGTCTCCAAGTACTGCCTGTGTTACGAAAAGACCGCCTACCTTCGCGGATTTAATTACTGGGAATCGGATTTTGAGAACCGAGGGGATATTTAGACCATGAGCACCAGGGACTTTTTTAAGAACTCCGTCTTGGAGGCGTTTGGCCAGGTCGATCCCGCCAAGATTGGCCTTTCGCTGCTCGTGGCGCTCGCCATGGGTATCCTGATCTACTACGTGTACAAGCGCTTTTTTACCGGCGTGGTGTATTCGCGCAGTTTTGCCGTGACGCTCGTGGGTATGTGCGTGCTTACCTGCATGGTTACGCTCGCGATCTCGACAAACGTGGTCATTTCGCTCGGTATGGTCGGTGCTCTGTCCATCGTCCGCTACCGTACGGCGGTCAAGGACCCGCTCGACCTGCTGTATCTATTTTGGGCCATTACCACGGGCATTACGGCCGGCGCCGGCATGTATGCGCTCGTGGGGCTCACGGCGGTGGTGATCGTGGTGATGATCGCCGGCTTTACGAGTCATCAGGATAAGGCGCGCGTGTACATGATGGTCATTCACTACACAGGCCAGACCACAGGCGACGATATCGTGCGCGCGTTTGGGCGCACCAACTTCACTGTCAAGTCCAAGACCATGCGCGGCGACAAAGTCGAGATGGCCGTCGAGCTCTTCTCGGACGGTGTGGATATGCCCTATGCCGACGCTATTCGCGCGCTCGACGGCGTGGAGGACCTAACGCTCATCCAATACAACGGCGAGTACCACGGTTAGAACCCTAGCGAGCAATTGGGCTCTCCTGGTCGAGCATACGTCAGCGAGCGGGCAGCTGCCGTGGCGAGGTGCCGCGAAAGAGGAGCGACGCGTACTTCATGTACGCGAGCGACGGTTTGAGCGGCAGATCGTCCGGCAGATACCCGCGCAGCGTCGAGTAGTCCGGCGTTCGTCAGAACGCCGGAACGAACAGGTATCATGGTGAAAGCGATTTCAATGACAGGGGTGCTCGTGGTAAAGATGAAAGATGTGGCCGAGTTGGCGGGCGTTTCGAGCGCCGCCGTCTCGCGCTACCTCAACGGTGGCTACATATCGACGGACAAGGCCGAGCGCATTAAGAAGGCGATTGAGCTGACCGGATACGTGCGGTCCAGCCAGGCTCGTGCGCTGCGCACCGGCTCCACCAAGCTCATCGGCGTCATCGTACCCAAGATCAACTCGGAATCCGTGAGCCGCATTACCGCCGGTATTGGCCAGGTGCTTGGTCGCCGTGGCTACCAGATGCTGCTTGCCAATACCGATAACGCCCCCGATCGCGAGCTCGAGTACCTCGATTTATTCCAAAACCACCCGGTCGATGGCATTGTGCTGGTGGCAACCATGATCACCGACGAGCACCGTCGCGCGATTGAGTCGTGCCGTGTGCCCATTGTGTTGATCGGCCAGCATGTCGAGGGTGCGGCGTGCGTCTATCACGACGATTACGAGGCTGCCTTTGAGCTGGGCCGTGCGCTTGCGGGTCGCGTGGACGGCAAGATTGCCTACATTGGAGTTACCGAAGAGGACCGCGCGGCTGGTTATGAACGCCGCCGCGGTTTTGAAGCCGGTTTGCGCGCCGCGGGTAACCCACTCGATGCTGCCTTGATTCGCCTGGGCTCGTTTACGCTCGACTCGGGCTATCGCGCTGCGCGCGAGCTGCTTGCCGATGCCCCCGATGTTTCGTTTGTCGCCTGCGCGACCGACACCATGGCGGCGGGCGCGCTGCGTGCCATCGATGAGGTTCGCGGTATGGGCGAGGGCATACACCGCGTGAGCGGTTTTGGCGACAACGCGTTTTTGCGCGCGCTGACGGGCGGCATTCCCACCGTGCATTATGGCTACCTGACCAGTGGCGTCGAGGCGACCAATATGTTGCTCAACACGCTCGATGGCGTGGAGGGGGAGAGTGGTCTAAAGACGCTCAAGCTCGGCCATCAGCTTATGAATGTCTAGGCTTTGGGCACGTCTGCCTGTCTCTGAGCCGCCTCTTTTTGCTTTAAAACTACCTTTCGCCGGCTTTTTCCTACCGTTCACCCTACTGTGAAAACGATTACAGACATATGAGACTGAAAACGATTACAGTGTAAGTGTCAAAGATGGCCGGGTGCAGATGCGCCCGTTGGAGGAAAGGGAAGTCATGGACTACCGCAAATCAGCCCAAGAGGTGCTCGACAATATCGGTGGCGCCGACAACGTCGTCTCTGCCGCACACTGCGCCACGCGTCTGCGCCTTGTGATTGCCGATAACGCCAAGGTCGACAAGGAGGCCCTCGAGAATATCGACGGCGCCAAGGGCGTCTTTGAGGCCCAGGGCCAGCTCCAGATTATTTTTGGCACTGGCACCGTCAACAAGGTCTACGACGAGTTTATTGCGCTCAGCGGCGTCGAGGCTGCCACCAAGGCCGAGGTCAAGGAGGCAGCGGCGCAGCAGCAGAACATCTTTATGCGTGCCATTAAGGTGCTCGGCGACGTCTTTGTCCCCATCATCCCCGCCATCGTGGCTTCGGGCCTGCTGCTGGGCATTATGAGCGCCCTCAACTTTATGGCCTCCAACGGCTTTATCGCGCTCGACACCAATAACTTTATTTATAAGATTGCCGACCTGGTCTCGGGCACGTCCTTTGGCATTCTGCAGATCCTGATCGGTTACTCCGCAGCTAAGGCCTTTGGCGCCAACCCGTACCTGGGCGCCGTCGTCGGTGGTGCATTCATCAACTCCTCGCTGCAGAGCGCCTATACGGTTGCCTCCGAGGGCGTGCAGACCATGGTCAACGTCATCCCCGGCGTGTACAGCTTTGAGTGGGTCGGCTATCAGGGCCACGTGATCCCCATCGTCATCGCCTGTGCCATTCTGGCCTTCCTCGAGAAGCGCCTGCACAAGATCGTTCCCGAGATGTTCGATCTCTTTGTGACTCCGCTTGTCTCGGTGTTCGTGACCGTGCTCGTGACTCTCGTTGCCGTCGGCCCCATCTTTGTCTGGGCCGAGAACGCCATCCTCGGTCTGATTCAGGCCCTTCTGACCCTGCCCTTCGGCATCGGTTCCTTTATCGTCGGCCTGTTCTATGCCCCCACGGTCGTTACCGGTATCCACCAGATGTACACCGCCATCGACCTGGGCCAGCTCGCCCAGTACGGCGTGACCTACTGGCTGCCCATCGCTAGCGCCGCCAACATCGCTCAGGGTGGCGCCGCACTCGCCGTTGCCTTTAAGACCCGCGATGCCAAGATCAAGGGTCTGGCGCTTCCTTCGGCCCTGTCCGCCTTCATGGGCATTACCGAGCCTGCCATCTTTGGTGTGAACCTGCGCTTCTTTAAGCCCTTCATCGCCGGCTGCATCGGCGGCGGTTGCGGTGCCCTGGTCTGCGCGCTCACTTCGCTGGCTGCCTCCGGCACGGGCGTTACCGGTATCTTCGGTATCCTGCTGTGCCTGGCCCAACCCGTGCAGTACGCGATCATGTTTGCGGTCGCCGCGCTGGTTTCCTTTGCCGTCTCGTTTGTCCTGTACAAGGACGAGCCCAAGGCTTCCGAGCAGGCCTAAGAGCTTTTGATTGAGGGGATGCCCGCGGGTTGTATGCTCGCGGGCGTTTCCCGTATCTGGTGCCGATCTCTTGTGCCTTGTAACTTTCGATCCGTTAGGACTTTGATATGTCTAATGCACTTGGTCGCGACCTTGCAAAGCTGGTCGCCGCTGTTGACGCCGCCGCCTCTGAGTGCGGTCATGGCGCGTATGGCCAACGCTTCCATATTATGCCGCCGGCGGGTTGGCTCAACGACCCCAACGGTCTTTGCCAAGCGGGCGGCGTGTTCCATGCCTATTTTCAATATGCGCCGTTTGATGTCGAGGGCGGCGTTAAGGCCTGGGGCCATGCGACGAGCCGCGATCTTATGATGTGGGACTATGTTGGCGCTCCGCTGCTGCCCGACGAGCCGTTCGATTGCCACGGTGTGTATTCGGGCTCCGCGCTTGCCGAGGACGGTCGCATTCGCGTGCTCTATACGGGCAACGTTAAGCTTTCCGATGCGGAGGGCACGTACGACTACGTCAATACCGGCCGCCGCGCCGATACTGTTTATGTCGAGAGCGCCGATGGACAGACGTTTAGCCAAAAGCGCGTGGTGCTGGCTTCCGAGGATTATCCCGAGGATTTGACCTGCCATGTGCGCGATCCCAAGGTGTGGCGTGACGCGGACGGGCGTTATCACATGGTGCTGGGCGCGCGTCGTCGCGTGGATGGGCCGCATGTAGATAGTCGATTTTGCGCCATGCACGGCGAGGGTGCCGGGCGCGATGTGGGCGAGATCCTGGTGTATGGCTCGCCCGATATGCTGAGCTGGGAGCTCGAGAGCCGTGTGTCTACGCCCGAGCGCTTTGGCTTTATGTGGGAGTGCCCGGGATACCTTGAGCTTGAGGCGGATGGCGGTGTACCGGCGAAGTGGCTGTCCTTCTCGCCCCAGGGGCTCGAGGGCGGTCGTTGGGACCGCGGCAACGTATACGCTGCTGGCTACATGCCTGTAACAGGCGACATTACCGGTGGTGACGGTGCCTATGAGCTGGGCGATTTCCGCCTGTGGGACGCCGGTTTTGACTTCTATGCTCCGCAGGAGTTTACGGCCCAGGACGGTCGCCACATTCTGATCGGCTGGATGGGCATGCCCGATGAGCCAACCTATGGCAACGCGCCTACCGTGGCGTGCGGCTGGCAGCACTGCATGACGGTGCCGCGTGAGCTTACAGCCGGTGCCGGCGGCGTAGTGCTGCAGCAGCCGGCGCGCGAGATTGAGCACCATTATGCCTCGGTGCGTGTGGGGGAGGGCTCGTTGGAGGTTGCCGGCGATACCTGCTTTGACGTTGTTGTTGACGGTGTCGACGGCGCGTTTACCGCGACCGTTGATGGCGAGCTGAAGCTGGCGTTTGTGCCCGCCGAGGGCGAACTGCCCGCGCGCTTTGAGATGCGATTTACCGATGAGGGTCGCGCTTCTGCCGGCTGTGGTCGCACCGTGCGCTGGGAGCCCGTCGACGAGGTTCGTAACGTGCGCATTGTTGGCGATGTCTCGTCGGTCGAGGTGTTTGTGAACGATGGCGCGCTCGTGTTCTCGACGCGTATCTATCCCGAGGCCTATGGCGTGACCGTTGACGCTCCGGGCGCGAATGTGACCTACCACGCGCTCAACATCTAAGCGATTCGTCGCATATCGGCGCTATACTGCAGCCGTAGCTCACGATGCGGGAAACATCCGCATCGTGGGTTTTTGTTAATGAAGGGAGGTTGCCGTATGGGCGTACAGCAGCTAGAAGAGGCTTGGGCTTTGAGGACCGATGCGCGTGAGGCGCGGTTGTTTGCGGCCCCGCATGTGCCGGCAGCGCTGTCGCAGCTGGGGATTGTGCGTCCTGGTGACCGCCTGGTGGCCTTTGCGGACGACTTTGCCGATGCGTTTGCGCGCGGCTTTGATGGCTGCGATGTCGCGCTGGTGGGATCGCCGTCCGCCGAGGCGTTTGCAGCTGCGTCCGAGGGCTTTGATGCTTCGTTTGATGCCGAGGTGCCGCACCTGTGGTGGTTTGTGAACTCCATCGGTGGCTTTGGCCTGCGTTTGCCCGACCTTCGCGCTCTGGGCCGCGCGGCGCGTGAGGCCCATGCGCTGCTGGTTGTGGACAATACCGTGGCGTCAGCTTTTGGCTGCGATTCGCTGCGGCTGGGTGCTGTGCTGTCGCTCGAGGCGCTCGATCGTGTATGCGCCGGTGATGCTCCGCGCAAGCTCGTTGCCGCTTCGGTGGCGCGCTCGCAGCTCAAGCGCCATCGTGTGGATGCCGCTGCCGAGTGCGCGCATGCCCTGCTTGTGGGCCGTGGCTTGGCCAAGCTTGATTTGACTGCTGACGAGGCCGGTGTGCTGAAGCGCGGGCTGGACTCGCTCGACGTCCGCATGCAGGCGCATTTCGACCGCGCCCGTGCGCTGGCCGAGTATCTGGCCGCCAACGAGATGGTGTGCAACGTGCGCTATCCCGGGCTGAGCTCGCATCCCGATCATGCGGTTGCAACGGGAATCCTCGAGCACGGCTTTGGCCCGGCAGCTGAGTTTGATCTTATCGAGCGCAGTGCGGGCGATCTCTTTGATGCTTTGCCGGGGGAGTTCCGCACATCGCCGGCTGGCGGCGCAACGACGCGCCTTTCGGCCCCACGCGGCAAGCAGGGGAGCACCGTCCGCCTCTTCGCCGGCACCGACGACCCCCTGGTCGTAGCGTCCGCCCTAGACAACGCCCTTCGTAAATTAGCTACTTTTTAATACTTGCGATGAGGGCGTTGGCTTTGGTGGCGATGACGTTGTTGATGTCGGCCTGCAGCTCCTCGTAGACCGCTATGGCTCGCTTGCCGGCGGGGGTGAGCGTGGATCCGCGGGCTCCGTCGCGCTCGATGAGCTTGCAGCCCAGCTGGCCTTCGGCTTCGTTCACAATGCGCCAGGCCTTGGAATACGCCATTCCCATGCTCTTGGCGGCGCGGTTGAGCGAGTGCTCGCGGGCGATACCCTGCAGCAGCAAGACGCAGCCGTGGCCGAACACGCCCGGCAGATCTTTGTCGCACGACTGAATGACCAGTTTTGCCGTCGTCTTGTACTCCATGCGCTCCACGTCTCCCCGCTAAAGTGTTTGCTGGGCAAACGCAAAGCCTGCGTCAAACCCTCGTGTGCTCTTCTTAAATCATGCATTGTAGCAGTCAAAGTGCGTTAAGATACTTTCCCAGTATTGGGCGCCCAAGGTTGGGCTGGGTCCTACGAGGCCTGCAGCCGACCGGTCGCATGGAAAAAGGAGAAACATGGCTACGTTCTTTCCCGGTGAGTCCCACACGTTTTCGGAGTATCTGCTGGTCCCTGGCTACTCGTCCTCGCAGTGCATCCCCAACAACGTCTCTCTTAAGACGCCGCTGACCCGCTTTAAGCGCGGTGAGAAGCCGGCAATCACCCTGAACATCCCCATGGTTTCCGCCATCATGCAGTCCGTCTCGGGCGTCGACATGGGTGTCGCGCTCGCTACCGAGGGTGGCCTGTCCTTCATTTACGGTTCCCAGAGCGCCGAGTCCGAGGCCGCTATGGTCAAGGCCGTCAAGGATCACAAGGCCGGCTTCGTTCAGTCCGATTCCACGCTGACCCCCGACATGACTATGGAGCAGGTCATCGAGCTCAAGGAGAAGACCGGTCACTCCACCATGCCGGTTACCGACGACGGCACTCCCAAGGGTAAGCTCCTGGGCATCGTCACCAGCCGTGACTATCGCCCCAGTCGCGATGACCACCAGACGAAGGTCTCCGAGTTCATGACCCCGCGTGAGCAGCTCATCGTGGGCGACAAGAACATCAGCCTCAAGGTTGCCAACGACGTCATCTGGGACAACAAGCTCAACGCCCTGCCGATCGTCGACGACAACGATCACCTGATGGGTATTGTCTTCCGCAAGGACTACGACAGCCACAAGACCAACCCCAACGAGCTGCTCGATGGCGACAAGCGCTACATGGTCGGCGCCGGTATCAACACCCGCGACTATGCCGAGCGCGTGCCGCTGCTCATCGAGGCCGGTGCCGACGTTCTGTGCATCGACTCCTCCGAGGGCTTCAGCGAGTGGCAGAAGCGCACCATCGAGTGGATTCGCGCCAACTACGGCGAGGACGTCAAAGTCGGTGCCGGTAACGTCGTCGACGCCGAGGGCTTCCGCTTCCTGGCCGACTGCGGTGCCGACTTCATCAAGGTCGGTATCGGCGGCGGTTCCATCTGCATTACCCGCGAGACCAAGGGTATCGGTCGTGGCCAGGCCACCGCGCTGATCGACGTCTGCCGCGCTCGCGACGAGTACTATGAGGAGACCGGTGTTTACGTGCCCGTGTGCTCCGACGGCGGTATCGTCTACGACTATCACATGACGCTCGCCCTTGCCATGGGTGCCGACTTTATGATGCTGGGCCGCTACTTCGCTCGCTTTGACGAGAGCCCGACCGAGCGCGTCAACGTCAACGGCCAGTACATGAAGGAGTACTGGGGCGAGGGTTCTGCGCGTGCCCGCAACTGGCAGCGCTACGACCTGGGCGGCGCTGCGAAGCTCAGCTTCGTCGAGGGCGTCGACTCCTACGTTCCCTACGCCGGCTCCCTCAAGGACGGCGTGGGCGGCACGCTCTACAAGGTCAAGTCCACGATGTGCAACTGCGGCGCCCTCTCGATCCCCGAGCTCCAGGAAAAGGCACGCCTGACCCTGGTAAGCTCGACCTCGATCGTCGAAGGCGGCGCCCACGACGTAGTCGTCAAGGACTCCCAGCAAAGCGTCAGCTACCGCTAGGCGGCTTTCCCAAGCACCGCACCTTGGACCTCAAACCGTCGCTCGCGTACCAAAGTACGCGTCGCTCCTCTTTCGGCCCAATCTGCGGCACTTGGAAAACCCGTTCGTGCTAGAACGGGTTTCAGACAAAGGTTGATTTCCAACCACGTTATTTAGATAAAGCGAGATGCCCGCAAGTCGCAGGCATCTCGCTTGTCGTATTTGCTATCATCAGTCAAGTTAACCTTAGGGTCGGGCGGCTTGGCTTTGTTCGCTACAAGTTCCGCACGCAAAGAAGAGCACTTAATGTGCTCTTCGTCTTGCGCAGGACTGTCCGCAGTAGCGAATAAAGCCAAGCCGCCCGACCCCAGCTAAGATTAAAGGAGCTGATATGTGCGATTGCACAGATCATAAGGACGAGATCCCTGCCTACGACGCGCAGGCCATCGAGTCCCGGTGGATGAAGGCCTGGGAGGACTCCAACCTCTTTGCCGTCGACACCGACGACAGCAAGCCCAAGAAGTACGTGCTCGAGATGTTCCCGTATCCGTCGGGCGACCTGCATATGGGCCACGCACGCAACTATACCATCGGCGATGCCATGGCCCGTCAGGCCCGCATGCGCGGCTACGACGTGCTGCACCCCATCGGCTTTGACGCCTTTGGCCTGCCTGCCGAGAATGCCGCCATCAAGCACAACACGCAGGCTGCCGCCTGGACGTATAAGAACATGGACCAGGCGCTCGCCACGATGAAGCGCATGGGCTTCTCCTACGATCTGGATCGCATGGTCAAGACCTGCAGCCCCGACTACTACCGCTGGGGTCAGTGGATCTTTGAGAAGCTGTGGGAAAAGGGCCTGGTCTATCGCAAGAAGAACCCGGTCAACTGGTGCCCCACCTGCAAGACCGTTCTGGCCAACGAGCAGGTCACCGAGGGCAAGTGCTGGCGCTGCGGCACCGAGCCCGAGAAGCGCGACCTTGAGCAGTGGTACTACAAGATTACCGAGTACTCTCAGGAGCTGCTCGACGACTTGGAGAAGCTCCCCGGCTGGCCTGAGCGCGTCAAGCAGATGCAGGCCAACTGGATCGGTCGCTCCGAGGGCGCCGAGGTCGACTTTACCCTGTGCGACCAGGATGGCGAGCCTATCGAGGGCGACGAGGGCAAGATCACCGTCTTTACCACGCGTGCCGATACCCTTTTTGGCGTTTCCTTCTTTGTCCTGGCTCCCGAGTACGCCGGCCTGCACGAGCTCGTCGAGGGCACGGAGTACGAGGAGGCCGTCACCAAGATCGTCGAGGACTCCAAGCACATCTCTGCCGTCGAGCGTGCCCAGGGCACCCTCGAGAAGCACGGTGCCTTCACGGGCCGCTATGTGGTAAACCCCGTCAACGGCGAGAAGGTCCCCGTGTGGGTTGCCGATTATGTCGTTGCCGACTACGGCACCGGCGCCGTTATGGCCGTTCCCTGTGGCGACCAGCGCGACTTTGAGTTTGCCCGTAAGTACGACCTGCCGATCGTGCCGATCATCCTGGACGATGACGATCGCGCTGCCGTCGAGGCCAGCGGCGAGACCATCGATACCTTCCATGCCGAGACTGTCGACTGGGATTGCGCCCACGCTGCCGAGGGCACGCTCGTCCAGTCCGGCAAGTACACCGGTATGCGCGGCGGCAAGCACTCCGAGGGCGAGGCTGCCATCGTGGCCGACCTCGAGGCCATGGGCTGCGGTCGTCGTAAGGTCGAGTTCCGCCTGCGCGACTGGCTCATCAGCCGCCAGCGCTATTGGGGCAACCCCATCCCGGCCATCCACTGCGAGCACTGCGGCATCGTGCCCGTGCCCGAGGATCAGCTGCCGGTGACGCTGCCCGAGAACCTGGACCTGGGCGCAGGCGAGACCCTCGCCGAGTGCAAGGAGTTCTACGAGACCACCTGCCCGGTCTGCGGTCGTCCGGCCAAGCGCGAGACCGATACCATGGACACCTTCACCTGCTCCAGCTGGTATTACCTGCGCTATACCGACCCGCACAACACCGAGCTGCCCTTCTCCAAGGAAGCCGCCGACCGTTGGATGCCCGTCGATAACTACATCGGTGGCATCGAGCATGCCATTCTGCACCTGCTCTACAGTCGCTTCTTTACCAAGGCCCTGCGCGACCTGGGCCTGCTGAGCGTGGACGAGCCCTTCACCAACCTACTGTGCCAAGGCATGGTTAAGGACGAGAACGGCGACACCATGTCCAAGTCCAAGGGCAATGTCGTGCCCCCGAGCTCGGTCATCGAGCCCTACGGCGCCGACACCATGCGTTTGGCGATCCTGTTTATCGCCCCGCCCGAGAAGGACTTCGACTGGGATCCCAAGGCCGTTGAGGGCGCCAACCGCTTCATCAAGCGCGCTTGGCGTATCGTTTGGCAGCTCGTCCAGTCCGGCGACGCCAACGTGGCTTTCGATAAATCCGCGCTCGACGAGGTTGCGATGAAGCTCTATCGCGAGCGTCACCGCACCATCGCCAAGTGCACCGAGGACTTCGATCGCGGCCAGTTCAACACCGCCATCTCGGCCGTCATGGAGCTCGTTAACGCGGCGAGTGCCTACCTCAACGCCACCGAGGATACCGCCCGCGACAAGGCGCTGTGCTACGGCGTGGCTAAGGATATCGTGAGTGTCCTTGCCCCTATCTGCCCGTTCTGGGCCGACGAGCTGTGGCACGAGGCACTCGGCTGCGAGGGCAACGCCTACACCGCCGCCTGGCCCGAGTTCGACCTGGCCGAGTCCGTTGAGGATACGGTGCAGATCGTGGTCCAGGTGCTCGGCAAGGTCCGCGGCCGCGTCGACGTTGCCCGCGATGCCTCCAATGAGGATATGCAGGCTGCCGCCGAGGCCGCCGTCGCCAAGTGGCTCGAGGGCAAGACGGTCGTCAAGGCCATCTGCGTGCCCGGCAAGCTGGTCAACCTGGTGGTCAAGTAAGCACTGCGCACTTAACTGACGCATAAAAGACGAGGGGCGATCCGGTTGGGTCGTCCCTCGTCTTGTGTTTTATGCCCTGCTTAGACAATGCGTCGCAACGTCTTCTATGGGATGTGTACCAAGTCCCTAAAGCAAACGTTGCCCGTTGCCTCTTCGAACATCCATATGTTGAGGTAGATGTCGTTGAGGTCGTTGTTCACATCAAAGTCCGGGTCGTCGTAGGTGCCCACAAAGGTGAGCATGGCGCGCGTTTCCTCGCCCGCTGCGACCTGCTGGCGCATGTGCACATCGCGGACCACGCCGTTGACGTAGGCATAGGAGTCCACATTGCCAAACATCATGTCGACACCGGTGTTGTTGGTCACCGTAAAGACGAGCGCGGCGTCGCCGTAGCCATCCGTGTCCTTGCCCACGCAGGTAACATGGGCGTTCTCGTCTGCCTCAAGGTCGATGGGGAACTGTTCTTGGGAATCGGGACCCAAGCTCTGGGGATCGACGATGTCCTCGTCTATTTTGTTGAAGCTCGCCGGGGGTTCGGTTTTCTCGATGGCTTTGGTGCTGCCAAGATCCGGTTCGCATGTTCCGGTTTTGCCGTTCGTTTTGCCACAGCCCACGAGGGTCAACGAGCACGTTGCGATGGCGAGCGCAGTCATGCAGAGGGTGCCTAGGCGTTTCATGGGTGCCTCCTTACCGTAAAGGATCTCGAAAGGTTCGTCGTTGCGCGACTTGCTGGCTGGCTTGTTGCAGAATGCCCCTTAACGTAAGTCTGATCGATAGGGGCTCGGGGAGGAATGCCCTTGGGGTCCGAACGGGCCTGTGGATTGGGACGCATGGCCCGTTTTGGGACCCTCGGGCGCTTGCCTCATGGAGTCTTTAGTCCAATTGTCCTATTCTTGTGGAGAAGCTGTGCGCACGCTGACCTGCAGATTCGTACTGTGCTTGCACGTTTTCGCAGCTATTGGTATAGTTTGCTTGCAAATGAAGTTGTAATTGAAAGAAGTGGGGTTTCGGCCCCGCTTCTTTTTTGTATGGATGGAGGTGCCGCAATGGTCAAGACCAAGACCGAGCAGGCGATCATCGACGCGCTCGAGGCCGTCGCTCCCCAGCACGATGTCGACATCGTCGACGTCGAGCTCGTGGGTGCCACCAAGGCCCCCTGCGTGCGCGTACGTATCGAGGGTGCCGAGGGCCAGAGCCTGTCGCTCAACGACGTCACGGCCAACACCAAGTGGGTCGGCGATGTGATTGAGGAGCTCGACCCCATCTCTTCGAGCTACACGCTTGAGGTGTCGAGCCCGGGCATGGCGCGCCCGCTGCGCCGCCCGTGCGACTTTGCCCGCTTTGTGGGCGAGAACTGCGAGCTCACCTCCACCGCCACCGAGGGCCGTCGCAAGTACGCCGGCAAGATTGCCGCCGCCACCGAGACGAACGTGACCCTCGAGCTCGAGGACGGCGAGTCCGTTACCCTCGATTTTTCTGATGTTAAAAAGTGCAAGTTGAAGCCCACCTACGACTTCAAGCCCGCGAAGGAAGGAAAGTAAGATGGCAGCATCCGACATGATGTCCGCCCTGATGGAGCTTTGCCAGGAGAAGCACATCGACCAGCTCTACCTGATCGACCGCCTGGAGCAGTCGCTCGCCAAGAGCTATGCCGAGATCCTGCATCTTGAGTGGGGCGCCAAGGTGACCATCGACCGCACCACCGGCAAGATCTACGTCTACCGCCTGGAGCCGATCGACGATTCCATGGACGAGGAGGGCAACTTCACCGAGTTCGAGGAGATCGACGTCACCCCCAAGAACACGAGCCGCATCGCTGCCCAGCACGCCAAGGCCGAGATCAACGCCATCGTGCGTAATTCCGCCCGAGAGCAGATCTACGAGGAGTTCTCCGGCCGCATCGGTGACCTCATCAGCGGTACCGTGCTCCAGTCCACGCCCGACTTCACGATCGTCAAGATCCGCGAGGGCGTCGAGGCCGAGCTGCCGCACTTCGATCAGCGTCGTTACGAGAACGAGCGCAACGAGCGCCCGATGGGCGAGCGCTACCTGCACAACCAGCACATCAAGGCCGTGATCATCGACGTTCGCGACCCCAACTCCAACCTGCAGCCGGTTCGTGGCGAGCACAGCCGTCCGCCGATTGTCATCTCCCGTACCCACCCTGAGCTCATGCGTCGTCTGTTTGAGCAGGAGGTGCCCGAGATCTATGAGGGCACCGTCCAGATCAAGTCGATCGCCCGCGAGCCCGGCCAGCGCTCCAAGGTCGCCGTCCACTCGCTCGATGACCGTCTGGATCCCGTGGGCGCCTGCGTCGGCCCCAAGGGCAGCCGTGTTCGCGCTGTCGTGGGCGAGCTCCGTGGCGAGCGCGTCGACGTCATCCTTTGGGATGCCGATCCTGCCGTCTACGTCGCCAACGCCCTGTCGCCCGCCAAGGTCACCCGCGTCCTCATCGACGAGGAGAAGGCCTACGCCGGCGTCATCGTGCCCGACGACCAGTTGTCCCTCGCCATCGGCAAGGAGGGCCAGAACGCCCGCCTCGCCGCGCGCCTGACCGGCTGGCACATCGACATCAAGTCCGAGACGCTTGCCGCCGACATCCTCAAGAACGTTCCCGTTCACGAGGAGCCCGCCGCCGACCTGATCGGTGACGAGGAGGACGAGGACGTCCGCCGCTGCGAGTACGTGTCCGAGGACGGCATCCAGTGCCGCAACCAGGCTCGTCCCGGCTCCCGTTTCTGCGGTGTCCACGACACCGACGCCTTCGATGATGCGGAGGACCTGATCTAGCGCGCGGTTGCGCCGGGCGGGTCCCGGCGCGTCTCCCACGCTCGTTCAGTCTCTAGGCACCCAAGGTGCCAGAAAGGGTAGGTGAAGTCATATGGCAAAAGTCCGTGTGTCCACCCTGGCCAAAGAGTTCGGCATGACCTCCAAGGAACTGATGGGTCATCTCGCCGATATGAAGATTCCCGCTAAGTCCGCTTCCTCCACCTTGGAGGACGCTTATGTCGCTATGGTCCGCAAGCAGCTCGCCTCGGTGATCGAGGCCCGCGCCCAGGAAGTCGAGGCCGCCAAGCAGGCCGAGGAGCAGGCAGCTGCCGCCGAGGAGGCCGCTCGCGCCGCTGAGGCCGAGCGCGAGCGCATCGCCGCCGAGAAGGCCCGCGAGGAGGAGCGTCGCCAGTTCGCCGCAGCCCAGGCTGCCGAGGAGGCTGCCCGCGCCGAGGCCGAGGCCAAGAAGAAGGCCGAGCAGGAGCGCCTTGCCCGCGAGAAGGAGGAGGCTGCCCGCGAGGCCCAGCGCCGCGCCGTTCCCGCTTCCGACTCCGGTTCGCGTTTCCGTTCGCTGCTCGACCAGATCGCCGCACAGGAGACCGTGCTCAAGGAGAAGAAGGACGCCGAGGACAAGGCCAAGGCCGAGCGCGCCGCCGAGCGCGGTAACCGTCGTGGCGGCAACAACGACCGCCGCGGTGGCCGTCGTAACGATCGCAACGCTTCCGACAACAACTCCGAGCGCAACGCCTCCGAGAGCCGTCCGCACAGCCATCGCACCAACGCCAGCAACAACGTCGCTGCCGGCATGGACTTCCCCAACCCCGACAAGCAGGGCAAGGGCAAGAAGCGCAAGGGCGGTCACAACAACGAAGAGGACCACTACAGCCGCATGGCTCGCGAGGCCGAGGAGTACAGCCGCGAGAAGGTGCTCGAGGAGGCTCGTGCCGCCGTCGAGGAGGCCTCTCGCGAGTCCACCGGTCGCCGCAAGAAGCGCAAGGAGAAGCGCGAGCGCGAGGCTGCCAAGGCTCAGGAGGAGCGCAAGATAGAGGAGGCGCTGGCCCAGGGCGTGAACCCCGAGGACCTCGACGTCATCAAGGTCTCCCAGGGCGTTACCGTCCAGGAGCTTGCCGAGGCGCTCGACGTTCCGGCCAACGACATCATCAAGCGCCTGTTCCTGCTGGGTACTCCGCTCACGATGACGCAGTCCATGTCCGACGACCTTGTCGAGCTCGTTGCCGACGACCTGGGCCGTCAGATTAAGATCATCACCCCCGAGGAGGAGAACACCTTCTCGTTCTACGACGATCCCGCCGACCTTAAGCCGCGCGCCCCGGTCGTCACCGTCATGGGCCACGTCGACCACGGCAAGACGTCGCTGCTCGACGCCATCCGTCACACCGGCGTTGCTGCCGGCGAGGCGGGCGGCATTACGCAGGCCATCGGCGCTTCGCAGGTCATGATCAACGACCGCAAGATCACCTTTATCGATACCCCGGGTCACGCCACCTTTACGGCTATGCGTGCCCGTGGCGCCAAGGTGACCGACATCGTCATCCTGATCGTCGCCGCCGACGACGGCGTCATGCCCCAGACGGTCGAGTCGATTAACCACGCCAAGGCTGCCGGCGTACCCATCGTCGTTGCCGTCAACAAGATCGATAAGCCGGGCGCCAACCCCGACCGTGTGCGTCAGGAGCTCACCGAGTACGGCGTCATCCCCGAGGAGTGGGGCGGACAGAACATGTTCGTCAACATCTCGGCTAAGCAGAAGATCGGTATCGACGACCTTCTGGAGACCGTGCTGCTCCAGGCCGACGTGCTCGAGCTCAAGGCCAACCCGGACACCTTTGCCTCCGGCAACGTCCTTGAGGCCAAGCTCGACAAGGGCCGCGGCTCGGTCGCTACCGTGCTCGTGACCCGCGGTACCCTGCACGTGGGCGATACGCTGGTCGCCGGCCTTACCTACGGTCGCGTCCGCGCCATGCTCGACCCCAAGGGTCGCGCCGTCACCGAGGCTGGTCCCTCCGACGCCGTCGAGATCCTGGGCCTGCAGTCCGTGCCCAACGCCGGTGACGAGTTCCGCGTGTTCGAGGACGAGCGCGAGGCTCGTGCCCTGGCCGACGAGCGTTCGCTCAAGGCCCGTATCGAGGAGCAGAGCCGCGTCAAGCACGTCACGCTCGAGAACCTCTTCGAGACTATTGCCGACGCCGAGGTCAAGGAGCTCAACCTGATCATCAAGGCAGACGTCCAGGGTTCCATCGAGGCCCTTCAGGACTCGCTCGACAAGATGGATCAGTCCGAGGTTCGCATCAACACGATCCACTCCGCTGTCGGCGCCATCAACGAGACCGACGTCGTCCTGGCCGACGCCTCCAACGCCATCATCATCGGCTTTGGCGTCCGTCCCGACGGTAAGGCCCGCTCCGCTGCCGAGCGCGAGGGCGTCGAGATCCGTTGCTACGACGTTATCTACAAGTGCCTCGAGGAGCTCGACGCCGCCCGTATCGGCATGCTCAAGCCCACCGAGGTCGAGGTCGCCACGGGTACCGCGACCGTCCTGGACACCTTCAAGGTGCCCAAAGTCGGTATCGCCGCCGGTGTCCGCGTCGAGGAGGGCGAGATCGCCGCGACCGATTCCGTGCGTCTGGTGCGCGACGGTATCGTGGTCTTCAACGGCAAGATCGCCTCGATGCGCCACTACAAGGACGAGGCCAAGAGCCTCAAGAGCGGTTCCGAGGGCGGCATTGGCCTGGAGAACTTCCAGGACATCAAGCCCGGCGACCAGATCGAGGGTTACCGCATCGACCAGGTTGCCCGTACCGAGTAGGGGGTAGCGCTATGAAGCAAACGCAGGCAACCCGCCGTCTGGGCGAGCAGCTTCGCGAGAAGCTCGGTTATATCCTGCTCTTTGAGGTTTCCGATCCGCGTCTCGACCTGGTTACTTTGACCGCGGTCGAGGTCGCGGTGGACCGTTCGTTCGCGCGTGTGTACGTGTCGTGCGATGCGAGCCGCTACGACGAGGTCATGGAGGCGCTCGCAAGCGCCAAGGGCCGCATTCGTAGCCTGTTGGCTCGCTCGCTCGATTGGCGTGTCACGCCCGAGCTCGATTTTCGCATCGATCGCTCGACCGATGAGGCCGAGCGCATCACGCGTGCGCTGGAAAACGTTCCCGCCACGCTTGCGATCGAAAAGGACGAGGACGGCTATCCGATAGCGGATGCCGCCCAGGAGGCAGCTTTAGATGACTAATTCCGCCGACCTCGCCTCGTGCGAGTCTGCAGATATTCAGCGACGCATCCTCGAGCTCATCGAGGGTGCGTCCTCCATTGCGATTTCGGGACATACTTCTCCCGATGGCGACGCCTTGGGCTCCGTGTTGGGTCTGGGCCTTTCGCTCATGAAGTTTTTCCCCAACAAGGACATTGCGCTGCTGCTGGCAGACGATGACCCGGTTCCGCGTATCTACCGCTTTATGGAAGGCTCCGATCGCCTGGTGCCGGCATCTGCGTACGCCGGCAATCCTGACCTGTTCATCTCGGTGGACGTACCGGTCGTCGAGCGCCTCAATAATTCTGCCGAGGTGCTTCGTCGCTCCAAGCATGTGGTGTGCTTCGATCATCATCCGGCGCGCGAGGAGTTTGCCGAGCTCAGTCTGAGGCGCGTCGATGCCGCGGCCTGCGCCATGATCATCGACCGTTTCTTGGACAATTGCGGCATTGTCGCACGTGACGGCGTCGCGACCTGCTTGCTGTGCGGCTTGGTGACCGACACCGGTCGTTTCCAGTACCAGAACGCCGATGCTGCCGCGTTCCATGCTGCTTCGCGCCTGGTGGCGCATGGCGCCAATCCGGCTCGTGTCGCACTCGAGGTCTATCAGAGCATGCGCGTCGAGTTTTTGCACCTCAAGTCCATTGTCATGGGCCGTATCAAGACGGTCGCGCACGGGCGCGTGGCGTATAGCTATGCCTTCCAGAGCGACCTTGAGGCCTGCGGCGTCACCTCGGATGAATGTGACGGTCTGGTCGATGTGGTGCGTTCGGTGATGGGCGTCGAGGTCTGCCTGTTCTTAAAGGGCATCGACGGCGATACCAAGGTGCGCGGCAACCTGCGCTCCAAGGGTGACCTCGATGTGTCCGAGATCGCTGCCAACTTTGGCGGTGGCGGGCATCATGCCGCCGCTGGCTTTTCCAACAACGGAACAATTCGCGAGACGCTCGCCGTGGCACTTCCCATGCTGGCCGAGCTGGTGGGGGAGGATCCCGCTTCGGTGACCGTCGAGCTTTAACTTTTTGGATGGTACATGGCTCGTCGTACGCCTTCTCAACTGAATATGCTGCTCGCCGTCGATAAGCCGGTGGGCTGCACGTCCCACGATGTGGTCTCGCAATGCCGACGCGCCCTCCATGAGCGGCGCGTCGGCCATGCCGGCACGCTCGACCCCATGGCATCCGGCGTCATGGTGGTGGGCGTGGGCCAGGCTACTCGTCTGCTGGGCATGCTAACCCTCGATACCAAAAGCTATGTCGCCGACATCTCGTTTGGCGCCGAGACCAATACCGATGATGCGGAGGGCGAGGCGGTCCGCACGGTGGCTGTTGCCGACGAGCTCCGCGATCCTGCCTATGCTCGTGAGCGCTTGGCCGCCATGCTGGGCCCGCAGATGCAGGTGCCGCCGGCGTTTTCTGCTATCTCGGTCAATGGCGTTCGCGCCTACAAGTCTGCTCGCGAGGGCAATGCGGTGGACCTACCTCCGCGCCCCGTCGAGGTCTATGCCGCCGACCTGATCGCCGTGGGCGGCGAAGGTGATACGTGTGTGTGGACCGTGACGTTCTCGGTGTGCAAGGGCACCTATATCCGTGCGCTCGCTCGCGACCTGGGCCACGCTTGCGATAGCGCCGCGCATATTTCCGCGCTGCGCCGCACGGCTTCCGGTGTTGTTTCCATTGGCGCTTGTCATGCGGTCGAGGAGCTTTCTCCCGAGTCCGCGGCTGGCTTTGCCCTGGATCCCATTGCGGCCCTGGGCGCCACACGTGTTGACTTGCCGGGCAATCTTGCCGACGACCTGCTCTGCGGCCGACGCATTCCCGTTGAGCGTGCGCTTGCCGATTTCGATTCCTCGAAGGCGCCGTTTGCGTTGGTGCTCGATGGGGGACTCAAGGCGCTCGCCCGCATTGAGGGCGGCCGCTTTGTCATGGAGCACGTGTTTCCGCAGGCAATCGGCGGTGTTCGATGATGTTGTCCGCTCGCGAGCTCGCGCGTGTCTTTTTCGCGGGCGAGTCGGACGAGGCTCGCATCGTTGCTGCCGATACGTTTAATGAGTGTGAGCACTTGGGTGCCGCTTCAATCGCCATTGGCGTGTTCGACGGCGTTCACCGTGGACACCAGGAACTCATCGAAGCGCTTGTCCGTGATGCCCGTGCCCATGGCTGTAAGGCGGTCGTGGTTACCTTCGATCCCGACCCGGACGTTGTGGTGAGCCCTTCGCCCGCTCAAAAATTGATGACGACGGCCGACCGTCTGCATGCCTTGGCTCAAACCGGGGTCGATGCGGTGGTGGCCGTTCCCTTTACGCCTGAGGTTGCGGCGCTTGACCATGTTGATTTTCTCTCGCTGGTGTCGCGTCTGGTCGACATTCGATCGATTCGCGTTGGCAGTGACTTTAGGCTGGGTTGTGGCGGTGCTTCTGGTGTTGCCGAGATGCGCTCCTGGGGTTCCGAGCACGGCGTTGACGTGTATGGTCACGACCTGCTTTGCGAGGGCGGTGAGGCCATTTGCGCCACCCGCATTCGTCATGAGCTGGGACAGGGCCATGTGGAGCTTGCTGCTGGGTTACTCGGCCGTCCGTATATGGTGCGTGGCGGTGTTATTCGCGGCCGTCACGAGGGTTCTGGCATGGGCTTTCCCACGGCAAACTTGCAGGTTCCCGACGGCATTCAGGTGCCAGCCGATGGCGTGTATGAGGGTCTGGTGCTGGTCGATGACACCGCGTGGCCCGCTGCTGTGAACGTCGGCCTGCCGCCAACGTATGCTGACGATGCGGCATCTGCGCATCTCGAGGCTAATTTAATTGGTTATACGGGCGACCTGTACGGCGCTTCCGTTTCGCTGGCGTTTACGCGCTGGCTGCGTCCCTCGCGTGTGTTCGATTCGCTGGATGAGTTGATCGCGACCGTCGAGGGTAATATCGAGGATATTCGTCACAACTTGGGCGATCAGGGGGTGAGCATCCGTGATTAGCGATGAGGAAAAAGACCAGGTACGCGCTGCGTCTGACCTGGTTGCCATCGTGCAGGAAACGGTCGAGCTCAAGCCTCGCGGCCATGAGTTTTGGGGATGCTGCCCCTTCCATGGCGAGAAGACGCCGTCCTTCCACATTATCCCCGCCACGCAGGTGTGGCATTGCTTTGGTTGCGGCGAGGGTGGCGACGTTTTCACGTATATCATGAAGCGCGAGAACCTGAGCTTTCCCGAGTCAATCCGTTACTTGGCCGATCGCGCGGGTATTGAGCTGCATGACACCGGAGATCGCCGCGAGCGCGGCACCAAGCGTGCCCGCATCTACGATCTGTGCGCCGAGACCGCCCAGTTCTACCACACCATGCTCATGCGCGGTAAGGACGGCCGTCCGCGCGAGTACTTTGCCAGCCGCGGCATGGGCGGCGACGTCTGCCGCCGCTACTGCCTGGGCTTTGCACCGGGCCGTAACGCGCTGGTGTCGCACCTGTCCCAGGCGGGTTTTACCCCGCAGGAGATGATCGACGCCAACGTTGCCGTGAGTCGCGGGCGCGGGCAGCTTGCCGACCGCTTTTACGACCGCGTGATGTTCCCCATCTTTGACGAGCAGGGTCACAACATTGCCTTTGGCGGTCGCATTATGGGCGACGGCCAGCCTAAGTATCTCAACACCGCCGAGACGAGCGTGTTTCATAAAAAGCGAAACCTCTACGGCTTTAATTGGGCCAAGGAGTTTATCGTCGCGCAGGATACCGCCATCGTGGTAGAGGGCTATACCGATTGCATCGCCTGCTGGGAGGCGGGGATTAAAAACGTTGTTGCCACGCTGGGCACCGCCCTCACGGAGCACCACGTCAAGACGCTCACTCGCTTTGCCAAGCGCATCGTGTATATGTTCGACGGCGATGCAGCGGGCCAGAAGGCCGCCCGTCGCGCGATTCAGTTTATCGAGCAGGATTCCATGGACCTGCGCTGCGTGGTGCTCCCCGACGGCAACGACCCCATGGAGTTCATCACCGCACATGGTGGCGAGGCACTGCAGACGCGCATCGACGCTGCCGAGCCGCTTATGGACTTTGTCTACCGTTCGCTGCAGGAGTCGAGTGACATCACCACGCCGGGCGGTCGCGCTAAGGCGCTGGAAGATGCGCTGACGCTTATCTATCCGTTGCGCAACAGCTATATGATCGACACGTACTTTATCCAGATTGCCGATCTGCTGGGTTTGGATCTGGAGACGGTGCGCGCGAGCTCGGGTCGTGTGTTTCGCGATGTCGCCAAGCGCGAGGATGCGGAACGACGTCGTGAGCAGAACTATGAGCGCCAACGGGCACAGACTGAGCGGTCCGGTAGCGCGGGCGGTCGGGCGTCGGGTTCTCGCGATGCCGGTCGCGGTGCTTGGGCATCGGGCGCGACGCCGCCGGTGTCCGCGCCGGTCGAAGAAGAGCCGTACGACTACGTCCCGCTCGATGCCTACGGCGCCGCGCCCGTGGAGGTCGTCGACGACCTGCCGCCGATCGATGTGCCTGATGGTATGGGCGCTGTGCCTGTGGCTGACGGTTCGGGCGCACCGGCTGCGGCGGCGCCGATGGTTCTTACCGATCTTGAACGCAAGTCCTTGGCAGGGGAGCGCGAGCTGTTGACGATGCTCACGAGCTACCCCGACCTGTTCCGCACGTATGCCGACCGCATCTGCTCCATCGAGTGGGTTGACCCGCGTCACGAGTCCATTGCATGGGCCGTTCTGGCAACGCCGCCGGGAACCGATCCTGCAGCCTGCATGGATGCGGCGCGCTCAGTGTGTCCCGATGCGGCAACGCTTGTGAGTGCCGGGCGCATCTCCGCGACGAGCAAGCACCCCACCGAGACGAACATCGTGTTTATGCTTGATACGCTTGAGCTCTACACCATCAAGCGTCGCATGCGTGCCGCACAGGCCAAGCTGCGCCAGGACCGTTCACTCGATGATGAGGCCCGTCGCGCGCTGACCGTGCAGGCCGCGCAGGATTCGCAACGTCAACGCGAACTGCAAAAGTCGATCGGCGGCGTGGCGGACCCGTTCCGTTTGATCGGCCTGGAGGCCGCGGGCACCGAACAAGCCTAGATGTTGTGGTCAACCAGCGTATTCTCGCCTATATCCAGTCTTCTTTTTGGGTATAGACGTCAATGTGTGTGCTAAAGTATTGAGTCCTGTGGACTATGAAGGGAGAATCTGTGCCAAAAAAGACTGAGAGCACGGGTACTGGGCTGGAATCCTACGTTGCAAAGCTCATGGGCAACGGCTCAAACAGGACTTCGGTAACCGAGGACGAGATTCAGGTCGCCCTAAAGGATATCGATGTTTCTGACGAGCAGCTCACCGCGGTGTATTCCGCGCTGCGCAACAGCGGCATCCAGATTATCTCCGCGAGCGGTAACGACGACGCCCCCATGGACGTCGACGATGACGATAACGATACCGATACCGACGATTTCGATGACGACGACGAGCACGATTCCGGCTCGCTCGACGATCACGAGCTCAAGATGGCCCGTCAGGCCGACGCCGAGATGGGTTCTTCCAAGAGCAAGAAGAAGCGCACCGTGCGCACGTCCCGTTCACGCTCCCGCGTGCGCGGCATCGATGCCTCCACGGTGATGCTGACCGGCGACCCGGTCCGTATGTACCTCAAGGAGATCGGCAAGGTCGACCTGCTGACCGCCTCCGAAGAGGTCGATCTGGCCATGAAGATTGAGGCCGGTCTTGAGGCCACCGAGAAGCTCGAGGCTGCCGAGGCAGGCGAGCTCGAGCTCACGCGTGCCGAAATGCGTCGTCTTACGCGCATTGAGAACGTGGGTCTCGAAGCCAAGCAGGCACTCATCAGCGCAAACCTGCGTCTGGTCGTCTCCATCGCCAAGCGCTATGTCGGTCGCGGCATGCTGTTCCTGGACCTTATTCAGGAGGGCAACCTCGGTCTGATCCGCGCCGTCGAGAAGTTCGACTACCAGAAGGGCTTTAAGTTCTCCACGTACGCCACGTGGTGGATCCGTCAGGCCATTACGCGCGCTATCGCCGACCAGGCCCGTACCATCCGTATTCCCGTGCACATGGTCGAGACCATCAACAAACTCGTCCGCGTGCAGCGTCAGCTCCTTCAGGACCTGGGCCGCGACCCGACCCCCGAAGAGATCGGTGCCGAGATGGACATGAGCGCCGACCGCGTCCGCGAGATCCAGAAGATCTCGCAGGAGCCCGTGTCGCTCGAGACCCCCATCGGCGAGGAAGAGGATTCCCAGCTGGGCGACTTCATCGAGGACTCCCAGGCTATCGTTCCGCCCGATGCGGCCAGCTTCTCTATGCTGCAGGAGCAGCTCACCCAGGTGCTCGATTCGCTTGCCGATCGTGAGCGCAAGGTTATCGAACTGCGCTTTGGCCTTGTCGACGGACATCCCCGCACGCTCGAGGAAGTCGGTCGTGAGTTTGGCGTCACGCGCGAGCGCATCCGCCAGATCGAGTCCAAGACTCTGGCCAAGCTTCGCCACCCGAGCCGTAGCAGTAAGCTGAAGGACTATATCGAGAGCTAGTCAAGCAAGAGGCGCCCTCAAGCACATCCGCTTGGGGGCGCTTTCATGTAGACATTGGGGACGTTCTTGAATGACTGGTCGTTTAAGAACGTCCATTACAGTCGAAATTGTCAGCCCGGGACCGTCTCGGGCTACGATTGAGGCGCGCCCAGAACGGGCCGCCGACCGGGCGCCCGCGCACGGCCGAACGTCCCTGCCCCCGAGAGGGCCAGTTGGGTGCTGCCGGCGCGGGACGCGCCGCCCCCGACGGCTGATAGGAAAGTGCGGGGCAGGTGCCGCGGCTGGTAATGTGAGTGCCGAGGGGAAGGCCATCCGGTCGAACGACTACCGGAAGGATACCACCGTGAAAGCGCCATCCACCAGACCCGCGACCGTGCTCGGCCTGGACGTCGGCAAGTCATCGCACTGGGCCTGCCTGATCGACCGCGACGGGGAGGTGCTGGCCAGCGCCCCCGTCCGCAACAGGGAGGCCGAGCTCGACACGCTGTTCGCCTCCGCGCCCGCCGGCACGCTCGTCGTCGTCGACCAGTTCCGCAACATAGGGTCCCTCGCCGTGAGGCGGGCCCGCGCCGCTGGACTCGGGGTCGCCCACCTGCCCGGGCTCGCCGCCAGCCGCGCCGCGGGCCTGTTCGCCGGCGAGGCCAAGACCGACGAGCGCGACGCCGCGGTGATCGCGCGGACCGCCCTGGGCGTGCCGGACTCCCTGTCGGGGGTCCCGGGCCGCGGCGAGGCCCTCGAGGCCGCCCGCGCCCTCTCGTCGCAGCGCGACCACGTCGTCGCCTGCGCGACCAGGGACAAGAACCGCCTGCGCGCGGTGCTGCTCGAGTCCTGCCCGGCCCTCGAGGCCGCGGTCGACCTGTCGGACCGGCGGTGGCTTGAGCTGCTCGCCGGGTTCGGCGGGGCGTGGGGGATCGCCCGCTCCGGGGCCGGGGGCCCGCGGGCCGAGGCCGCCGGGGAGGCCGCGGCCGCCTCCACCGCGCCCCCGCCGGCGCTCGTCGAGGCCGAGAACAGGCAGGTCAGGTTCCTGGCCGCCCGGATATCGGAGGCCCTCGACGAGGCCGGGGCCCTCGAGGCCGAGACGGCGGCGCTGCTCGAGGGCGACGAGACCTACGCGTGCCTGCTCACCGTGCCCGGCATCGGCCCGAGGACCGCGGCGCAGCTCGCGGTGTCGGTCGACATCGGGAGGTTCCCGGACCACGACCACCTGGCCTCTTACTGCGGCATAGCCCCGAGGGTGAGGAGCTCCGGCACGTCGGTGAGGTCGGTCAGGGCGTCCAGGCGCGGCGACGCGAGGCTCAAGTCCCTGCTGATCTTCTCGTGCAACAGCCTGGTGAGGTCCTCGGGGCGCTACGGCGAGTACTACCGGGCCTGCAGGGCGCGGGGCATGGGGCACGGGCGGGCGCTCAAGGCCGTCGCGAGGAAGCGGCTCAGGGCGATATACGCCGTGATGCGCGACCGGGTGCCCTACCGGGAGTAGCCCCGACGGTTGACAAAACTATAGGAACACCCAATGACTGGGTCGGAAAATTTCTTAAAAAAGTTCTTGCCCTGAGCTGATTCGTCCGTATAATAAACTTCGTTGCTTGAGAGCACGCACCTATTCCTCGGTAGCTCAATGGTAGAGCACGCGGCTGTTAACCGCGCTGTTGTAGGTTCGAGTCCTACCCGGGGAGCCAGAATTTTCCAGCCCTTTCCGTTGGGCTTTAAATTCCTCGGTAGCTCAATGGTAGAGCACGCGGCTGTTAACCGCGCTGTTGTAGGTTCGAGTCCTACCCGGGGAGCCAGGTTGTAAAACCCGTCGCTTATGCGGCGGGTTTTTTCATGCCGCGATCGCCGTTCGCGAACGTTACCATATCAACATTTCGTGTCGAGGATGTAATCCCGAGGCCCGCCACCTCAACATGCCGCGGTCGTTGTAGAATATTGGAATGATTGCTCCCACGACATGGTGCCGCGAGCACCAAGAAAAGGAGATTCTTGTGTCTGAGACCATTAACGGCAGCCTGAGCGTCTCGAACGACGTTATTGCCGATATTGCCGGTTATGCCGCGATGACGTGCTATGGCGTTGTCGGTATGGCTGAGCAGCTCCAGGGCGCCGAGAGCGTGCGCCTGCTTGCCGGTCAGCGCCTCCGCAAGGGCGTGCTTGTCTCCGCCGACGAGAACGGCCTTACGGTCGATCTTCACGTCGTGCTCGAGAACGGCGTCAACATGAAGTCCGTCTGCCACAATCTTTCGAGCTCCGTTGCCTTCACTCTGCAGGAGATCGCCCAGATCGATCCCGCCAGCCTTAAGATCGGCATCCATATCGACGCGCTCAAGAGCCGTCTGAACTAGCATCCGAAAACGGAGATTCAAATACCCATGATTGCAAAGACCATTCGCACCTGTTTTCCGATCGCTGCGGCTGCCGTTTCCGACAAGGCCGAGGAGATCAACAAGCTCAACGTCTTCCCCGTACCCGATGGCGATACCGGCACCAACATGTCGCTCACGCTCGCCTCGGTGACCAAGGAGCTCTCTGCCCTTCCCGCCGATGCCGATATGGAGGCCATCGCCGGTGCCATCACCCACGGCTCCCTGATGGGTGCCCGCGGTAACTCCGGAGTCATCACCTCGCAGATTCTTCGCGGCGTGGCCGAGGGCCTTGTCTCTGCCGACGAGCCTATTACGTCCGCCAACATTGCCTTCGCCTTCCGTCGTGCCGTCAAGGTCGCCTTCCAGGCTGTCCGCAAGCCCATCGAGGGCACGATCCTCACGGTCCTGCGCGATGTTTCGACCAAGGCCGATGAGTGCGAGAAGAAGAAGTTCTCGGCCGAGGATGCGCTCGATGCTATCGTCGTCGAGGCGTACCAGTCCGTCGCCCGCACACCCGACCTGTTGCCCGTTCTGAAGGAGAACGGCGTGGTCGACTCCGGCGCCTTTGGCTTTGCCATCTTCCTCGAGAACTTTGTGGCTGCCGCTCTTGGTCGCAGCACCGTGGTCGAGGATTTCTCCGCTACGTTTGACTCCGCCGGCTCTGCCCGCGATGCCGCTCTTGGCCGTGTTGAGATCGAGGCTAACGACGACTGGGAGGGCTCGGAGTTCCGCTACTGCAACGAGTTCCTCTTTAAGGCCGATGCCCCGTTTGACGAGGACGAGTGCCTTAAGTTCCTAGGCTCCATGGGCGACTGTGAGCTGCTCGTGGGCGCCTATCCCGACTACAAGATCCATGTGCACTCCAACACCCCCAACCTGGTGCTCGAGCACATGCTGCAGCTCGGTCAGATCTATGAGGTCTTTATCCACAACATGGAGATGGAGGCCCACGACCGTACCGCCAAGATTCACGAGGACCAGGAGAAGGCCGCCGAGCCCGCCAAGGCCCTGGGCTTTGTCGCCGTTGCCGCCGGTTCCGGCGAGGCCGACATCCTCAAGTCTCTCGGCGTCGACGTGATCGTGTCGGGTGGCCAGACCATGAACCCCTCGACTGCAGACCTGCTGGGCGCCGTTGACCAGGTCAACGCGACCTCGGTCATCATCCTGCCCAATAACGGCAACATCCGCATGGCTGCCGAGGCCGCAGCCTCTGCCTGCACCGACAAGAAGGTCGCCGTCGTTCCCACCAAGACCGTTCCGCAGGCGTTCTCCGCGCTGTTCGCGGTCCTGCCCGATTCCGAGCTCGAGGACGCCGTCGCCGCCATGGTCGACGCCATCAGCGAGGTCCGCGATGGCGAGGTCACCCGCGCCGTGCGCGATTCCAGCGCCTCTGACGGCTCTCCGATTCACTCCGGTGACGTCATGGGTATCATCGCCGGCTCCATCGACGTGGTCGGCTCCGACGTGAAGCAGGTCACGCTCGATTGCATCAACCGCATGCAGGAGGAAGAGGAGGGTGACGCGCTGACGATTCTGGCCGGCGAGGAGCTGTCCGATGAGGTCTTCCAGGAGATCGTCGACGCTATCGAGGAGGCTCAGCCCGACTTGGAGATCGACGCCCATCGTGGCGAGCAGCCGCTCTATCCCGTGATCTTCTCGATCGAGTAGGCAACTGCCTATGTCCGAGCTGTGCTCCGTGCCGCGCGTCTCGGAGCGCTTTGCCCAGAGCAATGCGCTCGACGAGGATATCGCGCGACTCAAATATGTTTCGGGTAAACGTGAGGAGGCCCTTCGCCGTCTGGGAATTCGGACGGTGGGGGACCTCCTTCTCCATATTCCTCATCGATACCTCGACTTTACCCGTTCGTGGTCCATCGAGATGGCGCCCATCGGTACCGTGTGCACCATCATCGCCACGGTCGACCGTATCGTCCAAAAGCAGCCGCGTCCGCGCATGCAGGTGACTGAGGTCTCACTTGTTGACGAGGCGGGCGTGCTGCAGGTCGCCTTTTTCCGCCAGCCCTGGATTGCCCAGCAGCTTAAGCAGGGCGACCGCCTGGCCGTGATGGGCAAGGTCGAGTTTGCCTACGGTTTTAAGCAGATGGCCTCGCCCCACTTTGAAAAGCTCGAGGACGGGCGCGCCGCAGGCACCATTCTGCCGGTCCATTACGTGAGCGATGGCGTGAGCCAGGCGTGGATGCGCCGCATCGTAAGCGGCGCGCTCGAGGTCGTCGGCAATCCGTTCGATCCGATTCCCGCGCCGCTGCGCGCAAAGCGGAAGCTCATGAGCAATGCCCGCGCGTTGCGTTCGATCCACTTTCCCTCGAGCATGGCTGAGCGCGACATCGCACGTCGGCGTCTTGCCTACGAGGAGTGCCTCTACCTGCAGCTGGCGCTGCGTCTGCGCAACGACGGTGGCCTGGTCGATGTGGTGCCCTATGCCCACACCGCGGGCGAGCATCTGGGCGCACTTAAACAGGCCCTTCCGTTTTCGCTGAGCGACGAGCAGGAGGCCGCATTCCAAGACATTCTGCACGACATGTGCGATGGCGGGCGCGTGATGAACCGCCTGCTGCTGGGCGATGTCGGTACCGGTAAGACCGCCGTTGCCGCTTGCGCGCTGGCTGTGGCTGCCGATAGCGGTACGCAGGCCTGCGTTATGGCGCCCACGGGCGTTCTGGCGCGCCAATATGCCGATAAGACCGGCCCTCTGCTCTCGCAGGCCGGCATGTCCTGGGCGCTTCTGACGGGTGCCACGCCGGCCTCAGAGCGCGAGCAGATCCATGCCCAGCTGGAATCGGGCGAGCTTGATGTGCTCTTTGGCACCCACGCGGTCCTTTCGGATGACGTTACGTTCAAGCATCTGTCGCTCGTGGTCATCGATGAGCAGCACCGGTTTGGCGTCGGCCAACGCAACGCCCTGCGCGCGAAGGGCCCCGGTGCCGATCTGCTCGTTATGACGGCAACGCCCATCCCGCGTACGCTGGCGCTTTCGGTCTACGGCGATCTGGATACGAGCATCATCCGCCACCGGCCTGTTCCGGGTGCCGGTGTGACGACGTGTGTTCTCACCGAGTCGAGCCGTGACCTCGCCTATGGAGCCATCCGCGAGGCGCATGACAAGGGTCAGCAGGCCTACGTGATTTGCCCGCTCGTGGAGCCGAGTGACTCGGCCGATGAGCTTGAAGACGTGCCCGGTATCGCCCGCGACGACGAGGGCCGCGTGACCGTGCCTGTGCCGCTGCACGATACGGCGACCGAGCTCGATCGCCTGCGTCTGGCGTTGCCGGGTCTTGCCATCGAGCGCCTTCACGGCCGTATGCCAGCGGGGGAGAAGGATCGCGTGATCGACGCCTTCAAGCGTGGCGAGATTGACGTGCTCGTCTCGACTACGGTGGTCGAGGTGGGCGTCGACGTGCCCAACGCCACCGTCATGGTCATCGAGAACGGTGAGCGGTTTGGCTTGGCGGCGCTGCATCAGCTACGCGGTCGCGTGGGCCGCGGCAGCGTGTCGGGCACGTGCCTGGTCATGACGCACTCCAAGGGCAACGGCGGCGCATCGGCGGCGCAAGATCGTCTGCAATCGCTCGAAAAAACCTCGGATGGCTTTACGCTCGCCCAGATGGACCTGCGCCTGCGCCATGAGGGCGAAATCCTGGGTTATCGCCAGCATGGTGGTGTGACCCTGCGCTTTGTCGACCTGGATGCCGACGAGGAACTGATCGAGTGGGCCCATTTGGACGCGGTCGAGCTCTTGCGGTATGCTTGCACCCTTGACTCCGTGGCGACGCGCCCCCTGCGCGATGCGGTCGCCATGCGATATCGACACATTTTTAAGGAGGTCAGCGGAGGATGAGAATCATCGGCGGCGAATGGCGCGGTCGTAAGATCGAGGAGCCCCGTGGTCGCGATGTCACCCGCCCCACGACTGATCGCGTACGCGAGGCGTGCGCATCTATGGTCATGTCGGCATTCGACTTCGATCTGGACGAGGTCCGTGTACTGGACGCCTTTGGCGGCTCCGGTGCCTTAGGGTTAGAGATGCTCTCTCGTGGGGCTCGCTCGCTCACGACGTTCGAGATCGATCGCAACGCCGCGCGGCTCATTACCAAGAATATCGAGTCGCTCTGCCGTGACCGTGCGCGTTGGCGCGTGGTCACGGGCGACATGCTGGCGAGTGCCTCGCGCGGTCGTGTACCGGGAGGTCCCTTTGATTTGGTCCTGCTCGACCCGCCCTATGCTTTTGGTGCCGAGCCGGTCGAGGAGCTGCTGCAGGACCTGGCCCAGCAGGGTCTGCTTGCACCTGGCGCTTTTGCCCTGTTTGAGCATGCCGCCGCCGATGCGGGCGCGCATCCGGCAGACTTTGAGACTGTACGTGAGAAGCGCTACGGCATTACCTCGGTCGACCTGCTCCGTCGGGTCGGCGATGACGATGGTGAGGGCGATAGCGCCGGCACCGATGCTGACAACAATGATGCCACGACGTTTCAGGAGGACGCCCATGAATGACACCATCAACCGCGTGATCGTCCCGGGCACCTTCGATCCCATCACGTTTGGCCATATCGATGTGATCCGCCGCGCCCGCCGCATCTTTCCCAGCGTGATCGTCGCTGTTGCCGAGTCGCAGGGTAAAAACGGCGTGGGCACCACGTTTATGCTCGATGAGCGCGTGGCGCTGGCCCGCGAGGCGCTCGGTGATATCGACGGCGTCGAGGTCCTGCCCTTTACCGGCCTCTTGGTCGACTTCGCTCGCGAGCAGGGGGCGGGGGCTGTGGTCAAGGGCCTGCGCGCCATGACCGACTTTGAATATGAGCTGCAGCAGGCCGACCTTAACTATCGCCTGGATAGCGAGCTGGAGTCCATCTTTGTCATGAGTGCGCCGCAGTACGGCTATATCTCGAGCTCGGTTGTTCGCCAGATCGCCTCGCTCGGCAGCGATGTATCGACGTTTGTCCCGTCCAACGTGGTCGAAGCGCTCAAACATCGCTTTTCGTGACGTTTCTTATTGCCTGGTGGCATGTGGTAAACTAGCACGATGATATGTTACCTATGAAAGGAGACCGGATGCCGGGCGAGAATTTTCCTGGCGATAGGATCGTCAGCTTGGTCGATGAGCTCGAAGGGCTGATCGAGGAAGCCAAGCCGCCTTTCGGCAAGAACGCTCAGTTCAAGGTCATCGACGCCGACGTGTTCTTCAACATCCTCGACGAGATCCGCATGAGCTATCCCGAGGAGTGGCAGAAGTCCCGCCGTATCCTTAAGGAGCGCGAGGAGCTTATGGCTTCCGCCGCCGCTCAGGCCGATTCCATCATCGCTGACGCTCAGCAGCAGGCCCTCACCATTGCCGGTGAGCAGGAGATCGTCCGCCTTGCGCAGCAGCAGGCCGACGACATCCGCGATCGTGCCCAGCAGTACGAGCGCGAGACGCGTTATGCTGCCGAGGACTACGCAGAGCAGGTCTTTACGCACCTGGAGGAGAACCTCAAGAGCCTGACCGGCACCGTTACCCGTTGCCGTCAGCAGCTCAACGAGGGTGCCGCCCAACAGAATGGTCAGTGGTAATGGCTGAGTTCCCGAGCGTTACCGTCGATCTTTCCGAGCAGCTCGAGTTTCCTGGAGATTCGTATCCGCTGACCGGTAAGGTCGATGTCGCCACCTACACGGTGGGCGAGAAGGAGTACCAGCTACAGGACGGCATCGACTACGACGTTGTCTTTACCAATGCCGGTACCGGTGTCTTGCTCACGGGCATGGTTCGCGCGCACGCCACCGGCGAGTGCGACCGTTGCCTGGAGCCCGCCTCGTTTGATATCGCCGGCGAGATCGAGGAGTTCTACCTCTTTGAGGAGCCCGAGGATCCCGAGGCCTACGAGGACGGCTACGAGCTCCTGGGTGAGGACCGTATCGTTGATCTGGGTGAGCCTATCAATGACGCGGTCGTTATGGACACGCCGTTTGTGGTGCTCTGCAAGCCCGATTGCCGTGGTCTGTGCCCCACATGCGGTTGCAATCTCAACGTCGAGCAATGCGATTGCGCCGCCCAGGCAGAGGCAGAATGGGCCGCTGCCACGGAAAATCCATTTGCAGCATTGAAGAATCTCAAGCTTGATGAGTAAAACTGTGGTAGTATCGCTACTTGCGCGTAATCGCCACACTGGATAGTTCATAAGGAAGGTCACTATGCCCGTACCTAAACAAAAGCAGGGTCGTATCCGCACTCACACCCGTCGTTCCGCCAACATGAAGATCTCGGCTGCGGCTCAGTCCACGTGCCCCCGTTGCGGTGCTGTCAAGCTCCCGCATCACGTGTGCCCCAGCTGCGGTTTCTACAAGGACCGCGAGGTTATCGTTACCGAGTAACGGTATACTCTGGATGCGATGCCGTTCCAAATGGAACCACAATGGCCGGCTCAATGAGTCGGCCATTTTTGTATAAGGAGCATTTATATGAGTAACGTTCGCGTTTGTGTAGACGTTGTGGGCGGAGACGAGAAACCTCAGGTTGTTCTTGATGGTATCGAGGCTGCGCTTGCCGCCGATCCCGATATCGAGGTCTTGGCAGCTGGTCCCGCCGAAATCGTCAATCCCTTTGCAGCTTCCCATGCACGTGTTGAGGCCCTTGAGGCGCCTGACGTTATCGCCATGGATGACGATCCCATTCGCGCCGTGATGACCAAACGCAAGTCTTCGATCGTGCTGTCGTGCCGCGCCATCAAGAAGGGAAATGCGGACGCGTTCTTCTCCGCCGGCTCCACCGGCGCCATGACCGCCGCGGCTACTGCCTACGTGACGCCGTTTAGATATATGGCCGAAGGTAAGAAGCAGCCGGTGCGTCCCTGTCTGACCAATGCGCTGCCCAATCGTGCCGGCGGTCTGACGGTGCTGTGCGATATGGGCGCCAACCCCGATGTCGAGGTCGATGACATGGTGCGTTTTGCCCAGATGGGTAGCGCCTATGCCCGCGTCGTCCTGGACATCGAGCATCCCCGCGTGGGCCTGCTTGGTAACGGCACCGAGGACGAGAAGGGCTCCAACTTTACCAAGGCCTGCTTCCCGGCCATGAAAGCCGCCGTTCCCGGCTTTGTTGGTAACTGCGAGGGAACGGACATCACCTCGGGTAACTTCGATGTCGTCGTTGCCGATGGCATGTCGGGCAATATTGCGCTCAAGGCCACCGAGGGCGCTGCCAAGTTTTTGCTGCAGGAGCTCAAGGGTGTCTTTATGTCTTCGCTCGGCACCAAGATTGCCGCGCTGCTCATCAAAAAGCAGATGCGCGAGATTAAAGCCAAGCTTTCGGGTGACGCCAAGGGCGGCGCGATTCTTTTGGGCCTGCGCGGCGTGGTCCTGATCGGCCATGGTGCCACTTCGGTCGAGGCTGTCAAAAACGGTACGCTCGCGGCGGCCGAAGCCGTGCGCGCCGGGCTGGTCGAGAATGTCGCCAACTCCATGGACGGTATCGTTTTTTAACAGCGAGTTAGAGCGCTGTTATGTGCTTCGCGGTGCACGTCGTGGGGTAGAATCAGAACCGTGTCTTGGTACCGCCCGGGCGGTACCATTCTTTTGGTATTCATGCACTATGAGAGGAAGCGCTATGGACCGCTCCGAAATCTTCGACAAGATCGCCGAGGTCGCTGCTGACGTTCTGGGCGTCGATGTTGCCGAAATTAGCGAGGAGACCACCTTTGACGACCTCGATGCCAATTCGCTCGAGCGTCTGCAGCTGGTTACGGCCATCGAGGACGAGTTCAACCTCGAGATCGATGACGAGACCCTGCTCTCGCTCAACTCTGTCGCCGACGCCGTCGACGCGATCGAAAACGCCAGGGAGGCCTAGGTCTTGGCTTTGTCTGAACGACTTGCGCGTGCCCAGGAAATCTTGGGCCACGAGTTCAATAATAAGGTGCTGCTGCGCGCGGCGCTTACGCATCCCTCGGCAGTCGAGGGCCAGCCGGTTTCTGCCAGCTATGAGCGCCTTGAGTTCTTGGGCGATTCCATTTTGGGCGCTGTGGTCGCACGCTCCCTGTTTGAGTCCTATCCGGAGTTTGACGAGGGCAAGCTCACGCGCTTGAAGGTGTCGCTTGTCTCGGGCGCTACGCTGTCCGAGGTTTCTCACGAGCTGGGCATCGACGACATCATCATCTTTGGTGCCTCCGAGACCGGTACCGGTGCGCGCGGCCTGCATTCGGCGCTCGAGAACGTCTACGAGTCGCTCGTGGGCGCACTGTACCTGGATGCCGGCTGGGATGCCGCAGCTGAGTTTATCCATCGTACGCTTAAGCCGCATTTGGCTTCCGAGCGTGCCGAGCATCCTGCAAACCCCAAGTCGTTTTTGCAGGAGTGCGTGCAAGCCGACGGTCACGAGCCCCCGGCGTACAAGCTCGTTGGCTCTGAGGGCCCGGCACATGCGCCCACCTTTACCGCCGTGGTTTTGATCGATGGTATTCGTCAGGGTCGCGGCTCCGGCTCCTCAAAGAAAGAAGCCGAGGGAGCCGCCGCGCTCGAAGCGCTCGACCGCATGGGTTACACCACCAACGGCGTGATTCTGAACAAGAAGCACGTGTAAGCGAGGAACCGTGTATCTCAAGTCCCTCACGCTCAAAGGGTTCAAGTCGTTTGCCGACCGCGCCCATATGACGTTTGAGCCGGGCCTGACCGTCATCGTCGGTCCCAACGGCTCGGGAAAATCGAACATCTCTGACTCGATTCTGTGGGTCCTGGGCGAGCAGAGCGCCAAGCAGCTGCGCGGCCAGGCCATGGAGGACGTCATCTTCTCGGGCTCGTCAGCGCGCAAGCCGGTGGGTGTCGCTGAGGTTACGCTGGTGCTCGATAACTCGGACCATATGCTGCCCGTCGACTTTGACGAGGTCGCTATCACCCGTCGTATGTATCGCTCGGGCGAAAGCGAGTACCTCATCAACTCGAGCCCGTGCCGCCTGATGGACATTCAGGACATCCTGCACGATTCGGGCCTGGGCAAGGATACGCATTCCATCATCAGCCAGGGCAAGCTCGACGCCATTTTGCAGAGCCGCCCCGAGGAGCGCCGCGCCCTGATTGAGGAGGCTGCCGGCATCTCCAAGCACAAGCGCCGCAAGGAGCGTGCGCTCAAAAAGATTAAATCGATGGACGAGCACCTGACCCGTGCCCGCGACATCAATAAGGAGATCGCCCGTCAGCTGCGGCCGCTGGAGCGTCAGGTCGATCGCGCGCGCAAGTACAAAGAGCTGTCCTCGCGCGCGAACGAGCTTACGCAGATGCTGGCCGTCGACGAGCTCCGTTCGCTGCAGTCGCAGTGGAACGACCTGGAGAGCCGCTCCAAGGAGGGCGCTGCCGAGCTTGAGCTTGCGCAGTACCGCCTGGGCGAAAAGGAGCGCGAGCTCGAGAAGCTCCAGGTCATGCTCGAGGAAAAGGGCCTTTTTGTGGGCGACCTGGGCGAGCAGCGCCGCCATATGCAAGACGTGGTCGGCCGCATTAACTCCGATATGCGCCTGCTCGAGGAAAAAGGCCACAACATGGTGTCGCGCCTGTCCGACATGCGCGGGCAGATTTCGAGCTCCGAACATCAGCGTCGTCGCGTGGTCGAGGAGCTCGAGGATGCGCGTGCCCAGCTTGAGGAAGTTACCGGTGCGCACATGCAGGCCCAGGACGACGTTGACGCCGCCGGTCCTGCCGCCGCCCAGCTCCACGAGCGCCGCGTGGCGCTCGACAATCAGATTTCGCAGCTCACGCGCGAGCAGCGCGATGTGCAGCGTGCGGCCGATAACGCCGCGCTCGAGCTCGCCAAGGTGAAGGACTCGCTGAGCAACGCCGAGGTCGAGGACAACATGTACGCCTCGCGCCTGGAGCAGATTGACGAGCAGCTCGAGGAGGTCACGGCCTCACTCGAGAGCCGTCGCGACCGCGCTGAGGAGCTTGAAGGCGCTCTTGAGGAAGCGCGCCAGGCCCAGGCCGATGCGCGTGAGGCCACCGAGGTCGCCCGTGCAGCCCTGAAGGACTTGCGTAATCGTGAGAGTGAGGCGCGCAACAAGCTGTCCGAGGTGCGCTCGGAGCTTGCCAGCCAAAAGAAACTCGATGCCCGCATGGCCGACAGCTCGCCGCTCGTGAGCCGTCTGGTGGGTACGCTGGGCGACGATGTCTTGGGTCGTCTGGGCGACGTGCTGGAGGCCCCGCGCGAGCTTGAGGGCCTGGTTGAGCAATTGCTCGCCGGCGATATCGATGCGCTGCTGTTTGATGACGCCGCCACGCTTGAGCGTGCCGGTCGTGCGGCTCTGGACCAAAAGAAGGCCTCGGGCGAGGCGCTGCTGGTGGCGCGCGGCGTGAGCAGCTCTACCGCCGCTGAGGGCGCTGCCGGTACCCGTCTGGTTGATCGTCTGTCCGTGCGCGCAGGCTACGGACCCGTCGTCGAGGCGCTGCTCGGCGGCTATTACGTAGTGGACGATCTTTCTGCCGCGCTGTCGGCGCCGGTCGTTGACGGCGTGACTTACGTGACTCCCGATGGCGCTCGCGTAAGCTGCGGCGGCCTGGTGCGCGTGGGCCTCGATGCCGGCGAGGCCTCGGGTGCTCTGGAGCGCAAGCGCCGTATCCGCGAGCTGGAGGGGCTTGAGCCCGATTTGGCCGCTGTGTTTGAACATGTGTCAGGCCAGGTCGTTGAGGCCAATGCGGCCGTTGAGGAAGCGCGTGCCGCTGAGGGCGATGCCGCCGGCGAGATCGCCCGTCTTGAGGGCGAGCGCCGCTCGCTGCTCTCCGAGATCGGCCGCTTGGAGCAAAGCGCCAACAATGCCGAGGTCGAGCGCGTGCGCATCTCCAAGCGCCGCGAGCAGGCCTCCGAAGCCGTTCGCGCTGCGCGCCCGCGCGTTGACGAGCTCACCCGTTCGCGTGACGAGGCTCGCGCGCAGGCAAGCAATCTGGGGTTGCAGATTGCCGAGGCCAACGACGAACTCGACCGCGTTCGCCGTGACGATTCCGAGGCTGCCGGCAAGCTCGCCGACGCCAAGGTTCGCCTAGCCCAGACGAGCGAACGCCTGCGTTCGCTGAAGGGCCGCGTGCCCGATCTGGAGCATCGTCTTGAGGGCATCGACCGCCGTATCCGCGGAACACGCCAGGCCTCGCGCTCGCTCGAATTGCTGCGCCTGCGCGTCGATCCCATGCACGAGCGCTATTCGGCCCTGCTGGAGCGCGCGTCGGATTGGGCAGCGCGCCTGCGTGACCAGGCCTCTCTGGAGGAGGCGGACTCCGCATCGCTCAAGAAGACCATCGAGGATGCCAAGGCGGAGGTTGCCCACGCTAAGGAGCGGGTCGATACCGCCTCCGCCACGCAAAACGAGTTCAAGGTCGCGCGTGGCAAGCTCGAGGTGCAGGTAGAGGCCGCCATTAAGGCCATTACCGCCGATGGCACCACGGTACTCGAGGAAGCGCTCATGCTTCCGGCGCCCACGGACCGCGATGCCGCCGAGCGCGAGCTCAACCAGCTCGTGCGTCAGATCAACAACCTGGGCCCTGTGAACCAGGTTGCCATGGAGGAGTACGAGCAGCTCAAGCGCCGCGCCGATTATATCGAGGAGCAGCTGGAAGACCTGGAGAGTGCGCGCAAGGCGCTCACCAAGATCACGGTGGCCATTGATCGCAAGATGCGGAAGGCCTTCCTGGTGACGTTTGAGAAGGTCGACGCGAACTTCCGCGAGATCTTCGCTATGCTCTTCCCGGGCGGTCAGGCTCATCTGGAGATGACCGATCCCGAGCATCCTGCCGAGACGGGTATCGAGGTCGTGGCGCAGCCGCGCGGCAAGCGCATCACCAAGATGATGCTCATGTCGGGCGGCGAGAAGAGCCTGACGGCGCTCGCCCTGCTCTTTGCCGTGTACCGCACGCGCACTGTGCCGTTCTATGTGCTGGACGAGGTCGAGGCGGCACTCGATGACGCCAACCTGTCCAAGCTCATTGGCGCGCTCGATGTGTTGCGTTCCGATACGCAGCTCTTGGTCATTTCGCATCAGCGCCGTACTATGGAGGACGCTGACGTCCTCTATGGCGTCTCGATGCAAGCCGACGGCGTCAGTCGCGTCGTCTCGCAAAAACTCGATCGCGAAACCGGAAAGGTCGTGAATGCATAATGGGATTCTTTGACGCTCTCTCGCGCGGACTTGAGCGCAGTCGCGAGGCCCTCAACGAGGTCTTTTACTTTGGCGGCGAGGTCGACGAGGATTTTTGGGAGGACCTAGAGGACACCCTCGTCATGGGTGACATGGGTGCCGAGGTCGCGATCAGAGTGTCCGATGACCTGCGCGATGCCGCGGCCAAGAAGAACCTCAAGACCGCCCCGCAACTCCGTCGTGCCCTGGCCGAGCAACTCGAGCAGCATTTTGTGCCCGTCGAGCGCGATCCGTTCGCCGACACGCCGAGCTGCGTACTGTTTGTGGGCATTAACGGTGCCGGCAAGACCACGACGGTCGGTAAGATTGCGAGCGCCATGGCCGCCCGCGGCAAGAACGTCGTGATCGGTTCGGCCGATACCTTCCGCGCCGCCGCCATCGAGCAGCTCGATGTGTGGGGCCAACGCGCCGGCGTCCCCGTCATCAAGCGCGACCGCGGCTCCGATCCGGCAAGCGTGTGCTATGACGTGCTCGACGAGGCCGATAAGCGCGGCAGCGACCTGGTGCTCATCGATACCGCCGGTCGTCTGCACACGAGTCCCGAGCTTATGCGCGAGCTTGCCAAGGTGGTCAATGTGACGCGTAAGCGCGCCGCCAATATGGCCGCCGGCCCCATGCCGGTCTCGGTCGTACTTGTGATCGATGCCGCCACTGGTCAGAACGGTCTGAACCAGGCGCTCGAGTTTAACGAGGCGCTAGGCCTGGACGGTATTATCATGACTAAGCTCGACGGCACGGCTAAGGGCGGTATCGCCATGGCCGTGGCCGAGAAACTCAAGCTCCCGATCCTGCGCGTGGGCGTGGGCGAGCAGGTCGATGATCTGCAGGAGTTCAATGCCAAAGATTTCTGCCGCGCCCTGGTGGGCGAGTCCAATTAAGGAGTGACTAGTGTTTGATTCCCTGAGCGATCGCCTCAACGACACATTTGACCGCCTGCGCGGCAAGGGCAAGCTGACCGAGGCCGATATTACTTCGGCCATGCGCGATATTCGCATGGCGCTGCTCGAGGCCGACGTCAACTTTAAGGTCGTCAAGGAGTTCGTCGCCAAGACCAAGGAGCGCTGCATGACCGTCGAGGTCATGGAGTCGCTGTCGCCGGCGCAAAACGTCGTCAAGATCGTGCTCGACGAGCTCACCGAGATGCTTGGCTCAACCGAGAGCAAGCTCGTCTTTAGCAACCGCATTCCCAATGTCATCATGCTTGTGGGTCTGCAGGGCTCCGGTAAGACCACGGCTGCCGTAAAGCTGGCCTACCTGCTCAAGAAGCAGGGCCGCTCGCCGTTGCTCGCCGCGTGCGACGTCTACCGTCCCGCCGCTGCCGACCAGCTGGCCACGCTCGGTGGCGAGATCGGCGTGCCGGTCTTCCGCGGTGACGGCGCGCACCCGGTTGACATTGCCAAGGGTGCCATCCAGGAGGCCGTCGACCACCTGCGCGATGTGGTTATCGTCGATACCGCCGGTCGTCTGCAGATTGATGAGCAGATGATGCAGGAGGCCGTGGACATCAAGAAGGCCGTCAAGCCCGATCAGGTGCTGATGGTCGTCGATGCCATGACCGGCCAGGATATCGTCAACGTCGTCTCGACCTTCGCCGAGCGCACCGACTTTGACGGCGTGATCATCTCCAAGCTCGACGGCGACGCCCGTGGCGGCGGCGCGCTTTCCGTGCGCCAGGTGACCGGCAAGCCCATCAAGTTCGTGAGCATGGGCGAGAAGCCCGATTCGCTGGAGCCGTTCTACCCCGACCGCATGGCCAAGCGCATCTTGGGCATGGGTGATGTTGTCGGCATTATCGAGAAGGCCCAGGAGGCCGCCGATGCCGAGCAGCTCGAGGCCGCCGAGCGCATGCTGCGCGAGGGCTTTACCATGAACGACATGCTCGACCAGATGAAGGCCGTCAAGAAGATGGGCGGCATGAAGGGCATTCTGGGCATGCTCCCCGGTGGCCAGCGTGCGCTCAACCAGATGGGTGGCAACCTGGACGAAGGCATCTTCGACAAGAACGAGGCCATCATCATGTCGATGACCAAGGAGGAGCGCCTTCGTCCCTCCATCATCAACGGTCAGCGTCGCGCCCGCATCGCCAAGGGCGCCGGCGCGACCCCCACTGAGGTCAATAGCCTTATGAAGCAGTGGGGCGAGATGAATAAGATGATGGGCCGCATGCGCTCGATGGCCAATCAGGCGCAGGCCGGCGGCAAGAAGGGCAAGAAGGGTAAGAAGGGCAAAAAGATGCGCATGCCCAATATTCCCGGTCTGGATGCCATGGGCCTGGGCGGCATGGGCGGACTTGGGACGGGCGGTCCTAAGTCCGATATGGATCTGCTGCGCCAGATGGAAGCGCAGATGCGCAATAAGAAGTAACGACTGGTAGAGTCGTGTATGGCGAAGGCCGCCTGGATGGTATTCCGGGCGGCCTTCGTCGTTGGTGCGTTATATGTTGTGTGAGCAGACGCGTGATGGCATCGATTGCCTGCTGTTAGTGGCAGCTGCAGCCCTCGTGACCCTCGTTCTCGTGATGGCCGTGGCAACCGCAGGATCCGCCGTGCTCATGGATGTGCTCGTGGTCGTGGCCATGGCAGTCGCAGGTGGCCTCGCCGGTCTGCGCGAGCGTGCCGGCAATGAGCGCCTCGACGCATGCGTCGCAGTTACCCTGGGCGCCTGCATAGACCTTAATGCCGGCCTGGGTAAGCGCGTTGATGGCGCCGCCGCCGATGCCGCCGCAGATGAGCGTGTCCACGCCGCCGTTGGCGAGCAGGCCCGCCAGGGCGCCGTGACCGGTGCCGCCGGTGCCTACGACCTGCTCGTTGAGCACCTTGCCGTCCTGGATGTCGTAGATCTTGAACTGTTCGCTGCGGCCAAAGTGCATAAAGATGTTGCCGTTGTCGTACGTGGTTGCCACCCTCATGGTGTCGACCTCCTTTGCTGGCCATGCGGCCGTTGTCGTGGTGATGGGGGAGTATGCGATATTGCCGCCCTCGATGACAATCGCCCGTCCGTTGACCAACGCGTTTGCCACCTTGCGATGCGCGCGGCTGCAGATTGCCGCCACCGTGGTGCGGGCAATGCCCATGTGTTGGGCGACTGCCTCTTGGTTAAGGCCTTCCAAGTCGCACAGGCGCAGCACCTCGAGCTCGTCGACTGTCATATCGATGGCATCGCCGCTCGCCAGGCCATCGGGGGTAAAACCGCGATATTCGGGGATGATCCCGACGTGGCGCAGTTTTTCGCGTCTTCCTGCCATGCGCACTCCTTATCTGACATATGTCAACAATAGAATAGCGAACGTGCAGATTTGCGCAATGAATTTCTGGCATATGTCAGAAAATGAGGGCTTATGTTTGGGCTGTGGGGCCGCGTGCGCCTGGGCTACAATGAATCTCGCTTGTAGGCGACTGACAGGAGGGTCAATGAGCAAAGCTGATCAACAGTTTGTAGCCATGTGCCGCGATATCTTGGACCATGGCACCACCACCGAGGGCCAAAAGGTCCGCCCGGTGTGGGAGGACGGCACCCCTGCCTATACCATTAAAAACTTTGGCGTCACGGCGCGCTACGACCTGCGCGAGGAGTTCCCTGCGCTTACGCTGCGTCGCACGGCTCTTAAGTCTGCGATGGATGAGATCCTGTGGATCTATCAAAAGAAGTCTAATAACGTCCATGACCTCAACAGCCATATTTGGGACGAGTGGGCCGACGAGACCGGCTCTATCGGTAAGGCCTACGGTTATCAGATTGGGCAGAAGAGCCATTATGCCGAAGGTGATTTTGACCAGATGGACCGCGTGCTGTACGACCTCAAGCACACGCCGTACAGCCGCCGCATTATGACGAACACCTATGTGTTCAGCGACTTGTCCGAGATGCACCTGTATCCGTGCGCGTACAGCGTGACGTATAACGTGACGCAGCGTCCGCAGGACGATAAGCCCACGCTCAACATGATTCTCAACCAGCGCAGCCAGGATATTTTGGCCGCAAACAACTGGAACGTGTGCCAGTACGCCATTCTGCTCATGATGGTTGCGCAGTCGGTCGATATGATTCCTGGCGAGCTGCTGCACGTGATCGCCGACGCCCATATCTACGACCGTCATGTCGATATCGTACGCGAGCTTATCGAGCGTCCGCAGTTTGCGGCGCCTAAGGTAACGCTGAACCCCGACGTGCACGATTTCTATGCGTTTACGACCGACGACCTGATCGTGGAGGGCTACGAGCACGGCCCGCAGGTCAAGAACATTCCCATCGCGGTGTAGGTGGCGGGCATGACGTGTAAGCTTTCTGCCATCGTCGCCGTGTGTGAAGACTGGGGCATTGGCTGCGAGGGCGATATGGTCGTGTCCAATCGCGCCGACATGCGCCATTTTGTGGCGTGCACCAAAGGTTGTCCGGTTATTATGGGGCGCAAGACACTGCTGAGTTTTCCCGGCGGGCGTCCGCTCAAGAACCGCCGCAATATCGTGCTTACCCGCGACGAGGGCTTTGCTGCCGAGGGCGTCGACGTGGTGCATAGCATCGACGAGGCGCTCGCTGCGGTTGCCGATGAGCCCGTTGCCTGGGTGATCGGTGGCGGCGAGGTGTATCGGCAGTTTCTGCCGTATTGCGCCGAGGCCGTGGTCACGCATAACCACTGCGTGCATGACGTGGATACGTACTTTCCCGATTTGGAAGCCGATCCTGCGTGGGAGATTGCACAGCGTAGCGGGGTCGCGACGATTGCCGCCGGTGAGGGTGACGAGGGCGTCGATTATGAGTTCGTGACGTATCGTCGCATCGAGGCGTAAATCGTCTGGCGTGAACGGTATTATCGGGTTATTTGAATGCATGGGGCGGCGCTTAGCGTCGCCTCGTTTGGTATAGATGTGCTGTAAAGAAGGGTGCGGGCTGGCTGCTATGACTGATGCCGTTGAGGTTCTGCGAATTGATTCGCTCGAGGACGAGCGGCTCGATGCCTATGTGCGACTGACCGAGCGCGAGCTGCGCTGCGTGCTGGAGCCGCAAAAGGGCATTTTTATTGCGGAGAGCGCCAAGGTCATCGAGCGTGCCGTGCGCGCCGGATACGAGCCGGTGAGCTTTCTTTTGGGTGAACGCTGGCTCGATCAGATGATGCCGCTGTTCGAGCGCCTGGTTGTGCGCGAGGGCGCGGGTCCTGTTCCTGTGTTCGTGGCCTCCATGGAGCTCATGGAGCATTTGACGGGCTTTAACGTGACGCGTGGTGCGCTCGCGGCGTTCCGTCGCCCGCGTCAGATTCCGGTTGATGAGTTCTTGGGCGGCGTCGTCGAGGCGGCGGGGGATCGTCCGGTGCGTGTGTGCGTGCTTGAGGGTATTGTCGATCACACCAATGTTGGCGCGATTTTTCGCTCGGCTGCCGCATTGAACGTTGACGGTATTTTGGTCAGCCCGACGTGCTGCGACCCGTTGTACCGTCGCTCGGCCCGCGTGAGCATGGGCACCGTGTTTCAGGTTCCGTGGACGCGTATTGGCAGTGAGGCGCGCGTATGGCCGCATGATGGGCTGGCGGCGCTGCACGATGCCGGCTTTTCGTGTGCCGCCATGGCGTTGACGGATGATTCGGTGTCGCTGGACGATCCAGTGCTGCAGGAGATTGACCGCCTGGCGATCTTTATGGGTACCGAGGGTGCCGGCCTTGGAGCCAAGACCATTGAGGGCTGTGATCGCGCCGTGCGCATTCCGATGGCGCACGGGGTCGATTCGCTCAACGTGGCCGCGGCGAGCGCCGTCGCCTTTTGGCAGCTGTGCCCGCACGTGAGCAATGAGTATCACTACCAGCCGGGTTTGTATCACTAGGCAGATATTTCGCACCAGGCTCTGATTCGGGGTGTTTCGGTCGCCGCCAGTCGGTGCTAAGCTGGTTTTGGCTTTGGTTTTAAATTGCTGTTTTGTTGTTTGACGTATGCGTGTGGGGAGGGCGTGTGGCTAAGAAATCTACGGCTATCGATGTAACGCAGGGTGTTATTTGGCAGCAGCTGCTTTCGCTGTGCGTTCCCATCTTCTTTAGTTCGTTTTTTCAGCAGGCCTACACGCTTATCGGTACGTATATCGTCGGTCAGTTTGGCGGCAAGCTCGCACTGGGTGGCATTCAGGCCACGATGGTGCTTACGGAGCTCTGCATTGGTTTTTGCGTCGGTGTGGGTGCTGGCTGTGCCGTTATTACCGGTCAGTATTTTGGCCAGCACGATGATGAGCGACTGAGTCGTTCGGTCCATACGGCCATGACGCTTGCGCTGGTGGGCGGTATCGTTTTCTCGATTCTTGGCATAGTGTTCGTTGAGCCCATGCTGGTGCTTATGAACACGCCGCATGAACTATTGGCCGAGGGCGTGGCCTATGCTCGCTGTTATTTTGCCGCGATGGTTGCGGCACTGCTGCTTAATATGGGAACCGCACTGCTGCGTGCCGTGGGCGACACACGCGGGCCCGCCGTGATCATTGCCTCTGGCTGCCTGGTTAACGTGGTGCTGGATATCATCTTTGTCGCTGTGTTGCATATGGAGGCGCTGGGCTGCGGCATCGCAGTGGCGCTGACCATTTGCTCCAATGCAACGATGATCGTGTTTCGCATGATGCGCGCTCCGGGTGCATGGCGTCTTTCGCTGTCTAAGCTCGGCATCGATCGCGGTATTTGCAAGAGTATGATCTCGTGTGGTCTGCCACTCGGTTTTCAATCGGCTGCCTATTCGATCTCGAACGTGTTGATCCAGGTGTCGGTTAATTCGTTTGGCGCCGATGTCACGACTGCTTGGGGTCTATCTGGGCGCCTGGATGGCATTATCTGGATGGTTACCGAGGCGCTCGGCGTGTCGATCACCACGTTCTCGGCACAGAACTTTGGCGCGCGCAACTACGAGCGCATGCGCAAGGGCTACCATACGTCGCTCGTGCTGTCGTTTATGCTCATTGGTGGCCTGTCTGCCGTGCTGCTGGTGTTCTCGGGTCCGTTGTCGCGTCTGTTTGTCGACGATGCTTCGATTTCGGCGTACACCACGACGATTCTTCATTTCATCGCGCCGTTCTACGCGATCTTCTCGATTATCGAGAACGCGTCGGGCTCCATTCGCGGCGCCGGCGTGAGTCTGCAGCCTATGATGCTCACCATCTTTGGCACCGTTGTCTTGAGGGTGATCTGGGTGTTTGCGATCATGCCCTTCGATCCGTCGCTCGAGCATCTACTACTGGTCTACCCCGTAACCTGGCTCATTACGGCCACGATGTTCACCATCTACCACCACAGCGGCAACTGGCTAGGCCGCGCCACCGCCTAATGATCCCTTGGGGTGGAGGAAAACGGATCATTGCTCTCCGTCGTGATGTCGACGATCCGTTTCTCTTCGTCCCCTTCGGATCAATTAGTATTCGATGCCTTGGCGGGCTAGGAGGCCTTCGTCGAAGTAGTGTTTGACGGGGCGCATTTCGGTGACCAGGTCGGCGAGGTCAGCGAGGGGCAGCAGGCCGCGGCCGGTCAGTATGAGCTCTGTGGTGTCGGGTTTCATCGCGATCAGTTGCCCGTATAGATTTGAACCTTGCCGACTTCCAGTGATGCCATCTCTATCCTTTCGTGCCCGGCGTCGGTTTATCGCCGGCCGGGTTGGGTATTCTAGTTAGCATTATCAACCCCAGTAGATGGAGTTCAAGCAGATGGAGATGGATGACAACAAACGTAGACGGAATATGATTCTCTACGTGCTCATCGCCTTCGTCGTCTACCTCGTGCTCTCGACCGTTCTGTTCCCTAACATCGGTCACACGCAGCAGATTACGAAGACCGATTACTCGACGTTTGTCAAAGCGCTCGATAAGAAGAGTGTCGACAAGGTCGAGTACAACACGGACGATTACTCGATTTATTTCACCAAGAAGGGCGAGGACGAGAACATCGCCTATAAGACGACCGGTGTGCCGAACGATGCGGGCTTTACCGATCGCGTGCTTGAGTCTGGCGCTTCGCTGGAGTCGGTCGTTCCTGATAAAAACTCGGGTTTGATGACCTACTACCTGCTTACGCTCATCCTTCCCATGGCGATTTTCTTCCTGATCGGCTGGTGGCTCAACCGCCGCATGAAGAAGGCCATGGGTGATGACGGCCCGTCGATGAACTTTGGCGGCGGCGGTTTTGGCGGCGGCGGACTGGGTAAGTCCGGCGCGCGCGTGATCGCCTCCAAGGACGTGGGCGTGACCTTTAAGGACGTCGCCGGCCAGGAAGAGGCCAAGGAGTCTCTCAAGGAGGTCGTCGACTTTCTGGAGAAGCCGCAGCGCTACGAGGAGATCGGCGCCAAGCTGCCGCGCGGTGCTCTCCTTGTTGGCCCTCCGGGTACCGGTAAGACCCTGCTTGCCAAGGCTGTTGCCGGCGAGGCCGGTGTTCCGTTCTTTAGTATTTCGGGCTCTGAGTTCGTTGAGATGTTTGTTGGTCGCGGCGCTGCAAAGGTTCGTGACCTGTTTAAGCAGGCCAAGGAAAAGGCCCCGTGTATCGTCTTTATCGATGAGATCGATACCATCGGTAAGAAGCGTGATGGCGGCGGCTTTAGCGGCAACGACGAGCGCGAGCAGACGCTCAATCAGTTGCTGACCGAGATGGATGGCTTCGATAACCACAAGGGTATCGTTGTCCTTGCCGCAACCAACCGCCCCGACAGTCTCGATCCGGCGCTGCTGCGCCCCGGTCGTTTTGACCGCCGCATTCCCGTCGAGTTGCCCGATCTGACCGGTCGTAAGAACATCCTCGAGCTTCACGCCAAGAGTGTGAAGACCGAGCCGCCGATCGATCTGACCGCGATTGCCCGCGCCACGCCCGGTGCCTCGGGCGCCGACCTGGCCAATATCATCAACGAGGGCGCCCTGCGCGCCGTTCGCGAGGGTCGCAAGCGTGCAACCCAGGATGACTTCGAGGAGTCGGTGGAGGTCGTCATTGCCGGCCAACAGCGTAAGTCCACGGTGCTTTCCGACCATGAGAAGCAGGTCGTTTCCTACCACGAGATCGGTCATGCCATCGTCGCTGCCCGCCAAAAGGGTTCCGCGCCGGTTACCAAGATCACCATCGTGCCGCGCACGAGCGGTGCTCTTGGCTATACCATGCAGGTCGAGGAGGACGAGCGCTTCCTGACGACACGCCAGGAGGTCTTGGACAAGCTTGCCGTCTACTGCGGCGGCCGTGCGGCCGAGGAACTCATCTTTGGCGAGATGACGACCGGTGCCGCCAACGATATCGAGCAGGCCACCAAGCTCGCCCGCAACATGGTGACGCGCTTTGGTATGTCCGACGAGTTTGGCATGATGGCGCTCGGTACCGTGCAGAACGCGTATCTCAATCAGGACACGTCGCTCACCTGCGCCCCTGGTACGGCCGAGCGTGTGGACGCGATTGTCGCTAAGCTGATTGAGGATGCGCACGATCGCGCCCTGCAGATCCTCAAGGAGAACAAGTTCAAGCTCCATGAGCTGGCTCGTTATCTGTACAAGAAGGAGACCATCACGGGTGAGGAGTTCATGAACCTCCTCACGCGCGAGAATCCGCTGATGCCCAAGCAACAGTAAAGCCGCGGTCGAGCCAGTAAACGCCGACGCCCCATTTGAGCAGCTTTCTCAAATGGGGCGTTTTGCTTGAGAGGGATGGAAATGAAGATCGTGGTGAGCGCCTGCTTGATGGGCGAGAGCTGCAAGTATAACGGGCTCGACAACTATCATCGCGCGTTGGTCGAGGCCTGCGAACGCACGGGGACTGAGGTCTTGTTGGTGTGCCCCGAGGTCTTTGGCGGCCTGCCCACGCCGCGCAAGCCGTCCGAGATTGTGAACGGAGAAGTTCGTACCTGCGAGGGCATCTCGGTCGATCGCGAATTTCGTCTGGGCGCTCAACGTGCGCTCGATATGTGCGAGCAAGCGGGCGGCCCGTCCGAGATTGCTGTGTGCGTCTTGCAGGATCGCAGTCCGTCGTGCGGCGTGGGCCATATCTACGACGGATCCTTCAGCGGCACGCTCACAACGGGTAACGGTGTCTTCGTTGACCTGCTCCTGCGCCACGGCTACCGCGTGATCCCGGCAAGCGAATTCGACTCGAGCATGTTACAGCAATAAAAAACCGCCACAAAGGTACTGTACCCTTTGTGGCGGTTTTGGTCGGTTAGGCCAGGATAGAGTGGCCGTAGGCGTTGGCGGCCTTGATGGCGGCGGCGAACTTCTTGTCGGTGAAGGGCTCCGGGTTGCCCTGCTTCCACTCGTTGGTGGCGTGTGCGTACTTGCACAGAGCAGGGATATCGGCCTCGGAAAGCCCGACCCGCTCAAGCGTCACGGGCAGGCCCATCTGCTTGTTAAAGGCGGCGTAGCGCTCAAGGTTCTCGGTGTCGCCCGTGTAGGCGAACAACACCAGCACGCCCAGGCTTACGACTTCGCCGTGCAGGTAGGTGCCCTCACGCGGAATGCTGCAGGTGGCGTTGTAGAACGCGTGCGCCACGCTCGAGTTGTAGTAGTAATCGTTCTGGTTGGTCAGGTTCGAGACATAGCCCGTGTTGACCACGATGTCGAGCGCGATCTGCTTGACGGCCTCGCTCGACAGATTCTGACGAACGTCCTCAAGACCCTGAACACCGTAGGTAAACAGCGGCTCGGAACAGGTGTGGGCAAGAGCCAGGCCAAGGCCGGCGGTGTGCTCCAGGTCGCCGGCGCTCGTGGCGTACTCGACTTCGGGCTGCTTGGACAGGGCGTCGCCCACGCCGGCCCAGAAGTACTCCGCCGGAGCCTCGGCGATGATCTTGGGATTGATGAAGATGTGCGCCGGTCGGTTGGGGTACGAATAGCCCTCGAGCGATCCATCGTCGTTGTAGACGACGGCAATGGCGGTCGCGGCGGAACAGTTAGAGCAAATCGTCGGCACCGTAAAGACAATCTTCTTGAGCTCGATTGCCGCTGTCTTGACGGTGTCGAGTGCCTTGCCGCCGCCACAGGCGATAAGCACGTCTGCCTGCTGGCAAGCGGGGGAGTTCACGACCTTGGCGATATTGGCGCGCGTACTGTTGGTGCCGTAGACGCGCGTCTCCAGAATCTCGACGTCGGTACCTTCAAGCGCCGCCTCGATGCCCGGCAGCGCCGCAGCTAGGGCTCGCTTGCCGCCAATGATGGCGACCTTGGTCGCTCCGTACTCTGCCAGTGCGGCGGGCAGCTCGGTAAAGCAATCCTCGCCGACGGTATAATCACTCATTCCAATCGTGCGCATGGCAACCTTCTTTCTTTCGATAAAGTGCTTTCAGGTATTTTGCTCCTAGAGAAGGTCCACAGCCGCGAGAAATTTCGAACGTATAAAACCAGTGTTGAGGGTTTTTCGCCGGCGCGGAACGTGCTAGCATACTCCGCATAAGCGTTGATGGGGACGAGTAGTCGGCCGTCCGCATGTTACAGAGAGCGGGGAGCGCTGAGAACCCGTGCATGCGACCGATGAAAATCACCCCGGAGCTGCGGTCCCAACGGACGCGTCGCACAGGCTCGTCTTAGTAGATATCGCCGAGATGGTCGTCGATACAGGCCAGCCGAGTAACGGATGCGAGCGCGCGAATACGCGGGCGAGGGCATCTAAGCTGGGTGGTTAAACGAAGAGCTTTTGCGGGCGTACAGTCCGTTTTGTGGCGCTTCGTCCCAGCTTGTAGGGACGGGCGCTTTTTTGGTGCCCAACGGGCGTGCGCGCCCACGACATGAAAGGGGTACCGTGGCAAACGAGTACAAGCAGACGATGAATCTGCCCAAGACCGGTTTTCCCATGCGTGCCGGTCTTTCCAAGTCCGAGCCCAAGCGACTCAAGGACTGGCAGGACAACAAGGTCTACGAGCAGGTTCTGAAGAAGAACGAGGGTCACAAGAAGTTCGTGCTGCACGACGGCCCTCCGTACGCCAACGGCCCGATCCACATCGGCCACGCCATGAACAAGATCTCCAAGGACATGATCAACCGTTACTGGATGATGCAGGGCTATGAGGTTCCCTATGTCCCCGGTTGGGACTGCCATGGCCAGCCGATCGAGCATAAGGTCGAGGAGAAGCTCGGCACCGAGAAGTTCAACCAGACCTCCACGGCTAAGATCCGCGAGCTTTGCAACAAGTTCGCTGTCGAGAACATCGAGCTGCAGAAGGCCGGCTTCCGTCGCCTGGGCGTGCTCGGCGATTGGGACAACCCCTATCTGACGCTCTATCACCAGCATGACGCTGCCGACATCGAGGTTTTCAAGGCCATGTTCGACAAGGGCATGATCTATCGCGGTCACAAGCCCGTCCACTGGTGCAAGCACTGCCATACCGCACTTGCTGAGGCCGAGATTGAGTACTCCGACGAGACGAGCCCGTCCATCTTCGTGCGCTTTGAGATGACCTCCAAGCCCGCCGGCCTCGAGAACTTCGACGGCCCGGTTGACTTTATCATCTGGACGACCACGCCGTGGACCATCCCCTCCGACCAGGCAGTTTCTCTCAAGCCCGGTGCCGCCTACGTCGCCGTTGAGCACGACGGCCGCGCCGAGGTCATGCTCGAGGACCTGGCTCCCAAGTGCTGCGAGGAGTTTGGCTGGGAGTACACCCCGGTTGTGGTCGACGGCAAGCCCTATGTGGTTCCCGCCGAGACCTTCCATCACATTCACTATAAGCAGCCGATCTTTGACGGTGTTGAGGGCGTGGCACTGTTGGCCGATTACGTCGGTGTCGATGACGGTACCGGTATCGTCCACAACTCGCCCGGTCACGGCGTCGACGACTACTTCGCCTGCCTCAAGGAGGGCATCACCGACATTTGCATGCCGGTCGATGACGACGGCAAGTTCTACACCGGCGAGGAGTTTGGCACCGGCGGCCCCTTCAGCGGCATGGATACCGACGAGGCCAACCCGCACATCATCGAGTTCCTGCGCGAGCGCGGCACCCTGGTCCTCGAGAAGAAGATCACGCACAGCTATCCGCACTGCTGGCGCTGCAAGCACCCGGTGCTCTTCCGTGCTACCGACCAGTGGTTCGTCTCGATGGACAAGACCGGTCTGCGCGAGCAGGCTGGCAAAGAGGTCCGCGAGAACGTCAAGTGGTATCCGGCTCACGCCGCCAACCGCATCGGCGCCATGGTCGAGCAGCGTCCCGACTGGTGCATCAGCCGTCAGCGCAACTGGGGCGTGCCTATCCCCAGCTACACTTGCGCCGACTGCGGCGAGAAGGTCATGAATGACGCCACGCTCGACGCCGTCATCAAGCTCTTCCACGAGAAGGGCTCCGACGCCTGGTTCACCGACGCTCCCGAGAGTTACCTGGGCGAGGCTTGCGTTTGCCCCAAGTGTGGCGGCCATCACCTCAAGGCTGATAAGGACATTCTCGACGTGTGGTGGGACTCCGGCGTGTCCTGGAAGGCCGTCTGCGAGTATCGACCCGAGCTTGAGTACCCGGCTGACGTGTATCTCGAGGGCTCCGACCAGCATCGCGGTTGGTTCCAGAGCTCGCTGCTCACCTCGGTGGGTGCCAACGGCCATGCTCCGTACAAGGCGGTCGTCTCGCAGGGCTTCACGCTCGATGGCCAGGGCCGCAAGATGTCCAAGTCGCTCGGCAACGTCATCGACCCCAACAAGGTCTGCGACGAGATGGGCGCTGACATCATCCGTCTGTGGGTTGCCTCCGTCGACACCAGCTCCGACGTCTCCATCGACCATGAGATTCTCGCTCGTACGTCCGATGCCTACCGTCGTTTCCGCAACACGCTGCGCTTCCTGCTCTCTGAGCTCGAGGGTCAGTTTGAGCCCGAGACCGACGGCGTCGCCTTTGCCGACTTGCTGCCGCTCGACAAGCTCATGGTTGCCCGCCTGACTCAGGTCCAGGCCGAGGTCGACGATGCTTACGCCAGCTACGAGTTCCCGCGCGCCTACCGTGCGCTCTACGACTTCGTGGTTACTGAGCTCTCCAACGTGTACCTCGACGCCCTGAAGGACCGTCTGTACTGCGACAAGCCCGGCTCGCTCGAGCGCCGCAGCGCCCAGACCGTGCTGGCCGAGCTCTTCTCGATGCTCGTGCGCGACCTGCAGCCGATCCTGTCCTACACGGTCGACGAGGCCATGGCCTATGCGCCCGCCGGCTGCGTCGATCACCAGAAGTACGCCGCGCTACTCGATTGGTACAAGTCGCCCATCACGGTCGACGAGGCCAATGAGTTCGGGGGCGTGCTCGAGGCTTCGCTCGAGCTCCGTAGCGCCGTGACCAAGGCCCTTGAGGATGCCCGTTCTGCCGGCACCTTCACTAAGAGCCAGCAGGTCCGCGTCAAGGCGGTCGTTCCTGCCGAGATGTACGCGCTGCTGACCGGCGACAAGGCCGTCGACCTGGCTGAGTTCTACATCGTCTCCGATGTTGAGCTGACCCCGGGCGAGGAACTCTCCGTTGCCATCGAGGCAGCCGAGGGCGAGTGCTGCGACCGTTGCTGGAACTACCGCACCACCGTCGGCGAGTACAACGGCCACGCGCATATCTGCAAGCGCTGCGCGAATGCCCTGTAGGTTCCGCCGTTCTTCCGAACGGCGGACCTGCCGACGCTGCGCGGGCCGCATTTGGACAATCTGACGTTCAATTTCAAGGGCGCGACCGAAAGGTCAGCGCCCTTTCATTTCACGTCACCTTGTCTCAAATGCGACCCGCTCGCTCATTTATGCTCTACCTGCGGTGTTTCCGTTCTTGGGAGATTTGTCGCTTCTTGCTTGCGGCAATGTATGATTATCTACTGCGTTAAACGGCATTTGATTATCTGAGGGTAGGGGATTGATTTGGGTCGTGCTGGGGGTATGACGCCGCCTTTGCGTTGGCGGTTGGGTGTTGCTGGTGGTGTGGCACTGGTTGTGCTGCTCGTTGACCAGCTGACCAAGCTTGCGGTTCGTGCCGTGGGCGACGCTTTACATGTGACCGTCATCCCCGGTGTCATCGACTTTATTTTTGTCCGCAATATCGGTGCTGCCTTTAGCATGGGCGAGGGGCATGGCATCGCGTTTGCCGTGCTGGCGTTGGCGGTTATTATCGCTATCGCCGTGTACCTCGTTCGTGCATCCCAGCTCGCCCATCTTGAGGTTGTGGGCATGGCTATGGTCGCGGGCGGCGCTATCGGCAACGCGATCGATCGCCTTGTCTTTGGCTTCGTGACCGATTTTATTGCCACCACCTTCATCGACTTCCCCGTCTTTAACGTGGCCGATATCGGCATCACCGTAGGTGTCGTGCTGGCGCTCATCGGTTATATGTTCTTGAGCCCCGCCGCTCGCGAGGTCGATGCGACCGCCGAGCTCAACGCTCGTGACGAGGCCCGCGCAAAACGCAAAGCCAAGCAGCGTGGGGAACGTGCCCGCAAGATTCGCGAAAGGAATGAGCGCTAATGGCCGACATCCATATTCTCGTTGCCGACGATTGCACTGGTCAGCGTCTTGACGCCTTTCTGGGTGCCAACGACGGCTGCCCCACGCGCTCTGCCTGCGCGCATCTGATCGAGGGCGGCGCCGTCGCTGTCAATGGCGAGACCTGCCTGTCCAAAAAGTACGCCGTGCGAGCCGGCGACCGTATTTCGGTCGATTTGCCCGAGCCGCACGATCCCACCGATGTGATTCCCGAGGCCATCCCGCTCGACATTCGCTATGAGGACGATTATCTCATTGTGCTCTCCAAGCAGCGCGGCCTGGTGTGCCATCCTGCGCATGGTCATGAGAGCGGTACGCTCGCGAATGCCCTGGTCTATCACTGCGGTATCGACCATCTGGGCACCGTGCAGGGTGAGGACCGACCCGGCATCGTGCATCGCCTGGATCGCGATACCTCGGGCCTTATGCTCGCGGCAAAAGACGACGACACCCAGCGCGCGCTTCAAAATCTTATCCGCACGCGCACGCTCGATCGTCGCTATATCACGCTTGTCCACGGGCACATCGCCATGGACGAGGGCACCATCAATACCGGTATTGCCCGTTCCACGCGCGACCGCGTCAAGATGGCGGTTTCGGACGACCCCTTTGCCCGTCAGGCCATTACGACCTTCAAGGTGCTCGAGCGCTTTGATTCCACGCGTTTCGACGACGGCTACACGCTTGTCGAGTGCCACCTGTTTACCGGCAGAACGCACCAGATTCGTGTGCACATGCGCCATATCAACCACGCCTGCGTGGGCGATCCGCTCTACGGCAAGTGCGATGCGCGTGCCGATCAGGGTCTGACCAGGCAGTTCCTTCATTCCTGGCGCGTGGCGTTCGACCATCCCGTGACGGGGGAGCGCATTGAGTGCCGCGACGAGTTGCCCTGGGATCTCGCTGCGGTTCTTGACGATCTGGCTCCGCGCTCGCTCGGTCGCACTGCCGCCGGTGACGAAATCGTCTCTCAGCTCGGTCTGCTCGAAGCCTAGCCAGTATTAGGTGGTTTCTTGAACTCGGTAAGCCTGCGGTAAGATATACGGTTGTTTACGTAACGCGTTCTCGGGAGCCTGCATGCTCGCCTTTTTACAAACCAACACACCCATCGTGGTCTTCAACCAGATTGTCGTCACGCTGCTCACGGTCTGCTTTCTGTACCAGGTGGTCTTCTTTGTCATTGGCGCTCTTCGTGGCGAGGTCGCGCCTCCCAAGGCCAAAAAACTCCATCGTTATGCTTTCTTTATCGCGGCGCATAACGAGGAGGCCGTGATCGCCAACCTTGTTCGCTCCATCAAGGACCAGGATTATCCGTCCGAGCTTATCGAGGTCTTCGTGGTTGCCGACGCCTGCACCGACAACACCGCACAGCTCGCGCGCGAGGCAGGTGCCATTGTTTACGAGCGCAATGATCTTGCCCGTAAGGGTAAGAGCTGGGTCATGGACTTTGGCTTCGACCGCATCCTTAACGAGTATCCCGACACGTTTGAAGGCTACTTTATCTTCGATGCCGATAACGTTATCTCCCGCGATTACGTGTCCAAGATGAACGATGCCTTTGACCAGGGATTCCATGTGGTCACGAGCTATCGCAACTCCAAGAATTTTGGCAGCTCGTGGATCTCGGCAGCTAATGCTACTTGGTACCTGCGCGAGGCGCGCTTTCTCAACAACGCGCGTAATATCTGTAAGACGTCTTGCGCCGTCTCGGGTTCGGGCTACCTCATCTCCGCCAGTGTTATTGAGGGCATGCACGGCTGGCAGTTCCACACGCTGACCGAGGACATTCAGTTCACTACGTTCTGCGCTATTCACGGTATTCGCATTGGCTATGCGCCGGCGGAGTTCTTTGACGAGCAACCCGTGACGTTCAAGGCATCCTGGAAGCAGCGTATGCGCTGGACCAAGGGCTTTTACCAGGTGTTCTTTACCTACGGCAAGCATCTGGTCAAGTCGACGTTCCGCTATCATCGCTTTGCCGCCTACGACATGTTCATGACGATCGCCCCGGGTATGCTGCTATCGCTGATCTCGATGCTCGCTAATGCGACGTTCTTGATTGTGGGTGGCCTTTCGCATGGTTTCTTGGCTACCGAAGTCGAGATGCAGGCGTGCGCCGCTTCGCTCATTATGACCTTCGCCATGATGTATCAGACCTTCTTTATCCTGGCGCTGCTCACGACTATCTTTGAGTACAAGCACATTCACTGCGCGCAAAAGTGGCGTCTGGTGACTAACCTGTTTACCTTCCCGATCTTTATGTTCAGCTATATCCCCATCACGGTGGCCGCGCTGTTCCTGAAGGTCGACTGGGTTCCTACCCAGCATGCCGTAAACGTCACCCTCGACGAGGTCATGCAAGGCGCCAAATAACCACCACCAAAACCACCGCAAAGGGGACAGGCACCTTTGTGGTGGTTTTTGCTTTTGCGATGCAGCTCGAGGAGGTACTCGATGTTTTATATCCCGTTTTGGATTTGCATCTTTGCCGGCGCGGCGATTGATGCCCGTCAGCGACGTTTTCCCAATGAGCTTGCCGGTGCGTGTGCGGTGACGGCGTTAGTGGGCGTTTGGCTCGACAAAGGCGTTAACACGGCGCTTGACCATGCCGGTCTTGCGGTCATCGTCTACCTTGCCCTTGTTCTGACTGAGTCCCTCTGGCGTCGTTTTCGCCAAACCTCGGGCATTGGCATGGGGGACGCCAAAGCATTCTTCGCGCTTTGCACGCTCGACCCTATGGGTGGCATCGTGGCATTTGCCGTCGCGCTCCTGGTCCTTGCCCTCTCCTGCGTCATCACAAAATCGCGCTCCCTGCCATTGCTCCCGTTTTTGGTGCCGATTTTTGCCATAATCGAGGTTGTGGGCTGCACTTTGTAACCGATTGCGCATCCTTCTTAAGGAGCATGCCATGGCAACTAATCAAGAAACGGCCGTCATTAAGGCGCGCATGGACCGTATTCCCTCGGCGTTGTCGCCCGAACTTGTCGAGCGCATTGCCGCCGATCGCGCTTCGGGCTATGTCAACCCGTATCGTTGTAACGGCTACCAGGTCATTCGTCGTATTGATCGCGCCGCCGACAAAGGCACGCTTATGCGTCCGGCGTTTATGCGCGACACCGAAAAGATTCTTCATCTTCCGGCTTACACGCGTTATGCAGGCAAAACGCAGGTCTTTAGCTTTCGCAGTAACGATGACCTGTCGCGCCGCGGTCTGCATGTGCAGCTTGTCTCGCGCATTGCACGCGATATCGGTCGCGCCCTGGGGCTCAACTGCGATTTGATCGAGGCGATTGGCCTGGGCCACGACTTGGGACACACGCCTTTTGGCCATGCGGGCGAGCGCTTCCTCAACGATATCTATCATGAGCGTACGGGGCGTTATTTTTTCCATAACGTGCAGTCGGTCCGCGTGCTCGACGCGCTGTACGGCCGCAACGTGTCGCTCCAGACGCTCGACGGCGTGCTATGCCATAACGGCGAGTACGAGCAGCGTGTGTTTGAGCTCTCGGACATGGGCTCCTTTGACCAGTTCGATCAGACGGTTGAGGACTGTATCGCCACGGGCTATGGCGCTATTGAGCACCTGCGTCCCATGACGCTCGAAGGCTGTGTGGTCCGCATCTCGGATATCCTTGCCTACGTCGGTCGTGACCGTCAGGATGCGATCGCGGCGGGCCTGCTTTCGCCCGACGCTTTTGATGATGGCCGGGGCGGTGCCTACAATAGTTGGATCCTCACGCATGCCTCCATCGATATCGTTGAGCATAGCTATGGTAAGCCGCGCATCGAGATGAGCGAGGACCTGTTTGAGGAGATCCGCCGTGCCAAGCGCGAGAACTACGAGAAGATCTATAGCAAGGGCGGTATCGAAGGCGACTCCGAGGCGGAGCTGCGCGAAGCCTTCGAAAAGCTTTACGACCGTTGCCTGCAGGATATAAACGAAGGTGACGAGTCCTCGTATATCTTTAAACACCACATTTCTCGCATCGAGCAGCAGCTTTCCTACTACGATCGCGCCTATGCCTGGCAGAACGATAAGGACCAGGCGGTCGTGGATTACATTGCGAGCATGACGGACGGTTATTTCTGCGAACTGACGAGCAAGCTGTTCCCGGGTCTAAAGTTTCCGCATCGTACCTATATTAACGAACGGTAGTTCGTATCCTTTCGGTATACTGGTTAGTTGAAAACGTTTTTGATTGATGCACGGGATGGCTATGGACGACCTTTTTTCTGCCTCGACGCGCGAGCGTTCCTTTAAAAATGCGCCGCTCGCGGTGCGCATGCGACCCAATTCGCTCGACGAGTACGTGGGCCAGCAAAAGGCCGTCGGTAAGGGCTCATGGTTGCGTGCCGCGATCGAGCACGACGTGCTTTCGAGCGTGATTCTGTACGGGCCAGCCGGTACGGGTAAGACGACGCTGGCCCACATTATCGCCAACCATACAAAGAGCGAGTTTGTCGAGGTCAGCGCCGTGACGGGCACCGTAAAGGACTTGCGTCGCGTGATTGACGAGGCCAAGACGCGCCTGAATACGTACGACCGCCGTACCATTCTATTCATCGATGAGATTCACCGCTTTTCTAAGTCGCAGCAGGATGCCCTGCTACATGCAGTTGAGAACCGTACCGTCATTATGATTGGCGCTACGACGGAGAATCCGTACTTCGAGGTCAACTCGGCGCTGCTCTCACGTGGTCGAGTCGTGGAGCTTGAGCATTTAAAGGACGAGGATATCGCCATGCTTATCGAGCGTGCGCTCGAGGCACCTCAGGGCCTGAACGGCAAATTCTCGGCCGATGATGATACGGTCAAGACCATTTGCACGCTGGCAGCGGGTGATGCACGCTCGGCCCTGACGACACTTGAGCTGGCGAGCGAGATTGCCGTCACGCGTCCCGATACCGAAGGGACGCCAGCGCCGGCGGCGGGGGAGCGTTATCCCATCACCGTGGATGACGTAAAGATTGCCAACCCGCGTCGCGGTTTTACGTATGACAAAAACGGCGACATGCACTACGACATCATCAGTGCGTTCATTAAGTCCATGCGCGGTAGCGACCCCGATGCCACGGTCTACTGGCTTGCGCGCATGATCGATGCAGGGGAGGATCCTAAGTTTATCGCCCGTCGCATTATGATTCATGCTTCTGAGGACGTCGGCAACGCCGACCCGCAGGCGCTTTTGGTGGCACATGCCGCGTTTAAGTCTGCCGAGGTCATTGGCTATCCCGAGTGCCGCATTAACCTGGCTCAGGCTGCACTCTATGTGTGCTTGGCGCCTAAATCCAACGCGTGTGAGGCTTCGATCGATGCGGCGCTGGCCGATATCCACTCTAGTGGGCTTCGCGAGGTGCCGAGTTATCTGCGCGATCGCCATCGCCCGGGCAGCGATGAATACGGTGTGTATAAGTATCCGCACGATTATCCCGAAGGCTGGGTCGACCAGCGCTATTTACCCGAAGGCTTAGAACGCGGTGCATTTTGGCAGCCTGCCGGCCGTGGTTGGGAAGAATGGCGCGTAGAGCAAAGCGAACGCGACCGCAGCGGGAATGCACCGAAGTAGCTGCTGATAATTTTGTCCCACGTTGCTGCTCTTAGCATGTTCGGTCCCCTTTGGGGTACCATGGAAAACGTCTGTATTTCGATTCTTCCGGGAGGCTTGTATGAGTCCCATTCAAATCGCCCTGCTGCTACTCGCCGTTGCCGGCGTGTGGGCCATCGTTGAGCTCGCGCTCACCCTGCGCAAAACCCGCACCGTTGTCGATTCGCTCGACAAGACGGTGACCGACCTCAACAATACGATTGCTGAGGCACAGCCCGTGGTGGCAAAGCTCGATGGTGCTGTTGACGAACTCACGCCGGCACTTGCCCAGGTGGAGCCGCTGCTCAAGTCGAGCAAGACCGCCGTTGACGCTCTGACGTCCAACCTCGTTGAGGTTGAGGCCGTCGTTCGCGACATCTCCGAGGTTACGGGCAGTATGGCCGAGGCCAGCAATGCTGTGTCGAGCGTGACTGATTCTGCGGCAGGTGCCGTGCAGAAACTCTTTAACAAGGTGAAGGCTCCTGCAGCTGACACCGAGCGCAAGCTCGCCGCTGCTGCTGCGGAGGCAGAGCGGCCTACCGAGCGCGTCCTAATTGACGAGGACGATGACGCTGCTGGTGACGATGATGGCCAGAATCCAGCTGTTAAAGCGGCCCAGTATTACACCTACATGCCCTCCGAGACCTCTGAGGAGTCCTGCGATGAGTAGCGAAGCAACCTGCCCCATCACGCTGACCGTTGCCGGCGACCCGCGTCTCGCTCGCCTTGTGCGCATGACGGCAGCCAACGTTGGTGCCCTGTGTTCCATGTCTGTCGATCGCATCGAGGACATCCGCATGGCTGCCGAGGAAGCCTTTATCTTTGGCTGCACGGCTGTTGATTCCGACGACATCTCAATCAAATTCGATGTCGATGAATCTCACGTTGGCATGACCTTTACCTTTGGCGATCAGGCCACCGTCGACGAGGATGACCAGGCTACTGTTTATGCCGAGCTTATTTTGGCGAGCGTGTGCGACTCCTACGAAAAGACTGCGGCGCCCCTGACGCTTTCCCTCGACCTCAAGGCGGATATCTAATATGACCGAACGTTCCCGGAGCGGCAAGACCGCTTGGGACAAGGAGAAAACCCGCGAGCTGTTTCGTCGCTACAAGGAGACTGGTGATCCGGACGCCCGCGAGCAGCTCGTCATGTCCCATATGAACCTGGTAAGGTTTCTTGCCAATAAATTTAAGAATCGCGGCGAGCCGCTCGACGACCTGATGCAGGTTGGCTATCTGGGTCTGCTCAAGGCTATCGACCGTTTTGACCCCGAGCGCGGACTCGAGTTCACGACGTTTGCGACACCCACTATCCTGGGCGAGATCAAACGCCATTTCCGCGATAAGGGCTGGAGTGTGCGCGTACCGCGTCGTCTGCAGGAGCTCTCGGCCAAGGTCAACCAGGCTACTGACAAACTTACCAACGAGCTACAGCGTTCGCCCAAGGTTGAGGAGATCGCTGAGTATCTAGATGTGACTGTCGATGAGGTCCTCGAGGCTATGGAATCGTCTTCGGCCTATACCTCGGTGCCCATCGAGGCTCCTGGTGCGTCCGATTCCGACGATGCGCCCTCGATTCTCGACCGTTACGCCGACGATGACAACGAGCTCGACTTTACCGATGACCGCCTGGTGATCGAGGAAGCCATCCGCGATTTTTCGCCGCGCGAGCGCGAGGTTATCGAGCTGCGCTTCGTGAAGGGCATGACCCAGATCGAGATCGCCAAGAAGCTGGGTATTTCTCAGGTGCAGGTTTCGCGTCTGCTGCGCCGCACGCTTAAGAAGATTCAGGACAAGATCGACCCCGACGGAGTGATGGTTCGTTCATGAGTGAGCACCCTCAACAAACCGATCGCGTGCTGCGCGACACCCGCATTCTGACGCTGCGCATTTGGGCTGTTGTCGGCTGCATTGTTATTGCTGCTGTCATCTTTAACCTTATGGGCATCCTGGCACCGGTTATTGAGTTTCTTGCCGTCGGCTCCATCGTTGCTTTTGTGATGTCCCCGATCACCAACTGGCTCGAGCACCATGGCGTGAATCGCGGCATCGGTTCGCTTATCGCGCTTATTGTTGTTGTTGCCGTGCTCGTCGGTGTCGTTTGCATCTTGTCGCCGATTCTCTTTGGTCAGATCATGGAAGTCCTGAGCCGCCTGCCCGAGCAGCTTCGTGTTGCGGGTGGCGATCTCAATGAGATGATCTCGCATGCCAAGACGCTCAACAACACGCCGCTCAAGGAGTATTTGGACGATAATCTTTCGTCCCTGGTTGCCGTGGCATCGAAGTATGTGTCTCAGATCGCTGCCGAGCTTGGCCGCGGCGTGTTCCCGCTCATCACCAATACGGCCTCGCAGTTGTTCGTGATCTTCCTTGGTCTGGTGCTTGCATACTGGATGGCCTGCGACTACCCTCGCATGCACCACGAGATTTGCACCATCATCGGTCAGGAGAAGGAGACCTCGTACCGCTTTATGGTCGCCATCCTTTCTCGCTCTGTCGGCGGCTATATGCGCGGTATGGTCGTGACGTCCATCTGCGGTGGTTTCCTCGCCTTTATCGGTTTTATGATCATCGGCCATCCGTATGCGGCGCTCATGGCTATCTTTACCGGCATCATGCATTTGGTTCCGGTCGTCGGTCCTTGGGTGAGCGCAGCAATCGCCACAGTGCTCGGTTTCATGTTCAGCCCCATGCTGGCGTTATGGACGCTCATCGTGACGATGGTCGCGCAAAACGTCACCGATAACGTGATTTCCCCTAAGGTTATGCAGAGCTCGGTGCAGGTGCATCCCATCATGAGCCTCACGGCGCTCGTTATCGGCTCGGCACTCATGGGCCCCATCGGCATGATTATTGCCATCCCGCTTTGTGCGGCCCTTAAGGGTATCTTCGTGTACTACTTCGAGAATGAGACCGGCCGTCAGCTTGTGGCCTATGACGGCGCCGTGTTTAAGGGCACGCCGTACCGCGATGCCGATGGCAACCCGGTCGCCGCCTACGACGCGCTCGGCGACGACACCTTCATCTACGAGTCCGAGCTCATCGGCAACGAGACTGCGCCCGAGGCCAAGGCGATGCCTAAGCCCGAGTTCGATAATCCCTGGATCAAGCTCTCGGGTTTGCAACCCGATGCCACGGGCTTCTTCAAGGATCCCTTCGCCAAGGACGATGACTCCAACTCGGACGACGATACCAAAACCGGCATCGACGGCTCCATGGACGATTCGGATTCTAAATAAGCCCCGTTAGCGTTTCTTGAAGTTGTAAATGACAAGAAACGCGAGCAAAGCGATTGATAAGGGGCCGGCTACGTAGAAAAAGAGAACGTCAATTGTGCGTAGAGTGTAATAAGCCTTATCGCCTGACATTACTGCATACAATACGTAGCCAAATGCTGGTTGGTTTGCGTACCAGCAGGAGAAGGCCAAGAGCGCTAAAAGTGCTACTACCAGAAGTGCATTCAGGACAAATCGTTTGGTATTCATCGTTCGCTCCTTCCGGATGATTCTTATATGGTATTTTACTAAAACTATTTTTTAAAGGATTGCTTAGTCCTAAATTACATGCACTTTCGCTGGAGGGACGCTGTTTGGCGGCCCTCTTTTTTGCACTTGCGCGGCGGGATGGTAATATCGTTACGTTTGAACTGTTTCGATGTGAAACCGAGGAGATTCCCTCTATGAGTGCTGACTACCCGTCAATGACTACGGCCGAGATTCGCTCCAAGTTCCTCAACTTCTTTGAGGAGCGCGGTCTTAAGCTCTATCCTTCTTCGTCCCTCGTCCCCGACGATCCTTCGCTGCTGCTTGCCAATGCCGGCATGAACCAGTTTAAGGAGTACTACCAGGGCAAGAAGACCATGAAGGAGATCGGCGCGATCTCCTGCCAGAAGTGCGTCCGCACCAATGACATCGATTGCATCGGCGAGGACGGCCGTCACTTGTCGTTCTTCGAGATGCTCGGCGATTTCTCTTTTGGCGGCGTCTCCAAGGAGCAGGCTTGCGCCTGGGCCTTTGAGCTCATCACCAAGGAGTTCAAGCTGCCGCTCGACCGCCTGTACTTCACCGTCTTTACCGAGGACGACGAGACCCACGACGTGTGGCGTTCTCTGGGCGTTGCCGAGGACCACATCTCCCGCTTGGGCGAGGACGACAACTTCTGGGCCGCTGGCCCCACCGGCCCCTGCGGTCCGTGCTCCGAGATCTACTTTGACATGGGCGAGGAGGTCGGCTGCGGCAGCCCCGACTGCAAGCCTGGCTGCGACTGCGACCGCTTCCTTGAGTTCTGGAACCTCGTGTTTACCCAGTACGACCGTCAGGAGGACGGCTCCATGCCGGAGCTGCCGCACCGCAACCTCGATACGGGCATGGGCCTGGAGCGCATGGCCGCCATCATGCAGCACAAGACCGCCAATTACGACGGCGATTTGATGCAGCATCTCATCAAGCTGGGCGAGGAGATCAGCGGCAAGACCTATGACGCCGACGATTACTCCGGTGCCAGCCGCTCCCTGCGCATCATCGCCGACCACTCCCGTGCTGTCGACTTTATGATCTCGGACGGCATCCTTCCCGGTAACGAGGGTCGTGAGTACGTCCTTCGCCGCCTGCTCCGCCGCGCCGTGTTCCACGGTCGCCTGTTGGGCATCGAGGGTGCCTTCCTGACCAAGTTTATCGACGAGGTCAACGCTCAGATGGGCGAGGCCTATCCCGAATTGCTCAAGAACGTCGCGCTCGTCAAGGGTATCGTTGCCTCCGAGGAGGAGCGCTTCTCCACGACGCTCGACAACGGCCGCGTTTACCTGGACGAGGCTCTGGCAGCGCTTGCCGAGGGCGCTGTGCTTCCGGGCGATGTCGCCTTTAAGCTGCACGATACCTTTGGTTTCCCCATCGACCTGACCGTCGAGATCGCCGGCACCGCCGGTCACGACGTCGACATGGACGGCTTTACTGCCTGCATGGAGGACCAGAAGGCCCGCGCCCGCGCTAACGCCAAGGGCGATGCCTGGGGCAGCTTCAACGATGTGTGGGTCGAGCTTTCCGACAAGGTCGCTGCGACCGAGTTCGACGGCTATGACAACGATGTGATCGAGGGCGCCAAGGTTGTCGCCATCGTGCGCAACGGCGAGTCCGTCGATTCCGCTGCCGCCGGCGAGGACGTCGAGGTCGTGCTCGACCGCACCCCGTTCTATGCCGAGATGGGCGGCCAGCAGGGCGACGCCGGCAAGCTTTCCGCTGAGGGCGTTGTTCTGACCGTTGCCGACACCAAGAACCACAACGGCCTGTATGCCCACGTCGCGCACGTTGCCGATGGCACGCTGACTGTCGGTGCCGCTGTTACCGCCGCGCTCGACGCCGAGCGCCGTGGCTTCCTGCGCCGCAACCACACCGCCACGCACCTGCTCGACGCTGCCCTTAAGCAGGTCCTGGGCGAGCACGTCTCCCAGGCCGGCTCGCTGGTGACGCCCGAGCACCTTCGCTTTGACTTCACGCACTTCGAGGCCCTTTCCTCTGAGCAGCTCAAGGCTGTAGAGGACCTGGTCAACCAGCAGATCTTCGCCTCCAAGCCGGTTGTGACCCGTGTTATGGGCATCGACGAGGCTAAGGCTGCCGGCGCTGTCGCTCTGTTTGGAGAGAAGTACGGCGATGTCGTCCGCGTCGTCTCCGTGGGCGCCGAGGACCAGCCGTTCTCCCGCGAGCTCTGTGGTGGCACCCATGCCGCCAATACCGCCGAGATTGGCCTGTTCAAGATCATTTCCGAGTCCTCCACGGGCTCCAATGTCCGCCGTATCGAAGCCGTGACCTCCAAGGGTGCTCTCGACTATATGGCCGACCGCCTGGCACTCGTTGACGCCGCCGCCGCTGCGCTCAAGTGCCGCGTCGACGAGGTTCCCGCCCGTGTGGAGAACCTGCAGGTCGAGCTGCGCGAGACGTCCAATAAACTCAAGAAGGCGCTCACCGGTGGCTCTTCCGATGCGATCTCCAGCGCCATCGAGGGTGCTGTCGAGCTCGGTGGCTACAAGCTCGTCGTTGCTGAGCTCCAGGGCCTTGAAGCTGCCGACCTGCGCAACGTATGGGATACCGTGCACCAGAAGGTCGCCGGCCCTGTCGCTTGTGTCGTCGCAAGCGTGACTGAGAAGGGCACTCCGGCCCTGCTCGCTGCCGGCTCCGATGACGCCGTGAAGGCCGGGTTCCACGCCGGTAACGTGATCAAGCAGATCGCGGGTCTGGTCGACGGTCGCGGTGGTGGCCGTCCCAACATGGCCCAGGCCGGTGGCAAGAATGCCGCCGGCATCGCCGATGCCCTCGCGGCCGCCAAGACCGCGCTCGGCGCCTAAGAATCTAGGTAGTCGCTGTGGTCGCGCTTGCGCTGGACATAGGGGAGACCAGGATCGGCATCGCCGTCTCGAGCCGTGATGGCATGATGGCGATGCCCGTCAAGGTGCTCCCGGCCGCCGAGGTCACCGGTATGGCCAAGACGTTCCGCTACCTGGTCGAGGACTATGAGCCCGACATCCTGGTTAGCGGACGTCCCTTGACCATGGCCGGTGAGCCCGGCCCCCAGGCCGAGCGCGTTGCCGCCGTGGCGCAAAAGATTGCCGACAAGCTCGATCTTCCACTGGAGTTTGAGGACGAACGTCTGTCTTCGCAAGAGGCCAAGCGTATCCTGCGCGAGCAGGGCCTCAACGAAAAGCAGATGAGGGGCAAGATCGACATGATTGCCGCCAGCCTGTTTTTGCAGACGTGGCTCGATCGTAAAAACGAGGAGGTTTCGCATGCCTAGCGCTTCCGATCCGCGCCAGCAGAATCGTACACGGCAGCCGGCGTCGCGCCCTGCTCAGCCTGGCCAGCGTCCGGCACAGCCGACGCAGCGCGCAGCTCAGCCTGCCGCGCGCTCGGTGCAGTCCTTCTCTCATTCGGCCCAACCTGTTCAACGGACGGGTCAGCAGCCTTCTGCTCGTTCTGTTCAGCATTCGGCTTCTCACGCGGCTCAGCAGCCCACTGCTCGTACGGCCCAGCCTGCAGGCGGTACCCGCTTTAAGCAGCAGGCACCTACCCAGCGAACTCAGGCCCCTCAATCGCATTCGCATCACACTCGCGGTTCGCATGGCGTTGCTCCGGCGACCCGCTCGAGCTACAACACGCATGCTCGTCGCGGTGCTCAAAAGAAGAGTGCTCCGGTTCCCATGATCATCGGCGTTGTGGTGGCGGTGCTTGCGCTTGCTGCGATCGCTTTCTTTGTCGTGCCGGCCGTCAAGGGCTTCTTCGCCGGTGGGGATACCAAGGTCACGGCTGGTCAGCAGGTTACGGTGACCATTCCCGACGGTGCTTCGGGCGATACTATCGCCTCGATTCTCTCCGAGAACCATATCGTCGAAAATCCCAAGGATTACTATGCGGCGGTGAAAAAGCTCAACGCCGATATGTCGCTCAAGCCTGGCACCTATTCGTTTACCACGCTCATGGATGCGACCAAGGTTGTTCAGCAGCTCATGGAAGGTCCCAACGCGGGCTCCAATGCGCTGACTATCCCTGAGGGCCTAACGGTCGATCAAGTCGCCGACCGTGTGGCCCAGGCCTACGACGGCATCTCTAAGGAAGACTTCCTCAACCAGGCCAAGGCCTCCAACTACGTGGACGACTATAGCTTCCTTAAGGGCGCCGCCAACGACTCGCTTGAGGGTTTCTTGTTCCCCAAGACTTATTCGTTGGGCGATTCGCCGACGGCCGATGACGTGATTCGTGCTATGCTCGATCAGTTTAAGACCGAGTACAAGTCGCTTGACTTTGCGAGCTGCGAAGCCAAGATCAAGGAGCGCTATGGTGTGGAGATGTCCGACTACGACATCGTCAACTTGGCCTCTATCGTTGAGCGCGAGGGCCTCAACGCCGATCAACGTGCGCACGTGGCCTCGGTCTTCTACAACCGCCTTGCCGGCAAGCTCGACGGTCTGCGTTATCTCAACAGCGATGCGACCATGATGTATGTCACCGGTGGCGAGGTTACCGCCGACGACCTGCAGAGCGATAGTCCGTATAACACCTATAAGCACGAGGGCCTGCCGCCCACGCCCATCTGCTCTCCGTCGCTCGAGGCGCTTAAGGCCACGCTTGAGCCGACCGACTCCGATGACCTGTATTTCTACATTACGCAGGACGAGGAGTACTTCTCGCAAACCTACGAAGAGCATCAACAGTCTTGGAATTAGCATGAGGATTTTTAGCCCCAAACGATACGTTGCCTCGGTCGATCGCATCGACCTTGATACCCTGTGGGCCGACGGCAAACGCGCCATTCTGCTCGATCGCGATAACACCCTGGTGCCGCGCGACACCGAGCAGGTTCCCGCCGCGGTTTCCGCTTGGCTCGATGCCGCCCGCGCCAAAGGCTTTAAGCTGTGCATGGTGTCCAACAACTGGCATCGCGACCAGGTCATGAGCTCTGCACGCGAGCTGGGACTCGAGGCCATCAGCCACGCCATGAAGCCGGCGCCGTTTGCCCTCAAGGCGGGTCTTAAGCGCCTCGGCGCCACAGCCGACGAGGCGGTGCTGATCGGTGATCAGCTCTACACTGATGTGTGGAGCGGCAATTTTGCCGGCGTCGATACTATCTTGGTTAAGCCGCAGGCAACCCAGGACCTGTGGTACACGCAGATCTTCCGTATCTTTGAGCGCCGGGCCCTGCGCGACCTTCCCTGCGAGGAATAGGTTTCGCCATGTCTCAGCACATCAAACACGGCTGCGACCATATCTTCTTTATCGGCTTTTTGGGCGCGGGCAAATCGACACTCGCGCGCAACGTCGGCACTATGTTCAAGCGGCGTTTTATCGATACCGACCGCCTGGTCGTGCGCCGTTGCGGCAAGTCGGTAACCGAGATTTTTGAGACCGAGGGCGAGGATCGTTTTCGCGAGCTCGAGACCTCGGCGCTCCGTTCGCTCCAAAGCGAGCGCAGCCTGTTGGTTTCGTGCGGGGGCGGTATCGTCGAGACGCCGGTGAATATTGAGTTGATGCACGAAATGGGTACGTGTGTGTACCTCGAGGGCGACTTCGAGGATTCGATTCGCCAGATTCGTCGGTCCGACACGCGCCCCGATTTCCGCTCGCCCGAGCATGCCGCGCGCCTGTTTGAGCATCGCCGTCCGCTGTATCGACAGGCCGCCGACCTTACCCTTGATATTCGCAACAAGTCCTTCGAGGACGTTTCCTACCTTTGTGCCGAGATGCTTTTGGAGCGTGGACTGCTATGATTCGCCGTCAACTGATCAATTTCCAAAACCGCAGCGTCGATGTCCGTGTCGGATTGGGTGCGTTCGATGAGCTTTCGCGCATGTTTGCCTCGGCCGTTGGCAAGCCTAAGCGCGCGATGGTGGTTTGGAATAGAGCTGTGTCCGATCGCTTTGGCGAGATCGTTGAGCACGCTCTGGTCGATGCTGGCTTTGCTGTGTCGGAGCTTTCGCTCGAGGTTTCGCCTGCTGGTGCCACGCTGGCCGATGCTGATGCTGTCTTTGGCGCCCTGTCTGCCAACGGCGTTACCTGCGACGATCTGGTTGTCGCCGTTGGCGATGCCGCAACCTGCTCGGTTGTTAGCTGGTGCGCCAACCAGTGGTGCGGCCGAACCGAGTGCGCGCTGTTGCCGACGACCTTCGACGCCATGCTCACGGTCGCGACGACCATGAAGCCGCTCATTGCCTCGTCGGCCAATGCCCTTCCCGCTATCGCGTTCCGTCCCGAACCGGGCTTGGTCGTGTGTGACCTCGACCTTGTTCGCGAGGCGGACCCCGAGGACCTCAAGCTCGGCTATGCGGTACTTGTTGGCACCATGCTTTCGAGCAGCAAGTCCCGCTGGAATCAGTTTACTGAGACCGTTCCCGAGATTCTCGCGGGCGAGGAGGTCGCGCTCGTCAATGCCGTTCAATGGTCTCAGACTGCCCGCAAGGACGTTCTGATGGCCACGAACCCGAGCGCTCGTCATGCGCTCGATTTTGGCATGACGGGGGAGCGTACCCTGCGCGTCTGCTTGGGCGATGCCGCTTCGCAGGTCCCTGCCTACCAGCTGTTGTCCGAGGGCATGCGCTTTGAGGCGCGCCTAGCACATGATGCCTGCGACTTCGATATCGATTACGTCTTTGAGGTCGATGACTGTCTGGAGGACTTTGGTATCGAGGAACTTGCCTTCGATCTGGAGCCTGGCGCATATATCGAGGAGTTCCGCAAGCAGCAGTTCGCTCGCTCGAATCGCAGCATGCTGCCGCTACCCGCGGCACTCGGTGCCATTCGCCTAACGAGCGTTGAGGACGAGGTTCTTGAGCGCCATGCTCACGCCTACTTGGCTTCTCGCAAAGAACTTCTCTAAGATTTATTGACATCCATCGTCTTTCGTATCATGTTGAGGGGCGGGTTTTCAATCGGTTGCGGATCGCATGCGATTCCATCGTTCGGTTGAGACCCGTCCCGTCTATATAGAGACAACAAGAAAGGAATCTGCATGTCTGAGTTTGCTGCCGGTCCTGCCGGTCGTATCGAGCGTGTCCGTGCCCTGATGGCCGAGCGTGGCTACGACGCCATCGTGGTGCGCGACGAGGCCAACCTTCGTTGGCTTACGGGCGTGAAGGGCGTCTTCGACTACACCTTCGAGTTCCCGCACGCGGCGTTTATTACGGCCGACCAGTGCCTGTTCCACACCGACTCGCGCTACCTCAACAGCTTTGAGGAGAACACGCCCGCCGGCAGCCCCTGGGTCTACGACATGGACGAGGGCACCATCCCCGGTTGGGTCGCCGGCAAGATTGCGGCTAACAAGTGCCGTGTCTGCGCTGTCGAGGACGATATGCAGATCAACTTCTACCAGGGTATTCAGCGCGGCCTGGAGGACCGTTCCGTCGCCTGCATGCTGCCGCTGATGCACGACGACATCCGCAAGATGCGCGCCATCAAGGATGCCGAGGAGATCGAGCTCATGCGCCATGCACAGTCGATCACCGACGCCGCCTTCCAGCACATGCTCGGCTTTATTAAGCCCGGTATGACCGAGAAGCAGGTTCGCAACGAGCTCGAGAACTTTATGTTCGCCAACGGCGCTGACAGCCTTGCCTTCGGCTCCATCGTAGCGAGCGGTCCCAACACCGCCAACCCGCATGCCGTGCCGAGCGAACGCGTGATCGAGAAGGGCGACTTTGTCCTCATGGATTACGGCGCGGGCTACTGCGATTATCGTTCCGATATGACGCGCACCGTCGTGATGGGCGAGCCCACGCAGGAACAGCTCGACCTGTATGCTCTCGTGCGCCGTACGCACGAGGAGTGCGTCGCCGCCATCCATCCGGGCGTCGAGGGCAACGACATCTTCAAGCTTTCCAAGAAGATCATCGGCGATGCCGGCTATGGCGATTACTACAACCATGGTCTGGGCCACGGCGTGGGCATCGACATCCACGAGCTGCCCAACTTCAACCGCAGCAAGAACACCATCGAGATCGGCTCGGTTGTCACCATGGAGCCCGGCGTTTACCTGCCCGGCGTGGGCGGCGTGCGCCTTGAGGACTACGGCGTGGTCACCGAGAACGGCTACGAGCCCTTCACCAAGACCCCGCACGACCTGCACGTTATCGACTGCTAGTCTACTTCGGTAGATAGTTTGGGGCGGGGCGTTCGGATCGATTCGGACGCCCCGCGTTCTCTTTTTATGCGCTCGCTGCAGGCGCCGTCTGCAAGTGTATAATTTCTGTCGTATGTAATTTGGACGCTTGTGCGTTCTGCCCATAACAAGAAAGGTCGCTATGCCTACCATTTCTACCGCCGACTTCAAGAACGGCCTCGGTCTCCGCATCAAGGACAAGGTCTACACCATCGTCGAGTTCCAGCATGTCAAGCCGGGCAAGGGCGGCGCGTTTGTGCGCTACAAGACCCGCGACATCAAGAGCGGCCGCGTCGTCGAGAACACCTGCAACGCCGGCACCAAGTTCGAGAGCGTCATGCTCACCACCCGTGAGTTCCAGTACCTCTACAACGATGGCGCCGACTACATCTTCATGGACAACGAGACCTATGAGCAGGTTCCCGTTCCCGAGGACATGGTGGGCGAGAACTCCAAGTGGCTGCGCGAGAACGACATCTGCCAGCTGCTCTTCGCCGACGATGAGCTCATGGGCGTGACCCCGCCGATGTTCATCGAGACCACCATCGTCCAAACCGACCCGGGCTTTAAGGGCGACACCGTCCAGGGTTCCACCAAGCCGGCCACGATCGACACCGGCGCTGTCATCCAGGTCCCCATGTACCTCAACGAGGGCGAGGTCATCAAGGTTGACACCCGCGACGGCAAGTTCGTCTCCCGCGTCTAGCAACCAAATCTTCTAGGAGGACTCATGCCCCAGGAAATCAAGATTGACGGCATCGGCATTTCGCCCGATGTTCTGACCGCCATCGTCTCGCGCGCCGTGTCCGATGTCGAGGGCATCGCCTCCGTTGGCGTCAAGGACCTTGCCACCAACCTTGTCTCCATGATGCTCTCGTCCAAGGCCCCGGCTTCCGAGCCGGCGGTCGAGGCCGAGGCCGTCGGCGACAAGCTCGCACTCACCGTGCGCGTCGTGGTGTTCTTTGGCTATCCGTTCAAGAAACTCGCCGAGGCCGTTCGCGCCGCCGTGGTCGCTGCCATCGATGCCCAGGTTGGCGTTGAGGTCGAGCGCGTTGACGTTTGCATCGACGGCCTCGTTTTCCCCAAGGAGTAACCTTTGAGCCTTAAGGTTTATCGCGGGCGTACGCTTGCCCGCAGTCAGGCGCTGCAGCTGTTGTTCCAGGCCGAGGCCACGGACAGCCCGCTCGAGCGCGTCCTCGAGGGTGATTTCCTGATCTCGAAGGGCCCCCTCGACCCCTATGCGCTGGAGCTGTGCCGCGGTGCCTACGAGCATATCGACCGCATCGACTGCGCTCTGCGCTCCGTTGCCAAGAACTGGGATCTTATGCGCATGCCCGGTGCCGACCGCAATCTGCTGCGTATCGCCGTTTATGAGATGCGTTTTCTCACCGACGAGGAAGTCTCGGACGCCATCGTGATCAACGAGGCTGTCGAGCTTGCAAAGGCCTATGGCACCGACCAGTCCGCGTCGTTCGTCAACGGCGTGCTGGGCAAGATCGCTCGCAGCGAGGAGCTGCCGGGCGAGGACCTGTATCAGGAGCTGCTGGCCGAGGACCGTGCGCGCGAGGAGGCTCAGGCCGCCGAGGCTGCCGCCAAGGTTGCGGTTGCCCAGGCTGAGGCTGGCGTGCTGGCTGAGGATGCGGACGCTGCTGAGGCTGACATCGACTCCGTCGAGGAGTAGTCATGCCAGAGGGTTCTGTCCGTAACTTTGATGAGATCTCGGACCGTCTGGATCAGATCATCGCTACCGTTCGCTCCAAGGATACCTCCTTGGAGCGTTCGCTCGATCTGTTTGACGAAGCGATTGAGCTGGGCTCCCGCGCGGTCGATATGGTCGACAAGTTTGAGTTGACGCCGCGTGAGGCCGACAAGCTCGAGCAGGAATACGATGAGGATGCGGCAAACGAATCCCAGGATAGCTAGGCCGCATCTCCGGATACGAATGGTTGATGGCATTCATGAAACGCGTGCGTCTTGATGACGAACTGATTTCACAGGGCATCTGCGCCGATCGCGCGGATGCCCTTCGCACTCTTATGGCCGGCTTGGTCTCGAGTGGCGGTGAGCGCTTGACTTCGCCGGGCCTTAAGGTGACCCCGGGCCTGCCGCTGCACGTGAAGGGACGCATTCCCTATGTTGGCCGCGGCGGTCTTAAGCTTGAAGGCGCACTTGATGCGTTTGGCATCAATCCGACGGGCCTTGCCTGTCTGGATGTGGGCTGCTCTACCGGCGGCTTTACCGATTGCCTGCTCAAGCGCGGAGCTGCGACCGTTGTCTCGGTGGACGTGGGTCGCGCCCAGTTCGATTGGTCGTTACGTCAGGACGATCGCGTAACGCTGCGTGAGCGCACAAACGTGACACAGCTGCCTGAGCTTGGTTATGCCGGCGCCATCGACTTGGCTGTGTGTGATGTCTCGTTTACCAGCATCGCGAACATTATCGATGCGGTGCTGGCGTGCCTGGCGCCTACGGGTGCATTCTGCACGCTCGTAAAGCCGCAGTTTGAGGCTCCGGCGGCGCTGGTGGGCGAGGGCGGCATTGTGACCGATCCCGCCGTGCGCCGCGATACACTCGTGGCGGCGGTTGAGCTCTTTGCCGCCAAGGGCCTGTTCCCGGTCGATGTGTGCGTGTCACCCATTCATGGTGCCAAGGGCAACGTTGAGTTTTTCCTGTACGGCACAAGGTTAGTCCCCGGCGACCGTTCGCAAGACGAGCTGCAATCCCAGGTATCGGTTTTGAGCGAGAAAGCTGCAACGCTATGAAGGTCTTTCTGGTTCCCAATTACTACAAGCAAGAGGCGGTCGAGAGCGGCCTGATGCTCGAGCTTTGGCTTTCGCGCCAGGGCTACGAGGTCGCATGGGCTGCCGACCAGCGCTCCAAGATCCAGAGCACGCCTGATATTGACGGCTCCGATCTGGTCATTACGCTCGGCGGCGACGGTACGTTGCTGCGCGCTGCCCGCATCCTCAACCATCGCGAGATTCCCATCCTCGGTCTTTCCTATGGTCACCTGGGCTTTTTAACTGCTGCGAGTCCAGAGGAGCGCGACATTCTGCAGGTCGTGAGCGACGCCCTGTCCGGTGAGCTGCACGTGAGCCGTCGCGCCACCATCGCCGCGGATATCGTGTCCGTGCGCGACGATGGCACGAAGGATGTCGTGCGCACGTTCGCCCTCAACGACATGGCACTCACACGCGGCCCCCTGTCCGATATGGTCGAGTTTGACATCACGGTGTCCGGCCATCATATCGACCGCCTGCGCGGTGACGGTGTCGTCGTTTCGACAGCGACCGGCTCCACCGGCTATGCGCTTTCCGCCGGTGGCCCCATCGTGAGCCCCGATTACACGGGCATGGTCTGCGTGCCCATCGCTCCACATACCATTCAGGCTCGCGCTTTCTTGACTTCGCCGAGTGATGTCGTCGAGATCTTTATGTCCGATGATCGCCCGAGCGTTCCGGCAATCGCCATCGACGGACAGTTTATTACCTGCGATGGCACGGTCGAGAGCGTGGCCGTGCGTCGCGGTCCCGGCGATGTGCTGCTGCTGGATTACGGCCCCGAGAGCTTCTATAACTCGGTTAGCCGTGTGTTCTACGGAGTGCGTCATGATCGATGAGCTGCAGGTTTCTAACATTGCACTCATTCGCGAGGCGACGCTGGTGCCGAGTGCCGGCCTGACTGTCCTGACCGGCGAGACCGGCGCTGGCAAGACCGCGCTGCTCTCGGCTCTCAAGCTTATTTTGGGCGAACGCGCGGATTCGTCGACGGTGCGCGAGGGCGAGACGCTGGCGAGCGTCGAGGCGCGACTGTTCGACGGTCCACACGACACGGAAGGCTTTACCGTACAACGCAGTCTTTCTGCCGAGGGCCGCAGCCGCGTGAAGATTGACGGCCGCATTGCCAGTGTGCGCGAGCTTTCTGAGCGCGTTGGCGTGATGATGGATCTGTGCGGCCAGCACGAGCACCAGCGCCTGCTCGATCCGGCGCATCATGTTGCCATGGTCGATGCCTGGGCAGGGCGCTCTGCACTCGAGGCGCTCGAGCACTACCGTGCTTGCTTTAAAGCCTCGCGCGCTGCCGCCAAGGAGGTTCGGCGTGTCGAAGAGGCCTCGCGTGCGCAGGGGAGCCGCGTCGAGGAGGCGCGCTTTGCCCTCGAGCGCATCGGCGAGGTCGACCCCAAGCCGGGCGAGTATGAGGAACTCGAGGAACTGCTGCCGCGCTCCGAACATGCCGAGGTACTGGTTGCCACAGCTAACGATGCCCATGCATCGCTTGCCGCCGAAGGGGGAGCGCTCGATGCCGTGAACAGCGCCGTGGCAGAGCTTTCCCGAATGGCTACCGTCGATCGCAAACTGGGCGACATTGCCGAGACGCTTTCGGATGCCTGTATCTCCCTTGAGGATTGCGCGAACGAGCTTCGTGCCTATCGCGATGGCGTCGCCTTCGACCCGCGCGAGCTCGCTCGCATGCGTGAGCGGTATTCCGACCTCAAGGGTCTGTTGCGTCAGTGGGGTCCCACTATGGACGATGTTTTTGCCATGCGCGATCGCTCGCAAAAACTGCTGTCTCTGGTCGATGATGGCGATGAGCAGATCAAAAAGGCGCGTGAGGCACTCGGGAGCGCCGAGCGCGAGTTGTTTGCCGCTGCCAAGGCACTTAAGCGCGCTCGCAATACGGCGGCCCCGCGCTTCTGCCACGAGGTTGGCCGCCAGATGGCTCGCCTGGAGATGGGTAGTGCCGAGCTCGTCTGGGAGTCGCGCGATCTTCCCCGTGCTGAGTGGACGCCCGTTGGTCCTTCGAGCTACGAGCTGCTATACCGCAGCGGTGCCGGCTTGACGCCACGTCCCCTGCGCCGCATTGCGTCGGGCGGCGAGCTTAGCCGCGTCATGCTGGCAAGCAAGGTTGTCCTCGGTAACGCGGACGGTGTTGATACGCTGGTGTTTGACGAGGTCGATGCCGGTGTCGGTGGCTCCACGGCGCGTGCGCTCGCGGGCGTGCTGGCAGATCTCGCCGCTACGCATCAGGTGATTGTCGTAACCCATTTGGCGCAGGTCGCCGTCATGGCTGACAAGCATTATGTCGTCAGCAAGGAACCGGGCGATGTTCCCCAAACGCATTTGGATGAGGTAACCGGCGAAGCGCGTACCGCCGAGATCGCCCGCATGTTGAGCGGCGATCAGTCTGAGGCAAGCTTGGCCCACGCAAAGCAGATGCTCGAAGAAGCTCGAGGTTAGGTCGTATCAGTGGTGTTGGTGGGACAAAATAGACTGAAATTTTTGTCCCACTACGCGTTTTACTCAACGACCTTATCCGGCTGGATGAGCTCCTCGTAGTAGCTGATATGCTCGCGAGCATCTTCGATCTCGGGCAGCAGGAAGTTGTAGATGACTTCGATGATCATCGTGGCGCTGATCTTGGAGAACGCAAAGTCGCCCGTCGTCAGCAGCGCTTCGTGGTTGACGGTATTAAACGTGTAGTCTGCCAGGCGCGCGAGCGGGGATTTGCTGTCGCTGCTGATGACGACTACGGTTGCGCCGCAGTCGCGAGCCGCTTTTGCCATGCGATTCAGTCGGTGCGATTTGCCGGAGTTTGAGATGAGCACGATGACGTCACCCGGGCGTAACGTGAGCGCAAAGCCGATTGATGTCTCGCTAATGGTGCTCGCCATGCAGCGCAGGCCCAGCTGCGAAAACTTAAACGTCGCATCGAGCGCGACCGCGTTCGTATTGCCCACAGCTGCAAACTCAATAACCCCTGCATGCTTAAAGGCATGCACAACAGCCGCCAGCGTATCGTGGTCGATTCCGTCGATGGTCGCATTAAGCTCGCTCACCTTGGCAGCCAGGATGTTCTTGAGGCTCTGCTCCATATTGTCGAGCGAGACCTCGTCGGTCAGGCCCTCGTTGCGCTGGCTTTCCAAATCCCTCGCCAACGAAAACTGAAAGCTGCGGAAGCTGCCAAAGCCAAGCTTGCGGCAGAAGCGCGAAACGGTCGCCTCGGACGTGGCAGCGGCGCGCGAGAGCTGAGCCGCCGTGAGGCGTGGCGCCTCGGACTGGTGCTCCAATATATAGTCGACAATGCGCTGCTCGGACTCGCTGTATCCCTGATGGGTACTAATGAGGGAAAGTGCGCTCTTGCTACTATCGGTCATGGATGGCTCCTGGTTGGCATGAAAATCGGACTCGTTTTGTAATGCCATAGTATAGGGGGATTTTCAATTACAAGATACACCTTGCCGTTTCAAGTGTTGATGGTAAACTTTCACCTGCCGTTTACGGTTATGAAAGAACCTTTCACCGGAGAATTGCACCTTGTCTCTTCTCACGCGGACGGTAGGTTGGTATCTTTCAGTTGTGGAAAAACGCGCATCGAAGCGCGTGTAGGGGAGCGCCCGCGGGCGCTGTACTCAAGAAGGAGGGACACATGGCTAAGTTTGACATCATCGCCGCGACCGGTTGCCCGACCGGCATTGCGCACACCTTCATGGCTAAGGAGGCGCTGGAGAAGGCAGCTGCCGAGCGTGGTCTGACCATTAAGGTCGAGACTCATGGCCAGGTCGGTGTCGAGAACGAGCTCACCAAGAGTGAGATCGCTGGTGCCAAGGCCGTCGTCGTCGCAGCCGACAAGGATGTCCAGGCTGAGCGTTTCGCCGGCAAGCCCATGGTTTCCGTTGGTGTTTCCAAGGCCCTGTCCGTTGAGGCCGCCGGTAAGCTAATCGACCGCGCTCTCGCCGCCAAGGGTGACGACACGGTTGCGGCTGCTGCCGATGTCGAGGACGAGGTCGAGGAGAAGGAGTCCATCGGCCACATCATCTACAAGCACCTCATGAACGGCGTCAGCCACATGCTGGTCTTCGTCGTTGCTGGTGGTGTCCTGACCGCCGTTTCGTTCCTGTGGGGCATTACGTCCTTCGATTCGACGGCGTCTGACTACAACAGCTTTGCTGCGATGCTCAAGATCATCGGCGGCATCGCCATGAACCTTATGGTTCCGGTGCTTTCCGCCTACATCGCCGAGTCCATCGGCAAGCGCCCGGCGCTCGTCCCCGGCTTTGTTGCTGGTATGATCGCCATCCAGGGCCTGCCTGTTAACGCCGAGACCGGCATGATCGACGCCGGTGGCGCCGGCGTGGGCTTCGGCTTCCTGGGCGGCATCGTCGGCGGCTTCCTCGCCGGCTATGTCATCCTGCTGCTCGAGAAGGTCTTTGCCGGTCTGCCCAAGAACCTGGACGGCCTCAAGGCTATCTTCCTGTACCCGCTGTTCTCGACGGCTATCGTCGGCCTGGTCATGCTCGGCATTTCCGGCCCCATGGCTGCCATCAACACCGCCATGATGGACTTCCTCAAGGGCCTGTCCGCCTCTGGCGCCGTTGTCCTGGGTCTTGCCATTGGCTGCATGTGCGCCTTTGACATGGGCGGCCCGGTCAACAAGGCTGCTTACGTCACCGGTACCGCTATGCTCACCGAGGCTCTGGCCGCCGGTGTTGGCACCGATACCTACAACTTCGGCACCAACTTCATGGCTGCCGTCTCCGCCGCCTGCATCGTTCCGCCGCTGATCACCACCTTTGCCGTCGTTGTCGGCAAGAAGTACTTCAGCCAGGAGGATCACGACGCCGGTGTCGTCAACCTCATCCTTGGTTGTACCCACATCACCGAGGGCGCCATTCCGTTCATGACCAAGAACATCTGGCCTGTCATGCCCATCATGATGCTCGGTTCCTCTATCGCTTCGATCCTGACCATTATGTTCAACGTTCACGATCCGGCGCCTCACGGTGGCTTCCTGGTCCTGCCCGTTGTCGAGAACGGTCCGCTGTGGGTCCTCGCGATCCTCATCGGCGCTGTTGTCGGTGGCATCCTGTTCGTGGTCTTCAAGAAGTACGACTTCGAGAAGAACCAGAAGGCCGCTCCTGCAGCCAAGCCGGTTGAGGCTCCCAAGGCCGCTGCCGTCGAGGCCCCCAAGGCCGAGGCTGCCGACTTCGTGAAGGTCGAGAATGTCTTTGTCGCCGAGGACTTCGCTTCTCGTGACGAGGCTCTGAGCTTCGTTTCCAACCAGGCCGTCAAGGCCGGTATCGCCAGCGACGCCGACGCCGTGATGAACGCCTTCCTGGCCCGCGAGGCCGAGGGCACCACGGGCATGATGGAGGGCTTCGCCATCCCGCATGCCAAGTCCGACGCCATTACCGAGGCTGCCGTCATCGTCGTCAAGGACGAGTCCGGCGTGACCGGTTGGGACACCATGGACGGCGCTCCCGTCAACGTGGCTATCGCCCTGCTCATCCCCGGTGCACAGGCCGGCACTACGCACCTCAAGATCCTGTCCAAGGTCGCCGAGGCGCTCATGGACGAGGGCTTCCGTGCCACCGTCAAGGGTTCCACCGACGCCGCCAAGATCGCCAAGACGATCAACGCTCGTCTGGTCTAATTCCACGGTACGCGAATAACATCGCCCACTGTATATAAGGCGGAGTCTCTCTCCAGGGCCTCCGCCTTTTTCTATCCCTCCCATAAGTTGCGGTGAAATAGGGACTGTTTAAACGATTCAACCCCAAACTCAGTCCCTATTTCACCGCAACTTATAAAAGGGCATAGAGGGGGCTGCCTATCGAGTCTTTGTCGCGAACAGATCATCAGCCAGAATTCCGTTCGCACGATATTACTTTGGACCGACCGAGTTTCCGCAGCTTGCTCGCCCACAGGGGCCCGCGCGCGGCCTGTGAGATTTCCTGCTCTACAGTCCTGCTCGCACGAAGAGCACATTAAGTGCTCTTCGGCTCGTGCGGAACTCGCGATAAATCTCACAGGCCGCGCGCGGGCCCCTGTGGGCGAGCAAGCGGAAGACAAACACATCTGTCCAATAATTCGTCTGAAACATAATGAAAAACCGTTTGATGTGAGTTAATATAAACAACGTCGTGAATCTGACTCCTGCCACATGCATGACAGGGGTTAAACACAAAAAAGGAGTCAACTATGGTTTCTGAGAAGGCTACCCTCGTTAATCCTCAGGGTCTGCACATGCGTCCGGCTGGTCTGTTCGCCTCCACCATGGGCAAGTACGCCTGTGACGTGACGGTCGTCACCCCCGAGAAGGAGGTCAACGGCAAGTCCCCGATGGCCCTCATGGCTGCTGGTATCCCCTGCGGCACCGAGGTCGAGGTCAAGTGCGACGGCGCCGACGAGGCCGAGGCTCTGGCTGCCGCCATCGAGCTCATCAAGAGCGGTCTTGGCGAGTAGAACTCAAACGGGTCGCATGTTGAACAACTAAGTTCATATTTGGGGGCGCAGTGACCTGTTCAAAGGTAGCTGCGCTCTTTTGTCATGGATATGGCAAAACGCTTTATCACATGACACGGAGAGAGGAATGGGAATGTATCAGGGAGTCAACGCTTCCGAGGGCATCGGTATCGGCACCGTCATGGTCGCCGTCGATCCCGACTTGACGTTTGAGCCGCACGAGGTTGCTGATTCGGCAGCAGAGAAGGAGCGCTATCAGTCCGCTCTTTCGGTCTTCTGCGAGAAGACCCAGGCTCAGGCCGACCACATGAAGGAGACGGTGGGCGAGGCCGAGGCCGAGATCATGAGCGGACACATTGTCCTGGCTCAGGACCCGGGCATGACTGACGCCATCAACGCCGCCATTGACGGCGGTACCTGCGCCGAGCAGGCACTCATGGACACCTCGACCATGTTCGAGAACATGTTCCTGTCCATGGACGACGAGATGTTCCGTCTGCGCGCGGCCGACATCGCCGACATCCGCACCGGTATTCTGGCCGAGCTGCTGGGTAAGGAGGTCGTCGACCTCTCCGTCCTGCCTGAGAACACCGTCGTTGTCGTGCACGACCTCACACCGTCCATGACCGCCACGATCGATAAGGCCCACGTTGCCGGTATCGTCACCGAGACCGGTGGCCGCACGTCGCACTCCGCGATTATTGCGCGCGCCCTCGAGATCCCGGCTGTCCTTTCGGTTTCCAACAGCTGCACCGCCCTGCGCAACGGTATGACCGTTGTCGTCGACGGTGGCAAGGGTATTGTCGAGGCCGATCCCGATGAGGAGACGCTCGCTGCCTACACCGCCAAGGCCGAGGCCTTCGCTGCCGAGAAGGCAGCCCTCGAGGCCTTCCGTGGCAAGCCGTCCGTGACTGCCGATGGCATCAAGAAGATCATCGCCTGCAACATCGGTAACCCCGATGACGTGCCCAACGCGCTCGATCACGACGCCGAGGCCATCGGTCTGTTCCGCTCCGAGTTCCTGTTCATGGACTCTGCTGAGCTTCCTTCCGAGGAGGAGCAGTTCAACGCCTACCGTAAGGTCGCCAGCGCGCTCAAGGGTGCTCCGGTCATCATCCGCACGCTCGATGTGGGTGGCGACAAGGAGATTCCGTATCTGCATATGGTCAAGGAAGACAACCCCTTCATGGGCTTCCGCGCCGTGCGTTACTGCCTGGCCAATCCCGACCAGTACAAGGTCCAGCTCCGCGCTCTGCTGCGCGCTAGCGCCTTCGGTGACGTCAAGATCATGATCCCGCTCGTCACTTGCGTCGAGGAGGTCTTGGCTGTCAAGGAGCTCGTCGAGCAGTGCAAGGCCGAGCTGACCGAAGAGGGTCGCAAGTTCAACGAGAACATCGAGGTCGGCATCATGGTCGAGACGCCCGCCGCTTCGCTGCTCGCAGACCGTCTTGCCGAGGTCGCTGACTTCTTCTCCATCGGCACCAACGACCTGATCGGCTACACCATGTGCGCCGACCGTGGTAACGACACCATCTCCAACCTGTACCAGGTTTACTATCCCGCCGTGCTCCGCTCGCTCAAGAACATCATCGAGAGCGGCGTGAAGGCCGGCATCATGGTCGGCATGTGCGGCGAGGCCGCTGCTGATCCGCTGCTCGAGCCGCTGCTGATCAGCTGGGGCTTGGAGGAGTTCTCGATGAGCGCTCCGTCGATCCTGCGCGCCCGCAAGACCATCAGCCAGTGGACCAAGGCCGAGTGCGACGAGCTCGCCGAGAAGGCGCTCGCCTGCAACACCGCCGCTGAGGTCAAGGCACTGCTCGAGTCCGCAGCTCGCTAATTTGGTATCAGAGGTAACCGCGTGGTTGGAATGGGCCGGCCACGCGGCCCTCACATATACAGGGGGTACTGTAAATGTTCTACACGCTAACCGCTAACCCGGCTGTCGACATGACGGTTTCGAGCTCTCCGCTCGAGCCCGACGAGAACGTCCGCACCGGCTCGGCCAGCTACACGGCTAACGGCAAGGGCCTCGACGTGTCCTTCGCCTTTAAGAAGATGGGCGTCGACACCGTCGCGCTCGGCTTCTTCGCTGGCTTCACGGGCAAGTTCATCGTCGAGGAGGTCATGAACCTGGGTTGCCTCTGCCGCCCGGTCTGGACCGACGGTATCACGCGCATCAACACCTACGTCAACGATGGCCAGCACGAGTACGGCATCCTGAACCCGGGTGCTCCGATCACGCCGCAGCACCAGGAGGAGCTCTACAACATCCTGGACACCGCGGGCGATCTCGAGTGCCTGATCGTTTCCGGCTCCGTGCCTCCCAAAGCTACGCCCGACTTCCTGGCTAAGGTCATGGAGCACGCTCAGGCTCGTGGCGCCGACGTCGTCCTGGACCTGTCCTCCGACAAGCTCAAGGAGCTCGCTCACAAGAAGCCGCTGCTCATCAAGCCGAACCATCACGAGATGAAGGCCATCTTCGGCGTGCCGGTCGACACCGACGACGAGGTTCGCGTTGCCATGAAGATGGCTCACGACGCTGGCGTTCAGAACGTGCTGCTCACCCGTGGTAGCCGCGGCGACGCTTACTTCTCCAACGGCGAGGATATTTGGTACGCCAAGCGTGAGTTCAACATCAAGCTGGTTTCTTCCGTCTGCGCCGGCGACTGCACCCTCGCTGCTTTCCTGCACAAGTGGTACAGGGATCGCGACAACGTCGAGGAGGCCATGAAGCTCGCTATGGCCACCGGCGCCAACGTTGCCGAGTCCGTCGGCATCGGCGACTTCGGTCACGTCGACGAGTACAGCAAGCGCGTTGCTGTCCGCAAGCTCGATCGTCAGTAATCGAAACGCGACATATTCGTGCGCATGCGGCGCCCCGGTTTCGGCTGGGGCGCCTTTTTTGTTCCGTCATTGGAGAGAGATGTTCTGCCGTACTTCATCGCTTCCACACCGTTCACCGAGTTGTCCTAGCCTTTTACCGATGGATGGAATATACTTTCATCAACACGTTACTTCGTGAAAGGAACATTCATGATTTACACGCTCACTGCAAATCCTGCCATTGACTACAACATCTCCTGCGACGGCCTTGCTGCCAACACCGTCACGCGTACCCGTAACGCCGTCTACACGCCCAACGGCAAGGGTCTCAACGTCTCGTTCACCCTCGATCACTACGGTGTCGACACCACGATCCTGGGCTTCTTCGCCGGCTTCTCGGGCGAGTTTATCATTAAGGGCGCCGAGGCCCTGGGCGTGCCCGTCAAGCCCGTGTGGACCGACGGCATCACGCGCGTCAACGTGTTCCTCAATGCCGGACCCGACACCGAGTACAATATGGTCAACGCCGGTGCCGCCATCAACGAGGCCAACGAGCAGGAGATGTTTGAGCTCATCGATTCGCTCGATGACATGACCTGCCTGGTCATCAGCGGCTCGCTGCCCCCCAACACTTCCGAGGGCTTCCTGACCGAGGTCCTGCGCCGCGTCAAGGCCAAGGGGGCCGAGTTCGTCCTCGATATCTCGAGCCATCAGCTGGCAGACCTCATTGCCATGGAGCCGCTGCTGATTAAGCCCAACGACGACGAGCTGCTCGATATCTTTGGCATTAAGGTGAGCGGTGGCGACGACGAGTCCGTCAAGGGCGCGATGGCCGAGCTGCACGCCAAGGGCGCCAAGAATGTGCTGCTGACTCTTGGCGGCGCTGGTGCGTACTTCTCTAACGGCGAGCACATCTGGTTTGCCAACCGCACCTTCGACGTCAAGCTGCTGTCGACGGTGTGCGCCGGCGATTCCTCGCTCGCTGCCTTCCTGTCCGTGTGGCACGACGCCCCCGAGCGCGTCGAGGACGCCCTGCGCCTTTCGATGGCTACCGGCGCCAACGTGGTCGAGTGCCCGGGCCTGGGCGACTTTGCCAAGGTGGACGAATACAAGAAGAACATCGAAGTTCGTCAGGTCTGCTAGCCGTATCGAAAAATCGCTGCCGAACACCCGCTTTGGATCTCCGAGGCGGGTGTTTTTTGTGCACTGAACGCATATGGCGTCTGCTTTCTCGTTTTATCGAATCGACGACGCGATTGCGTGTGCGCGCTTTCTCGTTTCTTGTTAGACTTCTTGAGAACCATCGTTTAACGCTCGCAAGTGCAGGAGGCCACAGGCATGTGCAATGTTTCGCTCAACGGTACGCAACCGTCCGATGCCTCCTTGCGCGTCCTTCGTGCGCTCGAGGCAGCTAGTCTTGAAGCTTGGTATGTGGGCGGTTGGGTGCGCGACGCCCTGATGGGGGGCCCCAGCCACGATGTTGATATGTGCTGTAGCGGCCTGTGGCAGGAGTCTAAATCGTCGCTCGAGGCCGCCGGCATCGCGGTTGTGGAGTCGGGCATTAAATTTGGTGGAATCACGGCTATTTCCGATGGCGAGCGTATCGAGGTCACCACGTACCGCCTGGATGGCTTTTACACCGATGGTCGCCATCCCCAGAGCGTGGAGCGTGCCGCCTCACTCGAGGACGATCTGGCCCGCCGCGACTTTACCGTCAACGCCATGGCCTGGCATCCCGAGCGCGGGCTTGTCGACCGCTACGACGGCCAGGGTGACTTGGAGCGCAAGCTGATTCGCGCTGTCGGCGATCCCAAGCGTCGCTTTAACGAGGACGCCCTGCGCATGCTGCGTGCGGTGCGCTTTGCCTGCCGTCTGGACTTTATGATTGAGCCCGAGACCAAGCGTGCGCTTGCCGAGTGCGCGCCGTTGCTCGATGCCGTGGCGCGCGAGCGCGTGGGAATTGAGCTTGAGGGCATCCTTTCGACCGGCCACGGGGGAGACGCTATGCTGCGCTACCCCGAGCTTATCTGCGCCGCTGTGCCCGAGCTGGCCCCGGCCCGTGGCTTTGACCAGCGTAGCGTCTACCATGCCTTTAACGTCTACGAGCATATCGCCCGTGTGCTGACGGTGGCAGGGGAGCTGGCGCTGTGTGACGGCGTCGCGCCCTCGTCGAGCCTGATGTGGGCGGCGTTTTTGCACGATGTGTCCAAGCCCGAGTGCTTCACGGTCGATCACGCCGGCAGCGGACACTTCTACGGTCATCCCGAGCTCAGCGCCAAGAAAGCGCGCGTCATTATGGATCGCCTGGCGCTCTCGCACGACCTGGTGCGCGACGTGTGCCTGCTCATCAAATATCACGACAAGCCGCTGCGCCCCGAGCGCTCCTGCCTGCTCAATATGATGCGCGCGCTTTCGGGCGAGGGCGTCGACACGCCGCGTTTGATGGACGAGCTCATGGATCTTAAGCGTGCCGACACACTTGGCAAGGCCCCATCGTGCTTCTATTATGTCGAGACAATCGAGGAAATGCGCGCGCTGGCTCACGAGCTGCTGAAGGCAGGGGAGCCCTATACGCTCAAGATGCTCGCCATCAACGGCGGCGACCTGATCCGTGTCGGAGTCAAGCCCGGGCCGGAACTGGGTCAGCTACTCAACGCCGCCCTCGACGCCGTGATCGAAGACAACATTCCCAACGATCGCGAGGCTCTTATGGTCCATCTCAACTTGAATTAGCTACCTAGTTTACCTGCGTGTTCCATAACCTGCCGACAATTTTTCGGCAATTTGGAATTTCTTCTTGCGCTGACGTTTTTTGTCCCGTAATATATTTCCTCGCAGCACGGCAGTGCAGATGTCATGTGGCCCGTTCGTCTAGCGGTTTAGGACGCCGCCCTCTCAAGGCGGAGATCACCAGTTCGAATCTGGTACGGGCTACCACTTCTTTTCTGCTGAGGCTTATGGCCCGTTCGTCTAGCGGTTTAGGACGCCGCCCTCTCAAGGCGGAGATCACC
>CATYVQ010000008.1 GCA_958413895.1 uncultured Collinsella sp.
ACATCGGACTCCCTCCTGGACCCAGATTGGGTCCGAGATTTTGTCCGAGGTCCCTAGAATCCCATTTCGAGCTTAGATTCCGGGATGCAGTTTCCGCTTGAGGCATCATCCGGAAACTACGTCCCAGTCTGAGCGCGGATTCCGGGATGCGCTTTCCGCCTGGGCTGCCATTGGGAAAGCGTGTCCCGGCCCGCGTTGCCAAGGCGTTTTCTTTACGCCCGCGCCCTGCACAGAGTTCGATTCTCCGCGGTACGGGGAATCCGTTGATGCGGGGCGAGGCCAGCTGAGATTCGATAAACATCGCATCCGTTTTGAGTCGGAAGTTTGCGCGGAGAATCCGCGTATTTGCTTCGCAAATACGCACCGGCTTCGGCCGCCTGCCGGCGTCCTCGCCCGCTCGCTACAAACGCTCCGCGTTTGCTTAACGCTCGCGCCCTGCATAGAGTTCGATTCTCCGCGGTATCTGTAAGTAATAAAAAAGCAGGTAGAGACACTTCTCTACCTGCCTGTAACTATTGGTGGAGGCGCGGAGAATCGAACTCCGGTCCACGAAAGCCCCCTGATTGGCATCTCCAAGCTCAGTCGCTGGTTTAGTCTCGGACGCTTTGCGCGCAGCGACACGCTCGCGGCGTCCTAACCGGTTCGGTCTTAGCCCGCGCCATACCGATTACGTGCGCGGGAGCATTCCCCTAAAATGACGTCGCGCCGGTGTCGGGGAAATCACCGGGTTGACGCGCCGCTATAAACTAAGCAGCGAGAGCCATAGGCTCAAAAGAAGAGTTGTTGTCAATTCAATTTGACGGTACCCCTGTTTAACGAGGCGAGGAGACCTCGGCTTGCTTCCTCTCTCAGAGCTATCGTGTCGAAACCAGTCGCCCCCGAATGTCGGGAAAGTCTGGATGGCATTGGGGCTGCAAGCACCCAACAGCCGTCGACTTTTCAAGGAACATACGGGGCGAGCCCCGCTTGTGGAGTGTTATCTTACCACGTTCTGAAAGCGGACAGCTGTTCTATGCACGAGCTGTGAAGACCCCAATGTGTGCTGCACTTCGCACTTTTGCTACCGATCACGTCACGTATATTTTCGCCAAGCAAAATTGACCCGTCGAAAGGACCGTTATGGATACCAAGCAGCAACTCGTCAATGCCCTCGCAGGCCTGGGCTCAACCATTACCGAAGCTATGGATGTCATCGAAGGCTTTGTCCCCTGCGGACATCCCGCCCTCACGGTATCGAACGCACTCGTTGCGCTGGACGCTGACGATGATGCAGCTCTCGCCCAGCAGCTTGAGACCGTCGAGGGCTTTATCGACCACGTGAGTGAGAACCGCGGCGTGACCGCCTACCACGGCATCGAGGTCGAGCTCGCGGGTCCCAAAGCCGATCTGTTCGCAGCAATCCGCGAGGTAGGCGCCCTTATGCAGACCGCAGGCGTCAAGAACACCCAGGTCAACGAGTGGGTCTACCGCAGCTTAGCCGCACTGAACGATTCCGACGAAAAGGCAGCCGAGCAGCTCGCAGAAAGTCCCACCATTAAGGCCGAGCTTTTGTAAATAGCAGACGCGGGTTCCTTGGCGCATTGTCGTCCAAGAGGCCCGCAAACAGTTCGCGTCAACCGATAGCCGCGCCGCCGCGTTCGGCCAAAGCAAGAATCGACATCATTTGGCGCGGGGTCTTCGCTGCAAGATCGGCATGTTCGAGCAGCTTGTGATCGTTGGTCACTAAGTAATCGACCTGTGCGCGCTTGCACGCGGCGAGCACCAAGTTGTCCTCGTAATCGCGATGGAGCGCTAAGTATTTGTCGGCCAGCCAAAGGTCCGACGCATCTGCACCCACGGCCGTGGCGTTTTCGGTCATGTTCCGCACAAACGCCAACGCCGCATCGCCAATCGCGCGGGCAGAAGCCTCGTCGAGCGTTCCCCCGCTGGCAAGAACGCTTCGCTTCAGCTCGTGTTGGACAACGTACAGCACGTCCTTAGCGATATGCACTGGGAAGAACAGCAACGCCCCCGTCTCCGTCGCCTGCCCAATAAACGCACGCGCGGCAAGCGACTCGGCATGGTCGACGCAAAACGAATCAACCCATACGTTGGCATCCACCATTATTTTGAGGGGAGCCCCGCTCACAGGATCATCCCCTTTTGGCGATAGCGCTCGTCCATGGCTTCGGAATAGATTGCGTCCCAATCGCGATCGTCGGATACGGACGACGTAGCGATGCCCAGGCCCGCGTAAAGCTGATCCGCCGCCGCCCATGATGCGGCGAACGGAGTATCGGGCGCGACGGTCTGTTGCCGGCCATCAACGGCAGACAGCACTTCCTCGCACTGCCCACCACCCTGTGCGACCTTGGCCACCACCTTTTTGATGAGCTCGGGCAGCGAGGCGCCCGAAAGCCGCAACGCTTCCTCGGCGCGCTCTTTAACCGAGCGATCTACGCGAACGTTCACCTGTGCCATGCCGCTAACAGCACCCACGTTGATCCCGCTCCCTTCAATTGCTAGCACCGCTAGCAACACTATATAGAGAAGCTAGCAAATAATCAAATGCAAAAGACCTGCGCCCGGACGACACCGATGCCGTCCGGGCGCAGGCCAGATAACGTGGGCGAACGCGTCTGCTAATGCAGGTAAGCCTTTGCGTTGCCCAGACTGTAGGCGATCGTCGAGCCGTTGTGCAGCAGTGACGACGTCTGCGGAGTAATCATGCCGGTAATACCCAATGCCAACAGCGCCGAGTTGGTGAGCATCACCTTGGAATACGAACTCGTCAGACGGTCGATAAGCCCCTGGCTCATGCGGCGCAGGCGCACGATCGCGGCCAGATCCGTATCGGTCAGGATGATGTCAGCGACCTCCTTGGCGATGTCGCTTCCGCCGCCCATGGCCAGCCCCACGTCGGCCAGGCCCAGCGCCGGTGAGTCGTTGACGCCGTCGCCCACCATGGCAACGTGGCGCCCCTCGCCCTTGATGCGCTCCACATAGGCGTACTTGTCCTCGGGCAGCAGCTCGGCCTTAAACTCGTCGACACCTGCCTCGCGAGCAATGCGCTCGGCCGTGCGCTCCGAGTCGCCCGTGAGCATGACCACGTGCTTAACGCCTAACGCGTGCAAGTCGGCAATGGCCTCGCGGACCCCGGGTTTAAGCGGGTCCTCGATGCCGAGCACGCCCACAACGGTGCCATCGACCGCCAGGTACAGCGGCGACAAGCCCTGCATCTGGGACTCGATGCGCTCCTTGATGTCAGATTCGAGCCGTGCGCCCTCGTCCTCAAATACAAAGTGCGCGGAACCGATGATGGCGCGACGCCCTTCGATGGACGAAGCGATGCCGTGCGCCACGATGTACTCGACGGCAGCGTGACGCTCGCGGTGCTCGAGCCCACGCTCGTGAGCAGCGTTGACCACGGCACGCGCCACCGGATGCGGGAAATGCTCCTCCAAGCAAGCGGAAAGACGCAGGATCTCGTCCTCGCTCCAGCCATCGGTGGTGAGCACGCAAGCCAAGCGCGGCTGTGCCTCGGTGAGCGTGCCGGTCTTATCAAACACAATGGTGTCGGCCTTGGCAAACGACTCAAAGTACTTGGCGCCCTTGACCATGACGCCCATCTTGGCAGCATCGCTCATGGCAGTCATGACGGCGACGGAACCCGTGAGCTTGAGTGCACACGAGTAGTCGACCATCAGCGCCGCCGAGGTCTTGATAAGGCTGCGCGTGGTGAGCGCAACCAAGCCCGCGAGCAGGAAGTTCCACGGAACGATCTTGTTGGCGAGGTCCTCCATATGCGACTGGCCCTCGGACTTGAGCGAATCGGCCGTCTGCACGAGCGAGACGATTGAGCGCAGTTTGGTTTGCGCCGTATTGGCGCGCACGCGCACCAAGATGCTGCCGTCTTCCACGACGGTTCCGGCGAACACGTCGTCGCCCACGCTGCGCTCGACGGCCAACGGCTCGCCGGTCAGGGTCGCCTGGTTGACCATAGCGCTCCCCTGCTCGACAACACCGTCGATGCAAATGGACATGCCGGTGCGCACGGCGACCAAATCGCCGGGTTCAAGCTCTGTGGCGGCAACGCTTACCTCGGTGTCGCCGACGACTTTTTGCGCCTTGTCGGGCACGTCGAGCAGCGAGTTGATGAGCTCGTTTTCGCTCATGGCGCGGGTGTAGTCCTCGAGCAGCTCGCCCACGTTGAGCAGGAACATCGTCTGGCCCGCAGTGTCGACATCACGCTTGACGAACGAAATGCCGATGGCCGAAGCGTCGAGCACAGGAACGGTCAGGCGCGGCTGTGCCAGCTCATGAAGGGCAGCGCGCAAAAATGCCATGTAACCGGCCACGACAAACACCGCACGCAGAGGCGTCGGCAAGAACCAGCGACGTGCGTAATGGGCGCCGACGAGTGTCGCCAGGTCCATAACGAGTTTGTGCTTGCGCGGCTCGAGTTGCATCACATAGCCCGACTTGGCATCGGCGATAGCTTGAGCATCGAGTGCGCCCAGGGCGTCGAGCACGCTCGCACGGCGCGGCTCGTCGTACTCCAGCGCCATCTGGCCAATACGGCCATACACGCGCACCTTGTGCACGCCGTCGATATCGCCGCTGAGCTTAAGAAGTGCGTCGAGATCGCTCTCTGGCACAGGACCCGCCAATTGAAGACGGGTCCTGCCGGGGATCTCGCTAATAATCGAGAATCTCATAATTTGTGCCTGAGAGCGTTACTCGGCTGCCTCGTCAGCAGCGGCCTCGCTCTGGGTGATGTAAGCAGCCTCGGCAACCATGTCATCGACATTGGCCTTGGCCTGCTCGACCATGTCCTGGTAGCCGTTCTTGATGCGCATGCCGCACGCGATACCCTGCACGCAGGCATTCTTTACCGGAGCGCTGGTGAGCAGCTTGATGCCGGCCGTGCCAAGCAGAAAACCGCCACCGACAAGCAGGGTGTTAAAAGTCGACTTCTTCATGTTGCTTCTCCCTTTTGCCGCACAAGCGCGGCATGGTGCCTTAGCACCCGAGTTCATTAGTTTGCTCGAGCACGCTTTTGAGACTAGTTTAGTCGAACTATTATGGTCAACCAAAGTTAACCTTTGGAAATCTTGGTCCCCTTTCCTACAGCTGCCAGTCCGCCGCTTCCTTTTGCAGCGCAACCATGCGGGCGAATTCTCCACCTGCCGCCTTGAGCTGCGCCGGAGTGCCCTGCTCGGCAACCACGCCATCCTTGAGCACAACGATTTTGTCGGCATTTTCCACCGTACGCATACGGTGGGCGATCACAATGACCGTTTTGCCGGCGAGCAAACGGGAAAGTGCCTGTTGCACCACGGTCTCATTCTCCACGTCCAAGCTCGCCGTCGCCTCGTCCAACAGCACGATGGGCGCATCTTTGAGCAGCGCGCGGGCGATGGAGATGCGCTGGCGCTCGCCACCGGACAGCTTGGAGCCGTTCTCGCCGATCATGGTGTCGTAGCCCTGCGGCATGCGGTTCACGAACTCGTCGCAGTTGGCGGCACGCGCGGCCGCAAGCACTTCCTCATCGGTGGCGCCACGACGCCCGAGGCGGATGTTTCCCATCACCGTGTCGTCAAAGAGCAGCACGTCTTGGAACACAATGGCGTAGTCGCGCAGCAGCACCTCGGGATCGACGCTCGCAACATCCACGCCACCCACGGTGACCGTGCCTTCGGTGGCATCCCAAAAGCGCGCGGCCAGGCGGCTCACCGTAGACTTACCGGAACCCGAAGGACCGACCAGTGCCGTGACCTCGCCTTCCTTGGCGGTAAAGCTCACATCGGTAAGAACCTTCTCGCCGGCGCGGCCGTCCTCGCCCGCACCATAGCCAAATGCCACGTGATCGAACACCACATCGTGGCCCACGGGATCAAATTTCTCGCTGCCCCGCGCCACAGGCTCTTCCATGATGGAACGCATGCGCTTGGAAGACGACTCGGCGGCAAACAGCTCGGACATTAACATTAACGCCTGGTCAAAGGGTGCATAGATGCGACTCACCATAAGCAGGAAGGCAAACATCACCAAAAAGTCGACCCGCCCGGAGGCGACCATCGCGGCGCCCGCGACCAGCGTGGCGACAATGCCCAGACGCAGGATGACAAAGGCGGAGTTGACCAAAAGCCCGTTAACGAGCTCGCCCTTGGTGGTCTCGCGCTCCTCGGCATCGATCACGGCGTTGAGTCCCCCAAGATAATGGGCCTCCTGGTTAGTGGCGCGGATCTCGCGAACGCAGTCGAGTGTCTCTTGAATCGCCTCGGTAACCTTGACCTTCTCGGCGCGCACGCGATCGAACACCGGAGCCATGGGGCCGCGTGTTAGATACAGCACGGCAAAGGCCACGGGAACGCTCCAAAACGCCGCGATCGCCAGCTGCCAGCAAAAGAACAGCGACGCCACAAATACAATGGCGCTTGCGATGATGGCACCCCAAAGCTCTCCCAGCACGTGGCTGTAGGCGTGCTCCATGGCCTGGACGTCACCCATGATGGTCTCGGTTAAATCGGCCAAATCACGACGACCAAAAAACGACAGCGGCAGTTTGCGCAAGCGCTCTGCAATCTCCATACGCTGCTTGCCGCACTCCTCGTAAAAGATGCAGTAGGTGTAGTAATACTGCTGCCAGTTAGAGACAAAGAGCAACACGAAAAAGACCAGGAGGCCGCCCACGATCGGCAGGGCATCCGGCAGGTCAGCCCCGCTGGTGAGATGCTCGACAAAGCCGGCCATAACCAGGAATAAAAAGCCCATGCCGGCCATGGTTATGAGATTGGTGAGCGTGGTCCAGAAAATACCGCGTTTTACGCCGGCGATGCCTTTATCGGATAGGAAATACTTCTTTTGGAATGAGGCGAACATTTAGGCCTCGCCTCCCTTCGTGACGGCGGTATCCGCGCTCGCAGTAGTAATCTTCCAGCTCGCGGCTTGCTCGTACTCGGCCCACATCTTGGCATACAGACCCTCTTGGGACAGCAACTCGGCATGGGTACCCGACTCCTGCACGCTGCCTTGGTTTAGCACCACGATTTGGTCTGCGCCCACCACGGTCGAAAGCCGGTGCGCAATCATAATGACCGTGCGACCTGCCGCCAGCTTGCTAAAGGCGCGCTGGATGAGCGCCTCGTTCTCGGGGTCGGCAAACGCCGTGGCCTCATCGAGCACCACGATAGGCGCGTCTTTAAGGATCGCGCGGGCGAGTGCCACGCGCTGGACCTCGCCGCCCGAAAGATATGCTCCGCCGGTGCCGAGCATGGTGTTGATGCCCTGTGGGAGCTTGGCCACAATGTCGTCGCACTGAGCTGCGGAGAGGGCCGCACGCACTTCGTCGTTAGTGGCCGTAGGCCTGGAGGCGCGCACGTTATCGGCAAGCGTCTGCCGGAACAGCTGGTTGGTCTGGAACACGAAAGCGACCTGGTCCATAAGCTCGTGCGGATCCATATCGCGAACGTCCACACCGCCCACGAGTACGCGGCCCGAAGAGACATCCCAAAAACGCGGGATCAGACTTGCGCAGGTTGACTTGCCGCCGCCCGAAGGACCTACAAGCGCAAGGGTACTACCAGCGGGAACGCTGAAACTTACATGGCTGACAGCAGGTGCTTCGGCACCCTCGTACGTAAAGCTCACGTCCTCAAATCGCACGTCGCCGCCGGCAGGGTGCTTGGGTTGGGCGGGCACGGGGAGCTGCTTGGAATCCATGACGCTTCGAATACGAGCCAGCGAATCGGCACTCATCTGAGAGGCCTCGCCCACAAACATGAGCTTGGTCATGGCCGTCGGCACCACGGCCGAAAATATCGCGTAAAACGTGAAGTTGGCCATAAAATGCGCGAAGTCCGTCTCACCCGGCGCCAACAGCAACGCCACGGGCAACAGGAATGCCACAAGACCATTGAGCGCGGTAAGGTTGAGTACCTGCGGACCTCGACAGAACGTGCCCGAATAGCTTTGTGCCGTGTCGGCGTATTCGGCGATCGCATCGTGGAAAGCCTTAAAGGAGTAGACCGTCTGCTGAAACACCTTGACCACGGGAATACCGCGTACGTATTCGGTGCCGGTCTTGTTCATCTTGACCAGCGCTCCCATGTAGGCCTTCATGAACTCGGCGCCTTTGCCGCTCATCATGGTGGACATGGCAGCGAAGGACACGGCAACGGAGACGAGGCATGCCGCGCCCAAGCGCCAATCGAGGGCGAAAAGCAGCACGAGCAAGCCCACGACCATGGCGGCGGCGCCTGCGATATCGGGCAGCATGTGTGCGAGCAGGGTCTCGGTGGAGGCGGCGCATCCGTCTACAACACGACGCAGCTCACCGGTGGCGTGCGTGTCAAAGTAGCCAAGCGGCAGCTTAAGCAGGTGCTCGCTCGTAGTCTTGCGGATATTGGACGCGCAGCGAAACGCAGACAGGTGCGTGCACATGAGCCCCACGAAATAAGCTACGATGCTTGCCAGGGCAAAACCCACGGCCCACCAGCCATACATCGCGATGTCGCAGGCTTCGCTCCAGTTAGGTGCCACGGCGATCAGATCGCGCGCGACAAGCCAAATGCACACGTACGGGCCAAAGCTCAGCAGCTGCGAGAGCGCCGAGAGCGCCATGCCCAAATACGTTAGGAATTTACGGTCGCCGGCATATGCAAGCAGCTCGCCGATACCGCCGCCTTCCCTTTTTGATCCCTTTGCCATAAGGTTCCTTTCTAACGGCTTGAGAGTTAACCTTAATCAACTTATCATTGATGTGTTAGCCATGGCTCACAATCAAGCCAGGCGTGGACGTTTCTGCAAAGGAAAGGGACGCTTTTGCAAATACGGCGGTCAGCGACCGACATAACCGAGCTCTACGCACCGCAGTTTGAGCAGTTTGGCCTGGAGCTTACCGGCAAGGGCACCGTCTTTACCGGCGAGGTAGCAAACGACCGGGCGCACGGCCGCGCATGGATCATGCCCCTCTCCCCCGCCTGCATCGTCATGGAGCATTTCATTACCCCGACGCACGATATGTACCTGGCCGAATACACACCCGAGCCATACGCCTGCGTGAGCGAAGTCAGCGCGCCCACACTTACATGCATGCCCGAGGCTGGCATAACGCCCGCGAACCTTAAACCATTGCATGGACCGTGGCCAAACAATGCCGTTTGCAGCTTTATCCAAGATAGTTGTGGCGAAGAATTAAGCCCGCTGTTTGCGGGGGAGCTTTATCACTCGCGCTCGGTGCTCTTTTTGCCTGGATATTTTGACGAACTGGAGCACCGCTATCCCACCGAGTTCGCGGGAATCTTTGAGGCGTTTGCCGAGCCATGGCACGAGGAGGCGACGTCTGCCATCTGCCACACGCTGTGCCGGATTAACGAGGACCGCGCCCGCACCGTAGGCGGACACGTCTATATGCAGGGCATCGTGGAGACCATGATCGCGGAGCTCGCCTGTTCGCGCGCGGCCCACAAGCAGGCGCGGCAGGCGGCAGACACACACGTCAGCATAACCATTGCCGAAGAAGCAACGGCAATGATTGAGCGCGCGCTCGACAAAGGCAGACGTATGGGTATCAACGAGGTGGCCGAGAGGCTCTACACAAGCCGCTCCAAACTATGCGCCACCTTTAAGGCCCAAACTGGCGAGTCCCTTGGCGTCTACATTCGCAGACGCCGTATGGAGCGAGCACAGGACCTTTTGGCCGATAGCTCGCTCACGATAGCGCAGGTGGCAGAGCGTCTAGGCTACCCTCAGCAGGCCGCCTTCGCCCAAGCCTTCAAACAATACACCGGCATGACACCCACGGCTTGGCGAAGCAAGCATCGCTAAGGCCCAAGCTCCCTGGCCGTAACGGAGCGATTAATTAGCCGCCGCCCGTCAGCTCACCCAGGATCTAAACGTCAAGATGCGCACAATCAAGCGCCTTTTTGATAAGAGGGACAGATCGATCAGCCAAATACAACGGAATGTTGAGCACCCCGTCGTCGAGCTTTAGGTTCTTAAGTGAGTAGCGGACCCTCAATGGAGTCGTCTCCGCATGCTTGTCGGCATAGTACTTAAGGCTCTTGGAATGAACGACCTCTCCCGATTTGACCTCGACGGGAACGATTTCGTTTCCGACTTGAATCAAAAAATCGACTTCGTGCTTCGGCTTCTCGTTTGTCCAATAACGCGGAGCAGCATCTAACTGTGAAAGTAATGCCTGAAGCACATAGTTCTCGGCGAACGAACCTTTGAACTCCGAAAAAAGCGCATCCGAGATGGCAAAAGCGGACGCATCCAGCCTTGCCATGCGGCGCAGCAAGCCGACATCAAGACAGTAGACTTTAAATGCCTTGAGGTCATCGTACGCAGAGAGCGGCACACCACCGGCAGCATTAAGGCGAACCGCCGTGATGAGCCCAGCATCGGCAAGCCATTCCAGAGCATCCTCGTATTCTCGAGCACGAGCCCCCTCGCGCACCGCACCCCAAACGAACTTTTTGTTCTCGCGCGCCAACTGAGCTGGAATCGAGTTCCATATTTGCGAAAGCTTGGCGAACTGCGCACGGCCACCATGCTTGGCAAAATCGCGCTCGTAGGAATCCAAGAGATCAGACAACACCTTATCGACCTGAACGATATCGCCCGTCTCCACCCACCGGCCAAGAGCCTCTGGCATGCCGCCGCATGCAAAATAACGACGAAGATGCTCGACGAGACGGACATGGAAGAAATCGGGCACTGTCTCGATCTGATCCAGGCCGCCAAGGTATTCGTCGTAGTTTGCAGTGCCCTCGGCTTTCAGAAACTCGGAAAAGCTCATGGGGCGCATCTCCATGAACTCGACCTTTCCCACCGGAAAAGCGCTGGTCTCACGGGACAAGCGAACGCCCAACAAAGACCCTGCGCATGCGACGTGATACTCGGGGGCCTCGTCACAGAAGTATTTAAGGGCGCCGACTGCAGAAGGACAATCCTGGATCTCATCAATAATAAGCAGCGTTTCGCCGGGATCGATAGGCTGTCCAAGTGCCAGGGAAAGATTTGAGATGATCCGTCGAGGATCGCGCGTACCTTCGAAAAACTGAGCGTACTCGCTCTGTACCCCAGGTGACGGCTCCTCGAGCGTCAGATACACAAAATTGAGGTACGAGGTTCGGCCGAACTCCTTAAGCGCCCACGTCTTTCCAACCTGGCGCGCCCCCTTAAGGATAAGCGGCTTACGATATTCTGACGCTTTCCAAGCGTTAAGCTTGGCAATGATATCTCGCTGCATGACCGAACCTCCCGCAAAGAAACTTCCGTAAACGTGATATTTCCCACATTTTACTCTAGGTAAAACGTGACATTTATCACATTTACGGAAGTTTTAAACTTATTTCGCCACACTTTCATCACATTGAAAAGGCGGAGGCGCATTTTGCGCCTCCGTCACCATCTTTCCTATCAGCCCGCCTGACCCGAACGGCCGAGTCGTCACAGAACCCGGGAGCCCCGGCAGGGCGGGTGCTTGCTCAAAATGAGTTCCGCACGCAAAGAAGGCCACTTAATGTGGCCTTCGTCTTGCGCAGGACTGTTCGAAATTTTGAGGAAGCACCCGCCCTGCCGGGGCTCCCGGGTTCCCGCTTACGAGAGCGACGTTCTCAGCAACTCGTTGAAGAGCTTCGGGTTGCCCTTGCCGCGGCTCGCCTTCATGCACTGGCCCACCAAAAAGCCGATGACCTTCTGGTTGCCGTCACGATACTGCTGCGCCTGATCGGCACAGTTAGCCAGCACCTCGTCCACGATCGGCTGCAGCGCGCCGGCATCGCTCACCTGACGCATGCCGCGCTCGTCGACGATCTTGTTGGGGTCGTCGCCGGTCTGGGCCATGGCCTCAAAGACCTCGTGCGCCTGGTTGGAGCTGATGGCATCGGTCGCCAGCAGCTTAGCCAGCGCTGCCACCTGGGCCGGCGCAATACCAGACTCGGCGAGCGACACACCCGCACCCTTAAGGTAGGCAATCATCTCGTTGACCAGCAGGTTAGCGACCGTCTGGGCCTCCTTGCCGGCCATACCGGCAGCAGCGGCCTCAAAGAAGTCGGCGAACTCGGGATCGCCGGCAATCTGCTCGGCGTCGGCCGCCTTAATGCCAAAGTCGGCCTCAAAACGGGCGCGCTTGACATCGGGCAGCTCGGGAATCTCGCCACGGCAGCGTTCGATAAACTCGTCGTCCAGGTCGAACGGCGCCAGGTCGGGATCAGGGAACAGGCGATAGTCGTCGGCCGTCTCCTTGACGCGCATGACCACGGTGCGCTTGCGGCTGGGCTCCCAGTGGCGGGTCTCCTGATAGATGATGCCGCCCTCCTCGAGCACCTCGGCCTGGCGGCAGATCTCGTAGGCAAGGCCGTCATGCAGACTCTTAAACGAGTTAAGGTTTTTGAGCTCGGTCTTGGTGCCCAGCTTGGTCTCGCCGCGGCGGCGCAGCGACACGTTGCCGTCGCAGCGCATGGAGCCCTTCTCCATGGAGCAGTCCGAAATGCCCAGCGTCACAAAGATGCGACGGAGCTTCTCCATAAACAGGCGCGCTTCCTCGGGCGTACGCAAGTCGGGCTCAGTCACGAGCTCAATCAAAGGCGTGCCGCAGCGGTTGTAGTCGACGAGCGACTCGGCCGCGGCGGTAATGCGGCCCTCGGCGCCGCCCACGTGGACCATCTTGGCGGCGTCCTCCTCCATATGGATGCGCAGAATGCGAATGGGCACCGTATAGGAACCGTCCTCGCGACGCTCGGGCATCTGCAGGTTGGACGCATCGTAGCTGGCCAGGTGGCCGGCGCGCTGGTTGCCCTCGCGCATGGTCGACGTCATGGACGTGGACAGGCCCTCGGCGTTGGCCGAGGCGCTCGCCAGGCTCTGGGCCTCGGCCTCGCCAAACGCGCAGTCGGGGCGCTCGGCGGCACCGCGACCGGTCACGTCCAGATCCAGGTGACCGTACATGGCAAAGGCGACCGGACCCTGCGTGGTCTGGAAGTTCTTGGCCATATCGGGATAGAAGTAGTGTTTGCGGTAGAACATCGAGTGGCGCTGGATCTCGCAGTTGGTGGCGAGACCGGCCTTGACGATGCTCTCGATGGCGCGCTTGTTGGGCACCGGCAGGGCGCCGGGCAGGCCCAGGCACACCGGGCACACGTTGGCGTTGGGCTCGTCATCGTGGCTGAGCTTGCAGTTGCAGAACATCTTGGTATCGAGTGCGGTGAGCTCGGTATGGATCTCCAGGCCGATCACGGCCTCCCAATCCTGCAGGACCTCGGAAAGCTCCTTCATTACAGCTCGCCTCCCTTCCCGGCAAAATCGGGCGCGACGGAAAGCGCGGGCGCGCCCGTGGCGGCATCGGCAAAGCCGCGCTCCAAGGCGCGGGCAAACGTGAGCAGCTGACGGTCCTTAAACGCTGGACCCACCAGCTGGGCAGAAACGGGCAGCTTGCTGTCCTCGCCCAGGCCCAGCGGCACCGAGATACCACCGTTGCCGCAAATGTTGAGTGAGATGGTGTACAGGTCGGAGAGGTACATCTGCGTGGGGTCGCTGATCTCGCCAAACTTAAAGGCCGTGCGCGGCGAGGCGGGCATAAGGATGGTGTCCACCTTGGCATACGCGGCGTCGTAGTCCTGCGTGATGAGCGTGCGGGCCTTTTGCGCAGCGTAGTAGTACTTGTCGTACACGCCCGAGCTCAGCAGGTAGGCGCCGAGCATCTGACGGCGCTTGGCCTCGGCGCCAAAGCCGTGGGCGCGCGACAGCGAGCTCTGATCGGACAGGTTGGCGCAGCCCTCCTCCTGATAGCCGTAGCGAATGCCGTCAAAACGGGCCAGGTTGGAGAACGCCTCGGCCGGGCCGATGACGTAGTAGGCGGCGATGGCGGCGTCCAGGTGCGGCAGGTCGACCTCGACCAGCTCGGCGCCCTGATTCTGCAGCTCCTGGGCGGCACGCTGAACAGCGGCCTTGACCTCGGGCGTCAAGCCCTCGGCCTCCATAAACGCAGGAATGATGCCCACGCGCTTGCCCTCGATGCTGTCGTTGAGGTGCTCGGTAAAGTCGACAGCGCAATCCTGGCTGGTGCAGTCGTACGGATCGTGGCCCGCGCCGGTAAGCGCGTTCATGGCCAGCGCGACATCCTCGACCGTGCGGCCAAAGGGACCCACCTGGTCGAGCGACGAGCCAAAGGCGACCACGCCGTAACGGCTCACGGCGCCATACGTGGGCTTAAAGCCCACCACGCCGCACAGCGACGCCGGCTGGCGAATGGAGCCGCCGGTGTCCGAGCCCAGCGAGAGCGCGACCTCGCCCGCGGCGACGGCGGCAGCGGAACCGCCCGAGGAGCCACCGGGCACACGCTCGGTATCCCAGGGGTTGTTGGTGCGGTGGAACGCTGAGCTCTCGGTGGAGCTGCCAAAGGCAAACTCGTCCATGTTGGCCTTGCCCATGGGCAGGCAGCCGGCGTCGAGCATGCGCTGGACGCAGGTGGCTGTGTAGACGCTCTGGTAATCCTCGAGCATGCGGGAAGCGCAGGTGGTGCGCGTGCCCACGAGGTTCATGTTGTCCTTAATGGCCAGCGGCACGCCCGCGAGCAGGGGCAGCGGCTTGCCTGCGGCACGGTCGGCATCCACGCGCGCAGCGGCCTCGAGCGCAAGCTCGGGCGCCACCTGCAGGAATGCCTGGACCCCGCCCTCGCGCGCCTCGATGGCGGCAAGGGAGGCCTGGGCCACCTCGGTAGCGGTAAAGTCGCCAGCGGCAACGCCCGCGGCGATCTGGGCGGCGGTAAGGGAATCGAGGCTCTGCGCCATTACTCGCTCTCCCCCTCTCCCAAAATGGACGGCACGCGGAAGTAGCGGTCGCGCGCGCTGCCGGCGTTTTCGAGCGCGACGTCGAGCGGCAGGTCGCGCTCGGGTTCGCGCAGGTCATCGCCCATCACGTTGGACAGGCTTCCGATGGGATGGAACGTGGGCTCCACGTCGGGCAAGTCATATTGCAAGACGGGCTCGAGCATCTGGACGGCATCGTTCATGTAGGACGTCATCTGGGTGAGCTCGTCATCGGTCAGTGCGATCTTTGCGTACTCGGCGATGCCGCGCACGTCTTTCTCGCTGAGTGCCATAGGCGCTCCCTTCCGCATAACAGATAAACCGCTCTAGTATACAAGGCAACGCCGCTTGGAGCAGGCGCTTTACCCAAATGCAGCGAAAACGTAACGAGGGCGGCGGGCTGGCAGGCAGCGGGCTGGCGGTTCCGCAGCGAAACCGCACCGTCCATAGCGAAAACCGTCTCGTCCACAACGAAAACCGGCCCGCCCGCAACGAAAACCATCACAACATTCGACGTTTTTCGCCAAAATCGAGATTATCATCGAATGTTGTGATGGTTTAGAAGCCCCGACCACCACAAAGGTGCCTGTCCCCTTTGTGGCGGTTCTGGAGAATGTCTTATGCCGAGGCCTTGGCCTTGCGGCGCTTGCGGACCGCGTGGATCACGATGTCCAACAGCAACAGCACAATGGCTACGACCACGATGAGCACGGCAAACTCGCGCTTGCCCCAGTGACGGCCGGCCAGCGACTTTTGCTTGTCGACGTCCTTCTTGTTGTACTTGGTGCGTACGCAATGCACCAGCAGGCGGTGGTCGTTCACGCCATAGGGCGTGCAGGTGACGAGCGTCACCTTGTCGGCGCCGGGCTCGATGGTCAGCGACTCCATCTCCTCGGGCAGCACGACCTCGGAGTCCACCATCTTATAGGCGAGCGTCTTGTTCATGGTGTGCAGCAACACCAGGTCGCCGGGCTCCAGCGAGTGGATGTCGTCGAACATGCTCAAGTTGCGCATGCCCGAGTGCGCGGTGAGCACGCAATGCGTCGAGGTGCCGCCCACCGGCAGGCTCGTGCCCTCCAGGTGGCCGACGCCCGCCATAAGGACTTCCTCGCTCGTGCCGTGGTAGATAGGCATGCTCACGTCGATGGAGGGGATCTCGACCCAGCTCATCATGGGGTCGCGGTCAAAGATGAGCTGCTGAGCATAGGGCTCGATCTGGTCGGCCGGAAGCTCGGTGGCCTCGCCGGCAAGTTGCTCGTTATAGGAGCGCGCCTGAAGCAGAATGCGCTCGCGTTCCTCTTCGGAGAGCGCGTCCACGGTGCTGGACACGGTGCTGATCTGGTTGAACACACCCGAGGCCTCGAGCCGGTCCAAGATCCACGGCCAGGTCATAAGGCCCACGCCAATAAGGATGATGACGATGGTGATGAGCCGGTCGGCCCAGCGCGGCAGTCGCTTGCGGCGGCGCTTGGGCTTTGGTTGAGGTTTGGGCTGAGGGCTTGAGCCGCCGTTGTCCGCGGCGTTATTGCTCTTCATATGTTTGGCGCCCTGCACCATCGCCGGTCACTCCTCTTCAACTCAAGTTGTCTAAACAAATAATAGCCGATTCGCGAGCTTATGCGCCGAACAACGCAGCTAGGACCGAAACACCGCCTACGGTCCGAATTCTTGGAGACCTTCTACAGCGCTTCTTGCCATGGATATTCCTTTCCAAACATGCGATCGACTTCGAGCTGGATTCGTTCATCGTCGATTGCCGCCAAAGATAGCGCAAGCGAAATGTCGTCGACACGGGAGAAGCCGGCAAACACGGGCGCATAGCGCCACACTTGGATCATCGCCGTTTCGTTATCCGGCAACTCCCCGTCTGCGACTTCGAGGTCGCTCAGTTGACGCCATGTACTTCTTAAGACGGCCTTTTGTTCCATGCCCGGCGCAGCGAGCATCGAACGCGCAGCGAGCGCCGTCTCCCCAGCGTCAACAAGATAGTCGATCTGCGGCGTCTTCCTTGCAAAAAAGACCTTCGAGACAGGCGAGGAGAGCTCTGCCATGTGTTCGCTGAGCAGAAGATCAACGGCAACAGGGAAGACGACGACACATCGCTCGCAACGCTCGCGCCTCGCGAGCCCCCTGTCAACAAGCTCGGTTATGGCCTCACTCGCGCGGCTTGCCGAAATCCCAAGCGCACGACAAAGGTCATAGGGACGATATGGCTCTTGGGCTGCTCCCCAGATTGCGGCAGCCTGCGCGTTGGGTGACATCTTGGTCGCGTGATTGCGAAACCGGGCACCGCCCCTCTCCGTGCAAGCTGTGCCCATAAATGGAAGAAAAGCCTGTCTACCGGGGCAGACAAAGGGAATCCCTTGTGCGACCAATGCTTTGCGCTGACGTGCATCGGCATCAGGAAACGAAACGACAACAGGAGTCTCCGCACGCAAGGCTAGCTGGCTATAGACTCTCTTAGCCTCAGGAAGCCCGACGCCAGTAGGCAAACTTGCAAGCAAAAACGAAAAACCGTTTGCATCAACAGCGCGGACCTCAATCGCCCGCAGATGCAGCGGCAAGTGTGCGGATCCAGGCCAAGTTTTGGTCTTGGCGGAGAGGCCCAGTGCTTCTTGTAAGTAGATTAGCGCTTCGTTCATTTCCATAGTTTTCGTTTGATTCCAGTTTTAATTGGAATTATACATAATTTTCGGAATTAACGAGATTCCGTTCGTGCCTAAACCCATATTTGAGTTTTCAGAATATCCCGGATCGGCTGGGCGATTCGGGATACAATGTCAATAGAAAACGACGCACCCCGCGTAAGTGTACGAGAGCGCGGGCGGCCTAGTTTTCAGCTTTAGTTAAATGCCCGGGCTCCGAACCCCGGGCATTCTTATTTGCGCTTGTTGCGGCGCAAATGCCTTCTACCGTCCGCACCGCGCGTGCGCCTACGGACCTTAAACCGAACCTCATACGAGTCAAGAAACCTGATGACGAACGTGCCCACCGCCGCGAGGGCGGCGAGCGCGTTAAGGAATTTCAGCATTTGGGGACCTCCGATCGAGTCGTCGGCCGCCCGCGCACGGAATGCGTCGCAAGGATATTTTACTGCGAGCACTCGCACTTACAGCTGGTAAACGCAATAATTGCAAACATCTGTTCGATATTTACAAACACGGTTCCTCGTCCGGCGGAGCCTGGCCGCATTGTCCGGGTTTGCCCGACGTGTTTGCGTTTTCAAAATGTCCCGAATCAGCGGAGAGATTCGGGATACAATGACTACAGGAAACGACGCACCCCGCGTAAGTACTTAGGAGCGCGGGCGACCAGTTTCCGACGTTGTTAAATGCCCGGGCCTCTAACCCCGGGCATTCTTATTTGCGCTTGTTGCGGCGCAAATGCCTTCTACCGTCCGCACCGCGCGTGCGCCTACGGACCTTAAACCGAACTTCATACGAGTCAAGAAACGCGATGACGGATGAGTCCGCATCGGACGGTGGAGGCTGCCTGTGTTGTCCAAAAAGAACGGGGCAGACTCCAGTGCGGAGTCTGCCCCGAAAAGAGAATGGCAAAGCAAGAACGTGGATGGACGAGAAAAGTGTCCGCAAGTCTCATGGCCATCGCATCCCACCTGCCAAAGGGATGGGTGAGCAAGCGCTACTCCTGCTCGGACTCCTCAGCCTGCTTACGGCTGCGGATGAGGTGCGCCACGCCAATGCAAAGCACCGCGCCACCAGCGATCCAAGTGAAGGTCACGCCGTTGAGACCGGTGAGGGGGAGGCCGGAACCCTTCTTGTTCACGATGGTGATGGGAATCCTGGTCGAGGTAACGTTTTCACCGAGCTGAGAAGTGACCATATTAGAGCTGGGGTTTACGCTGAGTCCTGTCAGTTTGCCGGTCGTCTCATTGTATGTAGGCGTCACCACAATGGTAAAGCTAATGGAGTTATAACCCGCGGGCGTCTCGCACTCCGTAATCTCGTACTCACCTGCAACAAGACCAGGGATAAAGACCTTGCTGTCAGTCTCTTTAGTCTTAAACACTCCAGCTTTGCCTGAATCGTCAGTGAGTTCACCAGTCTCCGTCAGCCATTTTTCACCATTAACAGGAGTGGTACCCTCCTTGGTCATTTTGACCTTAAAGCCGGCAACAAGTTTCTTTTTCGGATTATCCGAGGCGGTCTTAGTGACATCGAGACCGAAGACGTAGTCAGTGACCTCATCCGACTCAGAAGTGCCCTTATCATCAGTCATGGGATTGTTGGAATAGACAAGCTTGACATCGTTGGTGTTGCCGTTGGCAGTGTATTCAGCCTCACCGGTCAGTTTTGCGTTATAGGTCACAACGACCTTAGAGTCGCCCTTAAGCGTCACGCCTGCGTTTGTTGCAGCAGCCTTAAGATCAGAGAAGGAAATCGTCAGGTCGTGACCGCCAGTGGGGTGCCCAGAGGCGTCCGTAGTGTCCGCAAGATTTACCGTGTAGCCATTTGTAGGTTGGATAACGGTGTCGTCAATTTTCACCTTAACGGAGTTCTCGCTAGCCTCCAGTCCAGCTGAAAGATGATCATGGAACGAATATTCGTACTTGGTGAAGGTGTCGATGTTGCTCGCAACGAAGCCAGTCAGTTTATATTCGACCTCCTCGCCAATATGCGAGTCACTCCGCTTTCCCCATGTCTCGCCCTCACGAACTTCCTTTTTGACGGTAGGAATGCTGGTCTTCTCGGTAACCTCTACATCGCCGGCGCCCACGACGGCATAAATCGGCGAAGTGGCAGTATTCTTGCTGCCGGTCGTCGACTTATCCGAAGCCAAAGTGTCCGCGTCAGTCAGAAACAGGTAATAACCAGATTTATCGAAAGAAACCTTGGTACCCGCCCCAAACGAAGCCTCTCCAACGCCCGTCGGGTTAGTCGGATTGACATTCTTCGCAACCAGTCCAGCAAGCGTATTGAGCAAATCGGTGTCTTTGAGAACCGTCGTGTTTGTGGTCCCGGTAATGTTGGCAGTCAGCCAATTGGCAACATCCTGCGGGCTGGCATCGGTTGTCAGATTGTCTGCTTCATCTTTATTATAGTCGTTGATGGCCTTAATAATGGCTTTTTGCGTCGCGTCCTCAACGCCAGTTGCCCACTTAACATTCGAAACGACCTTGTCAGTCTTGCCAGTCTTGCCGCTCTCATCCACGACATCGGCCTCGAAAATCTGGTAGGCCTTGTACTTCACGCTGCCATTATCGTTCTTCTTTTTGATCGTGATGCTATTGGTCGTAGCAGTCGTACCATCAGCAAACGCCATGGTCACCGGGGCCATCACGCCGCCGAAGCTCAACGCGGCTGTGAGGCCGGCGGTTACTGCCAGGCGTGCGATGTTCTTGCTCATGCTCATCTTCTTTTCCTCTGCTTTCTGCTCGAATTCCATTTGATCTAAATCTGTCTGTCTGTGTCTTAGCATCTACTTCGCTACGTCTCGCCCCGCTCTCTGTGGGGCTGCCAGCTACTCTTTATGGCTGCCACCTCCCCGCTTGACCAGGAGCGCGACCACGATGAGCGCGGCTCCGGCGACCGCTGCGGCGGCCGCGGCGTACATTGCCATATCGCCAGTCGAGGGCATAAAGCCTCCGGTGGTAATGCTAGGGGGTGTGCCGGTGGGCGTGTTGATGAGCGACGCCTCCAGGCTGCCCGTCGACCCGTCCGCGCTGTCGGCGCGCAGGGGCGACTCGGCCGTGATGGTGAGTTTGGGCTTGGCGGCGGCCACCTGGTCGACGTCCAGGCCCTCGGCCTTGACCGTCACGGAGCGCGTGCCCTCAAAGGCGGTGTAGCCCTTGGGCGCCTTGAGTTCGCGGACCTCCAGCTTGCCCGAGTCCACGCCCGAGACGGTCACGCGGCCGTCCTCGCCCGTGGTGACGGTGGCCTTGCCCTCCGCATCCCACGTGCCGTCGGCCGCCAGCGTGCGACCGCGGTCGTCGGCGATGTTCAGGACCGCCCCGGCAAGCGGCTTGTCGCCGTCGCTGCCGCGCTTGGTGAACGCAAGATCCCAGGTGTAGGCGCACGCATCGTCGCTCGGCGTGTGGGTGAAGCCGGCATCGCCGGACTGATCGGCAAAGGGAGAGCGCGGGTAGCGCAGGTAAACCTCGTTGGGGTTGCCCTTCGCGATGCCGTGGTTGCACGCGCTGTTGAGCGGCGCATTGTACACGGCGACCACGCGGACGCCCGCGGTGAAGGCGTCGGCCCCGCCGAGCGCGGCGATCAGGTCGCCGGTGCGCACGGTGAAGGTCTTACCGTCGGCCGCTACCTTGGTGGCGCACTGGGCCGTGATGTCGGTCCAGCCCTTCGCGGGCTCGGTGCCGGTGCGTCCGTCCTTGCCGGTCTGGACGGCATCAAAGCCGCCGTCCGCGCCCGCCGCCACGTACACGCGCATGCTCGCGGCGACCTTGGAGGGGTCGAGCCCCGCGCTCATGGTGTCGACGAACCGCACCGTATAGGTGTCGTAGGCCGTGAGCCCCGCCGGGACCGTGGCCGAGAGGCGCCAGTACAGGTCGTCGGCGACCGTAGCGTCGGCGGCCTTCTGCCAGGCGGCGGTGCCGGCCTCCAGCACGTGCTTGGCGACCTTGGGGGTCGCGGCCTTGGGCTTGACGGTGACGGCGCTGCCGCCCACCAGGGCCATGATCGGCGCGGTGCCGGCCTCGCCCTGGGCGATGGCGTCGTCGTCGGCGACGATGAGCCAGTAGCCGCAGGGCAGCTTGGCCGTCGTGCCCGCGTTAAGGGCCACGAACACGGCGCCAGAGCTCTGGAGGGAACGAGCGAGCTGTGCGCTCAGCGCGCTCGTAAGGTGGGAATCGGTGTTGAGCCACTCGGCAGCTTCCTGCGCGGTGGTCTGGGAATTGGGCATACCGGCGCTGTGCAGCACAGGCAACACGGCATCGCGCGCGGCGTCGCTTGCCCAGGCGAGGTCGGTGGCGATCTTAGCGTCGCTGTCGCCGTCGACGACGTTGGCGCTAAAGATCTGGTAGGCGTCGTAGCTGCTCGCCACGGTGCCGCTCACCGTGATGGAACCGGTCGAGGTCGGCGCGGCCTGCGCGGAAGCGGGGAACACAACCGCGCAGGTGCCGATCAGGAGGGCAAGCAGCGCAAACAAGATCGGGAAGGAGCAAACTTTCTTATTCACGACGCTCGCCTCCCTTCGCATTCGCCTTGCGACGAATGTGCATCCAGGCTGCAGCAGCGCAAAGCACCGCCGCGCCGGCAAGGTACGTCAGAGTGACGCCCGACATACCGGAAAGAGGCAGAGTGGTGGAGTAGGTGTTGGTGAAGGTGGAGGCGGGAATGGCGTTGGGCGCGGCGTCCTTGCCGATGGTGTTACTCACGGTGTTGCCCATGTCGTCCTTCACCTGCGTGACCGTGGTGGAGGTGGTGAGGCCGGAGTACTTGCCAGTGGTCTCATCCATGACGGCCTTCACCGTGACGGCCACCTGGTACTCGGCCTTGGAGTAGCGAAGCTTGTCGATGGCACCGGTGATAGGCGCGACCTCCTTCACCGTGTAGGTGTAGGTCCTGGCGTAGTCACCCACCTCACCGGGGGCATCGGACAGGTGCGACTTGTTGAACGTCATGGCGCCAAAGGTCGCCGTGATGTTGTTGAGCTTGGCGGCGTCGGTCTCCCCTGCCTTTGGGGCAACAGAAATCTTGGGTGCTTCGGGCGCTTCGGGCATGGGGGCTTTGGCTGCATAGTCACCCGTAGCCACAATGCTGAACTCGAACGGCACATAGTTGTCGTCAGCATCCTTCGGCCAATCCGTATTGCGAACGGATTTGGTCACCGGAATCTTCACGGACGTAGCACTGCACTTGTCGGAGATGTACGTAGTGCCACTATCGATGCTCAGCTGCTCGTTCTCTTTCCACGTAATGGAGCCGTTTGTGCTGTCCACCGTGAACTTGTAGGTGTTCTTGTTCAGTTCGTAGCCAAACGGAGCCTGGGTCTCAACAAGCGTGTACGTGCCCGGCAGCAGGCCCTCGAGCTTGAACTTGCCAGGCGCGGTGTCGGTGTCTACCCACGTGGTATCGCTCGAAGTCGACTGGTCGCTCACCTGATCTCTCACGGTCCAGGACTGGTTAACGGCCGCACCATCGGCGTCATTAGTCTTGGTGAGTTTCCACTCAGAACCAGCCAAAGGAGTGTGTTTTGTGTCGCCCTCCCCCACCTTGGTCCAAGACACCGTACCGGTGATGATCTTGGTGTTGGGAATGGCACCTGTGGGGTTATTCTCGAACGGAACATTTTTGCCGTTCTCATCCACGTAACCCTGAACGTAGTTCGGCTTCTCGCCAGTATTGTTCATAGTGGCATAGTAGATGGTGTCTGACTTCTGGTAGCCAGCCGGCGCCGTCTCCTCTTTGATGTAATACGTGAAGTAGTTGGTATCGTTGGAATTGCCGATGTTTGCCTTCTGGTTCAGATAGTTGAACTGAAGCTTGCCATCACCCGAAGCGTAATCATTTGCGCCACCGTCAGTCACCGTCACGATAGCGTCCTTGCCCGCGACAGCATTCTCGACAGAACCATAGATAGCCCACGAGGAACCAGGAAGCGACGTGTTGCCGTTCGCCGCATCGACCTTGCTCCACGCAACGGCGGAGCCGTCGGGCGTATACGACCCAGACCACGGGAAGTTGTGACGCTCCTGATCCATATCGATGACGGAAGCCGAGTTACCCTCACCAAATGCTGCGGCAACCTTCGGGCTGTTCATTGAGAAATCGACGCCCACATAAACGCGGCCGTTGGTAGTCACATGGTCGTCGAAACTTCCGTTGGGAACGAGAATCGATCCGATCATAGCCGCCGCAGGATCGTCGTCAGTCCACTTGGCACCGGTGGCTGTGCCGCCGTATCCCCAGTCCGCGCGGTTTTCTCCCGCGATGCCGCCTCGAATGGTAAGGCTTTGCGTATCGACAAAGTTCCACATGATGGACTGGGAAGCCGTCGCGTATGCCTCGCCCAGCTCCTTGCCGGAATATTGAGTTTCGTAACCACGCGAAATCTCGGTACCGTTCCACCAAAAGCGCCAGCCATTGTGAAACTCAATATTCGAAGATCCGGTAACGTTCACAACAACCGAGGCGCCCTTGGGAATGCCCTCGAATGCGAAATCAACGCCACGATAATACTCGTTGTTGTATGTATTGCTCAGCTGAGAAGCATCGATGGTGAACACCTGCTGCATAGAGGTGTTGTCGCCCTTAAACGTGATAAGACGCTCGCTATTCTTGAATTTCTTACCATTGAGCAACGTATCGGCGCAGTCCGAATATATGGTCTTATACGACTCATCAAACACCAGGCCATAATTACAATCCGTCTTGTCGTACTTGTTGATTACGTAGTTGTTGTGATTGCTCGCGAAACCAACCTCGAGCGTGCCGGTATTTGCAAACGAGTTGAGCTGTTTCGATAGCTTCGAGAGGTACCCATCTTCACCGTTGTAGCTCGAATAATCGTTATTGTTGACATTAGTCAAATCAACAGTTTGATTGAACAGGTTGCTTTCCTGAAAGTTCTTGCCCTCGTACCAATTACCCTGCGTTGTCACCACGGATTGGCGTTCATTGTTATCGCGCCAGTATGTGATGGGGCCTGCGATCTGCGCAGTGTAGGCAAAGCCGGAAGGAGTCGCGCCCTCAGAAGATTTCTGCCGTCCGACCCAAGCGCCTTTCTTCCAAGCGCCAACGGTAGTCGTCTCCGGCGAGTCGCCGCTATAACCAACGCTCATCTTGGTGATCGCACTTTTAATTCCGGCCACCGCAAGCACGGTGCTGCCGGCGACAGGACGGAACTGGGAACCAAAACCAACGGTGCCAAAGCGGAAACCAGCACCAATTGATTGATAGGGCCAGCTCTCTTTGACTGGATTCATGGCAAGCTTGCCACGGACCAAGGTAAGGCCCTCCGCCTCAGCGGCATATGAGCCGGTGGGGGCGTTCGTCGCATCAAGATTACTAGTGTCGCTCGGCTTACCACCGATGTACATGTCGCGGCCGACATAGGTGGCCACGCCGGGATCGGGGGTGGAGACATCGATATTCGTACCGATACCGATAGACGTGGGAACATAAATTCCCTTCTCCACGGTGGCCGTCGCTCTCGCTGAAGCCGCATTCGCACTCTGAGCCTGCTCAGCACTATTTGAAGAGCCAGCCTCGCCGCCATTGGTCTCGTCGCTATTCTGGTTTTCGGCATCCTCGCTGGTGTTATCTACAGCAGCGGACTCACTTGAGGAACCCCCCCCCCATTACAGTTTCCTCGGTAGAAACTGTCTGGACGTCGTTGGCGATGGCCTGCGAAATCGGAGGCATGACGAGCGACAGTACCAGGCTCAACACGGAGGCTCCGCACAAAACGCCTGACAGTACACGGCGCGTCGCTTTATCACTCTGCTTAGATTTGTCTGAATTCGCTTTCATCGATGTCTCCTCCCCAAGAGACCGCGATCTTGCTCTTTCACTATCAAACGTACCTGCGCAATCTGTAATTGCGCACGCTTGTTGTACATATTGTAACGATTGTTTGAACATCTAAGCAAAAATACCGATAGTTTTGTAGCGAATTCTCAATTCTCTTGACATTTACTCGGATTAACCTTCGTTTATTCGCTATGAAATATCTATTTCTACTGGTAATTAAGCTAGTTATCAGTTTTTTAATAGCATTTCATTTATTTGCACAACATTTTTCTCAAGAGCATGCGTCCTGTGAACGGTCGAAAATCGACCGTGAACGGTAGATCATTAACCGGGAGGAATAGACTACCAAATTGATGGGAATATCTTTAACTCATCGGTGGTTAGAAGCATGATGTTCAGACAACGTTATTTGAATTTTCGCGCAGATTTTAGGTATCAATTCACCCAAATCGCCAGAGGCCACCGCAAAGGAGCCTGCCCCCTTTGCGGTGGTTCTCCCCCCCCGGCGCTATAGCAGATGTTCCTCGATAAAGATCGCGATGCCGTCTTTGTCGTTGCTGGCGGTTACAAAATCGGCGGCGGCACGGGTGGCATCGCTGCCATTTGCCATGGCCACGCCCACGCCGGCGTCAGCCACCATGCAGGTGTCGTTGTCCGCATCGCCAAACACGCAGATGTCCTGGAGCTCCATGTCGTTGAGCTCTGCCACGCGCGCAAGACCGCGCGTCTTGGACACGCGCGGGTCCATGAACTCGTAGAGCCGCTGCGTGGTTTGCAGAGCTGCCGCCTTAACAGTGTCATCGGCAAACGTCGACGCCCGCTCAATCACCCGCGGCATTACCTCGGGCGCCATGGTAAACATCACCTTGGGCTGCGGCTCGCGCAAAAACTCGGCAAAATCGACCACCTGGTAGGGCACGCCGTCGACGCGCGACAGGTGCTCGACGCACGCGTTGCTCTCGGGCACGTAGAACACGCCGTCTCGGGGGCAGACGGGCGTTGCCGGAAGGTCCGCCATGTGCTTGCAGATGCGCGCGATGGTCTCGCCCGGCAGCGGATAGCTTAGCTCGTTGATGTCGTGCGCGCGGTCGATGACCTCGGCGCCACCGCAGCCCACGAGCACATCTACCAGGCCTTCGATGCCCCAGAGCTCGTACATGGCCTCGGTCGCATGGGCGTCGCGCCCGGTGCACAGGCCAAAGAGCACGCCGCGCTCGCGCAGGGCGCGGATCGCCGCCACGGTGCGCGGGGACACCGTGTGCTGGCTCGTGAGCAGCGTGCCGTCGATATCGCAGAACACGGCTTTGATGTGGCTGAAGATGGTGTCCATGGGGGCCTTTCTGGGTTGTGCGGCGGTGTGGGGTGTATTCGTGAACGGCGTACATGGTATACCAAGGCACAGGCGCGGCCCGTCAAAGCAAAAACCACCACAAAGGTGCCTGGCCCCTTTGTGGTGACCGGGCCCGAAGGGCGGCCTGGACCGGGGCGCAAAGCATCACAACATTCGACATTTTTCGGCAAAATCGCGATTTTCATCGAATGTTGTGATAGGTTTTACTGCTTTGCGGCACAATCCAAATGCCGGCGTCCAAACAGCAGCAGCGCCGCGGGAACCGCCGTCACGACCATACCCGTCCCGATGAGCGTCTGTTGTACGCCAAACGTCGCCGCCAGCCACGGGGCAATCGCCAGCGGGGCCACGCCGGCGAACATGTTGCCAAAACCCATGACCGAGTTGACGCGACCGAGCTGCTCGAGCGGGGCCGTCGTTTGCACGATCGTGTTGTGGAGCGGGTTGACGACGCCCCAAGCTATGCCCAGTGCAACCTGGCCGACAAGAGCCACGCCCACGTACGGTGTCCCCACATAGAGCAGACTTCCCAGACCCACGGACATAAGCGCCACGAGCAGCGTTTTAAGGTTGACCAGGTGCGGTGGCAAGCGGAGCGCGGCCACAGCGCCCAGCACCGCGCCCACACCGCTGGCCGACGAGAGCCAGCCCATCCATTCGACACCGACGTGCAGGACATCGCGGTAGAAGAACGACTCCAGCGGATCGAAAGCTCCATAGCCAAAGTTCGAAAGGAAAATAATGCAGAACAGCAGGGCGAGGACGCTGTTGGTGAAGACTGTCTTGATGCTGATCGCGAAGGTGACGCGGGAAGATGTGTTGGGGTCGGGGCTTTGTCCCGCACGCTCCCCTTCCTCTGCCGAATCGGCATCCGCATGCCTGGCGACATGGCTGGTCTGCGGCCTAAAGCCCCAACCGGCGACGAGTGCCAGCACTGTAAAGATCATCATGAGCACGAACACCGCGCGCGACGACGCAGCAGCCGCGACAAAGCCGCCCAGCGTAGGGCCAACGATGATGCTCACGTTTGAGAACATGGCGATGGCGGAGTTGATGTCTTTGAGCTCGACAGGATCGTCGGTGAGGTAGGCCGGATAGGATGTGGCGATGGACTGGGCGAACCCCATCACGAAGCCCAGGAGCACCGCGCCGAGCAGGACGATGCCAGTCGCGCTGCCAAAGACGATGATCGCCGCGCCGGTTGCCAGCGTGCCGACGATACTCAGCAAGAAATGACGGCGCGGGCCCCAGGCGTCGAGCACCGCGCCACCCGCAAAGGATCCCAGGATCACGAATACGTTCATAAACAGGACGGCCAGCGATGTCGCGACGACCGAACCGTCGTCCGCATAGGTGAGCGTTCCGATGACGCCGATAAAGTAGCTGGTCTGAAAACCGGTGTAGATGAGAAAGCGCATCGCCACCAGGCGCTTGGCCTGCACGGACAGCGATGATTGAGGCTTTGAGAAAAGAGGGGCGAGCACGGAGACTCCTTGTTTCATACGAATGCGGACGGCGGGCATTCGCCACCATCTGCCAAATCAATCTATCCGCATGAAACATTAAGGACGCATCGAGCCCCTTCTCTCCGTTTTTCGCCCGTCATGAACTACTTGGTAGATTGTAAGGCATGTCCCACACATCTACTAAAGCAAAAACCACCACAAAGGTGCCTGGCCCCTTTGTGGTGGAAATGACGTTTGCCCAGATAGAACCTGCCAAAATAAACCTGTCTTTTTTGGCAGGTTTTAGGCCAGGTGATCTTGGATAAGGTCGCAGATGGCTCGGGCGTCGTTGATGTTGATGGCTCGGGTCGCAAAGCCGGCGTCGAAGGCCTGACGCGCCAGGGCCTCGTTGCAGGCAAGGGCCAGCGTGTGACCGTCGACCAGGTCGAGCGAGCTCTTGCCGCGCAGACGGTCGACACCCGATCGCGCGACCACGATGTTGTCGAAGCCCTCGGTCTTGTAGCCCTCGATGATCACCACGTCGACATCGTTGTAACGCGACAGCAGCTCGCGCGCGGGCATCTCGTCCTCCTCGCGCGTGTCGGCGTACTCCGCCCAGCGCGTGGCGCAGATGAGGCCCACGTGTTTGGATCCGGCCTGGTGATGGCGCCAGGTGTCCTTAGCAGGCACATCGATATCAAAGCCGTGATGCCCATGATGCTTGAGCGAACCCACGCGCAGGCCGCGGCGGGTGAGCTCGGCAATGACCTTCTCGACGAGCGTGGTCTTGCCCGAGTTTTGGTAGCCGATAAACGCGATCGCGGGGACGGCCGGTGTCGGAGCTGCGGGCGCGACGGCGACGGATGCGCTCACGGGCGCGGCACCGTCAGCGGCCACGGCCTCAACAACAGCGGCCTGACGCTCTGCGCGATCCCACACACCCGAGCGGCCACCCTCCTTGTGCAGCAGGCGCACGTCGACGATCTCCATGCCGCGATCGACGGCCTTGCACATGTCATAGATGGTCAGACACGCGGCACTCGCGCCGGTCAGGGCCTCCATCTCAATTCCGGTCTTGCCCGTCACGCCCGCCGTGACCAGCACGTGAAAGCCAACCTGCCCGTCCACGCGCGCAGGCGCCCAGCCCTCGGGCACGTTCTCGACAGGCGTCCCCGCCGGAGCGATGGGCTCGATATCGCACTTACTCTTGGTAATGAGCAACGGATGGCACATGGGGATGATGTCACTCGTGCGCTTGATGGCCATAATGCCCGCCACGCGTGCGCAGGCAAGCACGTCGCCCTTTTTGGCGCGGTCCTGCAGCACCATGGCCTGCGTCTCGGGGTGCAAGAGAATGGTGCCCTCGGCGATGGCGATGCGATGGGTCTCGGCCTTGTCGGACACGTCGACCATGCGCACCTCGCCCTTGGCATCCACGTGCGTCAGCTCGTCGCGACGGGCATCACGGGCGGGCTCGGCGACAGCGCTGGCAGTCGGCTGTGCGGACGCGTCGGCGTTGCCAGCATTCGCCGCAGCCGTGACTTTGTGGGCAGACATCGCGGCCCTGCGAGCGGCCTTGGTGGCATCGGCGTACCTGCTCTTGGCCATATGATCATCCTCCGATTTGGGACATAAATCGTTGCGTGCCCTCAATTATCGCGTGTTCCTGCGGTTTGTGGGCCACGGCATCGCGCCAAATCGAAAGTACCTGCATATCATCACCACGGCGCAGCGCCTCACGCACCGAATACTCGGCATCGCTAAACAGGCACGGGCGCACGTTGCCATCGGCCGTCAGGCGCAGACGGTTGCAATTCGCGCAAAAATGATTGGACATGGCGCTGATAAAGCCGACCGTTCCCGCCGCGCCCGGAAAGTGCCAATAGCGTGCAGGGCCCGCGCCGGCAGGAGCGTCGTTGATGTCGAGCGGCTCGAGCTCGCCCAGCCCCGTCGCAGCGGCCCCGGCATTGATGCGCGCCCGCAACTCGTCGCTCGGAACGGTGTCGCTCGCGTCCCACAGCTCGGGATTGAGTGCGGGCGCATGCGGGTCCACAGTGCAATGCGAGCTCGTGCGCTCGTCGCCAATGGGCATGTATTCGATAAAGCGCAGGTGGATGGGGCGGTCGAGCGTGAGCCGCGCGAGGGCCGCCACATCCTGGTTGAGCCGGCGCACCACAACGCAGTTGACCTTAACGGGTTCAAAGCCCCAAGCCAGCGCCGCGTCGATGCCAGCCATGGTCTGCTCGAGACGACCAAGGCGCGTGATCTTTCCAAACAGCGTAGGGTCGAGCGTATCGAGCGAGATGTTGACGCGGTTAAGCCCGGCGTCTTTGAGCTGCGGCGCCAGCTTGGGTAGCAGGGCGCCATTGGTGGTAAGCGAGATGTCCTCGATCTGCGGGATCGCGCGGATGTCGCGAATGAGCGGGATGATACGGCGGCTGACCAGCGGCTCGCCGCCCGTCAGGCGTACGCGGCGAATGCCCTCCCCCGCTACCAAGCGCACAAAGCGGGCGATTTCCTCGGCACTGAGCAGCTCGTCGTGTGCACGGGGCGACACACCATCGGCCGGCATGCAATAGATGCAGCGGAAATTGCACTTGTCGGTAACGGCAATGCGCAGGTAGTTGATATCGCGGCCAAAGCCGTCATGTTGCACGTGCCCGTCCACGCAGCCCTCCCCTCACGCGGCGTTTTATTCTTCGGAAAACATAATACCCCACGAGAGAATCATGCCGACACCCGTACGACAGGACGGGTCACTTCGAGCAAAACGGACTTTCCAAGCCCATCCTCAGCACAGACCATCACAACATTCGATGCTTTTCCCGTTTTTGGCAAAAAACGTCGAATGTTGTGATGGTTTGCCTGCCCACGGCACCCCGTAGAGGGACCAAAACGTCCCTAAAGGCCGCCGTCCCAGTGCCGAATCACGAATTCTCGCAGGTCGTTCTGACGCTTTTGGAACGTTTCGCTTCGGTCGCACTTAAGGCCCATAGCGAGCGCGATGGCGTTCATCGCCCGATGCAATTGCAGCTGATGGACAAACTGAGTCCCGGTGAGGACGATCATCCTAAAGCCCAGCGCGCTCAGCACGGTCATACGCTCCGCATCCGACGCGCTGCGCTGTTTATCAAGATGGTCCGAGCCGTTGTATTCAATCCCTGTACCGCTCGCAGGCGCATATACGTCGATCTCGAAATACCCGGCCTTTGCGAGATACTTGAACTCGTTGGGAACATCGACCCGATGGTTGAGCTCGATCTTGGCGTATCCCAGCCCGCCCTGGGAACGTTTTGCTACGACCATGATTGCGGTGGCCGTCTCCATGGGCGACCGCGCGCCATCGTGCACGCGCTTGAGCACGGCGGCCGCGCGTATAGCCCCCTGACGAGATCGATTCTCACTGCAATAGGCAATCAAGTCGGCAACGGTATACCTCTGCCCCATCTCGATATAATCGCCTGTCGACAGATGATTCAAATGGTATCGGGCGCAGATTTCATACCCATATTCCAGCTGCTCGGGCTCGCTCATCCACGAACCCGCTTGGACAAAGCACATGGCCTCATCAACCACTAGAAGGCCCTCTGCCACCTCGATAAGATGGCCTGGAGGTACCGGCGCCCCAAACACGTGGCATCTGAATCCAGCCGGCGTCGAACGCTCAAAATCGAAGTTGACGAGCGTGTCGATATGATCGAGCTCTTCTCGTGGAATACCGAGCGAAACTAGATAGTCGGCAACGATCCCAACTGCCGTTGAAGCCCTCAGCCCCTTGGCATCGAGTCCCAATTTGGGCAGGCTCGCGGTCGGTTCCGCCTCGTTAGCAAGCAAGTCCTCATCGTATAGGCTGCTTGTTCGCGAGAGCGGCTCGGACGGGCGCGCCACGTTGTGGTACAGCCAGCAGTCTTATGGGACAGGACGATCGGCAGGTCCATAAGCCCTCCAATGGAGTCGGATAACCAACCTTATTCCCCTGCCCACGGGTCCACACACCTTCGTGCACAAGAAAGCGATTCCACCCGGTCGAGTGGCAAAAAACCATCACAACATTCGATGCTTTTCCCGATTTTGGCAAAATACGTCGAATGTTGTGATGGTTTGAGGCGAGGTGAGGGGCACGGAGGGCCAAAGCATCGTGCTTGGAGCGTGACTATTTTTTTCGCCCCACTGCCGACACAAACCTTGACTCTACAATCGTTGTAGGGTTTTCACTACACTGGTAGCTAAACGAACCCAGCCAGAAAGCCCCGCCCATGGAACACGACCTCACACGCGGCAATGTCCTCAAGACCATCGCGGTCTTTGCCCTGCCTTATATGCTCTCGTACTTTTTGCAGATGCTATACGGCATGGCCGACCTGTACATGATGGGGCAGTTTAGCGGCGCCGCCGGCATCACCGCCGTGGCAAATGGCGCTCAGACACTCTATATGATCACCGTGGCACTCGTGGGCCTGGCCATGGGAACGACGGTGGTCGTCGGCCACGCCGTGGGCTCGCGCCGCTTCGACCGCGCCGAGGCAGCCATCGGCAACACCATCACGCTCTTTATGGGCGTCTCGCTGGTGCTGGCCGCCATCCTGCTTGCGCTGTGCCCGCAAATTGTGGCGCTCATTGGCACGCCGGCCGAGGCAGTCGAAGGAACCGCCGCCTACCTGCGCATTTGCTTTATAGGCATTCCCTTTATCGCCGCGTACAACATTCTTTCGGCCATCTTTCGCGGGCTGGGCGATTCGCGCTCGCCCATGTACGTGATCGGCGTGGCGTGCATCATCAACATCGCGCTCGACTTTCTGTTTATCGGCCACATGGGGCTCGGTCCCGTGGGCGCGGCGCTCGGCACGGTAACCGCCCAGACGGCAAGCGTTGCTCTCGCGCTCGTGTGGCTCAAGAGCCGCCGCACGAACATCCACGTTAAGCGCAGCGACCTGCGCCCCCAGCCCGAGGTGCTCGGCAGCATTCTTAAGATCGGCGTGCCCGTGGCCGTGCAGGACGGCTGCATCCAGGTGGCGTTTATGTTTATCACCGTCATCGCCAACCACCGAGGGCTCGTCGACGCCGCCGCCGTGGGCCTGGTCGAGAAGATGATCAGCTTTTTGTTCATAGTGCCGAGCTCCATGGGTGCCACCGTCAGCGCACTCACGGCGCAAAACGCCGGCGCGGGCAAGGGCGACCGCGCACGTCAGGTACTCAAGGACGCCATGACCATATCGGTAGTGTACGGCTGCCTGATCACGGTGCTGATGTGGCTGGTAGCGCCGGCGTTTATTGGCTTTTTTGCCAAGGACGCTGCAGTAGTCGCCGCCGGCACCGGCTATATGCGCAGCTACATTTTCGACGCGATTTTTGCCGGCATCCACATTTGCTTTAGCGGCTTTTTCGCTGCGTATGGCAAGAGCTACATCGGCTTTGCGCACAACGTGCTGGCCGTTGTGCTCATTCGCGTGCCGGGCGCATGGCTGCTGTCGAACGCCTATTCCGACACGCTGTTCCCCATGGGTATCGCCTCGCCGTGCGGATCGATTTTGTCGGCAGTCATCTGTGTTGTCGCGTTTACCGTGCTCAACCGGCGCGGGGCTTTTGACAAGCTGGCAGCGTAGCGGATCGTTCGTGTCATACGACGGCTGCGCCGCACGACTTCAGTGCCCCTCCCCCGCCCGTTGAAAGGAGCAGTCCCATGACCGACTCGCCAACTGAACATACCGAGGGCCTGCTCCGCATTGGCGAAGTGGCGCGCCTGTTTAACCTGAGTGTTGGGACGCTACGTCATTACGAGCAGATGGGCTTGCTGGACCCGGCGCACATCGATCCGGCAAGTGGGTACCGCTACTACGGATCGCGGCAGCTCTCCACCCTCAACACCATCAGCCACCTGCGCGTTCTCAACTTGCCGTTAGCACAAATCCGCGAGTTTGTGACCACGCGCGATGTGGACCTTATGCAGCGGCAGCTGGCTCAGCAGCAGGAGCTCATCGAGCGCAAGCGCCGCGAGTTGGAGCGCGTGTCGCGCAAGATCGATAACCGGCTTGCTCTACTGCACGATGCCTTGAACACCGAACTCGACACCATTTGCACAATCGATGCGCCCGAGCTTCGCTGCGCCGTGCTGCGCGAACGCGTCAACCCTACCGACGCCTATGCGCTGGAGTGGCAGATTCGTCAGCTGCAGAAAGGCCAGCACGAGACCTTTGTCTTTCTAGGCAACTTGGGCGTTGGGATTAGCGCCGAGCGCCTGGCCGCCGGCGACTTTGACGGCTACGACGAGGTCTTTTTGCTGCTCGATGACACCGATGATTACGTGGGCGACGTCGAGGCTCGACCCGCCGCGCGCTGCCTGACCATTAGCTTTCGCGGCACGCACGGGCAAGCAGCCCCGCGCTACGAGCAGCTGCTCAGCTATATGCGCGAGCACGGCCTGACACCCGCCGGTCCCTCACGCGAGATCGCCCTGATCGACGACATCATCAGCGATGATCCGGCAACCTACGTGACGCAGATCACGGTGCCCGTTACCCCATCCAAATAAGAACCGCTCGGAAGGCATCGTGCTTCCGGGCGGTTTTTCAATTTGGCTATCGATGCACTAAGCCTGGGGCACCTCACCGGTCGCAAGGATTTGCTCGAGCGCGTCCTCGTCAAGCACGGGCACGCCCAGCTGCTCGGCCTTGGTGAGCTTGGAGCCTGCCTTGGGGCCGGCGACCAGATAGCTCGTCTTCTTTGACACACTGCCCGAAACCTTGGCGCCGAGCACCTTGAGCGCCGCGCCCGCCTCGTCGCGCGTGCGGTTGACGAGCGTGCCGGTGAGCACGAAGGTCAGACCCGCGAGCGGTTGTGCGTCGGCGAGCTCGCCCGCCACGCCAGCGTCGGCTGCAGCTTGCGCGTGTGCGGCGCCCAAATCGACCTCGAGCGACAGGCCCGCCTGACGCAGGCGCTCCAGCACGGCAAGGTTCTCGGGCACGGCCAGGAACTGCTTGACGCTCGCCGCAATCTTGGGACCGATGCCCTCGCACTCGGCGATGTCCTCTTCGCTCGCCAAGATGAGCTTGTCAATCGACAGGAATCGCTCGGCGATGACCTCGCCCACACTCTTGCCCACATGGCGGATGCCCAAGGCAAACAGCACGCGACCGAGCGGCTGGCTCTTGGATTTGTTGAGCTCGGCGATGATTTTCTCGGCCGTCTTGAGGCCCACCGGAATGGGATCGCCCTTCTTGACGCCCTTTTTGCTGTTTGAGCTGGCGTACACGCGCCCCGTGTCCAGGCCTGCGATGTCGTCGACCGTGAGCTGGTAGAAGTCCGCGACATCGTGGATCAGGCCGGCGGCGATCATCTTGTCGACGATCTCGTCGCCCAAGCCGTCGACGTCCATGCAGCCGCGGCTCACCCAGTGGAGCAGGCGCTCCTTGAGCTGCGCGGGGCAGTCGATGGAGACGCAACGGTAAGCGACCTCGCCGTCCTCGTGGACCACGGGGCTGCCGCACACGGGGCAGACCTCGGGCATGTGCCAGTCAACCGAATCGGCCGGGCGCTTGTCGAGCACCGGGCCCACGACCTCGGGGATTACGTCGCCTGCCTTATGCACGATGATGGTGTCGCCCTCGCGCACGTTTTTGCGGCGGATCTCGTCGATGTTGTGCAGCGTGGCGCGCGCGATGGTGGAGCCGGCGACCGTCACCGGGTCGAACTCGGCGACCGGTGTGAGCACACCGGTGCGGCCCACCTGGATGCGAATCTCGCGCAGGACGGTCTGCTTTTCCTCGGGCGGGAACTTAAAGGCAATGGCCCAGCGCGGCGCACGGGCAGTAAAGCCCAGGTCGAGCTGCTGCTGAAAACTGTCCACCTTTACGACCACGCCGTCGATGTCGTAGTCCAGGTCACCGCGGTGCTCGAGCGCCTGGGCACAGAACTCGTGGACCTCTGCCGGCGTGGCGCAACGAGCCACGTTGGGGTTGACGCTAAAGCCGGCGCTACGCAGCCAATCGAGGAACTCGCGCTGGCTGTGGACGTGCAGCGGATCGGTATCGGCGATGGCATAGATAAAGGTGGCAAGATCGCGGCGCGCCGTGACCTTGGGGTCCTTTTGGCGCAGGCTGCCGGCGGCGGCGTTGCGCGGGTTGGCGAAGGGGTCGCGGCCCTCGGCATCGGCCTCTTCATTCAGACGAACAAAGCTGCCCTTGGGCATATAGACCTCGCCGCGCACCTCAATGGTACGCTCGCGGTCGGCGCCCATGTGGGCGAGCGCCGGCTCGGACAGGTGCATGGGCACATCCTTGATGGTGCGCACGTTGAGCGACACGTCCTCGCCCGTGGTGCCGTCGCCGCGCGTGGCCGCGCGTACGAAGGTGCCGTTTTGGTAGGTTAGCGCCACGCCCAGACCGTCGATCTTAAGCTCGCAGGTATAGGTGACGCTGCCGGCACCGAGCGCATCCTCGGCACGCTGGAGCCACGCGTCGAGTTCGTCCAGGTCCATGGCATCATCCATGGAATACATGCGTGCCATGTGCGTTACCGGCGTAAACTGCTCGCTCACGTAGCCGCCCACGCGCTGGGTATAGCTGTCGGGCGTTACCAGGTCGGGGTAGGTCGACTCGATTTCCTGCAGCTCAACGAGCATTTTGTCAAAGGCGGCGTCCGTAATCTCGGGCGCATCGAGCATGTAGTAGCGATAGGCGTGGTAATCGAGCTCGTGGCGCAGCTCGGCCGCACGCGCTGCCGCCTGGGCACGTGCATCGGCCGGTGCGGCGGCATCCGCGCTCGCGGGCGTTTCGGTATCGATGTCCACACCGTCACCAAACAGGCTCGATTGCTCCATAGCGGCACTCCTTCGCTCGATTTCAAACGGATACTAGAGTACCACCGGTCGCAACGGGGCCGAATAACCCTTTCGAACCGCACCGAATCGGCAGCCGCCAGACCGGGGCGGACAGTTAGTTCAGATACGTATAAATCCTAGAGCTGGATCAGGCACGAACACCCCTGTTTCAACTAATTTGGGTCCCCTGAGACCATGTAAACGTCCCGCTCTCCCTCCCAAACACCCATTCGAGCCCCATCCCAATCATATAATTGCTCAAAACGCATGCTGAACCGCCTCGGGTTTATACGTATCTGAACTAACTGTCCAGACCATTCAGAACCAAGCCTCTTGCCAGCCACAAGTGATCCGTTCTCCTCCGTCCCCAAGGGATCATCGCGAAAAGAGGGGCTGTCCCGCGTTGGCGGAACAGCCCCCTCTGGCATCGGTATGCGCGATACGGCTCGTTAGAAACCCTGACCGTAGCCTTGACCCTGGCCCTGCTGGCCCAGCAGCTCCTCCAGATACTGGCGCAGCTGCTCGTCGGTAATACCGCCGTTGCCGGTGTCGGTTGCGCTGTCGTCCTGCTGCTGGTTCTGCAGCTCCTCGTCGGAGCCCAGCTCAACGGTGACCTTTTTCTCTTCCTTGCCGCGCATGAGCGTGATCTCGACCTTCTCGCCCACCTCGTGGCTGCGCAGCGCGATGATCAGGCCATCGGCGCTCGTGATCTCGTCGTCGCCCAGCTTGGTGATGACGTCGCCCTCTTGGATGCCAGCCTTGGCGGCAGGACCGTCCTCGACGACGCTCGCCACATACGCGCCGCTATCGGTGCTCAGCTTGTTGGTGCGGGCGTTGAGCGCATTGACGCTCGAAAGCGTAGCGCCCATGTACGGATGCACCGGCGTCTTGCCGTCGATGATCTGGTCGGCAATGTTCTTGGCGTAGTTAACCGGAATGGCAAAGCCCACGCCCGAGCTGGAGCCCGAGTAGCTCTCGATGAGCGAGTTGATACCCACAAGCTCGCCATTGTCGTTGACGAGCGCGCCGCCGGAGTTGCCCGGATTGATGGCGGCATCGGTCTGGATCATGTTGGCGTAGATGGTGTTGCCGCTGGTAGAGCTCATAGCCGTGGAGCGATACAGCGCCGACACGATACCCGTGGAGACAGACTGTTCGTTGCCAAACGGCGAACCGATCGCCATGACCCACTCGCCCACGTTGAGCTTGGAGGAGTCGCCGATCTCGATCGGGGTGAGCTCGGAAGCATCGGCGTCCTTGAGCTTGATGACGGCGAGGTCGCTCGAGGCATCGTTGCCCACGAACTCGGCCTCATAGGTGGTGCCGTCGTCCATGGTCACCACGTACTGGTCGTAACCATCGACCACGTGGTTGTTGGTGAGGATATGGCCCTCGGTATCGAGCACCACGCCCGAACCGACACTGCCCGAGTTATTCGAATCGTCGGCAGACTGCGAAAGCGAGCCATTCTGGCTACCGCTCGAAGTGGCAGTGATGGAAACCACGGAGGGCAGGGCCTTGGCAGAAACAGCCTCGGCCAGCGTGGTGTCCTCGGAGTCGATCGTGATCTTTTGCGTCGATGAACCCGAAGCGCCCGCCGTCACGGCATTCTTGCCGCCACCGATATCGAGCGTGCCGCTCATAATGAGTGCAATGACCAGCAGGGCGCCGCAGGCACAGCCGGCGAGTGCCGTAATAAAGATCGGCAGCTTTTTGGTCTTGGTCTTGACCACTGTGTGCTTGTTTACAACCTGCTGGCCGCCCAGCGGCTTGCCGGTCTGCGTGTCGTAGGCCTGCACGTAGGGAATGTTGCTGCCGGCAGGCGTCGACTCCACCTGCACACGCGGCTGCTGCTGGGTCTCGCCGGCGTTGCCCGCATCCTGGGGACGCTGGGAATCGTACTCGCTCATGGCTGCGATCCTTTCGTCTAATAACCAAAGGCCCGCCAAACATGTGGCGGGCCATCATTGTTCACGTTGAGTTGTACCCCAATATGCGGGCGAACGTGTATGAGAACGCAATCTTTTAGGAAGGCTTAAGTTCTGCTGCAGGCCCGAAAGGAGCCCGCACCTGCGTCAAAACCACCACGAAGGTGCCTGTCCCCTTTGTGGTGAAAATCTAATCCTTAAACAGATAGCCCACGCCACGGACGGTGGTAATGTGCGCCGCGATCTGCGGGCCCACCTTGGAGCGGATACGTCGAATGTGCACGTCGACGGTGCGCGTGCCGCCGCAGTACTCAAAGCCCCACACGCGGTGCAGCAGTACCTCGCGGCTGTAGGCACGGTTGGGATGTGTCGCCAAAAAGCTCAGCAGCGAGTACTCCATCAGCGTCAGGTCGATGGGCTCATCATCGAGCGTCACCTGGTAGGTGGCCAGGTTGATCTCGAGGTTATCGATGTTGAGCACATCGTCGGCGGTGACGGTCTCCTCCTCGCCCATCAGGCGCTGCGCGCGAGCCTTGAGCTCGTTGGGCGTCGCCGTGGGGCATACGAAGTCGGCATGCGCGTGATTGGGCAGACGCAGAGTACCGAGCGCCTCGTCGTCGACGATCACCAGCATGGGGACGCCGCCGCGATCGTCAAGCCACTTGGCAATCTGGTCGATGCGGTCGCTGCGGATGCCATCGGAATCGAGGATCAGCAGGTCAAAGTCGTGCGCCGCAGTCGGCGAATCGGGGGTTGCCAGGCTCACCTCGACACCCAAGGTGGTCGTCAAGCTGCGGGCAAACTCGTGGAAGCGCGTCGTGCGCGCCATGAACAGGGCACTCTTTTCGGACATATCGGCCTCCAAAGAAATGAGCTCAATCGTACTGGGACAAGCCAGCGCGATTAGGAGTTCGCCAGGTAGTGCTTGATCTCCCACTCGGTGATCGTGGACTCAAACTTATGCCACTCGTCGCGCTTCTTTTTAAGGAAGAAACTGTGGATGTGCTCGCCGAGGGCATCCTTCATAAACTGCGAGTCCTCAAACACGTCGAGCGCCTCTTTGAGCGAGCGCGGCAGCGGCGTGTAGCCGGCCTCGACCATCTGACGGTCGGTAAGCTTGAGCGTCTCGGCCGTTGCCTCGGGCGGGAGTTCCAGTTTGCGCTCGATTCCGTCCAGACCAGCCGCCAGCGTGACGGCGTTGACCAGGTACGGGTTGGCCATGGGGTCGGGGCTGCGAAGCTCGATGCGCGTGGACAGCTGCTTGCCGGGCTTGTAGACCGGGATGCGGACCATGCTCGCGCGGTTGCGCAGGCCCCACGTGGCGTACTGCGGCACGGAGTCGCCACCCGTGGTGATGCGCTTGTACGAGTTGACCGTAGGGTTGGTGATGGCGCTGATCTCGCGCGCGTGCGCCAGAATACCGGCCATGTAGTGCTTGGCGATATCGGAGAGATGGTACTTCTCGTCGTCCTCGCCCCAAAAGACGTTGTTGCCGTCGTGGTCGAACAGCGACTGATGCAAAAACATGGCGCTGCCGTCCTCGCCCGCCAACGGCTTGGGCATAAAGGAGGCGTGGCAACCGCTCTCGTAGGCCTGCTGCTTAATGATGAGCTTGGCCGTGGTGATGGCGTCGGACATGCTCAGGGCCTCGGCGTGGCGCAGGCTCATGCCGTGCTGCGAGCGGCCGGCGGCGTGGAAGGTGTACTCCACGGGCACGGACATCTTCTCGAGCGTGAGGACCGTGTTGCGACGCAGGTCGCGAGCGGCATCGCTCACCGAAAGATCGAAGTAGCCCACGTTGTCGAGCGGCTCGGGGGTGTGCTCGTCGGGGAAGTAGTAATACTCCAGCTCAGCGCCCACGTTGAGCAGATAGCCAGCCTTCTCGGCCTTGCGGAACATGCGGCGCAGGGCATCGCGCGGGTCGCCGGCAAACGGCTTGCGATCGGGGGTGCACACATCGCAGAACACGCGGGCAACGCCGTTGTGGCTCGGGCGCCACGGCAGGATCTGGAAGGTCGAAGCATCGGGAAACGCCAGCATGTCGGCTTCCTCGGGCGTGGCAAAGCCCTCGATGGCGGAGCCGTCAAAGCCAATACCCTCCTCAAAAGCGACCTCGAGGTCCTCGGGGCTAATGGCAAAGTTCTTGAGGCGGCCGAGAATGTCGACAAACCACAGACGCACAAAGCGGATGTCACGCTGCTCTACGGAGCGGAGTACGTAATCGATGTTCTGCTGGTTCATGTCGCTCCCCTTTCTTTCGGGCGGGTTTCGACTGGTCTATATCGCAGATACTATCGCAGAAAAATGTTTCCGCAGGGTTAAAGCGTATCAAGCGCTCAAAAAACGTGCGCGAACAGGCAGTTACGAACGAGCGGCTAGCGTTCAGATTCGGAGACAATTTGTCTACAGGCTCGTTCCAGCGTAGGGAACTCCATCGTCACTGCATCCCAAACAACCGAGCGGTCAACATTGCCGTAATCATGCGCAAGATAATTTCTCATGCCGATAATTCCACGCCACTCAATTTCGGGATGAAGCCGCTGCGAGCGTTCCGACAATTTGCCCGCTTCTTCCGTCACCCTAAGCGCACACATCAAAAGGGAGTCCGCCAACGCCCTCGTCCGCACGTCATTCGCATGCAGAAACTGGTCCTCGGTGATATCAAAAGCCTTGATGCGCTCGTTCGTTTCGGAGATGGCCTCCAAAACCTCTTGGGCGCGAAGGCTGTCTGACTTACGCGCGATCATAGAGGATCACTCCTTCGCGCTCGATTACCGCGGCAAGATCGTCATCAAGATAGTCACTCGAGACGAGGTCAACCTGCCTCCCGGTTTTTTTGCGCACCGCCTCACCAAATGCCGACAGCGCGAAAAGACCAAAGCCCCGCTCGCGATCGACTTCGAGGCGCAAGTCAATATCACTATCGGCATGCGCCTCGCCACGGGCATACGAACCAAATAGAATCACGGTTTTGATGGCGGGAATCGTGCTGGCTGCCTCGCGGACGGCGGACTCAATCTGGGCAGTATCCAAAATGCCCGCCGCGGCGCTTTCGCTCGCAGAGCTTTTACCAAGTGAAGGAACAAACGGCAGAGAGCGCTCGCGCAGCATCTGCCTCATAAACATATTGACCGCAACAGACGAAGTCATGCCAAGCTCTTCGCACAGTTCGGCAAATGAGTCTTTAATTGACGAGTCCACTCGCACACTCAGCACAGACGCAGCCATGGATACCTCCTGTATGACATTGTCTATATATTATCATACAGACTAGCGCGAGGTCGAAGCGCGGTGTTCGATGTGACCGGGGATCTCGATGCGTTTGGGCGCCAGCTTTGCGGCCTCGCCCACAGTAGTGGTAACAACGTCGATACGCTCGGAGAGGCGCTCGACCACGCGCTCGGCGATGGTGATGGTGTCTTGCGCGGCCGTGGTGACGCCGCCAAAGAGCACATGGTTCCAGGGGTAGTCATCAAACGTCGCGATCTTGAGCCCCGCCGGCAGCGAGGGACCAAGCTGCGCCAGCGCCTCGGTCAGGCGCAGGAAGACCAGGCCGTTGACGGCAATGAGGCCGAGTTTTTTGCCCGCATAGCCGCGGATGGTCTCGTCCAAGCGGCCAACGCCCGTGGCGCCACCGTCGGCCAGGGTGACGACCTCGCCCGCAAGGCCGCGTCGCGAAAGCTCGTCGGCAAAGGCCTCGGCGCGCTCTCGACGCACGGGACTGTCGTCGCTTGCCTCGGTGAGCAGGCACAGGCGCTCGCTGCCCGCAACAGCGAGCTCGTCGACCAACCCGGCAACCAGCTCACGGTTGTTAGATGTCACCAGATCGACACCGCCGTCGGCAACATCGCGGTCGAGCAGTACAACGGGCAGACGTCCCGCTGCCGCGGCGATCGCCTCGTCATTGCCTCCGCAGGTGTTGACGACCAGGCCGTCCACGCCGGCATCGATAAGCCTGGTGAGCGACTCCGCTTCCTTAGCGGGGTCGTTGCCGCTAATGGCCGTCATGAGCGAGCAACCGCGCGCGGCGGCGCTGGCTGAAAGCCCTTCGAGCATGGCGCTGGAGAACGGGTTGGCGATGTCGGCCAGGATCACGCCGATGAGGTTGGTGCGCGAGCTGCGCAGATTGCGCGCGGCGGCACGCGGGCGATAGCCGGTGCGCTCGATAACCGCCGCGATGCGAGCACGGGTTTCCTCGGTCATTTGCCCGGGGCGGTTGTTGAGATAGCGCGAGACCGTAGCCGGGCTCACGCCCGCCTCGGCGGCAATGTCCTTGATTCTCATCTGCGCCATAACGCACCCCGTTTCCCATTTGTCGGCGGTCTGAGCCATTTTAGGCATTTTTTTAAAAATCTCGGTTGCAAAACGCTGTAGGTGAGTATACTACAACTCGAAACGAAACCGATTTCGTAAACCGATTTCGGCAAGCGTTGGTACGCAGGTGCAAAGACGCACCCTACCGTCTTGGCACCTGCGTACCAACGCCATATCAAAGGTGTACGCACGAGTAAAAGGAGCTGCGCGACCATGGGTAAAACGGTTCTTACCTTCGGCGAGATCATGATGAGACTCTCGCCCAAAGACCACCTGCGTATTGAGCAGGCAACCGAGTTTGACGTCCGCTACGGCGGCGCCGAGGCCAACACTGCGCTTTCCCTGGCCTACCAGGGCGACAAGGCCGCTTACGTCTCCGTTGTTCCGGCCAACCGCCTAGGCGAGTGCGCGCTGCGCTCGCTGAAGGCCTACGGCGTCGACACCACGCGCGTCGTGCGTCAGGGCGACCGTCTTGGCTCCTATGTGTTTGAGGTCGGCGCCTCGCAGCGCGGTAACGGTTGCGTCTACGACCGCAAGTACTCTGCCATCAACATGGCCAAGCGCAACGTCTTTAACTGGGACGAGATCCTCAAGGGCATCGATGTCTTCTATTTCTCCGGCGTGACCCCCGCCGTCTCCGATGAGATGGCTGCCGCCTGCAAGGATGCCCTCACCGCCTGCCGCGCCAAGGGCATCACGACCGTGTGCGACGTGAATTATCGCGGCAAGATGTGGTCGCCCGAGAAGTCGCAGGCCACCATGAAGGAACTCCTGCCGCTCGTCGACATCTGCATCGCCAACGACGAGGATGCGCCTGCCGGCCTTGGCATGACCTGCGTCTCCGGCTCCCTTGCCCACGGCATCGAGGAGCGTGACACCTACGTCGAGATGGCCCGTCAGATCTGCGCCGAGTACGGTTGCAAGAAGGTCGCCTCGGTCGTCCGCAACATCTCCTGCGTCGAGCGCTCCATCTGGATGGGCATGCTCTTTGACGCCGAGAGCGGCGAGCACTGGTTCTCCCCTGCTCACGACGTGCACGTGCTCGAGGGCGTTGCCGCCGGCGACGCTTTCAACGCCGGCCTCGTCCATGCCCTCATCAACGACTTTGACCCGCAGGACGCCGTCAACTACGCGATTGCAGCCTCGATCCTCAAGCTCACCATCAAAGGCGATTCCAACTTGGTGACCGCAGGCGAGATCGCAGCCGTGGCATCCGCCGCCGACGGTGGCACCCGCGTCGCGCGCTAGTCCGTCTCCATTCCGCGGGCCGCAGCTTTCCAATCCCATACCCCTGCGGCCCGCTCCCCGATTCCTCCGGCCGGGCAAAACCACCAGTCCCATTCCGGTTTTGTCTGGCATTCCCTACATGACTGGTCGAGCAGCCGGTTTTGGAATTGCTTGAACCCCAAGCAGTGCCTCCGATAACCAATCCAAAATCGGCTCCTGACCAGCACATTTGGCAATCACGCGCCCATGCGCGCCACACATCGAAAGGAACATCATGTTCGATCAGTTCTATACCACGCTTGAGTCCCTGGGCATCGTGCCGGTCGTTGTGCTCGACAAGGTCGAGGACGCCGCTCCGCTCGCCCACGCCCTTATGGCAGCTGGCATGAAGTCCGCCGAGGTCACCTTCCGCACCGCCTGCGCCGCCGAGTGCATCGCCGCTATGGCCGAGGCCGAGCCCGAGATGTGCGTTGGCGCCGGCACTGTCCTGACCGTCGAGCAGGTTGAGCAGGCCCGCGCAGCCGGTGCCAAGTTCATCGTCTCCCCGGGTTACAACGAGGACGTCGTGAAGCACTGCATCGACATCGACCTGCCCGTCCTTCCCGGCACCGTGACCCCCTCCGAGGTCACCGCAGCCGAGAACCTGGGCCTCAAGGTCACCAAGTTCTTCCCCGCGTCCCAGTATGGCGGCCTGAACACCATCAAGGCCCTCGCCGCTCCGTTTGTCGGTCACCGCTTTATGCCTACCGGCGGCGTGAGCACCGCCAACGTCGAGGAGTACCTGAGCTCCTCCGCCATCATCGCCTGCGGTGGCACCTGGATGGTCAAGCCGGCCCTGTTTGCCGACGGCGACTTCTCCAAGGTCGAGCAGATCGCCCACGAGGCCATGGACGTCGTCAAGAAGGTCCGCGGCTAGGTTTAGCTCTCTATCGTGAAAGGGGGCGTGCCCTAGACCTCGCCCCCTTTCTTTTAAAACGGCTCGGAAGCGCGCCGTTTCCGTCACGAACAAGAACCAAAACCGTCTTGTATGCTGATAGAACGTGACGGAAGCGACACGCCCCCGAGCCGCTTTGCATACTCAGCTGGCAACCGCGCCCAGTTGAGCCACATCGACAAAAGCCGAGCCACCAAAACAGCTGCGGCGCCGTCTGGAGGAACGGACCCTTGCTTCCGGTCATTTTCTCCAAGCGGCGCCGCAACTTTGTGCCCCGGTTACGCCCCAACGCAGTTGCGGTGAAATAGGGACTGTTTGCGCCACCTAGGCCGCAAAACAGTCCCTATTTCACCGCAACTTATATGGGGATTGATTAGATGAACGAGTCTTTGGACAGCTCAAAATAGTCGGGATGCAAGGCGATAACCGGGCCCTGCTCCTCGGGCATCAGGTGCAAGTGCGTCTCTGCCAGATAGCTCGCCGTGTCGGTATCGCCCCTCTTAATGGCCTCGAGAATCCGGCGATGCTGCCGACGAATCGGCTCCCAATCTAGATCCTGCGACACCATACGCAACCAGTTGTATCGCTCAAAATGCGTGTTGATGCTCTTCATCCAATCCCACAACATGTGACGACCGGCAATCTCAAAACATGTCTCATGGAACAGGTTATCCAGGTCAAAGAAACGGCGCGTTTCGCCATGGTCGAGCGACTCGGACTCGGTAAGAATCTGCTCAAGCCGCTGCTTTTGCTCGGGCGTAGCAGCCGAACAGCATTTAATAAGCACGCTTCTCTCGAGTTTCTCACGCAAGAAACAGGCGTTCTCGGCGCGTTCCATGCTGATCTTAGAGACGTAGGTGCCGCTTTTGGGACGCGTTTCCACCAGCTCCTGCTCACGCAGGCGCACAAAGGACTCGCGAATGGGCGTGCGCCCGATTCCCGTCTCTTTTTCCAGACCAATCGCCGAAAGGCGTGTGCCGGGCTTGAGCTCGGCGTAGATGATCTTGGAGCGCAGTGCGTTGTACGCCTGGTCTTGCAGGCTCTGATAATGCTGGTGCTGTTCCATAAAGCCCTCGGATGAAGCCTCGGTTAATCGAATACCACCATGCAATACTATCGCATCCCCCGCCCCCCTCATAAGTTGCGGTGGAATAGTTCCTGTTCAAAGCCTTCAGCAGCAAAAACAGGAACTATTCCACCGCAACTTATGGGGGGGACGGGTGCGACATGCCGTTGGTATAAAAAGCAAAGGCCCGCGGACAGTTTGATAGGCAACTGTCCGCGGGCTTGCGGCGAGACACGCTTGTCTTATGCGTTTCTCGCCTAGATAAACAGGCTCAGGATTAGAACCATGATGAGGCCGACAACGGAGTTGACGAGCTCCAACAGGCCCCATGTCTTATAGGTATCCTTCATCGACAGGCCAAACGACTGCTGGAACAGCAGGTAGCCGCCGTCATACATAGGCGTGATGGTATTGGATGCGCAGGCGCAGACCAGTACTGCAAGCACCGGGTTGATGCCAAACTGCGTAACCATAGGTGCCACGACGCCGGCGGCGGTGATGGCCGAGACGGTACCCTGGCCGGTGAGCAGGCGCAGGACCACCGTGATCACCCAAGCCAAAATCAGCGGCGACACCGGCATGAGGCTCACCATGTCGGCAAGCGTCGCGCCAACGCCAGAAGTAATGATGACCTGCTTCATGATGCCGCCGGCACCGATAACGAGCAGCACGTTCGCGACGCCCTTGATAGCATCGGACATAGAGCTAGAGATCTCTCCGCCATCCATGCCGCGCGTATAACCATACGCAACCATGGCAAGAATCATCGTGATGAGCATAGTGATATCTGCGCTACCGATGCAGCTGGCAAGATCGTATGCAAAGCAACCCTCGCCCACCGTGTTCTTGATAATCGAAGCCCCAATCATGATGATTGCCGGGAACAGCGGCACCAGAATGGAAAGCCAGAACGGCGGAAGCTCGTCCGCGGGCCTGCGCTCTGCCGGCTTCATAACATTGCCAAGCGGCATGTCATCGAGACCGGGGATGAAATGGCACAGCAAAAGACCAGAGCAGATAAGTGTCGGAATCGTGACGATCAGACCAAAGATGTAGACCGGCGGAACCTCGGCACCAAAGGCACTCACCAGCGCCATAGGACCAGGCTGCGGCGGAAAAAGAGAATGGCCCATCGTGGTACCAGAAACAGCCGGGATAATCAGGCGCATATAGGGGATGTCGGCCTCTTTGGCGATGCTGATAACGAGCGGCGTAACGATAAGGAACGCCACCTCGTAGAACATGCTCATACCAAAGATAACGCCGATGATCAGAAGCGCAACAGGCAGCAGCTTAATACCGAGCTTGTCAACGATAGTGTCGGCAATCTGCTGCGAGGCGCCCGAATCGGTCATCAGTTTTCCGATGGCTGCGCCAAAGATAATGATCAGCGCAAGCGACTTAAGCGTTCCGCCCAGTCCATCTTCCATGGTGGTGACAAGGTCGCCCACAGAGATGCCGTCGGCAAGGGCGATAAAAATGGCGGAAAGAATAAGCGCAATGATGCTGTTGATTTTAAACTTAACGATCATGGCGACCAGCAGGACTACGCCCACCAGCACCCAAAGGAGTGAAACAACTCCTGCATTCATAGATAAGCTCCTTTTAACTGGCAATGAAGCCAAGTGCTTCTATTCGAAATAGCAGCTTTTACTCGCTTACAGGTTGGCGACAATTGCCTGGGCGATCTCGTCGTACTGAGCCGACTCGAGCGTGACGCGACCGGGGTTCATGGCAAACACGTCGCCAAACTCAAACGGGTCGTCCTTGTACTTGGGGACGATATGCACGTGCAGGTGATGCATGGTGTCGCCGTAGGCACCAAAGTTAATCTTGTCGGGATTGAACGCCTTGTGCAGCGCTGCCGCGACGTGGCGGACATCGGCCATAAAGGCGGCGGCGTCTTCCTCGGACATGCAGGAGATGTCATCGACGTGCTGCTTGGAGGCCACGATTACGCGGCCCTTATGACTCTGCTCCTTAAACAAGATGAGCTTGCTGGCAGGCAGGTCAAGCATGGGGATGCCAAAGGCATCGACGAGCGTGTTGTCGGTCCCGCACATGCAGTACGAGCAATCGGTATGCTGTTCCATGGTGATCCTTTCAATCTGGACAATGATGGATGCCGCTTTTGCGGCAGGTGTAACCCCTCGTTTACACCACCAGATAATGGACAGATACAACGCATGCGTAGTCGATACGAAATCGGTTTCGTATCGACTACCGCCATGATACAGCCAACGAGTTGTTACGATTAGGTGAACGTTCACTTTTTATTGTTTTTCTCTTTGCAAATAGAATCCCGTGCGTATACTAAGGCTCAAACGAAACCGATTTCGTCGAGCGTGAGCAATAGGATGCTAAGACGCACCCTACCATCTTGGCATCCTATTGCCCACGCAATGTCATTTGCTTTCCTCCCGTCTCGCTGGCTCTTCAGTCCCATTCCGGCACAGCGAGACACTTCCTAGACAACTGACCGTGGGGCCGGCTTTTCTGCTTTAACAGCAGTGCCTCCGATAACCCTCTTTTGTCGGTCCGGGTCAGTTTTTTCACACAACCGAAAGGACGGGTAGCAACATGCGACCGCTCATCATCATGAATGGCGAGAAGATCAATTGGTTCCATACCGTCATCAGGATGCTGATGTATCTGGCGGGCGTTGCAGTACTGGCACTCGGCATGAGTCTCCAGACGGCATCTGGCCTGGGCGTCGCCGCGCTCACGTGCTTTGCCACAACCCTATCCATGCTCACGGGCAAGACGCTCGGCTTTTGGATCACTGCTACCTATGTCGCCTACATCGTGGCACAATTCACTATCTTGCGACGCGAGTTCCAGCCGCGCATCCTGCTCGAGCTGTGCTTCTCAACGCTCATCGGCGGCTTCACCGACTTCTTCATGGCGGTCAACCCGCTGCATCCCACAGCACTCCCCATACAGGTTGAGACCATGCTGCTCTCCCTCGCTGTCACTGCATTTGGCGTAAGTCTCGTCGTCAACATGGGCGTTGTCCCCAACGCGCCCGACGGCCTGGTGCAGGTCATTGCCGAAAAGATTAAACGCCGCTTTGGCGACGTAAAAGTCGTGTTCGACTGCTCGCATGTCGCCGTGTCTCTCGTTCTGTCACTCGTGCTCATGCACAACCTGGGCGGCTTTGGCGTGACCACCGCCATCTCGGCGCTGTTCTTGGGCCATGTCATCAACATCGCTAATAAGCTGTTCGCCCAGCGCTTTGTGCGCGCGGCATTCGGGAAATAGCACCACCGTAAGAACCCGCAAACAGCGCTATACGTTGCTATATCTCACTATACTTTGCTATATCTTGCTATATCTTGCTATATCTTGCTATATCTTGCTATATCTTGAGCAAAGGTGGCTCACATGCAAACAAACCCTTTTAAGCCCACAGCAGGTAAAACACCCCCCACGATTATCGGCCGCGAAGATGTACTCGAAGAATTCAATGAAGGCCTCATCAACGGGCCTGGTGCCCCGGGGCGCCTAATGCGCATAGCCGGCGTCCGTGGAACGGGCAAGACGGTCCTCCTTGACGAGTGCTCACGTTTGGCGCAAAGCCGTGGCTGGACGGTCATAAAAGAGGTCGCAACCGAGGGACTTTGCCAGCGCATTCTCGAACAGCTGCAGCCCAAATTCCAGGCCAAACACGCCAGATTTGAGCCCACCGTAGCTGGCATATCCATCGGCAGCATAGATATTGAGCGAATCGGCCCATCGCTACGCGACGCCATGAGACAGACAATAACCAAGAATGGAAATGGCCTGCTCATCACTCTCGACGAGGTTCAAGACGCAGAGCTCGATGAGGTCCGAACGCTCTCCATTGCGATTCAGCAGGTTATCGGCGAAGACCTTGATATCGCCTTTGTTTTTGCGGGGCTGCCTTCGATGATTGAAAGCATCATCAACGGAAAGACACTTGCGTTTTTGCGCCGCGCCCTCCCCTTTGACCTGAAGGCTGTGGCAGTAACCGAAGTGTCGTACTCCCTCAAGGAAACCATTGAAGCGTCTGGCATGGAGTTGCAGCCAGGTATTGCCGGCCAACTTGCCGAGGCAACGCAAGGCTATCCTTTCATGATCCAACTCGTTGGATACTACGCATGGCAGTTGGCAAGACGCGCACATACAGCGATTATTGGAGAAGAAGAAGCCGAGCGTGGCATTGCAACGGCACGCGAACGCTTCTGCGCCATGGTGATTGAGCCCGCGCTGCAGCGCATTCCGCCCACGTGCATCGCTTATCTGCTGAGCATGGCGTCTTTGGGGCAGACGAGCTCGACCAGCATGGTTGCCGATGCCCTAAACAAAACGCCTCAACAGGTGAGTTCCGTCCGCAGCCGCCTGTTAAGAGAATCGATTATCGAGGCTCCCTCGTACGGCAAGGTCTCATTTGCCATCCCCTACATGCGCGACTACCTCTACGAGCACAAAGCCGAACTGGAAGTTGAACTGTAGAAACGGCAACTGCTCTGCAAGACGAAAACCGTTTTCGTACGGATTTAAAGCAGACGTAAACTGTTTTCGTCTTGATTTGCGTACGGAATTAAGACGTAAATTACGCTTTCGTACGCTTATTACCAGACGCAAATTGTTTTCGTCCGGCTATGCGTCCCCAATCCAGACGAGAAAGGCCCCGAGCTCGTGTGAGCTCGGGGCTCTTTGTGCCGCACATCTATGAGAGGGAATCGATGCGCATGGGCGCTACTCCACGTAGCCGCCCTGGGATGGCGGCAACCTCGTCGTTCCCCGCCTGATGGGCGTGCTCAAGGCATCCGTCCCCCTCTTTATCGAGGTGACCGGCAAAAAGCTCGTCGAGGAAACTATCCGCACGCACCGCGATGTGGCCGACGCCATCGCCTCGCGCAATCCCACCGCCGCGCACGACGCGATGTATCTGCACCTGGTGTATAACCGCAACATGATCGCAGAGGGCACGCAGGAACAGAGCGAATAAACGTCCGCGCGACAAGGGCGAGATCACCGTTTACCTTTTAAAAGTGAACGTTCACCTGATTTTAGGAGAATCTGATTTTTAAATCATCCTCTTCTCCTATACTGACCTTGTATGAAAAGCAAGACTTATATAGATGAACGTTTCTTTTGAAAGGATCGCTATGTCTGATCTTATGGACAGCTTCCGTCTGGACGGCAAGGTCGCACTGGTAACCGGCGCCACCTATGGCATTGGCATGGCTATCGCCGAGGCGCTCGGAGAGGCTGGCGCCAAGATCGCCTTTAACGCACGTCACGCCGACAAGGTAGCCGAGGCCGAGAAGCACTACCGCGAGCTGGGCTTTGAGGCTCATGGTTACGTGGCAGACGTCACCGACGAGGCCGTCGTTGCCGAGCTCATCACCAAGATCGAGGCCGACTTTGGCACCACGCCCGACATCCTGGTCAACAACGCCGGCGTTATCCAGCGCACCCCGATGCTCGACATGAGCGTCGAGGACTTCCGCCGCGTCGTCGATATTGACCTCAACGCACCGTTTATCGTGTCCAAGGCCTGCCTGCCCGGCATGATCGCCAAGGGCCACGGCAAGATCATCAACATCTGCTCGATGATGAGCGAGCTGGGTCGCGAGACCATCGCCGGCTATGCCGCCGCCAAGGGCGGACTCAAGATGCTCACCAAGAACATCTGCTCGGAGTTTGGCGAGGCCAATATCCAGTGCAACGGCATTGGACCCGGCTACATCGCCACGCCGCAAACCGCACCCCTGCGCGAGACGCAGCCCGACGGCAGCCGCCACCCGTTTGACCAGTTCATCATTGCCAAGACGCCGGCCGCCCGTTGGGGCACGCCCGAGGATCTGAAGGGCCCCGCCGTGTTCTTGGCTTCCGATGCATCGAACTTCGTCAACGGCCACATCCTCTATGTCGACGGTGGAATCTTGGCCTATATCGGCAAACAACCGCAGTAGGCTGCGGCCACGTGAGCCACGCCATCTCGCGGCTCAATCGTCGGGCATGGCCAAAAGGCCTATGCTCTCCTCTTTCGCAGCGAGCTGACGCACTTCACGCGCCCTCGCCGCAACTGCCCACATCAGGTTTCACCCAATCGTTTTTCATTTGAGTTGCGGTGAGATAAGGATTGGCTTTGGCTTCTATCAGGCAAAACAGTCCGTATTTCACCGCAAGTTAGAAATAGAAAGGTAATTCGCAATGAAGATCGCTCTGATCAATGAGAACTCTCAGAACTCCAAGAACCCTATGATTGAGGCTGCCCTTAAGAAGGTCGTCGAGCCCATGGGCCACACTGTCTTTAACTATGGCATGTATGCCGACGCCGACTCCAAGCCCCTCACCTACGTGCAGAACGGCATCCTTGCCGCCGTGCTGCTGAACTCCGGCGCTGCCGACTACGTCGTGACCGGCTGCGGCACCGGCGAGGGCGCCATGCTCGCCTGCAACTCCTTCCCCGGCGTGCTGTGCGGCCACGTTGCCGACCCGCTCGACGCCTACACCTTTGCCCAGGTCAACGATGGCAACGCCGTCGCCATGCCCTTCGCTCTCAAGAACGGCTGGGGCCAGGAGCTCAACCTCGAGTACACCTTCGAGAAGCTCTTTGGCTTTGGTTCGGGCAACGGCTACCCCGCCGAGCGCGTTGAGCCCGAGCAGCGCAACAAGAAGATCCTCGACGGCGTGCGCGCTGTGACCATGCGCCCGCTCGTCGACATCCTGGGTGAGATCGACCAGGACCTGGTGAAGGGCGCACTCGCCGGCGAGCACTTCCAGGAGTACTTCTTTGCCAACGCAACCGACGAGGCCATCATCGCCAAGGTCAAGGAGATCCTGGGTCTCTAATCGCACGACTCATTGCTGCTAACGCAAGCGGCGGTCGTCCCACGTACGGGACGGCCGCCGCTTTTTGCTATCTACCGACTGACGCCGCGGGGACAGGCCCCACATGCACCAAGGGGTTGACTAGAGCTCGCAGGCAACCTTGTAGCCATCGCCGATGGCATCGCGGATGTTGCCACACTTGTTGGCGTCACCCAGCACGTGGGTGGTAACGCCGGCAGCGGCAAGGTCGTCGGCCAACTTGGTATTGGGACGATAGCCCATGGCAAGCACCAGCGTATCGGCATCGGCGATGGTGTGGACCTCGCCATCCTTCTCGTAGCTGATGGCATCCTCGGTAATCTCGGTCACCTTGGCCTCGGTCAGCACGTGAACGCCCTTGGAAAGCATGCGCGTGATGAGCACCGCGCGACCAGCACCGCCCTCGTTGGCGGCGAGCGTCTTGGTCATCTCGATGACGGTGACATCGCGATTGGCCGGCGACAGGTCGTTGACCAGCGGGGCCAGGTAATCTGCTGTCTCGCAACCGACGGTGCCGCCGCCCACGATGACGATCTTCTTGCCCGGGAAAGCCTTGCCACCCAGCAGGTCGTCAGCCGTCATAACCTGCTTAAAGCCCTGCATGAAGGCCGGGGCGATGGGCTCAGCGCCATAAGCCAGGACAACCTCGTAGCCCGCGTAGTCGCGCTGAATGTCCTCGGCCGAGAGCTCGGTACCAAAGACGCACTTCACGCCCGCCTCGGCCAGACGACGATACTGGTACTTGATCACGCGGGTGAGCTCCTGCTTTGCCGGAGGAACGGCCGCGATGCGCATCTCGCCGCCCGGCTCATCCTGCTTATCCACGAGCACCACGTTGTGGCCGCGCTTGGCAGCAATATAGGCTGCCTCCATGCCCGCAGGACCAGCGCCCACAACGAGCACGTTCTTGGCCTCGGCAGCAGGTTCGTAGCCAGCCTCGTCGCGCTCCACGTCCGGGTTGACGGTGCAGGAGATGCGCTTGCCGAACATAATGCCGTTCAGGCAGCGCAGGCAGCCGATGCAGGGGCGGATGTCGTCGGCGTTGCCGGCAGCGGCCTTGTTGCAGAACTCGGCATCGCACAGATTGGCGCGGCCCATCATGCAGATGTCGGCAGCGCCGTCCTCGATCAGCTCCTCGGCGATCCAGGCCTCGTTGATGCGGCCGACGGTGGCGACGGGAATGTTGACGTGCTTCTTAATCTCGCGCGAGCAGGCGGCGTGCGAGGCCTGCTGGGTACCGGCGGCGGGAATCGCGGAGCCGCGCTTGATGGTGGTGCCGCCCGACACATGAATCATGTCGACGCCGGCCTTCTCCAGGCGACGCGAGACATAAATCATATCGTTGAGGGTCAGACCGCCATCGGTGTACTCATCGCCCGAGATGCGGACGTCGATGATAAAGTCCTTGCCGCAGCGCTCGCGAATCTCGGCGATGACCTCGAGCAGGAAGCGCATGCGGGCATCGAGCGAGCCGCCGTACTCGTCGGTACGCTTGTTGTAGAGCGGAGTCAAAAAGCCGCCGAGCATACCGTGGGCGTGCGCTGCGTGGACCTCAACGCCATCGACACCGGCCTTCTGCATACGCACGGCAGCGTCGCCAAACTGATGCGTGAGCTCGTGAATCTCGTCGACCGTGATGGGGCGCGGTGCCTCGCGGGCGTAAGACGGGCCCACAAAGGACGGAGCGATCAAGCGCGGCGTGCCCGGGATGTTAAAGGCCATGTAGGCGGGGTGGAAGAGCTGCGGCATGATCTTGCAGCCGTACTCGTGGACGGCCGCGGCGAGCTTTTCCCAGCCGGGGATAAACGTGTCGTCGTAGCAGCACATGTCACCCGGCAGATAGGTATAGGTGGGCTCGACCGTCACGACCTCGGTGATGATGAGGCCCACGCCGCCCTTGGCACGGGCACGGTAATGATCGACCAAGTCGTCAGTCACATAGCCATGATCGGCCAGGTTGGTGGACACCGGCGGCATAAAGACGCGGTTCTTGACCTCGGTCGTACCGACCTTGATCGGGCTAAAGAGCATCGGGTAGGCGGATGACTCCATACAGGCTTCCTTTCGTTTAAGCCGCTCGGCGGCAGTTGCTAACGTACTTATCGTATCAGCAACCGCCGCGTCCGTACCCGCTCGCACTCCCCCGCCTTTAATCCGATCCCCACAAAAAGTTGCGGTGGAATACGGAGTAGATGAGACTTTTGCCAGCCAAAACAGTCCGTATTTCACCGCAACTGATGGGTGGGATGGAGTTAGAGGCCCAGATAGGTAGTCATGCCTTCGACGGCGAGCTTGGCGCCGGCTACGGCGTGAACAACCGTCAGCGGGCCGTTAACCACGTCGCCGGCGGCAAAGACGCCAGGCACGGTGGTCATACCGTACTCGTCGACCGAAAGAAGGCCGCGATGATCGGTCTCCAGACCGCCCGTCGTAAGCACAAGCTTGTCCTTGGGCACCTGCGAAGCCGCGATCACAACTGTGTCGGCGGACACATGGTCGAGCTCTTCCTCATAGCCCACCACGTTGTTGTCCTCGTCAAAGATAGCCGTCTCGAACACCGGACCGTTATCATCGATGGCGCAGATCGCCTTGCCGCGCACAATCTCGGCACCGTCAAGCTCGGTCAGCTCCACCTCGTCATCGATGGCAGAGATATGGCGCGATCGGGCATACACAGTGACCTTGCGGGCACCCGAGCGCAGGGCCGTGCGGGCAACATCCATGGCCACATTGCCGGCGCCGATAACCGCCACGTTCTGCCCGATTGCCACGCTCGTGGGATCGACCAGATAATCGATACCAAACAGCACGTTGCCGCGCGACTCGCCGGGAATACCCAGCTTTCGAGCTCGCCAGGTACCAGTACCGACAAAGACCGCATCGTAGCCGTCGCGCAGCAGGTCGTCGATATGCAGCGCGCCACCGATGGTGGTCGAGGGGCGCACGCGCACGCCAAGCGAGCACATCACGTGGCGATACTTTTGCACGAGCGCACGGGGCAGGCGGAACTCGGGGATACCGTACTCCAGCACACCGCCGATCTCGGGCCGCTGCTCAAAAACAGTGACGGCGCAACCCAGCTGCGCCATCTTAATTGCCACGGTAATGCCGGCTGGGCCGGAGCCGACCACAGCGACCTGCTTGCCACACGACGGCGCGGGCGTCCACTCCTTACGATCCAAATACGCTGTCGAGATATAGTTCTCGATGCTCGAGAAATGCACCGGCGCGCCCTTGCGGCCCTGGATGCAAGCGCCCTCGCACTGGCCCGAATGATTGCACACCATGGAGCAGACCGCGCTCATGGGATTGTTCTGGAACAATAGCTCGCCCGCCTCTTCTAGACGACGCTGTTTGAACAGGTCGATGACCTGCGGAATAGGCGTCTGAACCGGGCAGCCCTTAATCTGACAGAACGCCCTTTTACAACCTAGGCAACGATTCGCCTCTTCGACAATGTGGATAGCCACGCAACTCCCCTTTTTAATGCAATCCAATGGGGCGACGATAAAGACCCTTCACCGCCGCCCCCATGCAGGTAATCTCAATCTGCCGACACGGCAAAAGCCAATGCTATAGCTCGCGATGCGAAGCCCCGCAGCGAGCGGACATGTGCTCGAGTGTCGCCAGGCAGTCAGCCGCCGTCGCCGGCACGCTGTTCTCGACCACGCAGGGAATCCCAGGACAGGCGGCGGCAGCCCAGGCCACCACGGGCTCAAAGTCATAGCGGCCCGTCTCGCCCACGCCGTGGCACACCAGGCGTGAACCCGTACCGTCGCACCATCCGGCTTCGTCCTCGTTATCAACGACCTCAAAATCCTTGGCGTGCAGCACGCGGATCTTACTGCCGCATAAGTAGAGCATGCACGCGGTGATTTCCTGCGCTTCGTCAACGACACTGGGGTGCAGCAGCGATACCGGGTCGTAGATCACGCCGAGCGACGGGCTCGAGACGCGCTCCAGCACCTCACGGCAGCGATCCGGCGTGTTGACCGTCTCGTTCCAGCCAGGCTCGATCAGTATTTGCCCGCCCACGGCCTCGGCCCGATCGCAGACGCGTGCAAGCCCGTCTGCAAACGTATCGAGTGCCTCGTCGGTCATGCGGTCGTCCGCGACGCGGTTCTGCGCATTGGGGCGACCGGTCTCGGTACCCACCGGGCAGCCGCCGAGCATCTGGGCAAAGTTCAGGCATGCCTCGTACTCGGCAAAGTTATCCATGAGCTGTTGGCGATCGGGCGTCGCCAGATTCTTATAGCACCCGAGCACGGCGACCGAAACGCCCGCCTCGTCGAGCACCGCGCTCAAATGGTCGGCAAGCTCGCGGGTCAGGCCGCCTCGATCGATCCCCATCGATGCGTAGAGCACCTTGCTCGGCAGCTGAATGCACGAAAAGCCCAGCTCTCCCGCCATACGAATGCGTTCCTCGACGGTCCCCTGCGGAAGGTCGTGCAAACGTACACCCGGAGTAATAGCCCCCACGTTATTCACATCCCTTATGAGCGTTGATGCCCGGGGTGTATCCGCCAAACGGGTCCTCGATGGAGCACACGCCCGAGGGGGCGAGCGGATCGCGCTTACCGGCCAGCTTGTCGTGATGCATGGTCTCGATATAGGCAAGCACCAGCGGCGCCACACCCTTTGCATCATTTTTGACCACGGGCTCGCTCATGTAGTAATCAAACGTGCCCTCGCGGTGCGCGGTGTTTCCCAAGCCCGCAACCAGGCAGATGTTGTCGAGCGCCAGCTGCCCGTCATACTCGGACAGGCAGGTCTCACAGATGCCGTCGAAGGCGCGACGGCCGTACTGGTAGTAACGCTCGCCCAGCACGCCCAGACGCACGCCCTTCATGATGGCATTGGCAAAAATCGCGCTACCAGACTCCTCCAGGTAGTTGGGGGCGATATTGGGCAGGTTGATGACCTGATGCCACATGCCGGTCTTCTCGTCCTGATACGGCAGCATGGCGTCGATCAGGTCGTGGAACATCTTGCGAATCTCGTCCTTCTCGGCTGACATCGAAGGCGGCATGAGCTCCCAGGTATCGATGAGTGCCATGGCAAACCAGCCCTCGGCGCGCAGCCAGAAGTTAGCCGAAAGGCCGGTGACCGGGTCGCACCAGAACTGTTTGCGGCTCGCGTCGTAAGCGTGATAGTACAGACCGTTGAGGGGGTTGCGCATCAGGTCATGCACAACCTGGAACATATGGAAGCTGTCCGAGCAGGCACGACGGTTGTGGAAGCTCAGCTCATACTGCATGTAGAACGGCTGCGCCATATACATGCCGTCGAGCCAGATCTGGTTGGGGTAGACGGCCTTGTGCCAAAACACGCCCTCTTTGGTACGCGGCTGGGTTTCGAGCTGACGATAGATGGTATCCATGGCGGCGCGATACTTGGGCTTGCCCACCAGGTCATAGAGCTTGTAGAGGGTCTTGCCCGCATTGACGTTATCGAGGTTGTACTCCTGCGGGTTGTAATGCTTGATGGTGCCGTCGTCCTGGACAAAGAAATCGATATAGTCGTCGGCAAAGGTCAGGTAGCGCTGCTCACCCGTGATCTCGTACAGTTCGATGAGCGCCTTGATCATGCAGCCGTCGATATAGTTCCAGGTGTTCTCCTTGCCGGCGCGAATCTTTTCGATATTCCAAGCCGGCGCCTGCGGCGTAGAGGTTTCGATCAACTGCTCGATATAACGGTCCAGGATTTGATTGCAACCCATTGCTGTCCCCTCTGACATAAACGATAGGTGAACGTTACCCCTAGTGTAACGCGAACGAGGAATATAGGGTGAACGTTAACCCTATATTCCTCGCGAACGGCAGGCTTTTAGCGGCAAACGGCGGTGAGACCCGCGGCGATGCGATGCGCCAGGCGCTCATAGCCGGCAGGACTGTAATGCAGACCGTCCGGCATATAGAGCTCGCGGTGCTCCGGCAAAAACGGGCTGATACCGCTTTGCGCATACAGGTCAATCACCGGCACGGAGTAGCGGTCGCAAACCTCGAGCATCGCTCGCACGTAGGCGACCTGCGTCAACCCCAGGTGGTTGAGCTCGTCGCTTGCCGGGATATCCTTCTCGTGCTTGCCGCTCGTCTTGCACGGCGTCATAAACACAAGCTTTGCCTGGGGCGAGCGCGCCGTGATGGTACGGATCAGGTAATCGAGTGCACCATAGAACTCATGTACGTCCGTGCTGCCGAGCTCTCCAAGCGGCACGTTGCGGCTAAAGTCGTTGACGCCGCCAAAGACGATGTAGATATCGGCCGCATCGTCGATACCGTCAAGGCGCTCGACAAACGAATCGGTACGGTCGGCCTTGATGGCGATACGCGAACCCTTGATGCCAAAGTTCTCGACGACCGCGCCTCCCAGCAACGCGCCCAGATGCGAAGTCCAAGAGATGTCGTTGCCGCCTGCGCCGCATCCGTTATCGCCCCATGTGGTCGAATCGCCAAAGCAGCAAATGGTCGATTCACTCAAACTCTTCGTTTCCATAATCTTCTCCTCATCCGCCCATCGGCGGTCATACAGGAACGTACCGTTTATTCGCAGCATGCCGAGGGGCTATGCACGGGCGCATTCCGCAACGTGCGAATCGAGCCATTCGATATCCTCGGCAAGATGTGCCACGCCCAGATGGTGTTCACCCGGACACACCTCGTGCCGCAGGCCATCTCTGCGGCTCAGCAACTTGTAGGCATCGCGCACGATCTCGAGCTGCTCGTCAACATTTTTCAGCCCGCGCGAACCGTTCAGATGATCCTCTTCGCAGCTTTGCACCAGCAGCGGATGCGGCGCGATGAGCGAGGCAATATCGCCCATGTCGAGTAAGCGCCAAAGTCCGGGTGTGTAGTTGCAGCTGCAATTGCCATTGAGATGCAGCAGCGAATCGTCGACACCGTACAGATAGCCCGAGACAAACGCCTTGCGCACACGCGGGTCGAGTGCGGCCAGGTACAACGTCATGTAGCCGCCACCCGAAAAACCAAAGCAACCCAGGTCATCCATGGCAATGTCGCCGCGCGCCTCCAAGTAATCGATCAAGCGCATGTTGTCCCAGACGTTGAGGCCCGCAACCGTAAGACCCAGCGGCTCGGCCATACGTGCTTGATTCAGACACGTACCGCGCAGGTAGCTGTTCTCGTCATCGCCCTGGCCCTTCCAGTCACGACGGTATCCCCAACCGCGTGCGTCGGGGCAGACGGTCACGTAACCCATACGCGCCAAACGCAGACCGTAGTCGTAATTGAACTTACGCACGGCATCATCGACCGCCGGCACGCCCGCAACACCGGCTACGCTTGCAGCACCCGCTCCCTGATGGCCATGCGGGCAGATATAGCAACACTTGCGGCCGCACGCATCGAGCTTAGGCGACTGCGGCTCGAGCAGGTAGAACGGCATCCAAACGTCGCGCTCCACCTGCAGCATCGCATGGGTGCGCACGATGCCGCCGGCAACCCGCACGCGGCTGAGCTCACGAATCTCAATCGGGACGCGGTCCATAAGCGAAAGGCCCAAAACATCGTACAGACGAGTCCTGGTCGCAATCTTCCACGCCTCAAAATCTGCAGGAGTCTTGCCCGTAAAAGCAGCCGAACGTCCCTCGCGCTTCAGCCGGGCACGCAGCGCAGGCTCGTCTTCGCAGTACGTCTCGATGTGCACGGTGCGGCCATTGGCAGATAGCCCAGCCGTCTCAACCGCATCACCGTCGCCGCCCTCGGGATCCCAGCCATCCCCACCGGCAAGCACCTGCTCGCGAGCGTACCCGACGGCAGCCATCACATCGAGTTTATTTGCCCACGGCACCCAGTCGGTAGTATCACCCGCCGGCCCATGCAGGATTGCGCCAGCATACTGCGCGCAGCTGTGCGCCGCCGGCTTACTCCAATCCCACCAGCCTTCGCGCTTGATATGTCGCCCCAGCCAGCAATCGATCAGCGCAGTTTGCGCCCATTCGCGCCAAGGACGGCCCAGGTAGACCGAATCCGGCGCCACGCCATCCGGAGCTGTAAACGAACAACCATGAAACACAAATCCGTACGGCTCGCCTTTAGGCGTGGAGGCTGCCGTTACATACCCGTTGACATCCATATCGCGGTTGAGCGAGCGAATCTCGCACCCCTCAAAGTAGGCACGCGCGCCGCCAAAGATAAAGTCGACATCGCCCTCGATCCGGCAACGTCGGAAATATTGGCGCCCCACCCGGCGCGGCGCATACTGTTTGGGTCCTATGAACCCGCCCGGTTTGACCTCATGCGGCGGCAGCGGACCCAAAAACAGTGTGTCCTGGTGCCCCTTAATGCAGCAGGCATCGACAACCAGACGGTCGCCATCGGCATACAGGGCAATCGCCTGACCGACCTCGCGCCCATCGCCGGCATCATTTACGATCGTTAGGTTCTCGAGCCGCACGTCGTCGGCATCGACCAAAACGGTATAGGTCCTAAACGTGCCGAGCGTGCCGTCCGCGCCCGAGCCGTCCTCCGAAGGCGTCTTGGCACCCAGGCCGCCCATGATACGCACGCTATCGGCCGTCTCTCCCTCAATCGTCACATGCGGGCGACGAATCTCGACCCGCTCGCGGTACTCACCCGGCTCGACGCGAATCATCACCGGTTGCTCGGCATCCGGATAGAGCTGATCGGCTGCCGCCAAGGCATCGGAAATCGTTGGATACGCTCCTGCCGCAGCCCTCGAAACGCGCAGCGTATAGATACTTTCGCTCATCGTCCATCACGCTCCCATGCAACGAACTGTTCAGGCCAGCCCTGAACCTGTGGCTGAATATGCTCGGCGCAGCCCTTAAATGCCGTTTGGTCCGTGGCGAGCGATGCCCCATGCTTTCCATGCGAAAAGACATGTAGGCTAAAGCCAATCCCGTGGTCGGCAAGAGCCTGCGCAAGAAGGAGGCTATTTTGAACTGGTACCGATGCATCCTCGGCGGTATGCCACAAGAACGTACGGGGGAAGCCATCGCCCACCATATTCTCGATCGACAACTTTTGAGCTAAAGCGCCATCGGCACCCGTTAGGTGTTCAAACGAACCACGATGAGCATAGGCCCCCGAGCTTACGACCGGATAGCCCAAGCAAAGTGTGTCAGGCCGAATCGACTCAGGCGATGCCGAAATCGACTCTGCAAGCCAGGGTTGGTCCCAAAGCGCCCCGAGCAAGCCAACTAGATGCCCACCGGCCGAAAAACCCATGACCGTAATCCGATCAGGATCGACACAGTACTCTGCCGCATGGCTTCGGACGGTATCGACCGCCCGCGCGAGTTCTTGCAATGCCAGCGGATAGACAGCCGGAGCAACCGAATAGTTCAGTACAAACGCTTGGTAGCCCATCGCCAACAAACGGAGCGCTACCGGCTCGCCTTCGCGCGGCGAAACGTGATCGTAGCCGCCTCCTGGCACGACCACAACTGCAGGCAGCGGTTTTAAAGCATAAGCATCTTCGGTCGGGGCAAAAACATAAGACGTAATCGTGGCAGACGAGCCATCGACCCCGACAGGAATCGTTTTATTGAGCATGTATTCCCTTTCACCATGATGCGTAGCGCAGCGCACACGGCCGTATCGCACAAGGGCTGCATTGCCGATCTATCCGACAATGCAGCCCTGGTCATCAACCCGAGTTAGGAACGGACAACCTTGTCGACGTTCTGGAGCTGCAGTTCCTCGCCGTCCTGGCCCTCGATCACCACATTTTGCAGATCGAGTACCTTGACGTTTTGCGCAATGATGCCCTGACACACCATGGGCTCAACGCCGCAGGCCATGGCCGGGACAAAGGGCTCGGCATCCGGCGCGAAGGTCACGTGGACATCCTGGAACGTCAGGCGCGTTACTTTACTCTCGGGCAGGCCCGTGATGTAGGCAGCGGCCGCGTGGCAGTTAGTGGCCTCGATATCGCAAAACGTCGTGGCACCAAAGCCGGGCGTGCGGTCGTCGACAGGCAGCGTCTCGCGAGACTGCACGTAATCGGTCTTGCCGTCCTTGTCGCAGAAGTAGAAGGAGTTGACCACGAAGGGCGTGAGCACCTCATCCATGCGAATGTGCTCAAAGGTAATGCCCTCGTTGACGGCATCCTTGCCGCGCCCGCGGCGGGTCTTGACGCGCAGGCCGCGGTCGGTGCGCTCAAAGAGGCACTTGCTCACGGTAAGGTCCTTGATGCCGCCGGCAGCCTCTGAACCCAGGACCACGGCGCCGTGACCATCGTGCATGTAGCAGTGAGAGATCAGCACGTCGTGCGTGGCGGGACGAAGCTCGGGCTCAATGCCCAGCTTGCCGCTCTTGATGGCGATGCAGTCGTCGCCCACCGAGAACTGACAGCCAAGGATGCGGACAAAGCCGCAGCTCTCGGGATCGAAACCGTCGGTGTTGTGGGAGTTCTTGGGGCCCTCGATGGACAGGCAGAGCGCATCGACGTGCTCGCACAGGATGGGGTGGATGTTCCACGCCGGGCTGTTGCGGACGGTGAAGCCGGCCAAGCTCACGTTTTGGCACTCGGACAGGAAAATCATGCGCGGGCGGGCGACCTCGCGGCCCTCCTCCGGGCGAAAGATGTTCTTAAAGTCCTTGTTCCACCAGTTGTCCTCGGCAAAATCGGTCTGACCGTCGATGGCACCACGACCATAGATGCACACGTCGTGCACGCTCAGACCCGTAAAGGTAGAGCAGTAGGTCGAGAAACTCTCGCCCTCCCAGCGGCCCAGGGGCAGCATATCGGTGCCGGCATGCCCGGCGCCCTCGTCGCCTGTGACCGTGCCCGGAATGTAGGCAAGCGCCGCGCGATCGTGACGGGCCAACAGCACCGCTCCCTCGGCGAGCTCGATGTTGATATTGCTCTTAAGGAAGAGGGACTTGATGCGATAACTACCGGCGGGGATCAGCACGCGCCCGCCCTTGGGGCAGGCCATGATGGCAGCCTGGATGTTGGTGGTGTCGTCGTGCTCGGCATCGCCCTTGGCGCCACAGTCGCGAACGTTGATGGTAAAGGGCTCAGCCGGCGTGGTGACACCTACGCTCAGCTCACGCTCGCCACAAACAAAACGAACCAGGTTGCGCTTGCCGGGGATCAGGCCGTCGACATAGGTCTCGACCGTATTCGTGGTACCGGCGGGCTCGTCGTTGACAAAGATCTCCCACGTATCGGCACAGGTAAAGTAGCCGCCGTCGTCAAGCTCGATCACGGCCGCGCGGGCGTTGCGCCAGATAACGTTCGTCTCCATGGATTTCTCCCTCAAAAAGATGCTCTAAAGGCAAATTGTACGCTGTTAAAAAAGGGCCGTGCCTGCCGGCGGAATTCCGGTGGCACGGCCCTGTGATTTGGACGATATGTCGGCCTTACTCGGCGGGGGTTACGCTACCGTCCTGGAAGCCAACGTTGTTGTGGGCAAAGCAGTCCTCGTACTTAAAGCCGGAGAGCTCCTCGCAAAGCGCCTTGACCTCGGGCTTGACGTCGGCCATCTTGCCACCCTCCTTGACGCGGTGAATCTCGTCGCAAAGGATGTCGCACTGCTCCTTGTCGATCTTGATGCCGCGGGCAAGGACGGCCGCAAGCAGGAAGAAGCCGGCGCAGCCGATGATCATGTAGCCGCAGATATACAGAGGCACGGTAGCGGGCTGGGTCACGGCGTCGCTATTGCCGGCGGTCTGAATGAAGCCGGAGGCAGCAAGGACGATAGCCCACACGTTGACGGCGATAGCCTGGGCGATCTGCTGGCAGAGCTGCTGCGCGGAGCTGTAGATGCCCTCGCGACGACGCAGGGTGATGAGTTCATCGACATCGGGGGTGTAGTTGAGCAGAACATCGGGCAGGTACTGGAAGCCGACGTAGAAGAACTTCCAGATGGCGAAGATGATGGGGTAGGCGATCATGGCGATGGCGACCGTGGAGGTGCCGTTGATCTGACCAAAGGCGAAGTAGTTGTAGGCAATGATGCACGCAGCGCAACCGGCATTTGCGAGGTACCAAGACTTGTGGAAGCCCTTCTTGGCCATGAGGGCGACCCAGATGGCGGTGCAGACGATAGCGACGACCTTGCCAGGCATCTCCATCACGGACTCGTAGGACTTAGGAATCTGCAGGCAGTAGACGATGAAGAAGGACAGGCAGGCAGACCAGCAGGCAGCAGCAAGCTTCGTGGAGACCTGTGCATACAGGACCTTGCGGAAGGACTTGTTGCGGAAGGTGGAGATAACGTCGATGAAGAACTTCTTGATGCCCTCGCCGACGCTCTCGATCTTCTCCTGAGCGACCTCCTCGGGGGTGTGCTCCCACGTGGACAGGTACACGCAGAGCAGCGAGATTGCCATGACCGAAGCGTTGATCGTAGCGATGATGAAGTAGCTAAACGGGTTGGTCTCGCCGAAGGTGCCAAAGCCAAAGCCGACGAGTGCTGCCATCAGGAAGCCGGCGGCGTTACCAAAGAGATGCTTGTAGCCGGTAAGGTACGTACGCTCCTTAAAGTCGTCGGTCATCTCGATGGTAAGCGGCGACAGGTTGGCGGTGCAGAACGTGTACGCGACGTTGTAGATCAGGTACAGCACAAAGTAGTACGGGAAGCCAAACGGCGTAGCCACGAAGATGAGCGGCTCGGCGATCATCATCGGGATGGCCAGCAAGATCCAGAAACGACGACGACCAAAGATGCGGCCAATCTTGGTGGCATAGAAGTTATCGGCCACAAAGCCCATCAGCGGGCAAAGAATGGCGTTGACATAGATGGCAAACGAGCTGATCAGTGCAGCCTCGCCTGCGGACAGGCCACACTCCGTGGACAGGAACAGCACCATGTAGCTGTGCGTAAAGGTCAGGGCACCGGAATTGAGCATACCGCCCATACCAAAGCCCAAGCGCGTCCAGAATGTGATCTTACGCTTTTTTCCGATCTTATTAGTCATCGAGCTCCCTCTCTTTTCTCGATTGTCTTGTAACAAGACAGTTGAGTCCACACTGACATCTGTCTGCCCAGCGTTCAGGGTGAACGTTTAGTTAGATTATGCGCGATTGCTTACGACAGGTGAACGTTCACTTGAATAATATCCTTGAACGGTCGATTTTTACCGCTGAACGGACACAATTGAGATCCTCACACCTATTTTCTGCTGGTAAAGGTGCCATGCTGGACAGCCATGAGATAGGTGAACGTTTATCAGACATACCAACATATTCACTTAACCATGAAACGAAAAGGCCCCGCCGGGAACACTCCCGATGGGGCCGATGACATCTCGCTATGCTTGGGCGCACTTGCCGCTACAAGCAGACGCCGTCCTTCCAGATACTGATCTCGTGACAGCCACGGCGCTCAGCACTCGTGAGCTTACCGCTCGCCGTCTCCAGCACCAGCTGGTACAGATCGTGGGCAGCCTCGTCGAGCGTGCGCTCACCCGTGGCAATCACGCCAGCGTTAAAGTCCATCCAGTTGGCCTTGTGGTCGCACAAACGCTGATTGGTGAACACCTTGAGGGTAGGCGCCGGCGCGCCAAACGGTGTGCCGCGGCCGGTCGAGAACAGAATCACGTGGCAGCCGGCAGCCGTCAACGCCGTGGTGGATACCATGTCGTTGCCCGGACCGCACAGCATGTTCAGGCCGTGTTTATTTGCCTGGCCGGCATACGGCAGCACGTCGACGATGGGGGCAGATCCGCCCTTTTGCACGCAGCCGCAGCTCTTGTCCTCGAGCGTGGTAATACCGCCGTCCTTGTTGCCGGGACTCGGGTTCTCATAAACGACCTCGCCGTGGCTAATAAAGTAGTCCTTAAATCCATTGAGCATGTCGGAGGCAGCGTTAAAGACCTGCTCGTTCTCGCAACGGTCGAGCAGGATGCTCTCCGCGCCAAACATCTCGGGCACCTCGGTAAGCACCGACGTGCCGCCACGGGCGACGACCATATCGCTCACGCGACCGATCGTGGGGTTGGCGGTAATGCCCGAAAGACCGTCGGAGCCGCCACACTTAAGACCAATGACCAGCTCGGAGGCCGGAATGGGCTCGCGCTTGGACTGCTTTGCCAGGTCTGCCAGCTCGGCCAGAATCTTGTGGCCCTCGATTTGCTCGTCGGCTACATCCTGGCAGGTGAGAAAACGAACGCGCTCGTGATCGAAGTCACCGAGCTCGTCGAGCACCTGCTGATGCGTGCAGTTCTCGCAACCGAGCGACAGGAACAGCACGCCCGCGGCATTTGCGTGACGCGACAGTGCCACCAGCAGACGACGGGTCTGGGCATGGTCGGCGCCGGTCTGCGAGCAACCGAACGGATGCGGGAAGTAGTAGACGCCCTCCAGCGAGCCATCGACCAGATCCTGGGCCTGCTCGCACATGGCACGGGCGACTTCGTTGACACAGCCGACCGTGGGGATGATCCACAGCTCGTTGCGCGTCGCGGCACGACCGTCGGCGCGGCGGAACCCCATAAAGGTCTCGGGCTCAACCGGCTCAACGACCGGATGTGTGGGGTTGTAGGTATACTCGACCTCGCCCGAAAGGTTGGTCTTCACATTGTGCGTGTGGAGCCACTGACCGGGCTGGACATCGCCCGTCACATGACCGATAGGAAGGCCGTACTTAATGACGTCCTCGCCGGCGGCAATCGAGCGCACAGCCATCTTGTGGCCTTGCGGAATATCCTCTGCGGCCACGACCTCGCCCACCCCGGGAACCGCGACGGCAGTGCCCTTGGCAAGCGGCGACAGCGCAACGATCACGTTATCGGCCGGATTGATCTGGATAGTATTCATTACAAATGGTCCTAACCCTACAGGTTGAGCAGAAGTCGAGACGCGGGCACGCCGTCCCGCGCCCGCGTCTGCGCCGGAAATTTACGCCTGAGCGTTGGCGAAGGCCTGCTTGGCGCCCTCGGCACGCACGACAGCGAGCGCGCTGACGACAAACTCCTCAAGACCTGCGATCTGCGTAAGGTCCTCGCCCCACATCTGCTCGTTGGTGAGCACGTCGTGCACCAGCTGGGCATCGTCGGCGCCGGCATGGGCGGCGTAGAAGTCGAGCACGAAGGCGTCGTCCTGAGCGGTGTACTCGGTGCCGTCGGAGCGACGCAGGTGCAGGCCGTCGCCCTCGCGGGACACGAGCTCCTGCGTGTAGAAGGAGATGAGCGTAGCGAGGCTCGTCGCCAGGCACTTGGGCAGGTTGCCGGTCTCGGCAACGTAGTCCTTGAGCGTGGGCAGGTCACGAGCGCGCCACTTAGCCGTGGAGTTGAGGCAGATGGAGAGCAGCGCATGATCAATAAACGGGTTGTCGAAGCGGTTTTCGACGGCGGCGGCAAAGGCCTTGCAGTCCTCGACATCCAAGTCGGCGGCAAGCGTCGGAATGACCTCGTCGTAGAGCATGGTGTTCATGAAGCCGCGAATGGTCTCGTCATGCATGCAGTCGCGCACGATATCAAAGCCGGCAACCCAGGAACCCGGAACGAAGGCGGTATGGGCACCGTTGAGGATGCGGACCTTGCGCTTTTTGTACGGGGTGACGTCGGGAGTCACAAAGACACCCGGAAGACCAGCCTTCACAAAGGGAAGCTTCTCGGCAAGCGACTCGTCGCCCTGGATGCCCCACATCTGGAAGGGCTCGCGCACGGCCAGGAAGGGATCCTCGTAGCCCAGACGCTCGGCAACCGCCGCGGCCTCCTTAGGATCGCGGATGCGGCCGGGGACGATGGTGTCGACGAGCGTGGTGCAGACGGTGCAGTCGTTAGCCATCCACTGCGCAAACTCGTCCTCCCAGCCCCAGTCGCTCACATACTGGTTCATGATGCGCAGCAACTCCTCGCCGTTGTGATCGATGAGCTCGCAGGCGAGGACGATGACGCCCGGCTTACCGGCAGCCCAGCGGGTGTGGAGCACCTGGGCAAGCTTGGCGGGGAAGCTCGCGGGTGGCATGTCGTCGGCCTTGCAGGACGGGTCATAGGCGATACCGGCCTCGGTGGTGTTGGAGACGATGATCTCTAGGTCGTCGGAGACGGCGACCTCCATCATGGCGCGGTAGTCGTCCTCACGATACGGGTTAAGGCAGCGGCTGCAGGCGCTGATCACGCGGGACTCGTCAACCGTGTTGCCGTTCTCCTTGCCGCGCACCAGCACGGTGTACAGGTCGTCCTGGGCATTGATACCGTCGGCAAAGCCAAAGGCACCGTTGATGGGCTGCACCATGACGACCTTGCCGTTCCAGCCGGTGGCCTCGTTGCCCATGTCAAAGAAACGGTCGACGAAGGCGCGCAGGAAATTGCCCTCGCCAAACTGCAGAACCTTCTCGGGAGCATCCTTGGGCAGCAAATAGCCCTTGTAGCCGATCTTCTCGAGCGCATCGTAGCTGATGTTCTCCATCTGTGTCTCTCCTTAGATAGCTGTTAGCGTGCAAGCAAAACGGGGGCGCCGCGTGTGGCAACGGCGCTCCCGAGTTCGATGTGATTCGATGCAGGCTTATGCCTCGACGGTGTCCAAATCAAAGCCAAAGTAGCGGACCGCGTTGTTGTAGCTGATGTCGCGCACGATACTGCCCAGCAGCTCCATGTCGGCCGGGTACTTGCCCTGCTCGACCCACTCGCCGATCACGCTGCACAGCACGCGACGGAAGTACTCGTGGCGCGGATAGGACAGGAAAGAGCGGGAGTCGGTAAGCATGCCCACAAAGTTGCCCAGGACGCCCTCGTTAGCCAGAGCCGTGAGTTGCTCGCGCATGCCGACCTCGTTGTCGTTGAACCACCAGGCGGAGCCGTTCTGGATCTTACCGGCGGTCGGAGCCTCCTGGAAGCAGCCCATGACGGTATCGATCATGGTGTTATCGATGGGGTTCAGGCTGTACAGAATGGTCTTGGGCAGGCCGCAGGTCTCCTGAATGGAGTTGAGGAAATCGGCAAGCTGGTCGGACGGCGTGTAGTTGGAGATGCAATCGTAGCCGGTATCGGGACCGAGCTTGGCAAACATGGCGCGGTTGTTGTCGCGCTTGCAGCCAAAGTGCAGCTGCATGGCCCAGCCCAGACGGACATACTCGCCGGCAACGAACTGCATAAAGGCAGTCTTGTACTTGAGGACCTCTTCCTCGGTAAGCGGCTCGGCAGCCAGACCCTTGGCAAAGATAGCCTCGATCTCGTCGGCGGTAGCCGGGACGTACATAACGTAGTCGAGTGCGTGGTCGGAGGCGCGGCAGCCCAGCTCGTGAGCAACGTCGTAGCGCTTGGAAATGGCAGCCTTCATGCCCTCAAAGTCGCTGACCTCGACGCCGGCAACCTCGGAAAGGTGCTTGCAGTAGTCGGCAAACTCCTGGCCGCGCTCGATGCGCAAAGCGGCATCGGGGCGCATGGCGGGAACGACCTGAACGTCAAAGCTGTCGTCGGCGGCAATCTTCTTGTGCCACTCAAAGCTGTCGGCGGGGTCGTCGGTAGTGCAGATCATGCGGACGTTGGACTGCTTGATCAGGTTGCGGCAGGTGAAACTGGCCTCGGCGAGCTTGGCGTTGGCAAGGTCCCAGACCTCCTGGGCAGTCTTGCCGTTGAGGACGCCCTCGTAGCCAAAGTAGCGCTTAAGCTCCAGGTGGCTCCACTCAAAGACGGGGTTGCCAACGCAGCGACCCAGGGTCTCGGCCCACTTTTGGAACTTCTCGCGAGCAGGGGCGTCGCCAGTGATAAAACGCTCGTCGACGCCGTTGGCACGCATCAGGCGCCACTTGTAGTGGTCGCCGCCCAGCCAAACCTCGGTGATGTTCTCGAAACGCTTGTCCTCCCAAATCTCCTTAGGAGAAATGTGGCAGTGATAGTCGACGATGGGCATGCCCTCGGCAAAGTTGTGGAACAGCTCCTCGCCGGTCTTGGTGCTCAGCAGGAAATCCTGATCGTCCATGAAGTTTTTCATCAAACAACCCCTTTGTTTGCGGAGCGGGCGCACAATACGCTCGTCATCCTCTAGGTGAACGTTCACCATACTAATCCATTACGACTCAAAAGGTGAACGTTCACCTAACAACCATGGGGTGAACGGTAGGTTTTGCCCGTTCAACGGTTGCCGGAGCTGTGACTTGCATGCATTGCGGACCGGTTGGCGTCCCCGAACACCGAACTTGAGCGCTTTTGCTCAGGTGGGTCATGTCCCGACGTACATTTTTGGGAGTATTCAGCATTGGAGCGCGCCGTGCGCCATCCTCAGCGTCCTATTTGGAACGCAGATAGCGCCCGATCGGCATAAAAAGTGCCCCCGATGGCAAATTACGCCATCGGGGGCACTTAAAACAGTCGTTCTGCACCTCATTCAGGGCATGCCAATGCTGAATACTCCCAAAAATGCACGTCGCAAGAGGGGGTACCTGCTCAATCGGCTAAATACCCGCAAGTTCGCAGTAGCGGTCGACATTGCTGGCAAATACCATCTCGACGGCACCCTTCTGGACGGGCACCGTCGGGGTCCTTCCCCACAGCAGATAATCGCCCAGCGTCTTAGCGCCGCGATACGCCAGGCTCGTCGGGTCCTTATAGACAATATTGGTAAAGATACCGCGGCGCAAGGCCAGAGCACTTTCGGGAAACAGGTCGTTGCCGATCACCATGACCTGACCGGCCTTGCCGGTCGAGACGAGCGCGTCGGCAACCACTTCGGAACCAACGGCAAAAACGCTACAGATAAGTTCGGGGGCGTCCGGCGCACTCAAGCGCTTTTCGAGCTCATGCTCGAGTTGTTTGACTTGCGCATGGGCACCTGCAAGATCCTCAACCTGCCATGGAATATCACGTTCGCGCAGGTAATTGTGGAAGGCGCGGGCGGTTAGATAGTGCGAATCGGTATATGGGTCGCCTGTCAAAAGGAGCACGCGGGCGTCGGCCCCAGAAGCATGGACCAGGTTTGCCGCCTGCTCGGCCATAAGGCTGCCTGCCGTCGAATAATCGGCCGAGCTCGCACCCAAACGATTCAAATGCGGACGGTCGCCGTCGACAAGCTCAATCGTCACGCCCGCCTCGGCGATCTGCCCCAAAAGCTCAGTCGCACGATCGTCGCCCGGCGCATAGGCGAGCAAGCCATCAATCTTCTCGCCCACCTGCAGACGCTCGTCGATTTGCTCGAGTGCATCAGCGTAGCCGCCCACGCCAAATTCAACGCGCTCAACCGTAATGCCCCGGTCGATGACCTCCTGTTCAAAGCGATTGCAGCCTTCCCACAGGTAACGGAAAAAGTACGCTCCCTCGCGCGATGCGCGGGGCAGGCAAAACACCAGATTGATATCCTTGCGGCGCAGGCTTGAGGCACTTGTGTTGCGGTGATAGCCCATGGCCTCGGCCTTAGCGTTCACCTTGGCGCGCACGGATTCGCTCACGCCGGCCTTTCCCGTCAGAGCCTTGTGCACGGTATTGATGGAAACGCCAAGCTCGGCGGCTATGTCCTTCATGGTTACGCGAGCGCTCATGCGGTTACTCCGTTATAGATAAGTTGCCAATTAATAGTCCAGTTAACGATACCCCAAAAATACTCTTCGACTCGCCGTGCTCTCCCTCAAATGCACAAAGCGCCCCGCGAACGGATGCCCGCGGAGCGCTTGGATGTCCGGACCTTATTTGATACCGCGGCCCAAGTCTTCGGCGATTTTGTCCACGCCCTTAAGTGCGGCGCACGTCTTTTTGTTGGAGCAATGCCCGGTGCAAACGCCACCCTGAGCGCAGTCGGCGCAGGTGCCCTTGCGGTAGATGCGCACGCACACGGCGACAAACGCAATACCGATAACAGCCAGTACAACAATATCGATAGGTGCCATAGCAAGCCTCCTCTAGTTAACCACCACTTACTTTACCCCATTCTCCACCTACCAAAAAGGGACAGGTTTATTTTGGTCGGTTTTATCTGCGGAAACGCCACATCTCCCCTACCAAAAAGCCCGAGTGTCACTGAGACACCCGGGCTCGTGGAAAGGGGTTGATCCTTATTCGGACTTAGGCGGAAACTGCAGCGGAAGCAGTGTTGGTCTCGTCCTCGTCGGTCCAAGCGTGCTTGGGCATGGGACGGAAGATCTGGAAGAGCATCGCAACCAGCAGCACGATGGCCACAATCGTCCAGATACCAAACTGTCCAAGAACAAGCAGGTTGTAGAACTGGTTGATGAACAGGCCAATGACCCAAGCGAAGGCGCACTCGTAGCCGATGGCAATCGCGGTCCACTTGCCAGAGTCCATCTGGTTGCGGATGGTGCCAATGGCGGCAAAGCACGGAGCGCACAGCAGGTTGAACGCGCCAAAGGCGACGCAAGCGCCCATGGTGGGGAACATGCCGGCAAACGCGGTCCACAGGCTCGGGTCGGTCTCGCCCGCGTCGGCGACGGACAGCAGCGAGCCGGCGGTGGCGACGACGTTCTCCTTGGCGACGAGGCCAGAGACGGTCAGCGCGGTTGCCTGCCAGGTGCTAAAGCCGAGCGGGGCGAAGATCCAAGCGACCAGGTTGCCCAGCATGGCGAGCACGGAGTAGTCCATAAACTCCTCGGGGATGCCGTCCATCGCAGGCAGGAAGCCAAAGGAACCATTGTAGCTACCAAAGTTGGACAGGAACCAAACCACGACAGTGGACGCGAAGATGACCGTGCCGGCCTTCTTGATAAAGGCCCAGCAGCGCTCCCACACGTGCAGCGCCCAAGAGCGGATCGCCGGGAAGTGGTAGGCGGGAAGCTCCATAACGAACGGCGTCGGGCGACCGGCGAAGAGCTTGGTCTTTTTGAGCATGAGGCCCGAGGCGATGACGGCAAAGACGCCCAGGAAGTAGAAGAGCGGGCTGATCCACGCGGCGGTGGTGGAAGAATCGCCGATGATGGAACCCATGAGCAGGGCGATAATCGGCAGCTTGGCGCCGCAGGGGATGAACGTGGTGGTCATGACCGTCATGCGGCGGTCCTTCTCGTTCTCGATGGTCTTGGTGGCCATGACGCCGGGGACGCCGCAGCCCGAGGACACGAGCATGGGGATGAAGGACTTACCGGACAGGCCGAAGCGGCGGAACACGCGGTCCATGATGAAGGCGACGCGGGCCATGTAGCCGCAGTCCTCCAGGAAGGACAGCATGACGAACAGCAGGAACATCTGCGGCACAAAGCCGAAGATGGCGCCCAGGCCGCCGACGATACCGTCACAGACGAGCGAATCGACCAGGCCACCGTCCTCGGTGCCACCCGCCACAAGTGCGTCGTGGACCATGGTGGTGATACCCGGGACATAGGGGCCGTACTGCGCCGGGTCGACCGAGTCGGCGTCGTCACCCGCGGCCTCGACAGCCTCATCGTAAGCATCGCGGCCCTGACCGAGCACATACCAACCGTCGGTGCCAAAGAGCTGATCGTTGGTGAAGTCGGTCACCGTTCCGCCCAGGGTGGAAACGGCGATGTAGTACACGCAGAACATGATGACCACAAAGATCGGCAGGCCCAGGATACGGTTGGTAACCACACGGTCGATCTTCTCGGAGGTGCTCATCTTGGCCGGGGCCTTGGTGAGGCACTCGTCGATGATGTGTGCGATCACGCCGTAGCGCTCACCGGTGATGATGGACTCGGCGTCATCGTCGCAGTCCTGCTCGCACTGAGCGACCAGCTCTTCGACGCGAGCGGCCTTCTCCTTGGTGAGGTTGATGAGCTTGCAGGCGTCCGCATCACGTTCGAACAGCTTGACGGCGTAATAGCGGCGCTTGTTAGCGGGAACGCTCGCAGGCAGATTGTTTTCGATGTGGTCAAGAACGTCCTCGATGGAGGAATCGAACTTGTGCTCCGGCACCTGGCCCTTGGAAGCTGCGGACTTCTTGACCTGCTCGAAGAGCTCCTTGATGCCCTTGTTCTTAAGAGCGGAGATCATCATAACCGGGCAGCCGAGCTTCTTGGAGAGCTTGTCCGTGTCGATCTTGTCGCCGTTCTTCTCGACCAAGTCGGCCATGTTGAGGGCGACGACCACGGGCAGGCCGGTCTCGATAACCTGAAGCGCCAGGTACAGGTTGCGCTCGAGGTTGGTGGCGTCGACAACCTGGACGACGACATCGGGCTCGCCGCTCATAAGGTAATCGCGCGAGCATTGCTCCTCGGGGCTGTAGGGGGAAAGCGAGTAGATGCCGGGGAGGTCCGTGATGGTAACGTTCTTGTCGCTTAGGAGCTTGGCCTCCTTTTTCTCAACCGTGACGCCGGGCCAGTTGCCAACGTAGCCGTTGGCGCCGGTGATCAGGTTGAAAAGCGTGGTCTTGCCGCAGTTGGGGTTACCCGCCAGCGCGACATGGATCTGAGAATCCGCCATTCAATCCTTCTTCCTTGTGTGCCTGCGCTGCTTTCTCCGCGCAGGCTGGATAATGTGCTTCAAAGATGCTGCATTAAGTTAGAAAAACCTAACTTTATCTGCAGAAATATACGTCGCGAGCCCTTACTGGACCTCGACGACGGCCGCCTCCTCCTTGCGGATGGAAAGCTCGTAGCCGCGCACGTTGATCTCGACCGGATCACCGAGCGGTGCAACCTTCACGACCTTGAACGAAGTGCCCTTGATGAGCCCCAGGTCCATAAGGTGGCGGCGAAGCGCACCCTCACCGTGAAGCTTGACGATGGTGGAGCTCTCGCCCACCTTAACGTCACCCAACGTCTTCATCCTCTTGTCCCCCTTTCGGTTTTTATGAAATGCTACAGACTAACCGACGGTCATGATGTGCATGGCAACCTTGGAATCGATGCCAAAGCGTGCGCCCAGCACCGTGACGATGATATTGGCACCACTCGAGCTCACCACGTGGATTTCGTTGCCCTCGACAAAGCCGAGGTCCTTGAGGTGGTGTTTCATGTCCTCATTGCCCTTTACACGAGACACGCGCACGGTTTCGCCCGCTTTTACCATCGAAAGCGGCATGGCCGGCATCTGCGGTCCGCAAGACATGAGTGGCTCCTAACGTCAGTTCGTCCTCAACATCGACGCGATAAAAGTTAACCACGTCTATGTTCGCTTTAGTAAACTAGCACGTGGTTAACTTTTTGGAAAGGGTCTCTATTCAGTTTTCGAAAAAGTTTCCTATACGAAACAAAAAGGCGCGGCAAAGGACCATCCTTTACCGCGCCCTATCACGCTTAAAGCGAGAGGTTTCTAATCGACGTAACGCACGAGGCCTCATCCACACCCGAAACGCGGAACACGATATCCTCGCCGCACTCGCCGTAGAGAGCCATGAGGCCCATAACATCGCGACCGCCGGTATGGCGGTCGCCGATGCTGACCGACACGTCGCTACGGTGCTTGGCAATGATGTCATAGAGCAGCGCAACCGGGCGGGCGTGTAGTCCCAACGGATCTTTAATCGTCTTTGTAAACTCGACCATGTCCCCTCCCACGACATCACACATTCGGCCGGCAAACCCAGCCACGTGGTAGTTATTGTAGCGTTAGATGCTTATCGAGGGCCCCTCCGGATACCCCGTGGTCAAAAAGTGGCAAATATGAGTACTGTCACAAATTTAGTAGCAGCAAAATCGAGAGCTAGTTGCCTACTTTGAGCGATTCGAAGAGGTTGAAAGCCGTCAAACGCCCTTTAAAGGGGGGTTAGATAAATTGATTTTAAGCCCATTTTCGCTCAGGAAAGGCCGAAAAATATGCCACCTCTTTTGCAACAGTACTCATATTTGGCATTTTTTGAACACAGGGGCCAAAACCATGCCCCAAAACACAAAAGGAGGGGCCTCGTAAGGCCCCTCCTTAGGAAAGGGAATCGATTTATTCCACAGCCGTAGATTAATCCTAGCCGCTACTCCATCATGTCGAGGACGGAGGGGCGCAGCTCGCTCTCGGCGGCCTCGGGATCGGTCTCGCGCAGACGGTTGATATAGCGGTTGTACCACATCACGGCAAGGCCCAGGAAGACAACCACACCGCCAACGTTGTAGACCAGCGTCAGCCACAGCGGCTGATCGAGCGGAATGGTGCCGCAGATAAGCACGAAGCAGAAGACCACAAGCAGGAATGCGGCAACGACCAGGCCAAAGCCGCGCGAGCCCATGCGGAAGCCACGGGGAGCAGCATCGAAGTTCTTGCGCAGCATAAAGTAGGCAAGCAGGATCAGCAGCGGCGGGAGCAGAGCGGTGGCAGCCGTCATGTTGGTGACGATCATGAGCAGGTCGTCGAGGTTACCGGAGCCCAGGGCCGGGATGATCAGGATGGGGACGACGATGGCGAACTGCAGCCAGGCAGCGCGGGCAGGAATGCCGTGCTCGTTGAGCTCGACGATCTTGCTACCAAAGACGCCCTTGGGGATCTCGGTGAAGAAGACCTTGATGGGAGCGGAGGTCCACATCATGAGGGAACCCAGCGTAGCGGCGAGAAGGATCAAGCCGATGACGCGCGTGGACACTTCCATAGGAATGCCAAAGTGGGCAAAGACAGCGCCGAACACGTCGAAGATGCCGGTGGAGATGGCAACGCTGCCCTCGGGGATGAACAGGTTAACCAGCAGCGAAGCGCCTGCATACAGAAGGCCGATGGTCAGGCCGGCGATAACGACGGTGCGCACGAAGGCCTTGACGCCACCCTTAAGGTCGTTAAGGAACACGCCGACAGACTCAGCGCCGCCAACGCCCTGGATGATCCAGGCAAGCGTACCGAAGAAGCCCCACATAGTGGCGAAGTTGCTCATGTCGGGAGCCATGTTGGCGGGAGTAGGAGCCGTAGCGAACTCGACGCCGCCAAAGGCAGCAGCCAGGGACAGCAAGATGAACACGGCAGTCAGACCGAGAGCCGCGGTCGAGCCGAAGGAGGAAATAGAGCCGATCCACTTAGCGCCCTTGGTCGAAACCCACGTGGCGATAGCAAAGACGACGATCTCGATAATGGTGATCCACAGCTGCGAAAGCTCGGCATTGGCACCAAAGAACACGTAGCTCGCGTAGATGATGACGTTGGGCAAGACGGACGCAAAGTAGAACAGGTTAACGAACCAGTAGCTAAATGCCGTCAGGAACGCCCAGCGGCCACCCATCGAGGTCTTAACCCATGCGTACACGCCGGACTCGGAGTCCTTGTTAAGGCCGACGAACTCGGCGGTAACCAGGGTATAGGGGACAAAGTACAAAAGTGTGGCGAAGAAGAACGACGGCGCAGCTGCCAAGCCGATGGCCGCGTTGTTGTTGATGATGTTCTTGATACCGAACACGGCGGCGACCGTCATGCCCAGCAGAGCGAACGAACCGATCGTTCCTCGTTTTTCAGAGCTCATAAGCCCTCCCAATCATCTATTAAATGTCATCTAAACCCGTCCGAGCTGCAAGTGCAAACACGGACGGCGCACCTGCTAAGGGGAATGGGGAAAAGGGAGTCAACAAAGCCATCCCCCTTAACGGTGCGAAGCAAACGCCCAAACGGACGAATACTACTTGTTGGGGAAGGAATAACCTTCGACCGTCACGTGCAGTACCACGACGCGGGGATCCGCGGCATCGGCCACGACACGGTAGGCCTCGTCAATTTCGACGACGGCAACGCCGCCGGCGGGAATCGTCACGGTCTCCCCCGCCCCCTCAAAGCGCTCGCGATCATCGATATCGCTGTAAGCGCGGGTGCAGGTGAGGCCTGCCTTGGGGGCAACCTCGACGGTCAGGTCGCCGTCGAGCGGAGCGAGCACGGCATGGTAGCGACGGTGACCGACCAGGTCGGCGGTTGCGGCCTCGCGGGCATAGACCCACCAGTACACCAACGAGTCGCCGATGGAGTAAGCCACGTCGTGCTGTAGGTCGGCAACGCCATCGAGCGCCTGGCCGGTGCGCATCCACTTCTTGACGGACTTCATCTGAGCGTCGAAATCGGCGCGCGAGTTAAAGACATGCATGGCTTATGCCTCCTTAATGGGTGCCAGCGCCTGAGCCAGATCGGCAGACGTCAGCGGTCGCAGGGACACCTCAAAGCTGAAGCTCTCAAAACGGGTGCGATAGGAATCGAGCACCTCGGAACCCCAAGAGTTCGAGCCAAGGCCGAGCAACTGGTCGTTGATGTTGACCGTGACCGTGTCGCCCTTGACAAGGTCGTAGACGTGCTTGGCGTTATCGATGGCCTCGCAGCTATAGGGCCATGCCGAGAATGAGAACGGGTTGGAGGCGGCGTCAGCCGGACGGGTCACCAGCACGCCGTCGCCATGGCCAGAGCGCAGGGCGACCCAGCGGGTACCCTCGCGGTTGGCGCAGTCCTGAGGCATAACGTAGGGCGTGAACATATCGTCGACCGTGGTGCGGTAATGACCGACCGGGTTGGCGCGCAGCGAGTCCGGATAGTTCTCGCCCGGGCCGTGGCCATACCACTCGACGGCGCGATCGCAACCGGGGACCTCGAAGGAGATACCGATGCGCGGGATGATGTCCGAATAGTCACCGTAGGGCTCGCCGGAAACCTTGAGGTCGACGCGACCGCTCGGAAGCACGGTGTAGACGAGCTCGACGCGCATGCCGAACGCGCGGACGGGAGGAGCGATACGCTGGCTCACGGCAACGACGACCGCATTGCCGTCCTGCCTCCAAGAAACCTTGCGGGTAGACGTCTGCATCACATCGATGAAGTTGTCCTTCCACAGGGAGTCGTACTCCTGGGCGTGGTTATCGACGAGCGGATGCCAAAAACCAACCTGGGGACCAGAGGCCATGACGTCGCGGCCGGATGCCTTCCACTCGCTCACGGTACCGTTGACCTTGCTGAAGGTCAGCTCGCCGTTGAGGGAGTGAATGCGAATCTCCTGCTCGGTCTCCTCGACCGTAAGCTCAGGACGAACGGGGGCGGCGATGGCCGGCGCCGGATGGTTGGCGATGGCAAACTGGCTAGCGCCCAACTGGAACATCGGCTCGCACCAGACGTGAGCGGCCATGGTGTAGGCGCGCACGGTCAGCAGGGTCTCGCCTACCGCGGCCTCGCGAATCACCAGCGGCAGCTGGACGGACTCGCCGGGGGCAACCGCACCGGGCATGAGCGTCTTGCGGCACACAACGTCGCCGTCCACCAGGGTCTCGGCCGACAGGCAGACATCCTCGAGGGTGGTAAACCAACGCTTGTTGGTGACGGTCAGCTCGCCTGCCTCGGCGTCATAAGCCATGCGAACCGGGCAGATGACCTGGCCATACTCAGTGAGGCCCGGACTCGGCTGCTGCCAAGGGAACACCATGCCATCGATGCAGAAGTTGCTGTTGTTGGGGTAATCGCCGTTGTCGCCACCATACATATCGTAGGCAACGCCGTCCTCGGTCACAGCAGCCAAACCGTGGTCGCACCATTCCCAGATAAACTGGCCTTGGATGCAATCCCAGCGATCGAAGACCTCCTGGTACTCGGACAGGCCTCCGGGGCCATTGCCCATGGAGTGACCGTACTCGCAGTTGATGCGCGGCTTGGGGGACGGATGCTCGCCAAAGTCGTTCATCTGCGACACACGGGAGTACATGGTGGAAATGACGTCGACGGTATCGGCGTTGCGGTCCTCCTCGTAATGGACCGGGCAACCATCGAGCTCGTGAGCCTTGGCGTACATCGCGCGGATGTTGCAGCCATAGCCGCTCTCGTTGCCCATCGACCACATAATGATGCAGGCGTGGTTGCGCTCCTGCATCACCAGGCGCTCGATGCGGTCGACGTAGGCCGGCTCCCATGCCGGGTCGTCGGTGACCAGGGCGATATTGCCGATATTCTCGAAGCCATGGCTCTCCATATCGGTCTCGGCGACCAGCATGATACCGTATTCGTCGCACAGCTCGTAAAAGCGCGGGTCGTTGGCGTAGTGGGACGTGCGCACCGCGTTGATGTTGTGCTGCTTCATGAGCTCCAGGTCGCGGCGCATGCGATCGAGGCCCACGGCGCGGCCCTTGTGATCGTCGTGATCGTGGCGGTTGACGCCATGCATCTTAAAGTAAGTGCCGTTGAGGTAGATATGATTGCCCTCGACCGTCACCTCGGCAAGGCCCTGGCGATGCGGAACGTACTCGCTGACCTCGTCACCGTCGTAGACCTCAAACGTAAGGTCATAGAGGAAGGGGTCCTCGGGATTCCAGAAGTGGGCATCGGTCACGCTGCACTCGGCATGGCCGTCGACGCACTCGCCCGTAGCCACCACGTTCTCGCCATCGCTGAGCGTAAACACGACGCGGGAAGCGCCCTCGGCCACCGTATCGAGCGTAATCAGAGCGGCATCGCCCTCGCGGTGCGTGCGGAACCTAAAGTCGACCAGGTGTGCGGCGGGACGCTGCATAAGGTACACATCGCGGAAGATGCCCGATGCCCACCACATGTCTTGGTCCTCGATATAGCTACCATCGCTGTACTGCAGAACCTTGACCGCAAACAGGTTGTCGCCCTCGACAAGCGCGTCGGTCACGTCGAACTCGGCAGACAGGCGCGAGCCCTTGGTCATGCCGATAAACTTGCCGTTGACGTACAGCTCGCCATAGCTCTCGATGCCGTCAAAGCGAATGATCTCGCGAGCGCCGGCAGGCACGGCGGGAAGATTGACGATGCGCTGGTACACGCCCGTGGGATCGTCAGAGGGAACGAACGGCTGATCCACCGGGAACGGGAAACCCTCGTCGGTGTAGGCAAGGTTGCCACAGCCGTCTACCTGCCACAGGTGCGGAACCTCCACGTGATCCCACTCGGGCTCGTACGTGGAAAGCTCCTCGTTAGAGACGGCAGCAGGCCCCTCAAAGAGGCGGAACTGCCACGAGCCGGACAGCTGGACAAACCCGCGCGACAGCTCGCGGCTGTACGTAGCGGCGAGATCGGCGGTCTCGTAACCCATGAAGTACGCATGGGGTGCCAGGCGGTTCCTGTGGGTGAGCGCTTGGTTTTCCCAATCGTTAATGGCGTCCATGGTGATGCTCCTTCGTCATCGTAGTGATTCTTGTGCAACCGGTTGTCCTTATCTTACGGGCGATGCAAAATACTGTGCAACCGGTTGTCCGCTGAACGGTCGATTTGTTCGGGTTAACGGTGCAACCGGTTGTACAACCGCGACACTTATGTCACCCTGAGTATCGAAACTCAGCGCAAGACATCGTTCTTAAGCTCGTAGGCAACCGCCACGCCCGCTGATATCTCACCCATACGAGACGTATTCGATTGCGGCTTGGTTGCAAAACGACACCGGTCACCGGATATCATGAACGCTGTTCAGGCGCACTATAGTAAGCTGTATCCGCACCAGCCCGTATCAGCGACAACATCGACCGCATTCTCCAGGAGACGCCATGACCCAACCAGTTCGCACCGCACCTACGCTTGCCGAGGTTGCCGCAGCTGCCGGCGTGTCGCGCTCCACGGCATCGCGCGCTCTCAACGATTCGCCCCGCATTAGCGAGGAAACCAAAAAGCGCGTCCGCGCGGCGGCCAAGGAAGTCAATTTTGTCCCCAACGCTCGTGGCCGAGCGCTCGCTGTCGGGCGCACGGAAATCATCGCCGTGCTCGTGACCGAGCCCCTGAGTGAACTCTTCAGCGACCCCACCTATAGCGAGTTTTTGAGCGGCATTACCGAGGAACTGTCGGAGTCGTCCTATCTGCCCGTTATCTTGCAGGCGTCTTCTACGCATGAGCGCAACCGTGCACGCGAGCACTTTGAGCGCCGCTCGTTCGACGCCGTGATCGACGTCTCCCCCTACAAGGGCAGCGAGCTGCTCGAGGTGCTGCGCGAGCTGGGCGTACCCACCGTGTTGTGCGGCCAGCTCGAGGGCCACCCCTATCGCGATGTGTTCTCGACGGTCTACTCTGACGACGAAGAGGGCGGACACTTTGCGGCACTCGCCATGAAGGAACGCGGGCGCAAAGATATCGTCGCCGTGTTGGGACCGCAAGACAACCCCGCTGTTGTCGACCGCCTGCGCGGCTACCGTGCCGTCTTGGGCGAAGACCTCCCAGACGCAAACGTTATCTATACCGGCTGGAACAACGGAGACGGCTATCAGGCCATGCACCAGATCCTCGCGCGCGAGATTGCTTTCGATGGCGTGCTCTGCGGATCGGACCGTATCGCGGCTGGCGTCATCACCGCACTCAACGAGGCAGGCCTATCCGTTCCGGCGGACGTTTCTGTCGTCGGCTTCGACGATCACGAGATTGCGACGCGCTGCGTCCCCGCGCTCACGACCGTCCGCCAGCCCCTGCGCGAAGAAGGCCACATGGCCGCCAACATTGCGCTCGACATGATCAAGGGTGCCGAGCCCACCACCTCCGTGATGCACATGCAGCTGATCCAGAGAGACTCGCTATAAGAAACTGGGGCAGGCTTTCCGCCAGACAGTTGTTGCGGAAAGCCTGCCCCGTTTTGAGCGCTCATTCTGGGGCACAGTTTCCGTTAGACAGCTCAACCGGAAACTGCGCCCCATTATTTTGCCGAATTCTGGGTCGCGCTTTCCGCGACGCCCAGTCATCCCATGCCCTCGCAACCTCGGCGCATAAAAAAACGAGGGAAGGCACGCGTCCTTCCCTCGTTGCATGCAATATGTAGCCGCTTGCCTACATCAGGCGCAGGCTGACGTCCTTGAGCTGGGCGCCGGAAACGGCACTCGGGGCGCCCGACATGAGGTCGGAGCCGCTGGCCGTCTTGGGGAACGCCATGACGTCGCGGATGGAGTCGGAACCGGTGAGCAGCATGCACACGCGGTCCAGGCCCAGAGCGAAACCGCCCATCGGGGGTGCACCAAACTTGAGGGCCTCCATGAGGAAGCCAAACTGAGACTCGGCGCGCTCCTCGGTAAAGCCCAGAAGCTTAAGCATGGACATCTGCATCTCGGCGTTGTGGATACGCATACCGCCGCCGCCGGCCTCAAAACCGTCCATGACAAAGTCGTAGGTGCAAGAACCGGCCGCCAGCGGGTCAGTCTCGATCTTGGCGATGTCGGTCTCGGTCGGCAGGGTAAAGGGCTGGTGCTCGGCAGCATAGGCCTTGCGATCCTCATCCCAGTGGAACAGCGGGAAGTTGACGACCCACAGGAAGTCGTGACCCTCGCGCTTGATCTCGAGTGCGTTGGCCATATGAGAACGCATGCCGCCCAGGATCTCGTCGGAGAGCAAACGCGGGCCGGCGGCGAACATCACAAGGTCGCCGGGCTCGACGTCCATGCGCTCGCGCAGAGCCGCCATCTCCTCGTCCGAGAAGAACTTGACGATGGGGCTGTTAATGGAGCCGTCCTCGCGGAAAGCGATCCAGGCCAGGCCCTTGGCGCCAAACGTGGAGGCCACGCCGGCGAGCTTATCGATCTTGGCACGTGCCCAAGCACCGGCGCCCTTGGCGTTGATGGCCTTGACGACGGAGCCCTCCTCGTTCGCGGCGGTCGCGAAGACCTTGAACTTGGAGTTGGCAAAGATGTCAGTCAGGTCGACCAGGTGCATGCCATAGCGGGTATCGGGCTTGTCGGAGCCATAGGTGTCCATGGCATCCCAGTAGTTCATGCGACGCAGCGGCGTGGGCATCTCGACACCCATGCGGCCGAAGGCATCGGCAAGAACCTCTTCGAGCGCGCTCATGACATCGTTCTGGTCCACGAAAGACATCTCGATATCGACCTGGGTGAACTCTGGCTGACGGTCGGCACGCAGGTCCTCGTCGCGGAAGCACTTGGCAACCTGGTAGTAGCGCTCGACGCCACCGACCATGAGCAGCTGCTTCAGAAGCTGCGGGGACTGCGGCAGGGCGTAGAAGTTGCCCGGCTGGATGCGGCTGGGGACGATGAAGTCGCGGGCGCCCTCGGGCGTGGACTTGAACAGGGAGGGCGTCTCGACCTCCATGAACTCACGGTTGTGCAGCGCCTCGCGAATGGCAAAGGTAAAGTCGGAGCGCAGCTTGAGGTTTGCCATCATCTCGGGACGACGGAGGTCCAGATAGCGATAGCGCAGACGGGTGTCCTCGCTGGTCTCGATGCCGTCCTCGATCTGGAACGGCGGGGTGACGGAAGTGTTGAGCACCTCGGCGTGGTCGGTCAGGACCTCGATCTCGCCGGTCGCGAGCTTGGCGTTGGTGGTCTCCTCGCCACGGGAGCGCACGACGCCGTGGATCTTGATAGGCCACTCGGGACGCATGGTCTCGGCAATCTTAAAGGCGTCGCCGTCGGAGTGCTCGGGGTCGAAGGTGAGCTGCGTGATGCCCTCGCGGTCGCGAAGATCGCAGAAAATAAGGCCGCCGTGATCGCGGCGACGGCTCACCCAACCGGTGAGGGTGACCTCTTCGCCCACGTTCTCGCGGCGAAGCTCGCCGCAGGTACGGGTGTGCATGGAATGCTCGTCGATGGGACGGGTCTGGCTCATACCAGTGATCCTCCTTTATGGATCTGTGCCGCCCCGTGTCGTTCCGGGCGGCGTCGTACAGATTTGCCCAGCCTGCGTAAACCGCGCAGCCAGACATGGCGTTCTATCTTATCGCACCTGTGTCGATGTGCCGCGGAAAAGTAGCTCCTGCCCAAAGACTTGACGGAGACGAAACAATTGACGCGCCGCGGCACCCGCCCGCACTCGTCACGTGCGACAATATGCCCCAATAAAACAGCACTTGGAAAGGCCCGTCATGACTGCACGCCTCATCGTTATGGATATCGACTCCACACTCATCAACCAGGAGGTCATCGACCTGTTGGGCGAGGAGGCCGGCGTAGGCGAGCAAGTGGCGAAGATCACTGAGCGCGCCATGCGCGGCGAACTGGACTTTAAGCAGGCGCTCGAGGAGCGCGTGGAGCTGCTTGCTGGCCTGGACGAGAGCGTGTTCGAGCGCACCTTTACGCGCGTGACGTTTACCCCCGGCGCGCTGGAGCTTGTGCGCTCGGCGCACAGCAAGGGCTGGAAGGTCGGCGTGGTGAGCGGCGGCTTTCAGGAGGTCGCCGATAAGATCGTGGCCGCCGCGGACATCGACTTTTGCCTGGCTAACCGCCTGGAGGTCGTGGACGGCAAGCTTACCGGTAAGCTGGCGGCAGACATCGTGACCAAGGAGTCCAAGCTCATCCAGCTGCTGGACTGGGCGGTTGAGTGCGGTGTCGATATGGCACACACCGTCGCGATCGGCGACGGCGCCAACGACATCCCCATGATTCAGGCCGCGGGCACGGGCATCGCGTTTTGCGCCAAGCCCAAGACGCGCGAAGCCGCCCCGTTTGCCATCGACGAGCGCAACCTGATGCTCGCCATGGACATCATCCTGCGTGACTAGCCGATCCGTCTAACAATTGAATCAGTCTGTCCTATAGTTTCCGAACAATTTTGTCTTAGTGTTCGGAAACATACCCTTTGAGTGCTAGACTTTGCGCCGTCGAAGGGAACATATATGGATAAGCAAGATCTTGAGCAATTGCTGAGCGATGTTGCCGACGGAGCAGTCACCCCGGCCGTCGCCCTCACGCGTATCCAGACGGCGCCAACCGCTGATCTGGGTTTTGCACAGCTCGATCTTTCACGCGGGGTACGCCAGGGAGCCGGCGAGGTTGTCTACGGTGCCGGTAAAACCGCCGAGCAGATTGCCGCCATTATCGAAGCACTGCGCGATGCCGGCCAGGAGCGCATCCTGGTCACGCGCCTGGATGCCGAAAAAGCCGCGCGCACCGCTGAGCTCCTCGGCAACGGCATCGACCTGGGATATGCCCCGGACGCACAGCTCGCCCTCGTGGGCGGCAAGCCCTCCCCTACCGGCAACGGACGCATCGTCGTCGCCTGCGCCGGCACGAGCGACCTGCCCGTCGCCGAAGAAGCCGCATTGACGGCCGAGTTCTATGGCAACGAGGTCGACCGTCTCTACGACGTAGGTGTCGCCGGCCTGCACCGCCTGCTCGCTCATGCCGAGGAACTCGCCCAAGCACAGGTGGTCATCGCCATCGCCGGCATGGAAGGCGCCCTGGCGAGCGTTATCGGCGGTCTGGTGAGCTGTCCGGTCATCGCCGTCCCCACCAGCGTGGGTTATGGCGCGAGCTTTGGCGGCGTGGCCGCACTGCTCGCCATGCTCAACTCCTGCGCCAGCGGCGTTTCGGTCGTCAACATCGACAACGGCTTCGGCGCCGCCTATCAGGCAAGTCTTATCAATCATCTGAGCGCCGGCACGTCCTGCGCCCGTTAAGGAGCATTCCATGTCCAACCATCAGCACACGCTTATCATCGAAGGCACCTCGGGCATCAGCGGCGACATGACCGTCGCGGCCCTGCTCGACCTGGGCGCCAGCGAGGAGCACCTGCGCGAACAGCTCGCCACGCTGCCGGTCGACGGCTTTTCGATCGCCGTGACGCGCGTAAACAAGCATGGCATCGACGCCTGCGATTTCGACGTCCAGCTTGCAGAGGAGCTCGAGAACCACGATCACGATATGGCCTGGCTCTACGGCAACGAAGCAGCTGCCGAGCACACGCACGAGCATGAGCACCACCATCATGACCATGGCGAGCACGAGCACTGCCACGAGCATGATCATGAGACCCACGGCCATGGCCACGAGGGCCATCATCACGCCCACCACCATCACCATCGTTCTTTGGCGGACGTCACCGCCATCATCGACGGCTCGCAGCTAAGCGATGGCGCCAAGCGTCGTGCGCTCGACATCTTTACCGCGCTCGCCGCCGCCGAGGCCAAGGCCCACGGCAAAACGCCCGAGACCGTCATGTTCCACGAGGTAGGCGCCGTCGATTCCATCGTCGACGTCTGCTCTGTTGCCATCTGCCTCGACGACCTGGGTATTGAGGACATCGTGGTCGAGTCGCTCTCCGAGGGCCACGGAACCATCCGTTGTGCCCACGGCCTCATGCCTATTCCCGTCCCCGCTGTCGTCAACCTGTGCCAGGCGGGCAATATCGCCCTTACGCCTGCACCGGTCGCCGGCGAGCTCGTGACGCCCACGGGCGCCGCCATCGTCACCGCGCTGCGCACGTCCGACCAACTGCCCTCACGCTACCGCATCGAAGCCGTCGGCTACGGCGCCGGTAAGCGCCCCTACGAGGGTTGCTCCGGTACGCTCCGCTGCCTGCTCGTTCACGCGGACGCATAGCCATGGATGCCCGCAAAGAAAAAAGCCGCGCTGCCATCGTTGCGGCGTTCTCCGAGCTGCTACGCGAAGAGGACTACGGCAAGATCACCGTCGGCGACATCATCGCGCGCGCTCACGTAGGCCGCGCGACATTCTACGGTCTCTTTAAGAGCAAAGACGACCTACTGTCCGAACTCGTGAGCGACATCTGCGCCCACGCCCTCGACGACGATGGCACACCGCTCGACGACCCACTCGTGCAGGTCGAACATATCCTCAACAACCTCTGGGAGCGCCGCCAGGGCGTTCGAGCCCTCGTAGCCGGCGCCGGATCCCGCGTCTTCGCCGACTGCTTACGCAAGACCATCATGTCACGAGCAGCCGAAACCGTCCCTACCGACCCAAACGGCCCCGCCGCCACCATGGACCGAAGCTTCCTACTACACCACATAGCCTCAAGCTTCGTAGGAATGGTCCAATGGTGGGCCTGGCACAACTTCGAAGCAAACAAAGCCGACGTAGCCAAAGACTACCTCTCGACCATAAAGCCCCTCTTCACCTAAATAAGAAGCTCAACCCAAAGCATCGCCCCAACCTAGGGCGCCACGCATCCCAAAGTGCCGCTCGCGCTTCAACGCCCCTCAACAGCAACAAGCCCCTCCCATCCAAATTTAAATTCAGATTTATATGTTGGGCTGCTTGCTCGAGCGCAGCAAAGACCCCGCAGCTGGCCGCATGGGGTAACTTCCCAGCGCATTCCGCAGGACGAAAGAACCCCCGCCGCACGAAGTGCGCAGCGGGGGTTCTTTCATGTCCGAGGACGCGCTGGGAAGTTACCCCATGCGGCTAGCGGACAACTATGTAGCCTCAGACTAGAACATGCCCAAGAAACCATGCACAAACAGCGCGGCCAGAGCGGCACCGACAAACGGAGCGATGCCAGGAACGAGCAGGCCGTACTTCCAGTTGTTGTCAGCCTTGTTCTTGATCGGCAGCACCTGATAGGCCATACGAGGACCAAGGTCACGAGCCTGGTTCATGGCGAAGCCGGTGATGCCGCCCATGCCCATGCCAACAGCCCAAACGATCAGGCCGACGCAGATGGCGAGCATCAGAACGTTCTCGCCGGCGCGGCTAGCGGCAGCAAGGATGGCGCTGATGAACACAAAGGTGCAGATAGCCTCGCAGAAGAAGTTACGGGCATAGTTCGTGCCCTCGGTGGTGGGGTTGGTCGAGAAGATGTTGCGCTGAGCAATGGGATCGATGACACCATCGGAAGCCTTGAACTCATCGGCATACATAAGCCAAGCGATTACGGCGCCCACAAAGCCGCCGAGCATATCGGCAATCATGAAGGGGATGCAGCTGCTCCACGGCACCAGGCCTACGATGCACTGGGCAAGCACCATAGCCGGGTTCATGCACACGGCGCCGCCAAAGACAAACAGGCAGACCGAGATGCCAAAAGACCAAGTGGTGATGGCAAACATATGGCCGGAGCCCTGATACTTGGTGCCCTTGAGCACGGTATCGCAGTGCACGCCCACGCCAAAGATGATCATGAGGGCCGTTGCGCCGAATTCGCAGAGGAGTTTGGTAAGCATAAAACCTTATCTTTCTTGTCGGTTATAAACGATTCGTTTAGGCCGCGCGCTAGTGCTGAGCGACAACAACGCCCAGGCCATCGGGAATGACGGCCACCTTGGCATCGGCACCCTTCATCTCAAAGGCGAGCTTGAGCGCCTCCTCGAGGGTGTTGACCGGCGTCATGTGCATATCCTTAATCATCTGGTGATCGCACAGGTCGGTAACCATAATCACAGGGTGATGTGCCAGGATGCGGGCGAAAATCTGGCTCGTCCACTGATCGGGCAGGGTCTCGTCCTTGGGACGATCGATGCAGGCACGCTCAAACTCCGCCGGATCGTTATCGGCGATGTTGTGATAGAAGCCCTCGCCACCGTGACCGTCGGCACAACCGGCAGCGTCGATAATCACACCGCCCTCGGGAAGCGTGGCCTCGGCAGAGCACATGCCCTTCACGGCCTGGTAGATGTTCTGGTCGAGCGGGTAGCCGCCGTTGGTGGTGATGGCAATCTCGCACTCGACGGGCTCAACGCCGGCAAGGCTCTTCACGAACTCACAGCCAGCCTCGTGCGCCTTGTGGATGTCACCGGCGAAGGAGCCGATGACCTCATGCTTGCCGTTGAGAACCACGTTCAGCACAAAGGCAAGGTGAGCCATCTCGGCAGCGGCAAACATGTCCTCGCTCACGTGGTTGTGGCACAGGTTGCCGGCGCGCGAATGGGAATCGTTCACAAACTGGCCGTTGTGGTTGTACATGATGGTCTTGTAGCTGGCGATGCCAGGCAGGACGGACTTGCGGCTGCCGGAGAAACCAGCAAAGAAATGCGGCTCAATAAAGCCCTCGGCAAGTAGCAGATCGCAGTCGGCAGCAATCTTGTTGATGATGCACTCGCCACCAGAAGGCAGGGTGCCGATCTTTTCCATCATGCTGTCGTCAGTCGCGACGTGCATAACGATTTCCTCGTTGGCAACGATCTCCTCGCCATACTTGTTGACGAGCTCCTCATGCGTCGACGGACGATGCATACCCGTAGCAACCAGAATACGCACACGAGCCTCGGGCGCAGCGGAATGGATGTGATGCAGCAGAATAGGCATCGTCACACGCGAGGGAACGGGACGCGTATGGTCGGAGCTAATGATGACGATATCCTTCTTGCCAGCGCAAAGCTCCTCGAGTGAAGGCGAGCCATAAGGGTTGGCAAGCGACTCCTCTACCAACTCTTCCTGTGATTTCGTGGTCTTAAACTCGTTTTGATGACCCTCCATCACACCCGCGAAGTTCTTATCCTCGAGCTCCAGATGCAACGTCTTGTGGTCAAACGGCAGTTCACATTCAAACAATGACGAGCGCCCTCTTCCTTTCAACTGACACACTAGATAAACCGTTGGAAGGATACGCCGCTCACCGAAAAACTCCACCGTCCACCGACTCATTAACACAACGTTCATATTTGACCCACAACAGAACAGCCGCGATCCCAAACGGGACCGCGGCCGCTACAGTCGTAAGGCGAGAAGCGCCAAATGCATCTCAATCCCGATCGTTAAGACGCGAGGCGCGAAGCGCCAAACGCGCCGCCGGGACAGACCCCATCCAAAACGCGCGAAGCGCACCTAATTCCCTTCAGCCCCAATCCCTAAAGACCGAGGACGAAGGGACCCGATGGGTTTCCCTCTGAATGCATTCCGCAGCACGAAGCCCTTTCCAAACGCGCGAAGCGCGCCATTATTCCCCCAGCAGTAATCCGCCGAAGACCGGACATCGCAGGGCCCGCCATCAGTTTACTTTTAGGCACACTCCGCAGGACGCAAGAAGCCCTCGCCGCACGAAGTGCGCAGCGAGGGCTTCTTGCATGTCCGAGGACGTGCCTAAAAGTAAACCTATGGCGGGCCCGGACGACTGCAGGGCTATCGATTACCCCGTGTTTTGCAGTCCTGCCGAGACGCCAGTCACAGTCGAAAGAATCAGGCTCATGTACTCGGCCTTCTTCTCCTCGGCCATCTCGTCCTGGTTCATACGCACCTCGCGAAGGGCGCGGACCTGGGCGATGGACAGGGCGTCGACATAGGGGTTACGCACGCGGACAGCGCAGCCGAGCACGCGGCGGCGCTGCAGCGGCCACTCGTCACCGACGATGGCAAGGACCCACTTACGCGTGAGCTGCATCTCGGTAAAGACCTTCTCGGACAGATCCTGGCGATCGCCCAGGTGCAGATACATCTTGGCGATGCGCTGGTCGGTCTTGGCGATCGACATCTCGATGTTGTCGATAAAGGTGCGGAAGAACGGCCACTCCTGGTAGGCAGCCTTGAGCTGGTCAAGGTCGCCCAACTGCTCGCAGGCGGTGCCCAGGCCGTACCAAGCGGCCAGGTTAATGCGTGCCTGGCTCCAGCTGAAGATCCACGGAATGGTACGCAGGTCGTCGAGCGACTTGGCGCCCAAGCCGCGCTTGGCGGGACGCGAGCCAATCGGCAGCAGACCGACCTCGGTCAGCGGCGTCACGGTCGAGAACCACAGTGTAAAGTCCTCGGTGTTCAGCAGGTCCAGATAGCGCTCGTGGCTTGCGGCGTTGAGCTTCTCGGCCATATCCCAGAACTTCTGCGTGGTCTCGGTGTTGGTCTTCTCGACACTCGGGGCCGACTGCAAAAGCGTTGCGGCGGCAACGGACTCAACATGGCGCTGAGCCAGCGTGCGGTTGCCGTAACGGGCAAAGATGACCTCGCCCTGCTCGGTGAGCTTAAAGAAGCAATTGACCGAACCCTTGGGCTGCGCCAGCACGGCCTTGTTGGCCGGGCCGCCGCCACGGCCCACGGCACCGCCGCGACCGTGCATGAGCACCAGGTCGATATCGTTCTTCTCGGCCCACTTGGCAATGCGCTCCTGCGCGGAGTGCAGCGCGAGCATGGCCGTGGTAGGACCGGCATCCTTGGAGGAGTCGGAATAGCCCAGCATGACCTCCATGCGGCGATTGGTCTGGGCAAGGCGCTTTTGCACCACGGGCAGCGTAAGCATCTGGTCGAGCACGTCGACGCAGCCCTCGAGGTCCTCGAGCTGCTCGAACAGCGGGATCACGTCGAGCTCGGGGACATCCTCCTCGTGTGCAAAGGACAGGTGTGCCAGCTCAAAGACGTCGGCCACATGCTGGGCGCTCTTGGTGAACGAGATGATGTAGCGGTGCGCCATCTTCTTGCCGTAGCGCTTTTGGATGGAGCCGATAGCGCGGAAGGTATCGATGACCTCGCGCGTCATGGGCTGCAGATCGCCATGGATACCGTTCTCGTGGATATCCTTGAGGGCGCGGGCGTGCACCACGGAGTGCTGACGGAACTCCATCTCGACCATGTGGAAGCCGAAGGACTCGACCTGCCAGATGATGGTCTGGACCGGGCCGTAGGCAGCACGGACGGCACCGCAGGCGGCCAGCGAGCGCTGGACGACGCGCAGGTCATCCAGGAACTCATCGGCGCTGTGGTACATGGTATCGGTGATGCGACGCACGGTGGCGTTTAGACGATCGGCCATGACGAGCATGACGGCGCGATGCGGCTCGTGCTCGGAGATCAGCTCGGCGCGGGCCGTGTACTGGGTGCTCATCTCGACCTGATGGTTCCACAGGTTGATGAGCTCGGCAGACGGCTTGCTGTAGGTGGCCTCAAGCGTCAGGTTGCGGCCGATGCGGCGGCACTTGTCCTCGAGCTTGAGCACCATGTGCGTAAAGTACTTGGCGGCGACTTCGCGGCTCACCTTGGCGGTGACGTTGGGGTTACCGTCGCGGTCGGAGCCGATCCAGCTGCCGGGATGGAAGAATGCCGGGCACAGCGGCGGCACGGTACCGGCCTTGTCGCCCAGCACCCAGTCGTCAAAACGACGATAGATGACGGGGATAACGTCGAACAGCGTGTTATCGAAGATGTCGATGATGGTATCGGCTTCCTCGACCGGCGTGGGCTTCTTGAGCGCGATGGGGCTCGTGCGTACCAGGGCGTCGATCTCCTGCAGCATATGGCGCTCGTTCTCCACCAGGTCGGAGCCGCCCAGACGCGGACGCTCCTCCAGCAGGTTGGAGATACGGCGAATCTTGCCCTCGACGGCCTTGCGACGGGCCTCGGTGGGATGTGCGGTAAAGACAGGGTGGAACTCAAGCTTGCCGAGCAGCTCGTTGGCACCCTCGACACCCATCTCGTTTACCAACTGGTGATAGGCGACGGTGAGTTCGTTGGCGGGATCGACCTCGGTATCGGTTGATGCGCCGGCCTCGCGCTCACGCAGCTGCGCGACACGGTAGTTCTCCTCCGACAGGTTAGCCAGATGGAAGAAGCTCGTAAAGGCGCGAACGATAACCTGCTGCTTATCGAGCGGCAGGCTGTCGATCAGATCAACGACTTCACGAAACGCCACGGCGGTGGGCTCGTCGGCAGTGGGCACGCCCTGCTCGTCGACGGACTCGTCGGCAGCGCGGGTGCCGGGGTTTCCGGCGTTGGCCACAATCTCGGCTGTCAAAATCTTGTCGAACAGGTCCGCGATCTCGGGATCATACTCGCTAAGCACACGGCGCTCCAGGCGCAAGAACAGCGCCAGATTGTCGCGCAGCTCCTCGGGGATCTCGATCTCGGCGAGACGCTCCTTGGATTCGGCATTCGAGCCGATTCGGTTAACGAGGCGGTTGACCACGGCAGCGACACGCGCCGCGGCTTCGGGTACAGACTGGTTGCTTAGGTTCTCAGCCACGTTTCCTCCCATTCCTCCTTCTATGCACGTAACATGCGGTATTTATTATAGGCACTCGGCAAAAACTTTCGAAGCTGATTGCGCTTTACCACACAAAAGTATTTTCTGCATTGCAAGGCTTTTTGCCCCAAATGGTCGTATTTCTCGGTGGACGGCATATGCAAACGGGGGCATTCCGCATAAATGCGAAACACCCCCGTAACAATCGCTCTCCATGAGCAGGGCACGTTAGCAGGCCCGCAGCTCAAAAAGATACGCTACAGGCGCTCGCGAACCGCCTCGACAACGTTGGCCAAATCGACCAGTACCTCGTCGTGGCTCTGCATGTCGCGCACCTTGACCTTGCCGGCGGCAAGCTCGTCGCCACCCAGGACCAGGATGAGCTTGGCGCCCACCTTGTCGGCCTGCTTAAACTGGGCCTTAAGGGAACGGCCCTGATAGTCGGCCTCGGTCACGATGCCTGCGGCACGAAGCTGCTGCGTAATGGTAAAGACGTTCTGACGCAGCTCCTTACCGGCGTTGGCGACGTAGACACACGGGGCCTCCTCGGCACCCAGGTCGCTGCCAAAGGCCTGCAGGGCCAGCAGGGCGCGCTCAAAGCCGACGGCGAAGCCGACGCCTGCCGTGGGCTTGCCGCCCTCGAGCTCGACGAGGCCATCGTAGCGACCGCCGCCACCGATGGAGCCGACGCCGGCACCGGGAGCCTCGACCTCAAAGACGGTACGGGTGTAGTAGTCCAGGCCACGCACCAAGGTGGGATCCTCGACATACTCGATACCCGCCGCATCCAAATAGCGCTTGACCTGCTCGTAGTGCTCGCGGCACTCGTCGCACAGGTTGTCGCCCATCAGCGGTGCGTCGGCCATGATCTCGCGGCAATGGTCGTTCTTGCAGTCGAAGGCGCGCAGCGGGTTGAGCTCGGCGCGCTCGCGGCACTCGTCGCACATCTCGTCGGCGTGGTCGAGAATGAACTGCTTAACCTGCTCGCGATAAGCCGGACGGCACTGGGCGTCACCCATCGAGTTGATGAGCAGACGAAGCTTGGAAAGATCGAAGCCCAGGCGCTTGTAGAACTCCATGAGCATGATGATGCACTCGGCGTCTGCCGCCGGATCGGGAGCGCCGAGCCACTCGATGCCCACCTGGTGGAACTGGCGCAGGCGGCCCTTCTGGGGACGCTCGCCGCGGAACATGGCCTCGGCGTAGTAAGCCTTAAACGGCGTGGAGCCCTGGGGCACCAGATTGTTCTCGACGACGGCGCGCACCACGCCGGCCGTGCCCTCGGGGCGAAGTGCCAGGCGCTGCTTGGGCTTGAGTTTGGTGTCGGTGCCCTCGGTAAAGACGCGCTCCAGGTTGGCACCGCTGAACACGCGGAACATTTCCTTGCGCACGACGTCGGTCGACTGGCCGATGCCGTGGACAAACACGTCCACCTGCTCGATAGCGGGCGTCTCGATGGGCTTAAAGCCAAACGGCTCGAACACGCCGGCAGCGATCTGCTGCATCTTTTGCCAGGCGCGCATCTCGGCGCCGATAAGGTCGCGGGTTCCCTCCGCCTTCTGTGCCTGCATGGGCAAACACCTTTCTTTTGTATCGCGTCATAGGTAGTGGTCATTATACGGCACAAACACAAAACGCGGTGGCGCGTCTGACCGAACGAGGGTATGGGGGCTCGTTCGGCCAGACGCGCCACCGCGGACGAAGCGGACAAGCGGCGATGCGCTTTGGCCTACCTACTCCCCCGCCACGCTCGCGCGCAGCTTGGCGGCGATGGGCTCGGATGCCAGCAGGAACACGAGCATGACCACGGAGCACGCCAGGCACACGATCCAGGTGCTCGCAAAGGAGCCCGAGACGGCAAAGAGCACATAGACCTGCCAAAGCTCACCCACAAAGCTCATGCCCGCGAGCACCGTCGAGGTGGCGATAACGGTGAGCGAGCCCAATACGCGGCCACTCACCTTATCGGCAACATGACCGATAACGAGCGAACCCACGACACTCACCACGGTGGAGATAGCGTTGGAGATGTTGTACTGGGCAAGCGTAATCCCGAGGTTGCTGACGATCAGCGGCTGGAACAGGCTCATGCAGTTGACGAAAATCGTGTAGCACGTGGCCATGATCACGAAGCCGGAGGCCACAACAAGCCAACCGGGGAAGAATTTATGCTGCTGGGACATACTGTTCCTTTTAAACAAACGAATAGCCTGCGCCGGGCGCCGGTAGTGCCCAAGATTGCCTTGAAAGACAAGGGCATAGGCCTTACGGCCATGCCCGCAGGCTTGAAAGGCAAGGTTGGGTGCTACCGGTGGTCGGCGATATAGCCCAAAGCGACGGCGGTATAGGCCGCGGCGCCGAGCGGCAGCTCGGCATCGCTAAAGCGTGCCTTGGGATGGTGTTGGGCAAAGTGCTCGTCCGTATCGGTCACAGCTGCGCCCACGGTAAAGTACGCACTCGGGATCTCGCTCGAGATCAGCGCGAAGTCCTCGCTCGCCATGGCGTGGAACAGCGGCAGGAAGGCGGCCTTGGGCAGCACCGCGCCCACGTAGCCAAGCGACGCCTGGGTCATGTCGTCATCGAGTACGAGCGGGGGAACATCCGAGAGTGTCTCGAGGGTCGCCGGCGTGCGATACGTTGCGGCCACGCCGTTAACGACCTCGGCGATACGCTCCTTGAGATGAGCCATGAGCTCGACATCGAAGCCACGCAGCGTTCCCTCGAGCACACAAGTGTCGGGGATGACATTTGCGGCCTGACCGCCGGCGAACTTGCCAACGGTAAGCGCGACCTCCTTAGCCGCCGGCACTTCGCGAGCGATAAGCTCCTGAAGCGCCAGATGCACATGCACGCCGGCCGTGATGGGGTCGATGCAAATCTCGGGGCTCGAGCCATGGCCGCCCTTGCCCTGAAGCGTGATACGAAAACCGTACACGCCCGAGAGCGCCGGGCTGCCGTAGAGCACCAGGCCGAGCGGCGACTGGCTATTGACATGCATGGCAAAGGCGACCTGAGGACGCGGGTTCTGCAGCAGACCGTCGGCGATGGCGGCGCGGGCACCCTCAAAGGTTTCCTCGCCCGGCTGGAACAGCAACTTAACCGTAGCGTTGGCATCAACAAGCTCTGCCTCGCGAGCTTTGAGCATACGAGCCGCACCAAGCAGCGCCGTCGCGTGCATATCGTGACCGCAAGCGTGCATGCAGCCGTTGGTGGATGCAAAGGGCTCGCCGGATTCCTCGGCAACGGGCAGGGCGTCCATGTCGCCACGAAGCATGATGACCGTACCGGCCTGCTCATTCGTGCAGACGCCATTGCCTTGGGCCGCGGCGGCACCGGCGCCGACAAGGCCCACAACGCAGGAACCATCGACGAGCGTTGCAAATGGGATGTCCATCTCGGTCAGGCGCGCTTGGATATACGTAGAGGTCTGCGGGAGGCTATTACCCAGCTCGGGCATCTGATGTAAATCGTGTCGCCACGCAGCGAGCTCGTCTGCAAAAGCCTGAGCTTCTGCAACAAGACCGTCACCGATAGCGGTCTGCGCCGCCGCGGTGGCCTTGGGCGCTGATTGCGGTTGAAAATTGGACAGAGCTGATGCCATAGAAGCCCTCCAGTAACGTTTTTGCAGCAAGCACTTTGATAGCGTAAAGTGCAAGGTACTACTTTAAGGGCGACGCATAAAAAATGCCGCCCCGGGAGGCGGCGCAACAAATTGTTTACAATTGCGGACGCGGCTTTCGACGCAAAAAATCGAAATGCGTCTCGCTCAAGATAATCGAAAGAAAGATGAGCGCGAAGCCGGCGAGCAGGCGCGAGGTGAGCGCCTCCCCCATCAGCAGCACCGAGAACAGCACGCCCGAAGGCGACTCCATCGAAAGGAGCAGTGAGCCCGTCGAGGCCGAGACATGCGCCAGGCCGACGTTTTGGATGAGCAGAGCCGCGCATGTGCAACCAACCGAGAGAAACGCCATCGCGCTGATAAAGCTCGGCGTCCACACGGACAGAGGCGCTTGGGTCTCGAATAGCAGCGACGTTGCCAGGCTCAGCACGCCGTTGCCCACAAACATCCAAAACGTGATGACGTTGATGTCCATTTTGCGACCGTACTTGGCAGTCACCGCCATCTGGATGGCGAAAAAGACCGCACCCGCCAGCGTAATGACATCACCGATGTTGAATTCAACGCTATCGAGCGCCACCAAGCCAATGCCCGCCAAGCACAGCAGCGCCGCGCCCAGGTTATAGCGGGTGAGTTTTTCGCCGCTCAGAAAATAGCTCGCGAACGGCACAACGATGCAATACGTGCCCGTCAAAAAAGCATTCTTGCCCGCCGTGGTGTGCGCCAGACCGACTGTCTGCAGGGCGTAGGCGGCCCACATAAGTGCGCCCATGCCAAGTCCGACGATAAGGTTGCGGGCGTTGAGGTGCGCGATGATGCGCTTGTGGAAGATGAAAAACATGACCAACGCCGCAGGCAGAAAGCGCACGTAGAGCAGTTCGAACACCGGAATGGTGTCGAGCGCGTCCTTCATGGTCGTAAAGGAGTAGCCCCAGACGACTGCCACCGAAAGCAGCAGGACTTTCCAGAACAGCGGCGAGCGAGCGCCGGCGCCGCGGGAGGTGCCGCCCGCGCCCAGGTCCTCGCGAGCAACAGGGCTATCGGGCATCATTTCGATATTGTCAGTGGCATGCTGGGCCATAGGGCATCCTCGCGCTCAATCTGGGCGTGGTGTCCGCACGCGCATGGCTGCGTGCCGCCTCATGGTCAAATAAAAGCAGGGCGCACCGGACCCCCGGCACGCCCCGCTACTGTAGCAACAACCAAGCAGCCCGTGCAATTCACTACGCTAAAGCATCGGGTTGGAAGATCTCGATGTTCCGACGGCGTTTACGTGTCTGAACTAAATCAATTTGGTTGACTCCAGTTTTTCGATGATCCAGTCGTTGGCTTTGATGACCGGACGGCGGAAGACGACGCCCAGGGCCAGCGACGGAATCAGATAGCTCGCCAGAATGCCCAGCTCAACCCAGTACTCCATATGGTAGGCGCCAGCCATGGCGGCATGCATGGCGTTAATGCCATGGGTAAACGGCAGGAACGGATAGATCGCCTGGAACACAGGGCCGGTCATCTCGATGGGGAACGTACCGCCCGAACCGCCGACCTGCATGACCAGCAGCACGACGGCGAGCGCCTTGCCGATATCGCCAAACGACACCGTAAGCGTGTAGACGATATTGGAGAACACGAGACTCGCAACCCAGCCCGCCAGCACAAACTGCAGCGGGTTGTCGCACTGGATGCCAAAGAACAGGATGTCGCCCGCGCACACGAGCGTTGCCTGCAGCAGAGCCAAACCGCCAAAGAACAAATAACGACCCAGGTAGATCTCGTGTAGGCGTACGGGGATGAGCTCGTTGATAAGCTCATCGTCAACCGACACCTTCATCATGGCCGCCAGCACGATCGAGCCGACCCAGAGCGACAGAATCGTGTAGAACGGCGCCATGGCCGAGCCGTAGTTGCGGATCGGATAGACCGGTTTGCGATCGAGCGCGACGGGACCGGAAAGCGACACGGCCAAACCCTCGGGATCGTTGCCAATCATCGTCTTGATCGTGGCAAGGTCGTCCGACATCAGGGCGCCATCGAGCTCATCCTTAAACGCACTGATCTTATCGGACGCTTCACCTAGCTGATCGGAAGCCTTGTTGACCAGCTTGGCGGCCTTGGAGAGGCCCTTCGCCAACGAGCCGGATGCGTCGGTCAGGCCGCCTACGGCGCTATCCAGGTCGCCCGAGATGCCATCAAGCGAGTCCAGAATGCCCGAAACCGTCTTCTTGAGCTCCTTGGCCTTAACCGAGAACGTGGAATCGTAATCGGATTTGGCACCCGCGATGCCGGCCTTGGCATCAGCGATGGCCTGATCGACCTCGGCACGCAAGTTGTTGACCTCGGCCATGCTATCGGAGAGAGACTTCGCGGTAGCCGCCAGATCCTTGGCATTGTTGCGGTACTCAACGGCGATTCTGCCCAGCGACGTCGCGGCGGACTTGAGGCCGTCCTTCAAATTCTCATCGCTCACCTGGTCGGCAAGGCTGCGGAGCTGATCGGCCATCGCATCGATATCCTTGGCGCGCGCATTGAGGGCCGCAGCGGCATCGTTGAGTTGGGACACCGTAAGGTCGACATGCTGGTTTGCGGTGTCGAACGCCTTCGCGAGCTCGGCAGACACATTGTCGAACGAACCCGCACTTCCATCGATTGCGGCATCGATGGCATCGTTTGCCGCCTTAAGCGCTTCTTTGGAATCATCGATGCCGCTTTTGGCATGTTCCATGAGCTGCTTTGTCGACTCATCGACGGCACCGGTCTGCTTGAGCATGCCGCTCGCCGACGTCAGCGAATCGGACGTGGAGCTCAAAATGCCCGCCAGCGACGAAGCATTTGCCTGAACGTCTCGCAGGTCCTCAATCGAATCGCCAAGCGTCGAGGACAGGTTGGCGATAAAGTTGCTGACCTGGTCGGTGCTCATGTAATCGAGCAGGCTGGACACCGTCTTAAGACCGATGCTCGTAATGGTCTCGGTAAAAGTTTCGTTAACCTGGCTCTGAACGGCACTCGAACCCTTCTCGGTCACGATCTGCGCAATGGCGTTGGCCTTCTGGTTCTCGTAAAACTCGATATCGGCGTGTTTCACGTCGGTCGAGAAAAGCGTCATCATGTCAGCGCTAAACGTTTTGGGGATAACGACGGCAGCATAGTACGCGCCCGACTTAACGCCCTCGATAGCCTTTTCGCGATTGTTGAGCACAACCCAATCGAAGCTCTCGTTGCCGCGTAGGGTGGCGGTCACGTTTTCGCCCACGTTAACCTCGACGGGGATCAAATCGCTCTCGTAACCCTCATCGGTGTTGACCACGGCGATCTTAAGATTGCCGGTGTTGCCGTACGGATCCCAGCTGCCGGCGATGTTAAACCACGCGTACAGACACGGTACGATAATGAGGCCCATCACGACAACCAAGCCGATCACGGAGCGAGACACGTTTTGGACATCGCGCTTAAACAGATGCAGGATGTTCTTCATTTATGCCTCACCTCCTTTGGAGTGCTTGCCAAGCGCGGTGGCATCTCCATCATTTGTGGCTGTGCTGTCGCTGCCCTGAGATTTATGGTGCGAGCCGATATGCGGCAAGCGGCCCGTGGACTGATCGCCGCCCTTGGCACCACGCTCGCTGGCGTTGAGGCCAAACATGTGGCGGGCGGCAGGAATGGCGGCCGTGTGTTCGCGCATCTCGCGACGCAGGTCCTCATCCGAAAGCGCCGAGATGCGCATCTGGGTGTTGAGGCTTGCGCGGATGTACTCGATATTGATCAGCCAGCCGCAAATGACAATGACCGAGATGATCCAAATGACCAGCAAGATGATCTTGCCGTTATTGTCGATATCGAGAACCGTCGAGAGCACAAAGATCAGCACCTGCACGCCCACCACGGCAGCAAAGCCGCCTTTGATGTAGTACGGGTAACGATGCTCAAAAGCCACTGCATGTTCGAGCAGCTCACGGCGATACGAATCGGAATCGAGTATGACGCGCATGGCCGTACGCAGCGAATAGCGCTGGCGCGGCAGGTCATTGGACTCGCAGATCATAAGGCCTGTCGTGGAAAGCTGCTTGTCAAAGAGCAGGTTGAGGTTGAGCAGTAACGGACGCAGCTGCAAGCCAATAAAGAGTGCGATGGCAAGGAACACGCCCAAGATGCACAGGTTGAACAGGTAGTTGAACGAGTACATGCCGCCGACGGTCTCGCGCAGCAGATTGATGCCGTAGGTAAAGGGCAGCAGCGGATGCAGCCATTGGAAAAAGCCGGGCATCATCTCGATGGGATACATGCCCGACGAACCGGGAATCTGCACGATGACAAGAATGACGCCGATAGCCTTGCCGATATGCTTAAACGTGGTGGACAGCGCATAGATGATGTTGACGTACGTAAACGAGATGGCGATGCCACCCAGCACGAACAGCAGCGGATTGATGCACTGCACGCCAATCACCAGATCGCCCACCGTCACGATGATGGCTTGGAGCGCGCCCAAGATCACCAGGAGCATCCAACGGCCGAAGTAGCCCTGGCGCGCGGTAAAGCTGCCAATGCCCTCGCGATCGACCTCGAGCTTGTAGATGGCGATGAGTACGTAACCCCCCACCCAAAGCGCCAGATTAGTGTAGAAGGGAGCAATGCCTGAACCAAAGCTCTTGACCGGATAGATCGACTTGGACGTCAGCTCAACCGGAGATGCCATGAAATCTGCCACGTCATTGACATCGACGCCCATCAGATCAGCCAGCTCGCCCATGGACTCGGAGGTCTGCAGCGCCGCGATGTCGTTAGCGGCGGTCGCAAGCTTGTCCTGAACCTTGGCAAGTGAGGCATCGGTCTGGGACAGCGTGCTCTTGGCCTGGCCGAGCGTAGCGTTAAGCTGCGAAAGCGTACCGCGCGCACTTGCAATAGTAGGCGTGAGGCCAGACACGATTCCCGTCAGATCACCCGAGACGGCGGCAAATGAATCAAGCGCGCTCGAGGCCTTCGGCAGCGCGTTTTGACCCAGGTCCGTCTGGGCCTGGCCAAGGTTGGTCGCACCGGTCTGGATTGCGTTATTGATAGCGTCGCTGGCGCCCGAGACAGCCGCGGCGTCATTCGCCATGGCGCTCGACTGCGCAGACAGACCGTCCTTGATGCTCTGAAGCTTTCCATTCTGCTCGCGGAGCAAATCGATGGTCGATACTATGCGCGCGTCAATTTCCTTGGAACCTGTCGACGTGTCATTAACGAGAATTTCCAAGTGCCCGATAACGGCCTTATTGTGGTCGATCGTCGCTTGGAGAGACTCAAGCGAGTTGTCGATGCGGGTGGTCGTAGATGTGACCGCGCCCGTCAGCTTGCCAATCGCAGCGTTCGCGGAGGCTGACGTCTTGGTGAGCGCAAGGCTGCCTTCCGAGAGTGCCTTGGAGAGCGAGGCGACAGAGTTGCCCGCCGTAGCGCGCGCCTCGCCCAGCAGGTCATTGCCCTGAGCGATTGCCTGCGTTAGAGAGGGCGTCTGACCCTGCAGGCCCGCCAACGCGGCATCAGCCGAGGCGATAGCGCCACTCGTCTTATCGATGGCGGCATTCATGTCGCCAATCGAATCGCGCACCTCACCCAAGGTACCGGATGCCTCTGATACCGAACCAGCCAACGAATTCTGAGTCTGGGTTGCCTTGTCCTTTAAATCGACCCCGGCATCCTTGGCGATGCTGGCAACGGTCTCGCCCACTGTGGAGACAAATTCCGAGTTGATCTGCTCCTCGATGGTGCTTGCACCGGTGTCGGTAACCTTGGGCGCAATAGCACTCTTCTTCTCATTGACGTAGTACGTAAGCTTGGGCTGATGGTAGTTGCCGTCGAGCATCGAGACCAGGTTATCCGAGAAGTTCTTAGGGATTACGATGGCCGCATAGTACTCACCGCTCTCGACGCCCTCCTTGGCGTCGGCCGCCGAATCGACGAAGGTCCAGCCCAGCTGATCGTTCTCCTTGAGCTGATCGACGACCTGGTCGCCCGCGTTGAGCTCGCCCACCAAGTCGTTTTGGGTGCCCCGATCGTTGTTGGCGATGGCAATCTTGATACCCTGGGTGTTTCCGTACGGATCCCAGTTAGCCACGATGTTGTACCAGGCATACAGCGAGGGAATGACGCACACGCCCAAAGTAACCACCAGGGCGACGGGGTTCACGAGCAATCGCTTGATGTCGCGCTTAAAGATCGCAAAGGAGACCTTTGCGTTGGATAGTTTGCTGCCGAGACTCACGCTTGGACCATCCATCCTGTCGTTGAATCGAATCGTACTATCGACAACCATTGTACGGAGGCGCTTTAGTGCCTCACGGCACAATGGTGCTGAGTTTTGCGGGTAGCAATATACTACGAAGATGAGTTAGCGTACAGATGTACAGTATCCTAAATTTCAGCAGGTCACAAAACCACAACCCGCACAAATTATCAATCCGACTAGTCATTGGGGACGTTCTTAAACGACTAGTCAAACAAGAACGTCCCCGATGACTAGTTTGGACCACGAAAGCGTCGCTGGTTGAGCATAAGTCAGTGAAAACGCCCCTAAGCGAGCAAGGTGACGTGAAAGAGGAGGGAAGCGTACTTCGGTACGCGACCGACGATTGAACGTCAGATTGCCGCTTAGGGGCGTTTGCAGCGTCGAGCTGTTACGCGGTTTGGTAAAACCGCGTAACTACCTAACTACATCAAGTTGCAGACAGCCGCCGCGAAGGCAACGGGGTCCTCGGGGAGGATGCCCTCGACCAGCAGAGCCTGGTCATAGAGCAGACCGGAGTACTGCTTGATCTTGTCGGCGTCGCCTGCCTTCTGGGCAGCGACAAGCTTGGCAAAGACCGGGTGCTTGGCGTTGAGCTCGAGCACGCGCTGGCTCTTGGGCATACCATCGGGCGCTCCCTCGGGTCCCTTCTGGAGCACCTTCTCCATCTCGAGCGAAAGCGGGCCCTCGGTGGTGATGCACGCGGGAGCATCGGTCAGGCGCGCAGAGACGGCAACTTTCTCGACCTTGTCGCCGAGCGCCTCCTTCATAGCGCTAAAGAGGTCCTCGTTCTCCTTGGTGGCGTCCTCGGCCTCCTTCTTCTCGTCATCGGTCGCCAGGTCAAGATCACCGGTCGCGACGTTCTTGAGCTCCAGATGACGATCCTCGACCTCGGGCTCGGCACCGTCGGCCACAGCCTTCTCGGCAGCTTCGCGGGCAGCGTCGTCCTCGTAAATCTTGGGCATATCGGCGGCAACGTACTCACGCATGGCCTGGAAGGTGAACTCATCCACATCCTGCGTCAGTAGCAGCACGTCATAGCCGCGGTCGAGCACGCCCTTCACCACGGGCATCTTGGCCAAGCGCTCACGCGAGTCGCCGGCGGCGTAGTAGATGGCCTTCTGATCCTCGGGCATGCCCTTGGCATACTCGGCTAGGGTAATCATCTTCTGCTCCTTGGCAGACCAGAACAGCAGCAGGTCGGCGAGCTCATCGGCCTTCATGCCATAGCTCGAGTAGATGCCGTACTTAAGGCCGCGGCCAAAGTTCTCAAAGAACTTCTCGTAGGCCTCGCGGTCGTTGTCACGCATATCCTCAAGGTCAGCGGTGATCTTCTTTTCCACACGCTTGGCGATGGCCTTGAGCTGACGGTTCTGCTGCAGCGTCTCACGCGAGATGTTGAGCGACACATCGGCGGAATCCACGACACCGCGCACAAAGTTGTAGTAGTCGGGCAGCAGGTCGTCGCACTTCTCCATAATCAGCACGTTGGAGCTGTAGAGCGCCAGACCCTTCTCGTAGTCCTTGCTGTACAGATCGAACGGGGCGCGACCCGGCACAAACAGCAGGGCGTCGTACTCGAGCGTGCCCTCGGCGTGGAAGCTGATGGTGCGCGCAGGACTATCAAAGTCGTGGAACGTAGACTTGTAGAACTCGTCGTAGTCCTTCTGCTCAACATCGGAGCTGCGCTTTTTCCAAATCGGCGTCATGGAGTTGATGGTCTCGAGCTCCTGGTAGTCCTCATACTCGGGCTTGTAATCGTCGCCGGCGTCCTCGGGCTTGGGTTTCTGGCGGCTCTTGGACACCATCATCTGAATCGGGTAGCGCACATAGTTGCTGTACTGCCGAATCAGGCTCTTGAGGCCCCACTCGGTCAGGAAGCGATCGTAGGTCTCGGCCTCGCCATCGGCGTCGAGCTTCTCGTTCTCGCGCAGCGTCAGAATGACATCGGTACCGTGCTCGGCGCGCTCGCCATCCTCGATGGTGTAGCCCTCAAGACCGTCCGACTCCCACACATGGGCGACATCCTCGCCATAGGCGCGGCTGACGACCTTCACATGGCTGGCGACCATAAAAGCCGAGTAGAAGCCCACGCCAAACTGACCGATGATGTCGACATCGGAGCCCTGCTGCTCGGCGTTCTCGGTCTTAAACTCCTCGGAGCCGGAATGGGCGATGGTGCCCAGATTGCGCTCGAGCTCCTCGGCGGTCATGCCGATGCCGTTATCCGAGATGGTAATGGTGCGGGCGTCTTTATCAAAGGAGACGCGAATGGCCAGGTCGCCCTGGTCGATCTTGACGCTCGGGTCCTGCAGGCTCTTAAAGTTGAGCTTGTCGACGGCGTCGCTCGCGTTAGAGATAAGCTCGCGCAGGAAGATTTCCTTATTGGTGTAGATGGAGTTGATCATGAGGTCGAGCAGTTTTTTGCTCTCGGTCTTAAATTGACGCATGTGCAGTCCTTTCGCGCTACCCCCGTCCGCAAAAACGGCCCGGTTGCCCGAGCCGCATCGCAGACCTGCTATGTTCAGACTTAGATTTTATAACCCATTAGCGCGCATATATACATACGGAATCGAAAAACTGTATGTCCAAACGCTCCGATGCGCCAATTGCCAAGGAGTGTCCCCCCCCCCTGCCGGCAGAAAAGGAACGTCCCTATCTGCCATCTACGCGCTTGGCCATCCAGACATGGGGTTGGCCCTCGTCTTCGTAATCTACCGGGGCAATTTGCGTGTAGCCCGCCTTTGCATAGAGCGGCAGCACGTATTCCTGCGCATGCAGCTTAATAAGCTTAGCGCCGGCATCGCGTGCACACGAAGCACTGGTCTCGACGATCGCACTCGCCAGACCGCGACGGCGCATGCTCGGCAGCACAGCCACGCGCCCCATAATATAGGTCTCCCCCGCTGCGACGCCTTCGTCCAAGTCGCACGCCGGCGAAACCGGAGCCTCTGAATCCACCGCGTGCTCCAGCTCCTCGGGAAACACGCGCGAACAGCCGGCAAGCTCGCCGTCTACATAGAGCGTCACATGAATGCAGTTCGGATCCTCGTCGATAGCGTCGAACTCATTCTCGTAGCCCTGCTCGTCCATAAAAACGACGCGGCGCACCAACGCCGCGTCATCAAAGCATCCCGTCTTAAGTTGGATATCCATGGCTGCCCTTTCATTCAATGCGAACGTTAGGGACAGATTTTAGCGAAAATGAGCTCCGCGCACGCTAAACTTCGCGCGAGCCTTCGCCAGGCAGTCGTAATGACCCACGTTATGGGCATCGCTCGCGATGAAGCTGTACAGGTTCTGATCGAACAGACGCTGTGCCGGCTTTTTCTCGCGACCAAAGCGACCGCCGGCAATAAAGTCCGCCGAAGCCTGCAGCTTGCAGCCCATATCGACCAGGCGCTCCGCAACGCTTACATCCTTTTGAACCGCACGATAGCGCTCAGGATGAGCGATAATCACCTGGTAGCCACGGCACTGCAAATCGTAAATCGTGTTCTCGTACTCTCTAAACGCATACGCATCGGCATGCGTCGAAAGCTCGAGCAGGAACTCATTGGTTCCATCGAAATGCAAGTGCTCCGCAGCATCGATACCAAGCTCAACAAGCTTTCGATGGTTGACCTCGAAGCCCATCTGGAGCGGAAAACCGTCAGCGTTATCACGCAGCAGCTCAAAGGCATCCCACATCTTGTCGTAATCAAAATAGGGATCACGGCAGTGAGGAGTGCAAACGATTCTGGTTACACCGGCCCGCTTGGCAGCCTCGAGCATCGCCAAGCTCTCATCGAGATCGGCGGCGCCGTCGTCTACACCCGGCAAGATATGGCAATGAATGTCACGCATAGGTCAGCCTTAATCAACTAAACGTTTGCTCGGTTGGTGAAGATGCCCTTTTTGGAAGTCCCCTGATCGTCGGAGCCCTTCTTCACCTTCTTACCGTCCTTGGTGTAGTAGGAGTAGTAGTACTCGCTGGTCTCGGTCTCGCAGTAGTTCATAACGGTACCGATGAGCTTGACCTTCTCGGACTTCTTAAGCTGACCGATAGCGTTGAGCGCCTCCTCGCGCTTGGTGAAATCCTCACGCACGACAAAAAGCGCGCCGTCGGTCAGACTTGCGATCTCGGCAGCATCGATGAAGGTGCCGACCGGGGGAGCATCGAAGATGACGTACTGGAACTTGGCGGACAGTGCCTTTACCAGCTTGGCAAAGCGGTGAGAGACGATGATGTCGGCAGGATTGGGAATATGCGGCTCAGCATCGAGGAAGTAGAAGTTCTTCTGACCCGTCTCGACAATTGCCTGGTCAATGGAGATCTGCTCGGAAAGGACCGCATAGAGTCCGCCGCGCGAACGAACGCCGAGCATATCGGAAAGGGACCTGCGACGCATATCAGCCTCGACCAGCAGGACGCTCTTGCCGCTGGTGGCGATAGCCTGGGCAAGGTTGATGGAAACCGTAGACTTGCCCTCGTTGGGAATCGAGGAGGTAACGGTGATGGTGCGAATGGGGTCATCCACGCTCGCAAAGCGGATGTTGGCCAGAAGGGTCTTGGCGGCATTCTGTACAACGAGCTTATCGGTGTTCTTTGCCTTAGCCATGCCTATTTACCACCTTTCATAGCCGGAATTCGGCCAACAACGGGAATGCCCAGGAGCTCTTCTGCCTCTTCGGCACCGCGGATGCGGGTATTGAGCATGTCTGCCAAAACGACATAGGCAACTGCGATAAAGATACCGGCGAGGAACGCGACGGCAATATACAGCGTGCGCTTGGGGCCGCTGGGGGCTTCGGGGGTCTTAGCCTCGTCGATAACGTTGATGCTCTGGGCAGCGCCGACGTTCTGAGCGACCGTGCTCACCGAGCTGGCCATGGCCTTAGCGACCTTAGCCGTCTCCTTGGCATCGGTGCCGGTAACCGAAAGCGTAATGACACGCGTGGTGGTCTCGGAGGAAACAGACACCTTGTAGTCATCCAGATCGGTGAGGCCCAGTTCATTGGCTGCGCCGCTCTTAACGCTATCGCTATCCAGCAGCGTGGCGATATCGTTGGAAAGCATCTGGCTCGCCGAGAGATCGTTGTAGCTCATCTGACCGCTATCGTCGGTCTTAGCGAGAATGTACATGCTCGTCGTCGCGGTGTAGGTGTTGTCCATCGCAACGAAGGACACGATGCCCATGGCGATCGCGCAGACCACCGGAAGGGCGATGACCAGCTGAAGGTGCTTTTTGAGCAGCTGGAACAGTTCGAGAAGGGTCATGCAGCTTGCCTTTCATTTCCCCAGTTCGGATTGACAAAACTGTCCGTATGTTATCGCATCTTTTTACCGAGACCAAACTCTATACATAAGAAACAGGCTCTCCTGTAAAAATGTCGGAAGCAATCGTAAAATTGCACAACAACGCCGCACCCGAAAGTCAAATGCGGCGTCTACATCAATATCTATGTTGTATCGCTATGCGAATGGCTCGTCCTGCTGTATGGGAAACGTCACCGTAATGGTGGTTCCCACGCCCAACTCGCTCGACAGATCGAGCGTGGCGTGATGATACAGGGCCGCATGCTTGACAATGGCAAGCCCCAGACCGGTTCCGCCGCGTGCCTTGGACCTACTCTTGTCCACGCGATAGAACCGCTCAAATACCTTGCCCTGCTCTTCAGGCGCGATACCGATTCCCGTGTCGGCGACCGCAAGGAACGGATGGCCTTCGTCGTTGGTGCCGCACTGCAGCGTAACCGTACCGCCGGGTCGATTGTAGCGGATGGCGTTACTTGCCAGATTATAGATGAGCTCGTCAATCAAGCGCGACACGCCTTCGATGACCACAGGCTTGGTCTCATGACTTATCGTCACATTCGCCTGACGGGCGACCTGTTCAAGACGCTGCTCAACCGCGTAGATGGCACGCGAGAGCTCAATAGGCTCCGTGGACCCAATGGGCACCGCCTCGCCCTCAGTTGCACGCTCGGCCTCGTCCAAGTTAGACAGCGTAAGGATGTCGTTGACGAGCGCTGCCAAGCGGCCTGCCTCACGATAGATGCGACCGCCAAAGTTGCGCAGGTCGTCCTCGCCCTCGACCATGCCGTTTGCGATGAGCTCGGCATAGCCCGAAATCGCCGTAAGCGGCGTCTTGAGCTCATGAGTGATATTCGCCGTGAACTCGCGGCGCATACGGTCGTTGTCCGCTAGCACCGCCATTTGGCGCTTGAGCTCCTGGCGCTGCGACTCGATACGCTCAAGCATGGGAACCATCTCGGCATAGGCGTGCTCATAGCTACGGCGTGGGTGGTCCAAATCCACCTCTTGCAAAGGCGCGATGATGGCACGGGACTCGCGGCGCGCCATAAAAAACGAGAGTACCGCACCCGCTGCCGCGATAAGCAGCATCGGCGCCACCATCGACAGCAAAATCGCCGCAACGCCAGGCTGGGCCTGCGCCAAGCGGACAACCTGGCCGTTATCAAGGGCGACGGCGCGATACAGCATGATCTCGTCGAGCGTAGAGCTTGCGCGCTCCGCGGAACCCGAACCACTCTCAAAGGCCTCGATGACCTCGGGGCGATCGCCATGGTTGGGCAGTGCGGAAGGCGACGCCTCGTTGTCGTAGGCAACCGATCCATCCTTGTTAATCAGCGTGATGCGCAAGTCCTCGCGATCGAGGCTACGCAAGAACGGGATGGGCTCCTGCTGCTCGTCGAGGGCGGCAGCAATGAGCTCAGTTTCCTGCGCCAGGTTGGCACTCGTGGCATCCGCCAAGGTGTTTTGCACAAAGAACGCGCCCAGCACCGTAAACGCCACGATAACCGCCATGGCGCAGACAAAGATCGTCACAAAAACGCGGTGCGACAGCGTATGTTTTCCCTGGAGGGCGAAGACCACGGGTTACTCCTCCGATGCGGCGGCCGCGGTGTCGTCACCTTCGGCACCATCACCGGCAGAAGGCTCGGCCAAGCGGTAGCCCACGCCGCGCACGGTCTCGATGGCGCCGGCATGCTCGCCCAGTTTTTGGCGAAGCGTCTGCACGTGCACGTCAACGGTGCGCGAACCGCCGTCGAAGTCCCAGCCCCACACGCTCTGCAGCAACGACTCGCGAGTAAAGACCACGCCGGGCTTGCGCATGAGGTACTCGAGCAGGTCGAACTCGCGCAGGGTGAGCTTAAGCGGCTCGCCGGCAACGGTCACCTCGCGATGGCTGGGCGAGAGCACGATGTCGCCCACGCTGAGCACATCGCTTGCCTGTTTGACCATACCGCCGCGACGCAGCAGTGCGCGGCAGCGGCTGGCGAGCTCCATGAGCGAGAAGGGTTTAGTCAGGTAATCGTCGGCACCGCCATCGAGCGCCATCACCTTGTCGAGCTCGGTGTCCTTGGCAGTAAGCATCATGATGGGCACCGTCGCCGTCAGGCGGTCGGCGCGCAGGCGACGCATAATCGCCAAGCCATCGGTATCGGGCAGCATGATGTCGAGCAGGACGGCATCGGGTACCCGTTGCGCCACGGCAGCCTTAAACTCACCGTCGCACGAAAAGCCTTCGGCCTCGATCCCCTGCTTGCGCAGTGCATAGACCGTCAAATCCCTGATGTTGTCATCGTCCTCGACGTAATAGATCATGTTGAACCCCTTTGCGGCCGGCATGACCGCATCTTAACCCTAAAGGTACCTTTACTAGATGGTATCAGCCAAAACGCCCCGTCAAATAATCCGCCGTGCGCGGATCGGTCGGATTCTTGAAGAGTTGCGCGGTGGGCGCGTGCTCCACCAGCTCACCCAGCAAAAAGAATGCGACCGAATCGGAGATACGCGCCGCCTGCTGCATATTGTGCGTAACGACCACGAGCGTGCAGGTCTCTTTGAGCTCGCAGGCCAGCTGCTCCACCACCAGCGTCGACACAGGGTCGAGTGCCGAGGTCGGCTCGTCCATCAGCAGAATGTCGGGCTGCACGGCAAGTGCGCGGGCGATGCACAGGCGCTGCTGCTGTCCGCCCGAAAGACCCAGGCCCGACTCCTTGAGCTTGTCCTTGACCTCGTCCCACAGGGCAGCGCGACGCAGGGAGTCCTCGACCAGCTCATCGAGCACGACGCGGTCGCGCACGCCCATGCCGCGCGGACCATAGGCGACATTGTCGTAGATGCTCATGGGAAACGGGTTGGGGCGCTGGAACACCATGCCCACGCGCTGGCGCAAACGGCAGATGTCGTAATCGCCCAGGATATCTTGACCATCGAGCGCAATCTTGCCCTCGATGCGGCAATCCTTGATGCCGTCGTTCATGCGGTTAAAGCAGCGCAGCAACGTGGACTTTCCGCAGCCCGAAGGCCCGATGAACGAGGTGATCTGCTTGTCGCGGATCTTGATATTCACGTCCTTGAGCGCATGATGGTCGCCATAGAACAGGTCGAGGCCCTCGACATCGATGCGCGTCGGCGAGGCGGCAAGATCCTCTGCCGTGGGGCGAGTCGCATCCCCAACCTCGCGCTCGTGCGCGGCCTCGGCCTGCGCTTTCATGAGTTCTTCAAGCTCCGTGGGCTCCACAGCCGCAGCAGCCGTCATACCGCATACCTCCACATCGATATCAATTCAGCAGTATCGATAGTAGAAATCGCGGCTCATATGTACGTGAGCGCATTGTCAAGTGTTTGTAAGGGTGCGCTGGCTATGCGGCGGGCAGCTCGATGGTGAATATCGTGTGTTCGGGCGTCGATTCACATGCAACGGTACCGCCGTGTGCCGCGATGATCTCCTTGGCAATAGCAAGGCCCAGACCGGCACCACCGCGATTGGTCGCACGCGCCGCATCCAGGCGATAGAACTTCTCAAAGATCACCTTGAGCTTAGCCGCAGGGATAGGATCGCCCTGATTGATAAAGCGCACGCGCACGCCGCCATCGTCTTGGCTCTCGGCCTCAATCGTGATCGTCGAGCCCTCATAGCTATAGGCGACGGCGTTTTTCATGATGTTGTTAAACACGCGGGCCATCTTGTCGCCATCCACGAGCACCGTCAGGTCCTCGCGAATATCAACTTGGACTTCCTTATGTTGCTCGTTGAGGATGGGATAGAACTCGTCAGCCACCTGAGCCAGCAGCAACCCCAGATCAACATAGCCGCGCGTGAGCACGATATCGTGGAAGTCAAAGCGCGTGATATCGAAGAACTCTTCGATGAGCGCATCGAGCCGGTGCGCCTTGTCGAGAGCCACGCCCGTAAAGTGCGCACGTTGCTCAACCGGCAGCTCGGGAGCCTCTTGCAGCAGCGAAAGATAGCCCACCACACTGGCAAGCGGGGTGCGTAGGTCATGTGCCAAGTACGTGACCAGATCGTCCTTGCGATGCGACTCGTCACGCAGAGCCTGTTGCACCTTGCGCTCACGGTCACGCACGCGGTTAAGGGCGCCCTCGACCTCCAAGAAGTCGCCGTCGATGTTGTCCCAGGTGTCGGGGTGATCGATCAGGCGATCTTGAATACGAGCGGCCAGCACACAATCGGCATGCTGCTCTCCCTGTTCGTAGCCCTGGTAGTACAGGGCGCGACCGCACAAGAACAGCACGCACGCGGCAAGCGCCAGCACAAAGCCAAGCATGTTGAATACAAAGCCGGCATCGAACAGCACCGGCCCTTCGATGCCGCCGAGCGCCATGGCGCCAATCGCCAACGTCATGGCCCACGCGGCGCCGCCAATCACCATGCAGCGGCGCACGATCTCAAATCGATCGATCAGCAAAAAGCCGACAAGCAGCACCGCCAAGATTCCGACGATGTTGTCGATGCCAATCAGCAGCAGGCTCAGCAAAAAGAGCAGCACCGTTGCGAGCGCGCGATTGTCGACGACCGACCTCACGTATTCAAAGAGTCGATCGGGCACCTCGAACGCTTGTCTATCGTCTTTTGTCATATCAAGATCCTCACAAGCGAAAAGCGTTATTCGATTATGTAGCCGACGCCCCAGACGTTTTTGATAAAGCGCGGCTTTTGTGCGTCGTCGCCAATCTTTTCGCGCAAGTGGCGAATGTGCACCATCACCGTATTGTTGGAGCCGGGCATAAAATCCTCGTTCCACACCGCGCGGAACAGGTCCTCCACGGCCACCACGCTGCCGCGATGCTCAACCAGATACAGCAAGATTGAATACTCGGTGGGCGTGAGGCGAACCGGTGAACCGTCCACCGTCACGGAACGAGCGTCGCGGTTGACCTCCAAGCCGTCGAGCTGAATGGTCGGCGACTCGGCCGCCTGTGCACGGCTACCGTAGCTGGTGTAGCGGCGAAGCTGAGCGTGCACGCGCGCGATGAGCTCCAGCGGACGGAACGGCTTAACCACGTAATCGTCCGCGCCAAGCGAAAGGCCCTCGATCTTGTCTTGCTGGGCATCGCGCGCCGTCAGCATGATCACAGGATAGGTATGGCCGGAACGGATCGTACGCAGCAGCTCAAATCCATCGATATCGGGCAGCATGACATCCAGCAGCGCCAGATCGAACTCCTGCTCCAAAATCGCCTTGGCCGCATCGGCCCCGCAATAGGCAATCTGGACATCAAAGCCCTCTTTTGTAAGGTAGATACCAACCAAGTCGGCGATGGCCTTTTCGTCATCAACTACCAGTATGCGCTCGTTCATGCGTGCTCCTCTCGCGCTCCATTATGCCCGAGGCGACGCACGCCACACACAACAAGCGTGGGTGATTAAGTCGGCCTTAAGCACCCTTGTGCCCGTTCGGGAGCGGATGTGGGCCACGCACGCATGCGATGATCGCCGACGCCGGCAAACGATATACTCTAGTTCCAGAAGAGACCATCCCGTCGAAAGCGAAATCTGTGAAGTCCCTCACCTCTTTTGCAAAGCGCTCAGCCCAGCTTGCCGCCGGCTTTGTCTGCGCTATCGCCCTTGCCGCTGGCGTGCCCACCGTTGCCGGCGCCCAAGTGCTCACGACCGACAATGTTTGCGGCAAAACCGCCGATGTGCGCGGCATCACGGCCGAAAACCTACCCGATATCGATGCGACCAATGCCCTCGTCATGGGCAAAGACGGCACCGTCTACTATGGGCGCGGCGCCGATGAGCAGGTCAAGATTGCCTCGATCACCAAGGTCATGACCGCAATCCTAACCGTCGAGAATTGCAAGATGGACGAGAAGGTCACGGTGAGCAACGCCGCAGCCACCGTGGGTAATTCGACCGCCGGCTTGCTCGAAGGCGACGAACTTACCGTGGAGCAGGCACTGCGCGGCCTGATGATTCCCTCGGGCAACGACGCCGCCATCGTGCTCGCCGAATATGTGGGCAAGAAGATCGACCCTAAGACCAAAGACGCCGAGGCCACATTTGTGAAGGCCATGAACGAGCGCGCTAAGAAACTCGGCTGCACCGGTACGCTTTTTGAAAACCCGCATGGTCTGGACTTTGATGAGTGGGCTGGCGATATGCACTCAACCGCACACGACGTAGCGCTGATGATGCAGGAGGCCATGAAAAACGACACGATCCGCGAGGTCGTAGCGAGCGAGGATTCCTGGATCGAGGTCACGGGCGCCGACGGCACCGACCATTCGCATTCCATGGACACGCATAACTATTTGCTGGGCCAAGATGGCAACATCGGCGGCAAGACCGGCACCACCGACGACGCGGGCTATTGCTTTACGAGCGCCTACAACCGTGACGGCGACGAGATCTACACCGTCGTTTTGAACTCCACCACCACCGACCAGCGCTTTACCGATACCGCCACCCTTGCCAATTGGTACTACGGTCACAAGGTGACGGTCGCGATCGCCAACGCGCAGGAAAAGACCGCCAACGGCAACCCGCTTATGGCGCGCATTGGTCAAACCGACTGGACGGATAAGACGATCGACGCCACGCTCGCCGATCCTACGGCGCAAGCGACCGTGTTTTCCCTTGCCGGCGGGGTGACCGAAAAGGTTAGCTACGACGATCTTTCGGGCACGGTGCATGTGGGCGACAAGGTGGGCAGCGTTACGCTTAAGCAGGGCAGCACCAAGATCGCCGTCATGGACCTGGTTGCCGACGAGGAAGGCGCAGGGCCGAATCCCATTGAATGGCTGCTCGTGAAGCTCGATCGCTTGGGCCGTCGTATCGACAACCGCCCACTCACGGCAGAAAGCGAAACCGTCGCCAAGGCGCCCGAGGTGTAGGGCGCAAGAATAATAAGCCCATTGAAAGGAGGTGTCCGAAAGGATGCCTCCTTTTTTTGAGGGTTCGAATCCCCAGCACCCTTTCTCGATAATAAAAAAGGGCCCCCGATGGGACCCTTCTTTAAAGTAAAACTGGCGGAGAGCTGGGGATTCGAACCCCAGATGCCCTTTTGGGGCATACTCGCTTAGCAGGCGAGCACCTTCGGCCTCTCGGTCAGCTCTCCGTAACAGCCGTTCTATAGTAACCAAACAGCCGAAGTTGAGCAAGAGGGAATTTTCTAATTGCCTAGCGGCCTTTCATCCTTGCAGTTTTTCGCCCCTACCCCAGCGAGCGGTTGAGGGAGCCGAGCTCGTCGTTACCCATGGTGCGCCACATTTGGAAGATGCAACCGCGTGCCAGGAAAAAGAAGCCGTTGTCGACCAGTTGCACAGCGGCATCTGCCAGCTGATTCGTCACGGCGGACACTGGCGGCAGCTCGAGTCCAGCCTTGCGGATAATCTCGACCGCTTCCTCGAACGTCGGAGGCTCGCTGACGCCCATCTCGTTCATAAGGCCCTGCATTTCTTCCAGCGCGCTGCTGCCCGACTCCTCGCCGCGCGGCACTAGACGGTAACAAGCCAGCGCCAGGTCGAGCTGATCGCAATTCCAATAGGCAAACGCCAAGCGATAGAACAGGTAGCCAATTGCAGAACGATCGCTAGCAATACGTAGGCCGTGGCGCGCCACCTCGATAACCTCGTCAAAGCGCTCCAGACGCGCAAGCACGTTGATGAGCGCAAAGTGCGATTGCATGGACGAGCGCGCCAGATCGTAAAGATGGCGCACCTCGGGTAGCGCTCGTTCAAAGTCCTCTTGCTCGGCGTAAAAGCTGCAGATCTCGTGCTGGGCAAAGTACAGCGCATCGGGCGCACGAAGGATTCGCACAGAGCGGTCTTCTTCCAACACCGGTAGCACCATGCGCACCAGCTGGTTATCGCAAAACTGCGTTTGAACCGGACCTGTCGCCAAAAGCTCGGCGACGGCGCACTTAGCCTCCAACTCCTCGGCAAGACGGGAAAAGCCTTCAAAAGCACCTGTACGGTCGACTTTTGCCTGCTCGCGCAATTCAACAACACGGGCCACGTATGGGTCGTCGTCCTCTTCCATGACCTCCAACTCGTCAGCCGTATCGGCAAGCAGCAGATCGCGCAGCGCCGGCGGCAGCGCGCGATGGTCATCACGCGGACGAGCATGAACCTCCGCAGGCTCAATCGTCGCCGGAGCTGTTGACTCATACGCCTCAAGCACACGCTTGCACGGCATATCGTCCATGTCCATGCTCTCAAGATCCTTGGCGACAGGCACGCAATCGGCCAGATAGGCCGCGCGCCCAAAGAAATACGTTGCGACAACGCGCTCGCCCTGCTCACTGTCGGGAGCAGCAATCTGCACATAGCAGCGCGTGATGCAGGCGCCCGCGGCAAAACACGCTGCCGCAAGTGTGAGTGCCACGCGCGCATCGTGCTCCGCGGCCCAGATCGCACGCGTGTCCTCGTCCAGCTCGCGCCAGGCGTCATCTTGGGCGTCGTATTCACGTTGCGGCATGGCATCCACGACAGAGTGCCCAAACCGAACGAGCATAATCCCCTCGGCAACGTTTGCCCGATAGGTATAGTCGAGCCGCGTGACCACGTTGAGCGCCTCAACGATTCGCGCAAAACGCGTGCGCACGTCCCACTCGCCGCCCGGCTGGCACGAAACCGTTCCCGGCTTGGCCCACGGGTTATCGCTCGAAGCCGTATCGAGCAGTCGGGGAACATCGTTGGTCGTCTTGGCGATATGCCACGCATCAAAGAGCGCGCAGCCCTCAAGGCTCGGCGAGGATGCCGCAGGGACCAATCCGGCCCCGATGCGCTCAAGGATGCCGGAGAGGCGGTTGAGACGGCACTCGATGGCAAGCAGCATGTCAATCTCGTCCTGGTCCAACAGGCTACGATCAAAATTGAGATAGAAAATCTTTGAGCGATCAATGCGAGCCAGGCTCATCTCGGACTTGGCAGCGATGGTGCGCAGGCGGGGCAAGTCAATTTCGCTCATAAGGGCGGCGGCATAGCGCTCGATACCGCTCGGATTCTCGGCATGGTCAACGCGGTAAAGCAGCGTCTCGATAGCATCGGGGAGCGGTGCCGTGTTAAAGCCCAAAAACACCTCGACCGGCTCGGACAACTTTACGAGCTTGATCTTGTCGACAACGTTTTGCATACCCTCGTCGAGTCCGCCGGCGCCCGCCGTGTTCGCAATAGCATTTTCGGAGTCAGCGAATATCACGTAGCGCAAGAACATCGAAGCCATGAACTCGCCGTAAGGAAGGGCGCGGGTCGAATTCCATGTCTCGTGGTCGGACTGTTCGCGCATGGGACCTTCGGGAGAGCCGGCAGTTTGCGCGCACGCGCGCATTGCACCGTTGGCTTCCCTTACCATAATCTCACCAATACCGGAATCCGACTCGTCAAGGACCAGTTCCATGTCGGGATCGTTGGGTAGCGGAGCCTCGCTGACGGGGCGGTCCACCTTATACACCTCACCCGAAACGCTTACGTAGCCCAAAAGCGACACATGACTTTTGCCAACGAATTCGACGACATAACAAGATTCATGCTGGTCCTCGCCAAAGAGTTTCCAGACCACGCCATATGAGCGTCCCGCAGGCTGCTCGGGCATCGCCGAAAAGCGCTTCTTGGGATCGAGAAACCTGAGCTTGTATGTCGGACGCTCTGCCACGAAATATCACCCTGATCGGTCGCTTGAAGAAGGAGTGGTCGCGAATAAGTCGCGACATCTACTCGGAATCTTACACGAGTCGACAGGAAATCGTCCCTTTGGACAAAAGCACTCAAGCTAGCGTAAAAGAAAAGCCCCCGTTGCCGGGAGCTTTAATCTCAAATGGTGCGGCGTATAGGATTC
>CATYVQ010000009.1 GCA_958413895.1 uncultured Collinsella sp.
TGTCCGCTCCGCAGCTTTTTTCTACGGTTAAAGGAGTATGTATGTCCGTTGAGGTCATGAGGTCTGTGATCGATGCTGCCGAGGGGCGCGTGCCCGTCGACACGCTGTTTACCAATGCGCAGATCGTCGACGTGTATGGCCAGCGTGTGGCGCCCGGCAGCGTTGCCGTCAAGGACGGTGTGATCGTCGGCGTGCTCTACGATGGTCGCGACGATGCCGCTGGCACCTACGAGGCAACTGAGGTCATCGACTGCCAGGGTCGCTATCTCGCTCCCGGTTTTATTGACGGGCATCTGCATATCGAATCTTCGAACATCCGTCCCGCCGAGTATTCTCGCATGGCCGCGACGCGCGGTACTACCACCGCCATTGCCGACAGCCACGAGATTGCCAATGTTGCCGGTCTCGACGGCTTGCGCTTTATGATTGAGGACGGCCGCCGCGCACCCATTTCCATTAAGTACATGATGCCTTCGTGCGTGCCCGCGCTGCCCGACGAGCAGGCTGGTGCCGTTATCTCGGCTGCCGATATGCAGGCGTTTTTTGCCGAGCATCCGGGCGATGTCTTTGGTCTGGGCGAGATGATGAACCTGCCGGGCGTCTTTATGGCCGACCCCGAGACCTGTGCTCGCATTGATGCTGCCAACCAGACGCCGTCCAGGCAGGTTGACGGCCATGCGCCGCTCGTTGCCGGCAAGGACCTCAATGCCTATGCCGCGGCGGGTATTATTGCCGACCACGAGTCGACGATTCCCGAGGAGGCGCTCGACAAGCTGTCTCGCGGCATGTACGTGATGCTGCGCGAGGGTACGTGCAGCCATGATCTGGCCAACCTGTCGCCGATGCTGCTGGAGAATCCCGCGCGCGCCCGCCGCTGCTGCTTTGCGACTGACGACCGCGCTCCTTCCGATGCGCTTGCAACCGGCATGATCGACAATGCCTGCCGCGTGGCGATTGAGGCCGGTATCGACCCCGTGGTCGCTATCTCTATGGCGTCCCTCTCCACGGCCGAGGCGTTTGGCCTGGATCACGGCTGCCGCGACCCGCACGAGCTCCGCGGTGCGATTGCCCCGGGCAAGCGTGCCGACCTGCTGGTGCTCAATGACCTGACGTTTGCCACGGCTCCGCATCGTGTATATGCCGCCGGTGCCCTGGTGGCGCAGGACGGCACCTTTGTGGGCGAGATCGCACCCGAGATGGCCGAGGTTGCGGCCCTTGCCGATGAGCTGCGCGCCTCCGTTAAGCTGCCGAAGCTTTCGCTCGACGTATTCGACTATGCCTTTAAGCCGGGCGAGGCCGTGATTGACGTGGTGCCGGGCAAGGCCATCACGGGCATGGTTCGTTCCGAGAGCGCCGAGGGCCTGCGCCGTATTATGCTGATCGAGCGCCACGGCCGCGGCGTGTCGCTGCAGGCCGAGGGCGCCGACGGTGACGGCCCCGCTGGCCTGGGACTCGTTGGCAAGCATATCGGCCGCGGCTGGGTGCGCGGCTTTACCATCACGGGTGGTGCCATCGCCTCGACGATCGGACACGACTCGCACAACGTGTGCGTCGTGGGCGACAACGCCGCCGATATGATGGCCGCCGTTGATGCCGTGGGCCAGGGCGGTCACGTGCTGGTGCGCAACGGCGAGGTCGTGGCGCGCATTCCGCTGGCGCTCGGTGGCCTGATGAGCGAGGGCACGGCCGAGGACGTTGCCGCGCAGCACGACGACTTTATGGTCAAGGCGCGTGCCATGGGCATCGAGCCGCCGCTCGACCCCATCATGGGCATCATTTTCCTGCCCCTGCCGGTGATCCCGACGCTCCGCATCCGCCCCGAGGGCATGTTCGACGTCACGACCTTCACCTACGCCGACTAGTCATCGGGGACGTTCTTAAACGACTAGTCGTCGGGGTGGCGTGTCGCCTGACGCCGCGACCGTGAGACCTCTGGCATGTGTGAGCTATTTGCTAGGTCCTTGTAACGTTTACGCCCGCAGAGTCTTATTTGAGCTCCCTTTGGGTACGTTGGAATTGGATATACGTCCGATTCCATCAAGCCCGAAGGGAGCTTTTCTATGTTTAAACTGATTGCATCCGATATGGACGGCACGTTGCTTGACGAAAACGGCCAGGTGCCTCCCGAGACCTACGAACTGATTCTGGCGCTACACGAGCATGGCGTGCATTTCGCCGCATCGTCAGGCCGTCGTTACGACCGCCTGTGCGAGTTCTTTGCACCTGTTCGCGACAAGATGGACTTTGTCGCCGCTAACGGCGCCCAGGTCTACGCCGACGGTAAGATGGTAGACCGCGAGGTGTATTCGCACCTGGCGATTCGAAGGCTCGCCCAGGCCGTCGCGACGTTTCCCAATCTGCATCTTGCACTTTTTGACCGAACCAAGTCCTTCTTGCTCGATGACGAGTGCAAGTTCGTGCGTGAGGTCGATAAGGACCTTCCCAATGCCGAGCGCATTTGGGAGCTGCCCGATCCCAGCGTAAATATCATCAAGGCGAGTATCTTTTGCGATGACGGTGCCGTTATGGACAGCGCTTACGTACTACAGCGCGAACTTGGTCAGCTCTTTACTTTTGCGCCTTCGGGCAACGCGTGGATCGATGCCATGCAGCCCGGCGTGTCGAAGGCCTCGGGCATCGCACAGCTCATGGAGCACTATGGAGTCGAACGCGACGAGGTTATGGCGTTTGGCGACTCGATGAACGACTACGAGATCATTCGCTTTGTCGGTACGGGCTGCGCGATGGAAAACGCGCGCCCCGCGCTCAAGGCAGTGGCCGATCGCGTGGTGGGTTGTAATCGCGACCACGCCGTCCAGCAGGAGCTCCGTCGCGTGCTGGAGAGTCTCGCTTAATCCGGCAGATGGGGACGTTCCTTTTCTGCCGGCAGTGGGGGGCAGTCCTTGCAGCTTTTTCGCGAAGACTGTCCCCAACGACTAGTCATTCAAGAACGTCCCCAATGACTGTTTTAGCTACCCTGCCGGGTTGCTGCTGCTAGGCGAGAGCGGCCATGATGGTGCGGGCGACGCCGTCGTGGTCGTTGTCGTATTCGGTGATGGCGTCGGCGGCCTCGCGGTCCTCGGGCTCGGCGTTGATCATGGCCATGCCGTGGCCCGCTGCCTGCAGCATGGGGATGTCGTTGATGTTGTCGCCGAACGCCCAGGCGTCGGCGAGACGCTCGCCCAGATGCTCACATAGCCACGTGAGGGCCGTTCCCTTGGTGGCGCCCTCGCCCATGACCTCGATATTCATGGCGTACGAACGCGTGACCTCAATGCCTTCGAGCGTGTCGAGCGCCGCCGCGATGGCGTCGCGATCGGCCGGGTCGTGCCAGTACATGGCGATGCGTTCAAGTGTCTCGACCTCGTCGATCTTGCTGTCGATATCCATGTCGATCGGTGTTCGTGTGCGCTTGAGCGAAGCCGCGATGTGGGGGTCGCCGCCGCAGAATTCGTCCAGGCGCGTGTAGAGCGAGCGGGGGAGGAAGCACTGCCCGTCCGCGAAGATATCGAAGGTCACATCGTGGCCGGCTGCAATGCTATGGACGTGGTGGGCAATGCCACGGTCGAGCGGACGGCTCAAGATGCACGTGGCGCGCGAGGCGTCGGTGGGCGTATCCTCGTCGAGCTGCCAGACGCTGGCGCCGTTGGCACAGACCGCGTAGTGCACGGCGGGATGGGCGAGAATGGGCTCAAAGATACCCGACAGCGGGCGCCCCGTGCAGGGCACAAACTCAATACCGCGGCGCGCAAGCTCGTCGAGCATCGCCCAGGTGGCGTCGCTCATCTGCTTATCACTCGTCAGCAGCGTTCCGTCCATATCGGAAAACACAATCATTTGATGCAGCCCTTTCTACTGGCATAAAAAGCGTGGCCGAGGGCGGTGATGCCCTGGCCACGCTCGGGTTCTATAACGGTCCGCGTCCTAGCGATCGGCGAGCGGCTTATACTCCAGCGGCTCGATAACCGGGCGATACGCGGGACGGATGATGCGGTGCGCGCAGAAGAGCTCTTCCATGCGGTGCGCCGACCAGCCGGCCATGCGGGCGACGGCGAACAGCGGCGTAAAGAGCGTCTCGGGTACGCCGAGCATCTTGTAGATAAAGCCCGTGTACAGGTCGATGTTGGCGCAGATGGGCTTGGTCATGCCGTGATCGCGCATCACCTGCGGGGCCAGACGCTCGATACGCTCGATGAGCGCGAACTCCTCGCCCAGGTCCTTCTTGGCGGCAAGCGTGCGCGCGTAACGGCGGCACACCTCGGCGCGCGGGTCGCTCAGTGTGTAGACGGCGTGGCCCATACCGTAGATGAGGCCCGTGCCGTCGAAGGCCTGCTTGTCGAGGATCTTGCCCAGGTAGGCTGCGACCTCGTCCTCGTCCTCCCAATTGGAAACATGCGCACGGATGTCCTCGTGCATAGACACGACCTTGGCATTGGCGCCGCCGTGGCGCGGGCCCTTGAGTGAGCCGATAGCTGCGGCGTAGGCGGAATACGGGTCGGTGGCCGAGGAGGACAGCACGCGGCAGGCAAACGTGGAGTTGTTGCCGCCGCCGTGCTCGGCATGCAGCATGAGCATCACGTCGAGCAGCATGGCTTCGTCGTGGGTGAATGCCATGCCGCCGCGCAACACCTGCAGGATGGTCTCGGCGGTGGAGAGGCCGGGTGTGGGGTGCGGTACATGAACCTCGGAGCCGCGGCGCTTGGCGACCGACGCCATATGCGCGAAGGCGGCGATGCGGGGGAGACGGGCGAGCATGGAGATGGCGACGTCGATTTCGTGCTCGGGTGTAATGGCGTCGGGCTCGGCGTCGAAGGCGTAGAGCAGCAGCACGGCGCGCTGAAGCACATTCATGATGCTCGACGACACCGTGGTCATGGGGAACTCGCGGACGTATTCGTCGCTCAGATGCCTAAAAGCACCCAGGCGTCCGCAAAAACCGTCGAGTTCCTCTTTGGTGGGCAGCGAGCCCGTGATGAGCAGATAGGCGACCTCTTCGTAGCCATAGCGATCCTCGGCCTGGGCGTTGTTGACCAGGTCCTCGATGCTGTAGCCACGAAGCGTGAGCTTGCCCTGATCGGGCACGACCTTTCCGTCGACCTTGTTGTAGCCGTGCACATCCGAGATACGAGTGAGGCCCGCGACCACGCCCGAGCCGTCGGCATTGCGCAGGCCGCGCTTGACATTGTGCTCGACAAACAGGCCCTCGTCATAAGGGTCGGTCGGCAGGCCGTGGTAGAGGTTTTCGCTCTCAGGCGAAATCTGGCGGCTTGCTTCGTAATCCAGAACCAGGCGGCTCAGGTGATCGTCGAAGCGGTAGTAGATTTTCTTGGCGTCGTAGGCCATGCGCGCTCCTCTCCGGTCCGCTTTGGGGCCGCGCGCTTGGACGATATGACGTCAAGCTGCCCCGAGCGGCTTGTTCGCTACAGGCGGTACATAAAGTTAAAGACGTCCTCGCGCTGGATGGACACGTTGACGCCCGAAAGCTCGCCGGCCTCGGCCAGCGCCTTCTGCAGCTCGGCGAAGTCGAGCTTGGACTCGGCGGTATCGGCCAGCATGGTCATGGTGAAGATGTCCTCGATAATGGACTGCGTGATGTCGCGGATGTCGACGTTGGCCTCGCCCAGAACGCGGGTGACGCCGGCGACGATGCCGGGGCGGTTCTTGCCAAGGACGGTGATGACGATGCGGGAGGACGAGATCTCGGCCATGGGAAACCCTTTCGCGTGGTTGCGGCGCGCGCGGGGCGCTCCGCTACGGTACAGTGTTCATCATTGTACCCGTCTGGCGCCAAAAGGGGTGTGCTTACTGCGGCGTTACACGTCTGCAACATGGGCGAAGGGGCGACAGGGTGCGTGTCCGCTGCGGTTGGCCACGCCGCGTTGCACAAAGACCGTGAACCTTTTGTGGGACACGCGGCGCCGTGGTACCATAGCCGAGTTTGTTGTCTTGGTCGGAAACCAAGACGCCTTATGCGCTGATCGGTAACCAGCGCCTGACCAATAAGGAGTCCTACCATGAAGCAGGGTATCCATCCCCAGTATGTCGAGTGCACGGTGACGTGCTCCTGCGGCAACACCTTCAAGACGCACGCTACCGTGTCCGAGATGAAGGTTGAGCTTTGCAACGAGTGCCACCCGTTCTACACCGGCCAGCAGAAGTTCGTCGACACCGGTGGACGCGTCCAGCGCTTCGCCGACAAGTTCGGTGGCGCCGCTGCCGCCCAGCTCAAGAAGGCCGAGGAGGCCAAGGCTGCCAAGGCTGCCAAGGCTGCTGAGGCCGAGGCCGCTCGCAAGGCCGCCGCTGAGGCTAAGGCTGCCGAGAAGGCCAAGCGTGCTGCTAAGTTTGCCGAGGAGGCTGCCAAGCAGGCCGCCGAGGCTCCCGCAGAGGCTCCCGTCGAGGAGGCCGCTGCCGAGGCCGAGACCACCGAGGCTGCTGAGTAAATAGCTCGCCGAGGAATCGCTCGCATTCGTGGCTAAAGGGCCGCGTATCCATTTGGGTGCGCGGCCCTTTTCCTTTATTGGTGCAAGCTAACCCGTCCCCATTGCACCAGATTGGTGCGAAGGGGACGGGTTCGTTTGCACCAAATGGCAGAGATACAGCGTTTTCCCAGATAAAAACTGCCAAAATAAACCAGTCCCCTTTTGGCAGGTTGGTCGTAGTTATTACGTGGCGGTCGAGGTCGACCGTATAGGCCGCGCCTTGTTTGGCTAAAGTACAATCATCTGTGTTTAACTCGCCCGCAGCTGCACGGCGTGGGCGATGGCCAAAAAGGAAAACCACATGGGATTCATGTCAAAGCTGCTGTCCTTTGGATCCGATAAGGACCTTAAGCGCTACTACAAGATCGTTGACCAGATCAACGGTCTTGAGCCCCAGTTTGAGAAGATGACCGAGGAGGAACTCCGCGCCCAGACCGATAAGTTCCGCGAGCGTTACGCCAACGGCGAGTCGCTCGACGACATGCTTCCCGAGGCTTTTGCCACTGTGCGCGAGGCTTCCAAGCGCATCACGGGCATGCGTCACTTTGACGTACAGCTCATCGGCGCCATGGCGCTTCATGAGGGTCATATTGCCGAGATGAAGACCGGCGAGGGCAAGACGCTCGTCTCCACCTTGGCCGGCTACCTCAACGCTATCGCCGGCAAGGGCGTGCATGTCGTTACCGTCAACGATTACCTGGCAAAGCGCGACTCCGAGTGGATGGGCCGCATCTACAAGTACCTGGGAATGACCGTTGGTCTGCTCCAGAACAACATGCCGCTCGAACTCAAGCGCCCGGCCTACCAGGCAGACGTCACCTACGGCACCAACTCCGAGTTCGGTTTCGACTACCTGCGCGACAACATGGTCACCCGCCCCGAGCAGCGCGTTCAGCGCGGCCACCATTACGCCATCGTCGACGAGGTCGACTCCATCCTGATCGATGAGGCCAGAACGCCGCTCATCATCTCGGGTGCCGGCACCAAGTCCGCCAGCACCTACAAGGACTTCGCGCGTGCCGTGCGCGGCCTTGAGCGCGGCGAGGACGTGTCGCACGACATGCTCACCGCCACCGAGGACGTCGAGCCCACGGGCGACTACGTCATGGACGAGGCCAAGCACACCATCGCCGCCACCGAGCGCGGCCTTAAGAAGATTGAGCGCCGCCTGGGTATCGATGACATCTATGCCGATCTCTCCGGCCAGCTGGTCAACCACCTGCAGCAGGCGCTGAAGGCCCAGTACATGTTCCACCGCGACAAGCAGTACGTGGTCACTAATGGCGAGGTCAAGATCGTCGACGAGTTCACTGGTCGCATCATGGAAGGCCGCCGCTATTCCGAGGGCTTGCACCAGGCCATCGAGGCCAAAGAGGGCGTGCTCGTACGCGAGGAGAACCAGACCTTGGCCACCATCACCCTGCAGAACTACTTCCGTCTGTATGACAAGCTCTCCGGCATGACCGGCACGGCACTTACCGAGGATGCCGAGTTCCGCGAGATCTACAAGCTACCCGTCGAGGTCATCCCCTCCAACAAGCCCGTGCAGCGCGTGGACCACGAGGACCTGGTGTACCGCACCATTCAGGCCAAGTACAACGCCGTTGCCGACGACGTTGAGCGTCGTCACGCCAAGGGACAGCCGGTCCTGGTGGGCACCGTCTCCATCGAAAGCTCCGAGAAGCTGTCTGCCGCCCTTACCAAGCGCGGCATCGCACACGAGGTCCTCAACGCCAAGCACCATGAACGCGAGGCCCATATCGTTGCCCAGGCCGGACGCTACGGCGCCGTGACCATCGCCACCAACATGGCCGGTCGTGGTACCGACATCCTGCTGGGCGGCAACCCCGACGAGCTGGTGCGCGAGCGCCTTGAGTACGAGGGCCTGACCATGGAGGACGTGACGCCCGAGCAGCTCGAGCAGTTTAACGCCGAGGCCAAGGAGACCTGCAAGGCCGAGCGCGAGCGCGTGCTTGCCGCCGGCGGCCTGACCGTTATCGGCACCGAGCGCCACGAGTCCCGTCGTATCGACAACCAGCTGCGCGGCCGCTCTGGCCGTCAGGGCGATCCGGGCGAGACCCAGTTCTACCTGTCGCTCGAGGACGACCTCATGCGCCTGTTCGGCGGCGACAAGATGGACCGCGTCTCCAAGATGATGGTCACGGCCGACATGGGCGACGACATGCCCATCCAGCACAAGATCATCTCCAAGGCCGTCGAGAGCGCCCAGCACAAGGTCGAGAGCATCAACTTCTCCATGCGTAAGAGCGTCCTTGAGTACGACGACGTCATGAACAAGCAGCGTCAGGTCATCTACGCCGAGCGCAATAAGATTCTGGACGGCAAGGACCTGACCGACCACATCACCGAGGTCATGCACGACACCGTGTACCGTTGCGTGCAGGAGTTCTGCACCAAGGACAGTCACGATGGTGAGCGCGACCTGGAGGGCCTGCGCAAGTGGGTTGTGGAGCTCACCGGCCACATCGATACGCCGAAGTTCCCCGACGAGGATTATGAGGCTCTGGCTGCCGATGTCCTGGCTTACGTAGAGAAGTGCTACAACATGAAGGCCGAGCGCTTGGGCGAGGACCTGATGCGCGAGCTCAACACCCAGGTCATGCTGCGCGTCATCGATACCCGCTGGATGAACTACCTGCAGGAGATGGACTACCTCAAGACCGGCATCGGCCTGCGCGGCTTTGGCCAGCGCGACCCGCTGGTCGAGTACAAGACCGAGGCCTACGGCGCGTTCCAGATGCTCGTCGACACCATGTATGAGGATTACCTGCGCACGGTTCTGCGCATCGAGATCAAGGCTGCCCCGCGTGCCGTGGAGCACAAGGAGGAGCCTGCGCTCGAGGGCGCGCGCTTCTCCGGTCCTGCCGAGGTCGATGGTGACAACGGCGACTCGGTGCTGCGCAAGCAGGCGCAGGTGCAGGCCCGCACGGCTGTCCAAGGCGGACCGGCTGCCGTCAACAACGGTGGCAAGGTGACCACCTATCGCAAGTCCGAGAGCGACGATCCGTACGTCAACGTGGGCCGTAACGACCCGTGCCCCTGCGGTAGCGGCAAGAAGTTTAAGTACTGCCACGGCAGGAATCGTTAATGGCTGAGGCTTTAGAGGTAACGCCCGCCGAGCTGGACGCGTTCGCGGACCGGCTCGGTGAGGTCGAGTCGTATCTCCATTTGGACGAAAAGCGCACGCGCGTGACCGAGCTCGAGGCCAAAAGTGTTGCCCCTGGCTTTTGGGATGACGCTGACGCCGCCCGTGCCACCATGGAGGAGATCGCGCGTACCAAGGAAGATATCGCTGCCGTGGATACCGCGCGGGGCGAGCTTTCCGATGCCCGCGCCGCGCTGGAGCTTGCCGAGGAGATGGGGGATGACCCCGATGCCGTCGCCCTTCGCGAGGAGGCTACAGCCACGGCTGAGCGCCTGGCCCGTGCCATCGATGAGCTTGAGCTTTCGAGCTGGTTTACCGGTGAGTTCGATCACGGCGATGCCATTGTGACCATCAAGCCCGGACAGGGTGGTCTGGAGGCCCAGGACTGGACCTTCATGCTCTTTAAGATGTACATGAAGTACTGCCAGCGTCGCGGCTGGAAGGTCACCATCAACGACTGTCCCGCGGCCGAGGTCATCGGCATCGACCGCGCGACCTTTACCGTCGAGGGCAAGGACGCATTTGGCATGCTGCGCGCCGAGGCCGGCGTCCACCGCTTGGTTCGCATTAGCCCCACCGACGACAAGAAGCGCCGCCAGACCACGTTTGCCGGCGTCGAGGTCATCCCCGTGCTACCCGATGATATCGACATCGAGATCAGCCCCGATGACATCCGCGTGGACGTGTACCACGCGAGCGGCCCGGGCGGTCAGGGTGTCAACACCACCGACTCCGCCGTGCGCGTGACGCATTTCCCCAGCGGCATTGTGGTTACCTGCCAAAACGAGCGCAGCCAGATCCAGAACAAGGCCGCGTGCATGCAGATCCTCAAGGCTCGCCTGTACGAGATTGAGCTCGAGAAGCGTGCCGAGGCGCTCGATGAGATTCGCGGACCCAAGACCACGATTGGTTTTGGCAACCAGATCCGCAGCTACGTGCTCTACCCGTACCAGATGGTCAAGGACCTACGCACGGGCGTGGAGACCAGCAATGTCGAGGCCGTTCTTGACGATGGCGACCTGGACCCGTTTGTTATTGGCTACCATCGCTGGGCGACCGGCAACGCCGATGCAGAAGGCTCGGAGGTCTAAAACATCGGGCGGCTTCAAGCCGATGCCAAGCCTAACGGTTGGACGGGTTTGTATCCAGAACAAACCCTGCGCAGGGGTGGTTTTTGTTCGGCGAATCGGTAGAATCGAATACAGCAAGAAGTTCAAAGCGCATCCGTTTGGGTGCGCTTTTTTGAGGGAGGCAGCATGGCATATCGTCTGGACATCAAGCGCATTCTTTCGATGAACTTCTTTCACGACCTGCCCCAGATCATGTTGGGGTGTGCCTTGGCCGCCATCGCGACCGACTTGTTTTTGATTCCCAACGGTCTTGCCGCCGGTGGCGTTACGGGCCTTGCGACTATTATCCAGGCTGTCGGCGCGGCGCGAGGCGTGTCGCTTCCCGTCGGTATCCAGACCATCGTGATGAACGCCTTGCTGTTGTTGGTCGTTATGCGCGAGGGTGGCATGTTCTACGTGGTGCAGACCGCGACGGGCTTTGTGCTGCTGGGCTTCTTTACCGATCTGTTCGCCCCGTTTGTAGCACCTCTGGCGGATGCGGACCTGATGCTCCCTGCCATGTGGGGCGGCATTATTACGGGCATCGGTTACGGCATGGTGTTGCGCGCCGGCGCCAACACCGGCGGCTCGGACACGATTGGCCAAATCATCTCGCGTAACACCTCGCTGCCGGTGGGCTCGACCGTCATGGCGATCGATGTTGCCGTATGCGCGCTGTCGGCTCCGGTCTTTTCAATCGAAAACGCACTATATGCAGGCCTTTCGATGGTCATTAGCGGCTACGTGATCGATGCCGTGGTCGATGGTGGCAACAAACGCCGTATGGTACTCATCATCTCGGACAAGTTCCCTGATATCGCTGCCGATATCATGTATGGCCTGGGTCGTGGTTGTACCAAGTTTAAGGCGACTGGCATGTATTCGGGTGCCGAGAAGCCGGTGATTATGGTCATTGTGAGCCGTCGAGAGCTCAATACCCTCAAGACGATCGTGCGCGAGCGCGATCCTCACGCCATTGTGACGGTCGCTGACGTTACGGAAGCCTTCGGCGAGGGATTCAAGGACATTAGCGCGTAGGGTCGACTGCGTTCCATCCAAAAGACGTTCACATTGATAAACCGTTTCATCAGCGGTTCTGCCTGCTAAATTGTTCAAATAATGATAAAAACTCTGGTAAAGCCATCAGTTTCCAGCATAATGAATGACGTACGTGCATTGCGGCTGTGTTGGGACTACCTTTCCGTGCCGTGCGCATTTTGTCTAATGAGGATGAAAGGAAGGCACAATGAGCGACGAAGAGCTCAAAAAGGTTGCCAACGAGGTAAGGAAGGGCATCGTCACCGGCGTGCACGCTGCCAAGTCCGGCCATCCGGGCGGTTCGCTCGGCGCTGCCGACATCATGACCTATCTGTACTTTGAGGAAATGAACGTCGACCCGGCCGATCCCCGCAAGGCCGATCGCGACCGTTTTGTGCTCTCCAAGGGCCATTGCGCTCCGGGCCTGTACGCCGTGCTCGCCGAGCGTGGGTTCTTCCCCAAGGAGGATCTCGAGACGCTGCGCCATATCGGCAGCCACCTGCAGGGTCATCCCAACATGAACGACACCCCGGGCGTCGACATGTCCACCGGCTCGCTCGGCCAGGGTATCTCCGCCGCCGTGGGTATGGCCGTTGCCGCCAAGCACTGGGGCGATACTTACCGCACGTACGCCCTGCTGGGCGATGGCGAGAGCGAGGAGGGCCAGGTCTGGGAGGCCGCCATGTTTGCCGGCAACCAGCAGCTCGATAACCTCTGCGTGATCGTCGACCACAACGGCCTGCAGATCGACGGCCCCGTCGAGGAGGTCAACGACCCCATGCCGCTCGCCGACAAGTTCCGCGCGTTCAAGTTCCACGTGGTGGAGCTCGCCGACGGCAACGACTTCGACCAGATCCGCGCCGCCTTTGCCGAGGCTCGCGCCACCAAGGGGCAGCCGACCGCCATTATCGCCGAGACCCTGAAGGGCAAGGGCGTGTCCTTTATGGAGAATCAGGTTGGTTGGCACGGCAAGGCCCCCAACGATGAACAGTTTGAGCAGGCCATGGCAGAGCTCACGGCCGCCGGAGAGGAGCTCTAGGATGGCAGACGTCAAAAAAATCGCCACGCGCGTAAGCTACGGCGAGGCCCTCGTCGAGCTCGCCAACGAGCACGATGACTTTGTGGTCCTCGACGCCGACCTGGCCGCCGCCACGCAGACCGGCAAGTTCAAGGCCGCCTGCCCCGACCGCTTCTTCGACGTGGGTATCGCCGAGAGCAACCTGATGGGCGTCGCCGCCGGTATCGCGACCACCGGCCGCGTTGCCTTCGCGAGCACCTTTGCCATGTTCGCAGCCGGCCGCGCTTTTGAGCAGGTCCGTAACTCCATCGGCTACCCGCACCTCAACGTTAAGATTGGTGCCACGCACGCCGGTATCTCGGTGGGCGAGGATGGTGCCACGCACCAGTGCTGCGAGGATATCGCCCTCATGCGCGTCATCCCCGGCATGACCGTGATTGTTCCCGCCGACGACGTCGAGGCCCGCGCCGTGACGCGCGCCGCCTACGAGTGCGACGGTCCGGTGTACATGCGCTTCGCCCGTTTGGCCTCGCCGGTTATCAACGACCCCGAGACCTACAAGTTCGAGTTGGGCAAGGGCATTGTCATGCGCGAGGGCGCCGATGTGACCATCATCGCCTGCGGCCTGATGGTCGGCGAGGCTCTCGAGGCCGCCGAGCAGCTCGCTGCCGAGGGCATCGACGCCGAGGTCATCAACATGCACACCATCAAGCCCATCGATGCCGACCTGATCGTCAAGAGCGCCACCAAGACCGGCCACGTCGTGACCGTCGAGGAGCATTCTGTAATCGGTGGCCTGGGCAGCGCCGTTGCCGACGTCCTGTGCGAGCAGTGCCCGACGCCCCTCAAGAAGATCGGCGTCAACGACACCTTTGGCGAGTCCGGCCCGGGTGCCGAGCTCTTGCACAAGTATGGCCTGGACGCCGCCAACATCGTGGCGACCACCAAGGAGTTCTTGGCATAAGGCAAGGCGGATCTCAAGGACTGCTTCGCCAGAACTATGGAAACCCGGCAGGGGCGCTCTCTTGGAGAGCGCCCCTGTTTCAGTTGCGGTGAAATAGGGACTGATTAGACCTTTTAACTGGTAAAACAGTCCCTATTTCACCGCAACTTATGAAGACGCCCCTCAAGCACGGTCCCATCAGGGAAAAGGGCATATATCGACAAAGCGCAATTCAGACCCTTCCAACTTTGTATATGCAGCACCCCAAGTAAAACACGGCGACCCCTTAGTTACCGCAGGCCGGACACAGGGCTACTCTCCAAATCTTTCCGCAGGACGGAGGAGCCCCCGCAGCGCGAAGCGCGCAGCGGGGGCTCCGACATGTCCGAGGACGATTTGGAGAGTAACCCTGTGCCCGGCCGACGGGATCCCTAAGCACGCCATGCTTCTTATGTGCAGCAAAGCTAATACTGCTAAAATACAAAGCGCTCATGTAGTTTAAACGCACGACGATAAGGAGCACCAGTGGGTAACCACTTCCGTACCTCCGGTGCGGGCGATGATGCCCCCAAGACGCAGGCAGGCGTCCAGGGCAGTCGTTTCGCCACTCCGGATTCAGAGGGCCAGCCTGTTGCTCAGGCCCCCGCTCAGCCGGCAGATCAGGCACAGCCGGCATCCGATCCCTTTGCCTACAATCCAACCAGCGATGTCGCGCTTTCCGGCACGGCGGGTTTTGAGCCCGTTCAGGCCGTGACCGCTCGCGTGGAGCAGCCTCAGGCTGGTGCCGCCACGCCGCAGCCTACCATGGCCGGCATTCCCGACCCCTTGGCCCCTGCGACGCCGGCTCCTCAGCCTGCGCAGTCCGGTCTCTTTGCCGCTATTCCCGACCCCACGCAGCCTGCTGCCCCGGTGGTCGAGAGCGATCAGGCAGCCGAGGTCGCAAGCCTCGATAACGCGCTCAACAACCCCGATTTTACGTCGGTGTTTGCGCCCATCGATCCGCAGGCCAGCCGCAAGAAGATGGCCAAGCAGGCCGGTGTCGAGCCCGTCATCCTTATGGAGCATGTCACCAAGATCTATCCGGCACAGCCCAACAAGCCTGCACTCGACGACATCAACATCGAGATCTATCCGGGCGAGTTCGTCTTCCTGGTCGGTCACTCCGGCTCGGGTAAGACCACGCTGCTGTCGACGCTCAACCGTGACGTCAAGCCGACGAGCGGCCGCATCCTGGTTGCCGGTCAGGACCTCATGAAGATCAAGAACCGCAAGGTTCCGTTCCTGCGCCGCCAGATTGGCGCCGTGTTCCAGGACTTTAAGCTTCTGCCGCAAAAGACCGCCTACGAAAACGTGGCGTTTGCCCTGCAGTGCATCGGCAAGCCCAAGGGCGTCATTCGCAGCCAGGTGCCCGAGGTGCTGCGTCTGGTCGGCCTGGCCGATCAGATGGACTCGCTGCCCGACCAGCTTTCCGGTGGCGAGCAGCAGCGCGTTGCCGTCGCCCGCGCTATGGTCAACCGTCCGCCGCTGCTGATCTGCGACGAGCCGACGGGCAACCTCGACCCGGCGATCTCGCTGGGCATCATGAAGCTGCTCGAGCGTATTAACCGCACCGGCACCACCGTGATCGTCGCCACGCACGACCGCGAGATGGTCGATAGCATGCACCGTCGCGTGATCGCCCTCGAGGGCGGCCACGTTATTCGCGACCAGGAGAGGGGAGGTTACGGCAACTATGGCACCAACTAACGTGGGCTACTCCTTCAAAGAGGCAATCAGCCACTTCTTCCGTAACTGGACTACCTCGCTCGGCGCCGTCATCACGATCTTCCTTTCGCTGTTTATCATCGGCCTGTTCATTATGGGTTCCGCGATGCTGAACTCCGTGATCGGTACCGTCGAGGATCAGGTTGTCATTAATGCCTTTATTAGCGATGACGCCGATCAGGCAGACGTCCAGGCCTTTGAGGCCGAGCTCAAGACGTGGAGCAACGTCAAGTCCGTGACCTATAAGGATAAGGACGACGCGCTGGCCGAGTACACGAGCAAGATGTCGGGTAACGCCGACGCCACCATGAGCGCGCTCGACGGCCAGAACCCGCTGCCCGCCTCGTTTGCGATTGAGATGGACGATCCGTCTCAGGTCGAGAGCACGGCCAAGAAGCTCAAGAAGGATGCCGATTTCCAGAAGATCGCGGATGACGGCGACGTCAACGCGAGCGTGCTGTACGGCCAGGAGGAAGTGAGCCGCCTGTTCCAGGTGACCAACTACATCCGCATCGCCGCCGTGGTGCTCGTTGGCCTTCTGACCTTTATCGCATTCATCTTCATCAACAACACGATTCGCCTGTCCATCACGGCGCGTCGTCGTGAGATTGCGATTATGCGTCTGGTCGGCGCCAGCAACGGCTTCATTCGCGGCCCGTTTATCACCGAGGGCGTACTGCAGGCCATTTTGGGCTCGCTGCTTTCCATCGGCGTTCTGGAGCTGCTGCGCAATCTGATGATTCCGCGTCTGCAGGAGAGCATCGGCTGGATGTCGTTTGCCCTGCCGACGCAGTACTACCTGGTGACCTATGCTGCGCTGATTCTGGTCGGCGTGATTATCGGTCTCTTTGGTTCTGCCATTGCCATGCGCCGCTACCTGCGCGTGTAGGCATGCCTGGAATTCATCCCTTCCAACGGGTCGTCTCTTATGGGGCGGCCCGTTTTTTGATTCCTAGGGGACGGCAGGAAAGCGAATCATTTGGGTAGACTCTTTGGAGTTCGCAATCGATAGTTAGGAGGCGCCATGGGGCGCAATAACAAGCATAAGCGTGGAGCTCGCAATAAGCGCGGGCCGGTGCGCAGCGAACGCCGTCCGAGCCTGACCGGGCGCGTGCAGCTCCATGAGCATAGCGCCTACGTTGTAACCGAAAACGGCGACTACAAGGTCATGGGCCGCGGTAAGCGCGAGATCATGGATGGCGATACCGTTGCCGTGAGCATTAAGAACAGCCCGCACGGTGAGCGGCGCGCCGTGATCGAGGGCGTGGTCGAGCGTGCAGCCATAAGCGTGGTGGGTACGTACCAGACCGCCGGTCCGCTTGGTGTGATTGAGCCGCTCGATTCGCGCCTGAAGGCCGACTTCTTCATTTTGCCCGAGGATACCTCGGCGGATCGTCTGGGTGTCCACCCGGGTGATGCCGTTGTCGCGCGCATTTTGACCTACCCGACGCGCCTGGAATCGGGCACCGTGACGATCGAACGCCGCATTGGCGGAGATGACGCGCCCGATTTGGGCGTTCAATATGTGATGGCGCGTTACGGCTATACCGATAGCTATCCCGAGGCCGCGCTAGACGAGGCCGAGGGGCTTTCGCTCGATGTGTCCGCGGCGCTTAGGGACCCGCTCCGCCGCGATCTGCGCGACCGCTTTGTCATCACGATCGACCCGGTCGACGCGCGCGACTTTGACGATGCCATTTCGCTGGAGCGCACGCCCGTGGGTGGCTACAAGCTGGGTGTGCATATCGCCGACGTTTCACACTATGTGGCTTGGGACGGGCATATCGATCTTGAGGCTCGCCATCGTACGACATCGGTGTATCTGGCCGATCGTGTGCTTCCCATGCTGCCCGAACGCCTGTCCTGTGACCTGTGCTCGCTTCGCCCTGACGAGGACCGTCTTGCGTTTACCGTTGACATTGAGCTCGATGCACAGGGTCGCGTGCGGCATTACGATCCATACCCCAGTGTGATTCGCTCGCGTGTGCGTATGGACTATGACGGCGCCGAGGCGCTGCTGGTGCGTGCCGGCGCGGTTGAGTATTCGGTGCTGGAGGGTGCAGCCGAGGATGTTGCGGCTGCCGAGACCTCGCGCGAGGAAGCGCTTGAGCGCGGCCTTGCGTGCGAGGAGGCCGCCCGCGGCTACAACATCGACCTCGGCGATTTTCTTGTCGCCGCTAACGAACTCGCCGAACTTCGCCGTCGTATTCGTCGCGCCCGCGGCTCAGTCGATTTTGACACGGCCGAGATTCGCGCTCTATTGGATGAGGACGGAGTGCCCGTGCAGATTGTGGCGCGTGAGCGTTCGTGTGCCACGTCGCTTATCGAGGAAGCCATGCTGCTCGCCAACGAGTGCGTTGCAGAGTGGCTGGCAGACCGTGATATCGAGGCCTGCTATCGCGTGCATGAGGATCCGAGCCCCGATAGCCTGCACGGTGCTGCCGTTGCGCTGGCGCAGCTAGGCATCATCGACGATCGCCGTGCTGCCGGTATTGCCCTGGGGAGCCCCGATGAGCTGCAGGCTGCAGTTGATGCTGCCGCCGGTACGGCCAACGCACCGCTCGTTAACACGCTGCTTCTGCGCAGCATGCAGCGCGCGCTGTACAAGCCGCGCAACGAGGGCCACTTTGCGCTCGCCGCGCCGTGCTACTGCCACTTTACGAGTCCCATCCGTCGCTACCCCGATCTGGTGGTGCACCGCGTGCTCAAACTGCAGTTGGCCTATGAGCAGCTCGGCGGCAAGGACGCCTTGGTCCGTACGCCGTGGCTGATCGGCAAGGGGCGCGAGTCGCTGCCGCGCATTCTGCCGCAGATCTGCCGCGCATGTAGCGATGCCGAGCGCGCGGCAGATGCCGCCAGCCATGCGACGCAAAAGATCAAGATTGCCCAGTACTATGAGGATCGCCTGGGCGAGCGCTATGCCGGAACCGTCTCGTGGGTTAGCAGCATGGGCCTCTTTGTGCGCTTGGACCTGACGCAGGTCGAAGGCTTGGTTTCGATTAAGAGCCTGGGCAACGAGTGGTTCGAGTTCGACGAGGACGCGCTTACTCTGACGGGCGCCGACACAGGCACCCGTTACGAGCTGGGGCAGCGCGTGATTATCGAGGTCTCACGTGTCAATACCACGCGTGGGCACTTGGACTTCAAGCTTATCCATTAGCCAAATCCCGACCGATGGTGGGGGAGCGGAGGGCGGCCTTTCGGGACCGCCCTCCGCATTTGAATCGTGGCTACCTTGCCGTCTGCTCGGCCGCCCGCTTACCTGCTATTTGAGAGGTAGAACCTACCAAAATAAACCTGTCCCTTTTTGGCAGGTTTACAAGAAAGCGGGGATGAGATGGCGACGGTGTACGGTTATGCGCGGGTGAGTTCGCGCGATCAGAACCTTAATCGGCAGCTGGATGCGCTGGGCGCCTATGGCGTGGGCTCGGCGAATATTTATGCCGACCATGCGAGCGGCAAGGACTTCGATCGGCCGCATTATCGCGAGCTGTTGCACGTCCTGGGAGACGGGGACGTGCTGGTGGTGCTTTCTATCGACCGACTTGGTCGTAATTACTCCGAGATTCTTGAGGAATGGCGACGCATTACCAAGGAGCTCGGGGTTGCCATTGTGGTGTTGGACATGCCATTGCTTGACACGCGCGCCAGGGCCAGCGGCGCGCCGGATGTGACCAACACCCTGATTGCCGATATTGTGCTGCAACTGCTGAGCTACGTGGCGCAGGTGGAGCGCGAGAATATCCATCGGCGCCAGGCGGAGGGAATTGCAGCGGCGCGGGCGCGAGGGGTCCGTTTCGGTCGACCTCGCAAGCCATGCCCTCCTCAGTTTGAGCTGGTGCGCGATAGCTATGAGGCGGGCGATATTACCCGCAGCCAGGCAGCAAAGTGCCTGGGCGTGTGCGTGGGGACGTTCGATCGCTGGATGCGCGAGGCGGGGTAGGGGTTTGCGTCGCTTCGTCGCTTCCTGTTGCGATTCAAATTTTGATACGGTGACGATGTCATTTGGGGCTACACTCGCTCATATTTAAAAAGACGGAGGTTGGCCTTTGGCGCACATGAAGAAAATAATCGGGTGGACCGCGATCGCTCTGTTCGCCGCAACGCTGGCGGGCATCTGGGTGCTGACGGAGCAAAACGCAGTGCAGACGTCGTTGCTGAGCGAGTCCACCGCGCGCGTGGTGGAGGGTCAGGCTGCGAGCGTTCAGGCTACCGGCATCACGGGTGAAACTCAGGCGGGGGACGGCATGACTGAGAGTACCAATCCGGCTGCCTCGACGGTCCAGCCTGGTCGACTTGCTTCCATTCGCATGTGGGTAGGCGCAAACGTCCGTCGCGTCGCCCATACCGTAGAGTTTTTCTTCGTCGGATTGTTCGCCTCGGTGATCGTGGTCTGCTTTTCCAGGCGTCCATGGAGTGTGTGTTCCCGTTGCGTGCCTGTGTTTCTCTTTTGCGCTGCCTGCTCCGTTGGCGACCAGGTGCATAAGATCTTTGTTCCCGGCAGGCATTTCGACGTTATCGATTTAGGATTCGATGCTGCGGGCTATGTCACCGCCATGCTGTTGGTATTGCTGGCAGCGGCGTTGGTGCGCCATGCGACTCGGCCGATCGGCGCCCATGCGAGGCGCTAGCCGGTAACAAACCCGTTTCTGATAATGCGACCTCGTTGAATTATTTTGTGTCGCGCGTATTTCCGAGCGGTCGGATTTGAGGGGCGAGCGGTAGAACGCTCGCCCTTTGTGCGCCACGATGCGGCACAATGTACCGCAAAAGCTGTTTGTATCCGGTACGAATCGTTCGTTGGTCTTTAATTCTACTCAACGGAGGTGTTTGAGATGGCAAACGGATTGCTTTTGCGGCTTCGCGAGCGTGAGCTCAGCGCGAGCCCGGCGGAACGCAACGTCATCGCATATGTAAGCGCTCATCCGCACGAGGTGGTCGGGCTGTCCGTCCGCGGTCTTGCCGATGTCACGTTCTCCTCGCCCTCGAGCATTTTGCGCTTTTGCAAGCGTTTGGGTTTTGCGGGCTACAAGGAGTTCCAGCGCGAACTGATTGCCGAGCTGGCGCACTTAGGTGACAAGAAAGACGTAGCTCTCGAGGACATCTCCATGGATGACAGCGTCGAACGTATCGTGGGGAAGGTGATGAAAAGCAACGTGCGCACGATCGAGGCGACGGCACGAACGCTCGATTACACCGTCTTGGAGCGATGCGCGGCCCGTCTTAAGCGGGCACGCGCGGTCAATCTGTTCGGTATTGGTGCTTCTCGTTTGGTCGCGCATGACCTGGCGCAAAAGCTCATGCGTGTCGACAAAGAGTGCCATCTGTACGACGACTGGCATGATCAGCTCTTATGTGCCAAGAACATGCATGAGGGCGATATGGCAATCGCCTTTAGTTACTCGGGCTTGACGCAAGAGGTGCTGGACTGCACCGCCGAGGCTCAACGCCACAACTGTCCCGTTGTGGCCGTTACCAAAGTAGATGGATCATCCAAGCTTGCCACCATGGCCGATGCCGTGCTCGGCGTCGCTGCGAGTGAACCCTTGGTCCGCAGCGGTGCCATGGCTTCGCGTATGGCCCAGCTTATGGTTGTCGATGCCCTGTACGCTGCTTACGTTGCCAGCGACTACGAACGGGCGACGCATGTCATTAAACAAAACTACATCGAGAAACAGGAAAGATGAGGTGAATGAAATGCTCGATTTAACAAAATTCACGACCGAACAGCGTAATCAAAGGTCAATGGACCTCGATACGATGACATCGCTGCAAATCGTCACGACGATGAACGATGAGGATCTTCGTGCCGTCCAGTCGGTCACGAAAGTGTTGCCCCAGGTTGCCATGGCAATCGACTGGGCTGCTGAGACACTCGAGCGCGGCGGGCGCGTCTTTTACATGGGCGCAGGCACCAGCGGTCGTCTGGGCGTACTCGACGCTTCGGAGTGTCCGCCCACGTTTGGCGTGTCACCCGATCTGATTGTCGGGCTCATTGCCGGAGGCGAGACGGCGTTTATCAAGGCTGTCGAAGGTGCCGAAGACAGCGAGGAGCTTGGCGCGAGCGACCTGCGGGAGCGTGGACTCTCGGACAAGGATCTTGTCGTTGGCCTGGCGGCAAGCGGCCGTACTCCTTATGTGGTGGGCGGCCTTGCGTACGCCAAGGCAACTGGGTGCAAGACCATTGCAATTGCCTGCAACCAAGGGTCGAAGATCGGGGAGAGCGCAGATCTTGCCATTGAGCCCGTGCCCGGTCCCGAGGTGCTGACCGGCTCAACGAGGCTCAAGGCGGGAACGGTCCAGAAGCTCATTCTCAACATGATTTCGACCGGTGCCATGGTCAAGATTGGCAAGGTGTACCAAAACCTGATGGTCGATGTGCAGCAGACGAACGAGAAGTTGGTGGTGCGCGGCCAGAACATCGTGATGGAAGCGACCGACTGCACGCGCGAGCGCGCCGTTCAGGCGCTTGCGGATGCCGGCGGCCACGTAAAAACCGCTATTGTCTCGGTGCTGTTGGACTGCGATGCCGAGCAGGCTGCGGTAGCTCTTGAACGGGCGCACGGCCATGTCCGTACTGCGGTGAGTGGCCATGAGAAGAACAATGCCGATGTCCAATAGGTGCACGGCGTGAGCTGATATGACATCTAGACGAGATACCCAATACAAGGAGGAGTTATGACGAACAAAGAGCTGGCTCAAAGGCTGCTGGACCTTTTGGGCGGTAAAGACAACGTGCTCGCAAACGCGGCGTGCATGACGCGCCTGCGCGTGACCGTCAAAGACACGGGCAACGTCGACACGGAGGGTATTAAGGCGCTCGACGGCGTGATGGGCCTGGTCGAGGACGACACGATGCAGATCGTGCTGGGTCCGGGCAAGGTGAATAAGGTGCTCGAGGAGTTCTCCAAGCTCACCGGCCTTGCGAAAGGCGTTGCTGACGAGAGCGTGGTTGACGCTGCGGCCACAAACAAGGCCGCGCAGAAGGCCAAGTACGAGTCCAAGCCGGTTCAGGCCTTCCTCAAGAAGATTTCCAATGTCTTCGTCGCCCTGCTTCCCGGCATCATTGCGGCTGGCCTCATCAACGGTATCTGCAACGTCATTAACGTCTCGACGGCAGGCGCGCTTGCAGGCGAGTGGTGGTACCAGGGCATTCGTTCCATGGGCTGGGCCCTGTTTGCCTATCTGCCCATCTTGGTGGGCTATAACGCGGCACGTGAGTTTGGTGGCTCCGCTGCGCTGGGCGGCATCGCCGGCATGATGTGTATCGCCAACAGTGCCATGCCTCTGCTTGCGCCTGGCGCGGCTGATCCTGCCACTGCCATTCTGCTGCCGCTCACCAGTGCGCAGTACAACCCCGCAGCGGGCGGCATGATCGCGGCTCTCATCGCTGGCGCATTTTTTGCCTGGATGGAGCGTCAGATTCGCAAGGTTATGCCCAACGCACTCGACACGTTCTTGTCCCCGCTGCTGGTGCTCATCATCGGCGCCTTTGCTCTGATGCTCGTCATCCAGCCGGTTGGCGCATGGCTGACGACTGCCATCTTTAGCGTTTTGACCTTTATCTTCGAGAAGCTGGGCGTCCTGGGCGGCTATATCCTGTCGGCAGGCTTCTTGCCGCTGGTGTCCGTCGGCCTGCATCAGGCGCTCACGCCGATCCACGCTATGCTCAACGATCCCGACGGCGCTACCAAGGGTATCAATTACCTGCTTCCCATCCTTATGATGGCTGGCGGCGGCCAGGTCGGTGCCGGTTTGGCGCTGTACTTTAAGACCAAGAACGCCAAGCTCAAGAAGTACGTCGCAGAGTCCATTCCCGTTGGAATCCTGGGTGTGGGCGAGCCTCTGATGTATGCTGTTACGCTGCCGCTCGTTCGTCCGTTTGTGACGGCCTGCCTGGGTGCCGGATTTGGCGGCGCGCTCGCGGCGCTGCTTCACATCGGCACGGTTTCTCAGGGCGTTTCCGGTCTGTTTGGCCTGCTGATCGTCGTTCCTGGCCAGCAGCTCGGCTACGTTGCCGCTATGCTGCTTGCCTATGCCGCCGGCTTTGTCCTGACGTGGTTTTTCGGTGTCGACGAGCAGAAGATCAACGAGTTCTTTGGCGAGTAGTTTGATATCGCGAGCCGTGTTGCTCGGGGCTCGCGGTGCGCGGCAGATTTCTTGATGCTATGGTTGTGCCGGCGGGGCTAACTGCTCCGCCGGCCTTTTTTAAAGGAGCGTTGAAGCGTGAAAACGGGTATTTCGATTTATCTTTCCAGCCCTCTGCAGGATATTGAGCGGACGATTGAGCGTGGTGCCGAGGCGGGTGCGCGCTATGCGTTTACCTCACTGCATATTCCCGAGGATGGGGGAGCGGCGTATGCAGATAAAGTCCGTCATGTGCTGTCGCTGCTTTCCGCCCGCGGCATTGCGCTCATTGCCGATGTGGGGCCGCGTACGTGCGATTTGCTCGGGCTTGAGCGCATTGAGGACCTGCGCGATCTGGGGTTGGAATACCTTCGTTTGGACTATGGCTTTAGCGCCCAGCGGGTCGCGGAGCTGTCCGGTGTATTTCGCATTGTGGTCAATGCATCGACGGTGAGTTCTGATGAAATCGCATCGTGGCGTGAGGCCGGTGCCGATGTGACTCGTTTTGCCGCCTGCCACAATTTTTACCCCAAGCCTTATACCGGTTTAGCTCTGGAGGACATTGCTCGGGTGAATCTTCGTCTTGCGGCGCTTGGATTCGAAATCATGGCTTTTGTGCCGGGTGATGCTAACGTTCGCGGGCCGGTATTCGAGGGACTGCCGACGGTCGAGGCGCAGCGCGGTCGCGCGTCAAAGGTTGCCCTCAATATGCTTGAGCTTGCACATGGCGCCGATTGCGACATTGTGTTGGTCGGCGACCCCGATCTTTCCGATGCGGGCTGGGCGCAGTTTGCTCAAGTTTCCGCCGGATACGTGGACCTGCAATGCGAGCTTGAGCTCAGTTATGCCTATGTGCGCGGGCAGATTCATCACGACCGACCCGACTCGAGCGTCCTCATCTTTAGGTCTCAGGAGTCACGTACGACGCTTAAGCCGGATTCCGTGCCGACGGATGCCGGAGCCGGCCTGCCGCGAAAGGCGGGGTCGATCGCTGTGAGCAATAGCGGATATGGGCGCTACGAAGGCGAGCTTGAGATTGCGCGGGTCGATCTTCCCGGTGACGAGCGCATGAACGTTGCGGGCCATATCACGCCCGAGGCAATGGAACTGCTGCCGTTCATCAAACGCGGATTCGGGGTACGGTTCGTTTAACGTGTGACCCGCGGGCTACAATTGGCCCATCATACGAAGGCGCCTCGTGTGGCGTGTGCCTGCGTTGGCCGATCTATTTTCGGAGGATTCCCATGACCGTACTGTTTGTTGAATATTCCAAGTGCTCGACCTGTAAGAAGGCCAAGGCATGGCTGGACGAACATGGGGTAGAGTACATCGACCGCGATATCGTTTTGGACAATCCCACGGCTGATGAGCTTGCGACCTGGATTGCTCGTTCGGGGCTGCCGGTGCGGCGCTTCTTTAATTCGTCGGGCATGAAATATCGAGAGCTGGGCCTGAAGGCGCGTCTGGATGCGGGCATGACGGATCGGGAGTGCTACGAGCTGCTGGCGACCGACGGCATGCTGGTCAAGCGTCCGCTGCTGGTGGGCGACGACTTTGTGATTCCAGGCTTTAGGGAATCGGCTTGGGCCGAGGCGTTGCTGTAGCGGCTGCGGAAAGTGCGACCCGTTTTGAGTGCTCAGGGTGGGACGTGTTTTCCATCGGCTGGCTCGCTCGGCTCAATTTCCATCGGCGGGCTCGCTCGGCTCAATCCTCGAGCTGTGCCCATTCGTGCGGATCGTAGACCTTTACGTGTTTGTTGGGCTTGCCGCTCCAGTACTCCTCGTCCATAAAGGGCAGATATGCCTGAACGCCGGGGCAGATAAAGGGAATCCGCTGCTGTTGCAGTCGCTCGCGCTGGCGCTGCTCCAGGTGCGTCTCGGATATGACGGTCGGCATACCGGACAACTCGACGAGGCTTGCCTGGATTCGCTTAAGGTCGGGGAGTCCCGCGTGCCATGACATCCGCATGATCAAAAAGGATGCACGGCGGTATTTTGCCTGCACCACAGTAATGGCGGGGCGCAGTGTGGGATGGATTTTGTCCCGTTCGGGCCAAAGGTCGGCAGTGATCTCGAGGCCCAGGGTCTCCCATAGGTAATCAAGCTCTTCGTCCATGGCGCCTCGATATCTACGTGATCATTGATACTTCGATTGTGTTGCCTGGTGCTATCGTTTTCGCGGTAGAATCTGCCAACGGTTGACGGCTACCGCTCGCGGCGTTTTGCCCTTCGTGTACAGCGGTTGGCTTCACAGGTCCTTCACGGGTTGGACTAAATTAGGCCAATTTGACTGAATTTCAAAAAAGTCAAAATTGGGGCTTGCGTCACGGCGAGACTTCCCGTATATTTCTTTCTTGCGCAAAGGCACAGCCGAGCGCAGCGATGCAGTCATTGGGATGTCGTCTAATGGCAGGACAGCGGATTCTGGTTCCGTCAATGGGGGTTCGACTCCCTCCATCCCAGCCATTGCATTTGCTACATATGGCCCGTTCGTCTAGCGGTTTAGGACGCCGCCCTCTCAAGGCGGAGATCACCAGTTCGAATCTGGTACGGGCTACCAAAATTGAACGCCCGGGCCTCGTAAGAGACCCGGGTTTTGTGTATTAACCGTATATACGGCGCCTGCCGTGTTTCGCTCAGATCGAGGAGTAGCCATGGATCTGCCCATCAGCTTGCAAGACATCACGTATGCCGAGAACTATCTGGCGCAGGGCGACCTGGCTACGGCGACGCCGCTGCTGGAGCGTCTGGTGGAGCTCGCCGAGGAGTATATCGACGCTGAGTGCAAGACGGAGGAGAAGCGTCAATACTTTAGCTTCGATAGCAAGTTTGAGCGCTTGGCCTATCGCCGCGTGGAGAAGGATCCGCGCGAGCTCGTGCAGGTCGAGGTACCGTTTGACCGCCTGTACTCTGACATGGCGTTTGCCTACATTCGCCAGCAGGATTATGTGAGTGCTCGCAACGCCTTGATGCAGGCCGTGCGCTGGGACCCCATGAACTGCAACTACCGCCTGGATCTGGCCGAGCTGTTCCGCGCTCTCGAGGACAAGCAGGAATGGGCATCGCTCTCGTTCTCGGTGCTGGAGCGTGCAAGCGATGGCAAGTGCGCCGCCCGCGCTTACGCCAATCTAGGTCAGTACTTCTTGGAGCCCGAGACCGAGAACGTTTCGGCTGCCGTGGGCTGCGCGCGTCTGGCGCTGCGCCTGGCGCCCAACGATGCGCATACGACGCGCCTGCTCAACAAGATCCATACCACCTATCCGGATGCCGCCGATGAGAGCGACGACCACGTGATGGGTGAACTGGCCCTGCAAGGCGTGCCGACCTCGCCTTCGGCCGAGATTGCCATCTGCCTGATTATGTGCGCGACCGATGCTGCAAGCGACGGCGACAAGCAGGAGGCGACGCGCCTGACGGTACGTGCTCGCGACTTGGTGGGCGAGGAGGCCTGCGCGGCGATTATCAAACTGGTGCGCGAGAGCGATGCCGAGCTCAATGCCGAGCGCAAGGCAAAGCGCGAGGCTGCGGGCTCAAACGCCGATGGCGCCAAGGAGGCCGGCGATGCCCAGTAAGCGCGAGCGCAAACTCATTTCCAAGAATCGCTCGGCACATCACGAGTACTTTATCGATGAGACGTTTGAGTGCGGTATTGAGCTGAGTGGCACCGAGGTCAAGTCGATTCGCGAGCGCGCCTGCCAGATCACCGATACCTTCGCGCTGATCCGCGGCGGGGAGTGCTGGCTCGTCGGCCTGCATATCCACCCTTATAGCCATGGTGGCGTGTGGAATCGCGATCCTGACCGTCGGCGTCGTCTGCTGCTGCACCGCAAGGAGATCGACTTTCTTGACGGCAAACTTCGCAACCGTGGTTATGCGCTGGTTCCGTTGGAGCTCTACTTTAATACCGACGGCCGCGTAAAGCTGCTGCTGGGTCTGGGTCGCGGCAAGAAGCTCTACGACAAGCGCGAGGACATGGCCAAGCGTGATGTCCAACGCGAGATCGACCGCGCCCTTAAGGAACGCAACCGCTAGGCACTCTGTATAAGTTGCGGTGGAATACGGACTGTTTTCCTGTTTGAGGGGCTATTCAGTCCCTATTTCACCGCAACTGCGGGCGTCTCATCTTTCTTACTGTTCTGACACATATGTCTCAAAGGCGGCGTCCGTTATGGGTGCCGCCTTTTTTGTGGGTACATACATTCATGAGGTTCCAACCCGAGCTAGGGGAGTGATCGTTATGGACAAAACTGCGTTCTTTACCATGCCGAGCGGTCTGTACGTGGTGAGCGCTGCGGCAGACGGGCTGCGCGCCGGCTGCGTCATCAATACTGCGGTGCAGGTGACGTCCATGCCGCCGCGTATTTCGGTTGCCGTGAACAAGGACAATGTCACCTCGGGCGTCATCGCATCGGCCAAAGCGTTCGCGCTGACCGTGATCGGTCAGACCGCCGACATGCTCTACATCGGTAACTTTGGGTTCCGCACCAGCAGCGATTATGACAAGTTTGCCAAATACGAGACCCGCGAGACGGCTCTGGGCATGCCCTATGTGCCCGAGCACGCGGCGGCCCTGTTTAGCTGCCGTTTGATCGACACTGTGGATGTGGGAACGCATCTGCTGTTTATTGGCGAGGTCGAGGATGCCGAGCGCCTGAGCGACGAGACGCCGCTGACGTACGACTACTATCACAAGGTGCTAAAGGGCAAGACGCCGCCCAAAGCCTCGTCGTATCAAGGCTAGAAATGTTCTAAAAATACTTGCATTATACTATTGAGAATATATACTAATAAGTAAGTACACCAGCAGTCACGTTCGAGAGGAGAACATCATGGCTGAGGAGAAGAAGACGTATAAGTTTGTGTGCACCGTTTGCGGTTACGAGGTTGAGGTCGACACGCCCGAGCTGCCCGAGGATTACGTGTGCCCGGTGTGCGGCGTCGGCCCCGATGAGTTTGAGCTCGTCGAGGAGTAACTCGTAGACACACGGCGATTAGCCATACAGAGCTCTGTCCAAGGGTCCCGGCTGGATATTCCGGCTGGGACCCTTTTGATTTATCTGACGGTTTAAAACGGCCTTACGTGTTACAGATTGAGACGTTATATCTGGACAGCCACGCTATCCCAATTACATCCCCGTTAGCAGCACGATGTCGAGAATCGTCACGATGACGCCGATCCCTACGAGCAGCGCGTTGAGCGGGCGCGAGTTGGCGTATTTGCCCATAACGCGGGGCGAACTGGTGAGTCGTATGAGCACAAAGACCGTAATCGGCAACTGAAGCGACAACAATGCCTGACTCCAGATGAGACCCTCAAAAGGATTCGGGACGATCAGGCACGCCGCCACTGCGCCGACGAAACAGACCGCCACTCCAATCGATGAGTGCCGGTCGTGGATGTCGTATTCCTCGTCGAACATGCCCGCGGTGATGGTTCCCGCCGCCATGCCCGCTGTCACGCTGCTCGATAGTCCCGCGAACAGCAGCGCTACCGCAAAGATGGTCGAGCTCGCCGGGCCCAAGATGGGGGAGAGCGTGGCCGCTGCGACGGCGAGGTCGTCTACGACAATGCCGTGCGCAAAGAAGGTCGTTGCGGCCAGGATGACCATGGCCGAGTTGATCGCCCAGCCCACGCCCATCGAAAAGAGCGTGTCGAAGAGCTCATAGCGCAGACGCTCTTCGATAACCTGCTCGCCTTGGCCTTCGAAGTGCATGGATTGGATGACCTCGGAGTGCAGGAAGAGGTTGTGGGGCATAACGACCGCGCCTAGGACACTTACGATAATCGCGGCCGAGCCGGTGGGCATACGGGGTGTGATCCAGCTTGTGGCGGCTTGCGGCCAGTCGACGTTGACTAGTGCAAGCTCGGCCAAAAACGAAAGTCCTACCACGCCCACGAAGGCGATGATCCATCGCTCGGCGCGTTTGTAGGAGCTTGTCATGAGCATGGCAATCGATGCCGCCGCGACGATGACGCAGCCGGCGCGTACGGGCAGGCCAAAGAGCATTTGAAGCGCGATCGCACCGCCCAGGACTTCGGCCATGGCGGTGGCGATGGTCGCGAGGTAGGCGCTGGCGAGCACCGTGCGCCCAACGAAGCGGGGGAGAAAGCGGGTCGTGGCCTCGGCAAGGCAGGCGCCCGTGGCGATGCCCAGGTGCGCCGCGTTGTGCTGCAAGACGATCAGCATAATCGTGGACAGCGTGACGATCCACAGCAGCGCGTAGCCAAACTGCGAGCCCGCGGCCATATTGGAGGCCCAGTTGCCCGGGTCGATAAAGCCGACGGTCACGAGCAATCCGGGGCCGATATGCCGTGCGATGTCGAGTCCTCCGTGACCGCCGGTGCGTCGGGAGCCAAAATGATGTTTGAGATGGTTGATCATGGTGCGCTCCTGCGTGCCGTTTGCTTGACGCCGGAAAGGATACCCGTTTTAGGCTCAAAAGTTAATCAAGACTAACAAAATTGCTGTATTTGAATAGGATGGTGAAAGGGGGCTGCGAAATGTCTTGATCTGTAACAACTAGGGATGGAAATTGGGTCTTACTGTTACAGATTGAGATGTTTGAAGCGGTGAGCTTACAGGTCGAACTTGGGGCCCTTGTTGCCGTCCTTGAGGTCGGCGGTGTCCACTCGTAGGGTGTGCGTTACGCGATTGTTTCGAAACGGGCGGGAAACACAACGGGCCGGCGGTGCTCCTAGTATGCCTATTCAACTGACTGTCTAATATCTAGGGGAGGATCGCGATGCAGGCAGATTCCGCTCAGCAGCAGGGCCTTTATCGCCCCGAATTCGACCACGATGCATGCGGCATCGGCGCGCTTGCCGATATCAACGGTGAGCGCCATCACCAGATTCTGGACGATGCACTGTCCATTCTGGTCAACTTGGAGCACCGCGGTGGCACCGGACTCGAGAAGAACACCGGCGACGGCGCTGGTATCCTGTTCCAGGTTCCGCATCACTTTTTCCGTAAAGAGGCTCAAAAGTGTGGCCAGATTCTGCCGGCAGAGGGCGACTATGGCGTGGCCATGCTGTTCTTCCCGCAGGACGAGAAGGGCGTAGAGGATGCCCGCCGCGTGTTTGAGGAGGGCTGCGCCGAGGCCGGCGTGCCGCTGCTCTTTTGGCGCGAGGTGCCGGTTGACCCGCACGACCTGGGCGAGACGGCCCGCGCCTGTATGCCCACTATCCTGCAGGCCTTCCTGGGCCGTCCGGACGACACGCCCGCCGGCGATGCCTTCGAGCGCCGCCTGTACGTGTGCCGCCGCACCATCGAGAAGAAGGCCGACGCTGAGTTTGCCCTGCGCGACAAAATCTTCTATGTATGCTCCATGAGCTCGCGCACCATCGTGTACAAGGGCATGCTGGTCGCCACGCAGATGCGCCGCTTCTTCATCGATCTCAACGACGCCGCCGTCAAGACGGCCGTGGCGCTCGTCCACTCGCGCTACTCCACCAACACCACGCCCAGCTGGGAACGCGCGCACCCCAACCGCTTTATCATCCACAACGGCGAGATCAACACCCTCAAGGGCAACGTCAACTGGATTCGCGCCCGCGAACCCAACCTGTACAGCCCCGTGCTGCAGCACGATCTTGAGCGTGTGATGCCCATCATCAACCGCGAGGGCTCCGACTCCGCGATTCTGGACAACGTGCTCGAGTTCTTGGTCATGAACGGCCGTCCGCTCACGCGTGCCGCATCCATGCTGCTGCCCGAGCCGTGGGACCACAACGACAGTCTGAGCGAGGAGCGCCGCACCTACGATGCCTACCAGTCCATGCTCATGGAGCCGTGGGATGGCCCGGCGGCCATCGCCTTTACCGACGGTCGCACGCTGGGTGCCGCCCTCGACCGTAACGGCCTGCGTCCCGCCCGCTACTATGTGACGCGCGACGGTCGCTTTATGCTGGCAAGCGAGGTGGGCACCATCGAGGTGAGCCCCGAGAACATCCTGACGAGCGGCTGTCTGGGACCGGGCCAGATGCTCGAGGTTGACTTTGCCCGCGGCCGCGTGATCTACAACGATGAGCTGCGCGCCCGCTATGCCAAGGAAAAACCCTACCGCGACTGGATTGCCGAGGAGACGCTGACCGTCGACGCGCTCGATGAGCCCGTTGCGACAACGCCCGCCGAGGACGCCGAGGTGCCCGCCGCCGTGCGTATGGCCAAGCTCGGCTACCATTGGGATGACGTTGACGAAGTCGTGCGTCCCATGGCCCAGCAGGGCAAGGCGCCGCTCGCCTCGATGGGTATCGATGCGCCGCTGGCCTGCCTGTCCAAGAAGACGCGCTCGTTCTTCGACTACTTCTATCAGCTGTTCGCCCAGGTCACGAACCCGCCGATCGATGCCCTGCGCGAGCATATGGTCACCTCGACCACGCTCTACCTGGGCAACCACGGCAACCTGCTCGAGGATTCCCGCACGGCCTGCCAGCTGGTGCGCTTGGAGCGTCCGCTGCTGAGCGAGGAGGAGTTCGAGTGTATCTGCGCCATCGACCGCGTGGGCTTTAAGACCCGCCGTTTCCGTGCCGTGTACCGCCGCGACGCCGGCGAGGGCGCGCTGCAGGCTGCGCTCAAGCAGCTTGCAGAGGATGTTGAGGCTGCGGTCCGCGACGGCGTGAACATCGTGGTGTTGAGCGATCGCGCCGCTGCGGGTGAGGTGCCCGTGCCGTCGCTGCTCGCCGTGGGCTGCGTGCACAACCACCTGATCCGCGCCGGCGTGCGTACCTTTGCCGACATCGTGGTGGAGTGCGGCGACGCCGTGTCTCCGCACGACTTTGCGGCGCTGGTGGGCTACTCCGCGAGCGGCATCTATCCGTACAACGCACATGCGTGCATCCGCGATCTGGCGGCACGCGGCGACCTGGACGTGACGGCCGAGCAGGGCATCGCCAACTACAACAAGGCTGCGACCGCCGGCATCGTTTCCATCATGTCCAAGATGGGCATCTCCACGGTGCAGAGCTACCATTCGGCGCAGATCTTCGAGGCCGTGGGCTTCACTCCGGAGTTCGTCAACGCGTATTTCGCCGGCACGGTGAGCCGTGTGGGCGGTATGGGTGTCGAGGACGTCGAGCGCGAGCAGAATGAGCGCTACGACGCCGCGCTCGCTATCCTTAAGAGCCCGGCTCCCGATCAGCTGCCCACGCTGGGTCTGACCAAGTGGCGCCCGCTCGGCGGCGAGGATCACCTTATCGACCCGCAGACCGTCTACCTGCTGCAGACCGCCTGCCGCGAGGACAGCTACGACACCTTTAAGGAGTACAGCGCCCGCCTGCACCGCACCGGCCGTGCCGTGCGCCTGCGTGACCTGCTGGACTTTAATGCCAACGGTCGCACGCCGGTTTCGCTCGACGAGGTGGAGCCCGCGCTCAACATCGTCCGCCGCTTTAACACCGGCGCCATGTCGTACGGTTCCATCAGCAAAGAGGCACACGAGTGCATGGCCATCGCCATGAACCGCCTGCACGGTCGTTCCAACTCGGGCGAGGGCGGCGAGGATCCGCGTCGCGAGACCCCGCTGGCCAACGGTGACTCCAAGAATTCCGCCATCAAGCAGGTGGCAAGCGCGCGCTTTGGCGTGACGAGCCGCTACCTGTGCAGCGCCTTCGAGATTCAGATCAAGATGGCCCAGGGCGCCAAGCCCGGTGAGGGCGGTCACCTGCCCGGCAAGAAGGTCTACCCCTGGATTGCCGAGGTCCGTCAGTCCACGCCCGGCATCGGCCTGATTTCGCCTCCGCCGCACCACGACATCTACTCCATCGAGGACTTGGCAGAGCTGATCTTCGATCTTAAGAACGCCAACCCCGGCGCGCGCGTGTCGGTCAAGCTGGTCAGCGAGGCCGGCGTCGGCACCATCGCCACCGGCGTGGCCAAGGGCGCTGCCGACAAGATTTTGATCAGCGGCCACAATGGCGGCTCGGGTGCCGCTGCGCGCGACTCTATCTGGCACGCGGGTCTGCCGCTGGAGCTTGGCCTTGCCGAGGCCCAGCAGACGCTGCTGCAAAACGGTTTGCGCTCACGCGTGGTGCTCGAGGCCGATGGCAAGCTCATGGACGGCACCGACGTCGCCGTCGCCTGCCTGCTGGGTGCCGAGGAGTTTGGCTTTGCGACCATGCCGCTCATCTCCATGGGCTGCCTCATGCAGCGCGACTGCCAGCAGGATACCTGCCCGGCCGGCATCGCTACGCAAAACTGCCGCCTGCGTCGCGGCTTCCGCGGCAAGCCAGAGCACGTCGAGCACTTTATGCTCTTTGTTGCCGAGCAGCTGCGCGAGGTCATGGCGAGCCTGGGCTTCCGCACCGTCGACGAGATGGTCGGCCATCCCGAGTGCCTGCGCCAGATCGAGGTCCCGGGCAACCGCAAGGCCAACCTGCTCGATCTGTCGCCCGTGCTGGCAAGCGCGACCTGTGAGTTTGGTGCCCACATCCCGGGCGCCGACGGCCGTCACTTCCTGCCCCAGATGGCTGCGGACAGCGAGCTCGATAAGACGCTCGACTCCACGTTGTTTGTGCCCTATACGGCCGATGCCCGTGCGCACCTGCGTCCGATTCGCTTTCGCGCCGATATCGCCAACGTCAACCGCTGCGTGGGCACCATCTTGGGCAACGCGGTGACCAAGGCGCATCCCGAGGGCCTGCCCGCCGGCTCCATCACCATCGATTGCGATGGTTCGGCCGGTCAGAGCTTTGGCGCCTTCCTGCCGCGCGGCATTACGCTCAACGTGTGCGGCGACGCCAACGACTACTTTGGCAAGGGCCTTTCGGGCGGCGAGGTGTCGGTGCGCCCCAACCCGCATGCGACCTACAAGTTCGACGAGAACATCATCGTGGGCAACGTGGCCTTCTTTGGCGCTACGAGCGGTCGCGGCTTCATTAACGGCCTGGCCGGCCAGCGCTTTGGCGTACGCAACTCCGGTGCCACCGTGGTGGTCGAGGGCTGCGGCAACCATGGCTGCGAGTACATGACGGGAGGTCTGGCGCTCATCCTGGGCGAGGTCGGGCAGAACTTCGCCGCCGGCATGACGGGCGGCGTGGCTTACGTCTTTGACCAGTACGGCACGCTCGATGCCCGTGTGAACCACGAGAGCGTTGAGCTTAAAGCCCCGACGGCCGGTGAGCTGGCGCAGATTCGCGAGCTCATCCAGGAGCACGTGGACGCGACGCAGAGCCCGCGCGGCATTAAGCTGCTCTACAGCTTTGAGACGATGAGCAAGCACTTTGTGAAGGTCATTCCAACCGAGTACGAGCGCGTGCTGGCGATTGTCGCCGCCGCCGAGGCCGTCGGCAAGACGCATGCGCAGGCCGAGGAGCTGGCGTTTGACATTGTGACCGGTCGCGCCGACGCCGCCGATGTCGCTCGCTTTGATGTGGCGGGTGGTGCTGCTGGCGCGGGCGCTGCGTCCGTGGCTGCCAGCTCTGTTGCTTCGACCAAGAAGGAGGCGTAAGTGCCATGGGTAAGCCCGGTGCTTTTCTTGATATCGATCGCGTGACCCACGAGCTGCGCCCCGTGGAGGAGCGCAACCGCGATTTCGATCCGCTGTACGTGGAGCTCGACGACGATGCGCGCCGTGCCCAGGCGAGCCGCTGCATGATGTGCGGTGTGGCGTTTTGTCAGATGGGCGCGAGCTTTGGCAAGGCACGCCCGAGCGGCTGCCCGCTGCACAACCTGATTCCCGAGTGGAATGAGCTGGTGTACCGCGGCCGCTGGGATGAGGCTGCCGAGCGCCTGTCGCTCACCTCGCCCATGCCCGAGTTTACGAGTCGCGTGTGCCCGGCGTTGTGCGAGGCCGCGTGCAACCTGGGTTCGGTCGATGGCCAACCCACGACGATCCATGACAACGAGCGTGCGATCAGCGACCATGAGTGGGCCAACGGCGGTCCGCGCCGCTTTGAGCCGGCAGGGGAGGGCGCGCCCACGGTTGCCGTGGTGGGCTCCGGTCCTGCTGGTCTGGTGGCAGCATGGGAGCTTGCGCGTCGCGGTGCCCGCGTGACGGTGTTTGAGCGTGACGACCGCCCGGGCGGCCTGCTCATGTACGGCATTCCCAACATGAAGCTCGAGAAGTCCGTGGTCGAGCGTCGCGTGGCACTTATGTGCGAGCTGGGCATTGTGTTCGAGCTGGGTGCTGACGTTACGAACCCTGCGGTGGCGGCCAAGCTCAATGGCTTTGACGCCGTCGTGGTGGCTGCCGGCGCTCGCACTCCGCGTGGACTGGCTGCTGAGAATATTGACGCACCCGGCGTGGTGTATGCCGTGGACTACCTGACGGCCTCGACCGTCTCGGTGCTCGATGGCGGCGAGCCTGTCGTCGATGCACGCGGCCTGGACGTCGTGGTCATCGGCGGCGGCGATACCGGTAACGACTGCGTGGGCACCGCGGTACGTCAGGGTGCGCGCAGCGTGCGCCAGTTTGAGTTCTTGCCGGCGGCGCCTGATGCGCGCGCGGCGAGCAACCCCTGGCCGCAGTGGCCCAACGTTAAGAAGACCGATTACGGCCAGCAGGAGGCCATCGCTGCCATGGGCGGCGAGATGCGCGCTTGGGGCGTGGATACGCTCGAGGTACTGCTGGACAAGAAGGGCGCGGCCGCGGGCCTGCGCGTGGCCGATCTGGATTGGTCGGCTGGCAAGCCCGAGCGCATCGCGGGCTCCGAGCACGAGGTGCCGGCCCAGCTGGTGCTCATCGCCTGCGGCTTTACGGGTCCTGAGCATGGCGTGTTCGATGCGGTAGGCGTGCCTGTTGCCACCGCTGGTCGTCCGCTGCCTGTGATGGCTGCCGAGGGCTCGCACCTCGCGGCACGTGTCGACGGCGTCTCCGCGGATGCCGCACCGGTGTATGTGGCGGGTGATGCTCGCAACGGCAGCTCGCTCGTGGTGAACGCTATGGCCGACGCCCTGGCCTGCGCTGCCGAAGTCGCCGACGCGCTGGAGCTGTAAGGCGGCTGTCCACAGCTGAATCGTCAAGGGCTGTCCCCAACGGCCGGCCCAAAAGGAACGTCCCCAAGTGCCGGCAGCTGGGGACGTTCCTTATGTGCCGGCATTCGGGGACACTCCTTGCGGGTTTGCGACCGATTTGTTCGTTTGTCGACGTACGGGTGTTCATTTGTCGACTTCTTGGGCTGTGGTCACCTGTTGTTTCTGTGGTGGCTGCGGGTATCTGGCTCAAAAGGGCGGGTTGGCCGTCTATGTTTACCTGCGGTTTTGTTGCGGTGCGCATTTTCGGTCAAGCTTTTCGTCAAGTGTTTGGTCAGCATCTGGTTTGCAGCCGGAGGCCTATTTTGCCCGCGCTGGTCGTGACTGCCCACCCTCCTCGTAAGCTCAAATTGAGGTCCATCAGTTTGAGGAGGATGCCATGACTGATCACGCTTTAGATCGAGCGCATCTGGCTGAAGCCGTCGGCAACGATATTGCCGACATGGCCCATTTTTGGATGCTGCGGAAGTTTCAGTTTTTGGAGCCGGCGCGCGAGCAGTTTGAGATCATTGTCGACCCGTGGCTCAGCTATCGCACCGAGCCTTCGCAAAACGAAATCATGGCCTACAACATGGCATTTACCGATTGGCTGCTCTTCGAGCGCTCCTATCGCCATGGCAAGACGCTGCTCGAGCTGTATGTTGACGAGCCGCCGGCATCGCTTTCGCCTGCCTCGCTTAAGCGGCTCGAGCAGGTGCGCGACACACAGTATTTCTCGCGCTTTGGCATTTTGGACAAGGATCCTGCGAACGGCATGGTTGCGCTGAAGGATACGCGCGCCGACCTTCGCTTTGATGTCTACGACCCGCATATCGTGCAAAAGGAGCATTGGAGCGACGGCGCGATCGCGGTGCGCCTCGCCTGCGTCGACGATGTCTGGCTGACGGCGGGACAGCTCTATCTGTATGACATCGCGCGCCTGAGTGACACGGCGGTCGATGGACCGGGTGCGGTGCATCCCGAGGATCTGCAGGACGGCTTTGACACCTCGTGCGTCAGCTTCTTTTTGCGCCTGGTCCGCGACATCATGGGCGCCCAGGGGCGCTACGTAAAGTCCCTCAACATCTACGAACAAGAATGGGAGTAGGGGATGTGACTGGTGCCGCCCTACAGCCCTGACTTTGTCTCAATCTGTAACGTTTGGCGGCTGTTTGGGCCCGTAACTGTTACAGATTGAGATGTTCGGCAACGGGTTGGGAGAATGTCTCGATCTGTAACATCTACAGGCCCAATTTCGACCTTCCTGTTAAAGATTGAGACAAAGGCTGGACGCGGTGTCGAAAGATCTTGCTCTGTAACAACTAGAGGCTCAAAGACTGTCTTCCTGTTACAGATCAAGACATTTGCCAGCGGAGGCAACGGTGACGATGGTCCATTTGTCTGACGTGGTGGTGATGAAAGTGTCTAATACCGTTCTCAAACACAAACATGCGACTCGCAACACGTTGGCGCGGAATAGGATGCTCGCGCGGCTCACGGAGACGGCCAAGCAAGGTGCGCTGCTCGCAACGCATGACAATACCGAGCTCATGTGGCTGCGACGCCATGTTGGAACCGACGATATCGCGGAGCCCGAGCCGTACCTGTTCTGTTTTCAGCATGATTGGGATGCATTGACGCCTGCAGAGCGAGCGCTGAGGACTATCAAAGGGCTTGCGGAATTTCATCCCGATTGGGCGTTTTGGGGTTATGACGCGGCACTTTTGTGGGGTCTGGAGGTGCCGAATGATCTGCTCGGGCCGCGTTTTCTTGTTAAGACGGGTTGTTCGGTGACGTTGAGCAGCGGGTGCAGGTTGTTGCGTCCTCAGATGGCGGGAGCGCTTGAGCGCGTCGACGGCGTGCGGGTGACGTCGTTTTGGCGCACGGTGGAGGATTGTCTGCTGCGTGCGCCGTTTTCGTATGGTCTGGCGATCGCCGATTCTGCATTGCGGGCGAAGGGCGTATCACGTGGGGATTTGTGCGAGCGTCTCCGCGCCGATTGCGAGGGCAGGCGAGGGTATCGCAGGGCACAGGCGATTGCGTCGTATGCGGACGGGCTGTCCGAAAACGGCGGCGAGTCTCGGTTCCGAGTGTTCTTTATTGCGTACGGCTTTCCGGTTCCGGAGCTGCAGGCGGAGTTTCGCGACCCGCTCGATCCGAGCCAGGTGTTTCGCGTCGACTATTTTTGGCGGCTCGAGGACGGGACGTGTGTCATCGGCGAGCTCGACGGAAAGGTGAAGTACACCTTGCAGAACGGCGAGGGCCGGGAGTCGGTCGACCCATTCGTGGCAGAACGTCAACGGGAGTCTCATCTGACAATGCTCGGGCACAAGGTGCTTCGGTTTACGTTTAACGAACTCAAAGACCCGGGGAAGCTGGTCGAGAAAATGAGGTTGGCGGGTATTCCGCGACGGCCCGATTTGGCTGAGGAGTGGAGACGCCAGTGGTATGGGCGCTGAGAGGTTTTGTCTCGATCTGTAACGTTTAGAAGTTGTTTGAGTTCGTAATTGTTGCAGATCGAGACAAACCGGTGAAACGTCGACCGAATGTCCCGATCTGTAACATCAAGGGGCCCAATAACCCTGTACCTGTTACAGATCGAGACACTTCCCTGGTGTCGCTGGGGTGGGACTGCAGCGTATTCCGTCCCCCACATCCCCTCTTCCCTCCGTTAACCGATATGTCTGTGGCAATCGGGCTACACTGGATAATAATGGACAGATGTTCAAGTTTTCTGAGGGGGAGGAGCTCGATATGGCGTCTGCCGATCGTTCCACGTTGTTTATCAATGCGACCGTCCTGGATGGTTCGGAACATATGGAGCCGCAGCCCGACATGGCCGTGGCCGTTGAGCGCGGTCTCATCACGTGGATGGGGCCGAGTGCTGTGGCGCAGGCGCCTGCAGGTGCCGAGGTCATCGACCTGGCAGGGGCGTATCTCATGCCAGGTCTCATCAATATGCATGTGCATCTGTGTGGTTCGGGCAAGCCGGTTTCGGCGGGAGATGCCGGCGCGCTGATGAAGAAGCTCGATAATCCGGTGGGCCGCGCCATCGTTCGCCACATCCTCAAGGGCAGCGCCCAACAGCAGCTGGCAAGCGGCGTGACCACGGTGCGCGGTGCGGGCGATCCGCTGTTTGCCGATATCGCCGTGCGCAACGCCATCGACGCCGGCAAGTATCAGGGTCCGCGCCTGGTAGCGCCGGGAACGGGCGTCACGGTGCCGGGTGGTCACGGTGCTGGGTTGTTCGCCCAGGTGGCTAACAGCCCCGCCGAGGCAGCCGAACAGGTGCGCGACCTGTATGCGCGCGGTGCCGACGTCATTAAGCTGTTCGTAACGGGCGGTGTGTTCGATGCGACCGAGGTGGGCGAGCCGGGCGTGCTGCGTATGCCGGTGGAGGTTGCCGCGGCGGCGTGCAAGGCTGCGCACGAGGTGGGCCTGCCGGTTATGGCCCATGTCGAGAGCACCGAAGGCGTGAAGGCCGCGCTTGAGGCCGGCGTTGACACGATCGAGCACGGTGCCCCGATGACTCCTGAGATCTTGGAACTGTACCGCGGCGCCGCGGGCACGCAGCTTGAGGATCGCGCGCCCAGCGTTACCTGCACTATCAGCCCGGCGCTGCCGTTTGTATTGCTCGACCCGAAAAAGACCCATTCGACCGATACGCAAAAGAAGAACGGCGACATCGTGTGCTCGGGCATTATCGAGAGCGCCCGTGCCGCACTGGAAGCTGGCGTTAAGGTGGGCCTGGGCACGGACTCGAGCTGCCCGTTCGTGACGCAGTACGACATGTGGCGTGAGGTGGCCTATTTTGCCAAGCATGTCGGCGTGAGCAACGCCTTCGCACTGCATACGGCTACGCAAGTCAACGCCGAGCTGCTGGGGCTGGACGGCGAGACTGGCACAATCGAGTGCGGCAAGGCCGCCGATATCTTGGTGACGCGCAAGAACCCGCTCGATGACCTGTGCGCACTGCGTGAGCCGACGCACGTGATGTGCCGTGGCGATTTGGTGCGCAAGCTCAAGGTGAAGCGTATTCCCGAGGTGGACGCCGAGCTCGACGCGATTATGGCCATGCCAGCCGAAGCGCTTGCCGAGGAGCTGGCCCGCGACGGCGTGGCGTAGGCGTGACGAAGGGACGGTCCCCTTGTCACATTCAAAAAAGCCGAGGTCCCAGTGCGAGGCCTCGGCTTTTTCTGTCCCATGGTATGACGGCTAGGAGCGCGTCTCCATCTTGGCGTGGCACTTGGGGCAGGTGACGCGAATCTTGCCCTTGCCCTTGGGAACGGAGAGCATCTGGCCGCAGTTGGGGCACTTGAGATAGGCTGTGGTCTTGCGGCCCTTCCACATCTTCTTGGCTGTGCGCTTGGCACGTTCAAAGTCTTCCTTGCTAGTACCGGCTGCGCGCGAGGCGTTGGCCGCTGCAGCTCCGCCGCCCAAGCTAGCTACAAACTTGCCCAAGCCGGGTACGTTTGCAGTCGCGGCGACAAAGGCCTCGTTCTCCTTGCGACGTGCGTCGATATTTTTGGACAGGCCGCGCAGCACGCCAATCACGATTACGGCGATGGCAATCCAGCTGAGCCACTGGATGCGGGCTATCGATCCGATCATCGCGATGACGATGCCGGCAAAACCCATCACGATGGTGAGCTCGTCGGCGCCATTGCGACCCTTCATAAAGTCATTCATGCAAATTGCCTTTCGTTCGATATGCTGCACGCCTTTATACCCGATTTAGAGCAAGGGGGACAGGTTAATCTGCACCAATGTGGTGCAAACATACCTGTCCCCGGAACACCAAGACGGTGCAAAGAAGTCTGTCCCTAATGCCCCAGTTACTTGGAGAGCTTGTCGACGACGCGTTCGATCTCGGCGAGCTTGGCAGCTTTGAGGTCTTCGTCGCCCGATTCGATTGCCGAAGTCACGCAGCCCTCGATATGCGCTTTGAGCACGTCGGCATTAATGCGCGCGAGGAGCGCCTGTGTGGCCATGAGCTGCGTGGAAATATCGACGCAGTAGCGGTCCTCCTCGACCATCCGCAGGATGCCGTCGATCTGACCACGTGCCGTCTTGAGCATGCGGGTTACCGATTTATGGTCTGCCATCATGGCGGGTCCTCGTTTCTGGTCGATCTTTCGGATGTCCCCGTCAGTTGCGGTGAAATACGGACCGTTCAAAGGCCTAGGGCGGCACAACAGTCCGTATTTCACCGCAACTTCTGAGGATTGAGTAGGCAGCGTCTGCTACGCGGCGGTCACCGAAAGGGCGTGGAACTTCTCGCCGGCGCCCTCGACGGCGGCAGTGAGCTGTTCAGCGGTCACGGTGTCGGCGCACTCCACCTGTACGGTCTGAGTCTCGTGATCGGCATCGGCGTCGGTCACGCCGACCACGTTGAGCAGCGCGGTCTCGACGGTGGCATCGCAATGGCCGCACATGAGGCCGGAAGTCTTGATTGTGTAACGCATGGATATTCCTCTCTGTTGTGTCGGCTTTCCCAGGCACCCGACCTTGACCTTCAAGCCGTCGCTCGCGTACCAAAGTACGCGTCGCCCCTCTTTCAGGTCAATCTCGGGCACCTGGAAAACCCGTTCTAAATGGACTTAATGGTGAGCTTATTTTGCCACTTTGGGTTTAAAGGATTTCAGGCGCAGGGCATTGGACACGACACATACGCTCGACAGGCTCATCGCCGCGGCGCCAAACATGGGCGAGAGCTGCCAACCGGTGAGGGGGAAGAACACGCCCGCCGCCAGCGGAATGCCGATGCCGTTGTAGAACAGCGCCCAGAACAGGTCCTGCTTGATGTTGCGAATTGTGGCGCGCGACAGCTCGATGGCACGGGCGACGTCCATGAGGTCGCTGCGCATGAGAACCACATCTGCCCCTTCTTTGGCGATGTCGGCGCCGGTACCGATGGCAAGGCCCACGTCGGCGCGCGCCAGGGCGGGGGAGTCGTTGATGCCGTCGCCCACCATGGCGACCTTGCTGCCCGCATCCTGCAGCTCGCGCACGTGGCGTTCCTTGTCGGCGGGGAGGACGTCGGCGATGACCTGCTCGCTGCTCAGTCCCACGCGGCGGGCGATCGCTTCGGCTGTCGCGCGGTTGTCGCCGGTGAGCATGCGCACGTCGACGCCAAGCGAGCGCAGTGCGGCGATGGCCCCGGCGCTCGTCTCCTTGACCTCGTCCGCCACGGCGATGGTGCCGACAAGCTCGCTGTTCTTGGCAAAGAACAGCGGCGTCTTGCCCTCGGCCGCGAACTGTTCGGCAAGGCCGGCGGGAACCTTCACGCCCAGCTCGTCCATCAGACGCACGTTGCCGGCGGCGATGACATTCTGCCCCTCGCGTGCCGTAACGCCTCGCCCGGGCACGGCGGCAAAGTCCTCGACCATGCGTGCGACGATTCCGCGCGCCTCGCACTCGGCCATAATCGCCTCGGCCAGCGGGTGCTCGCTTGAGCGCTCCAGCGCAGCGGCCAGCTTGAGCAGCGCCTTTTCGCTCATGGCGGGCGATCCGTCGGCACGCGTGGCTACCACGATATCGGTCACGGCAGGCTTGCCGCGAGTGACCGTTCCCGTCTTATCGAGCACCACGGTGCCCACGCTGCGCAGATTCTCCAGCGCCTCGGCGCTCTTGAACAGAATGCCCATCTCGGCGCCCTTGCCGGTGCCGACCATAATGGCGACGGGCGTGGCCAGACCCAATGCGCACGGACAGCTGATCATCAGTACGGCCACGGCGGAGGTGAGCGCCTCGTTTATGCTGCCGGTCAGTGCCATCCACGCCGCAAAGGTCACAGCCGAGATCACGAACACCACGGGCACGAACACGCCGGCGACTTTGTCGGCCATGCGGGCGATAGGCGCCTTGGTGGCGTTGGCGTCCTCGACGAGCTGGATAATCTTGGCGAGCGACGTGTCGGCGCCCACGCGTGTGGCACGGAAGGTAAACGAGCCGGTGCGGTTGACAGTGGCGGCGTTGACGGTGTCGCCGGCGGTCTTTTCCACGGGGATGGACTCGCCGGTGAGCGCGCTCTCGTCCACGGCCGAGCTGCCCTCGAGCACCACGCCATCGACAGGGATGGACTCGCCGGGGCGCACACGCAGCACCTGGCCGGGCAGAATGGTATCGACGTCGACGGTGGCCTCGCTGCCGTCCTCTGCCACGACGGTCGCGGTCTTGGGTGCTAAGTCGATGAGCGCCTCGATAGCGCCGCCGGTCTTGGACTTGCTGCGCGTCTCGAGGTATTTGCCCACGGTGACGAGCGACAGGATGGTGCCGGCGCTCTCAAAATACAGGTTGTCCATGCTCGTCATCATGGCCTCGTGCACCTGACCTGCGGCCAGCTGGTCGGCCATGATGAACATAGCGTAGAGCGACCAGGCGATCGACGCGGTGGCACCGACGGCGATGAGAGCGTCCATGGTGGGTGCGCCGTGCACGAGCGACTTGAAGCCGTTGATAAAGTACGCGTCGTTGACGTAGACGATGGGGATGAGCAAGACGAGCTCGGTGAGCGCCAACGTCATGCTGTGGGTGTGGTCGGTGAAGACGCTGGGCAGCGGCCAGCCGAGCATGTGCCCCATGCCTATGTAGAACAGCGGAATGAGAAAGATGATTGAGATGATGAGACGGGTGCGCATGGCGGAGGCGGTGGCCTCCAACTTTTTGGTAGGCGACTCCATATGAGCGGCGCCTGACCTGGCTTGCGCGCTGCCGTTTGGGGCGGCTTCGGTGCCCGTACTGACGGGCGAGGCCGAGTAGCCCGCGCGGTCAACGGCGGTGCAGATATCGTCGGGGGAGACCTGCGCGGGGTCATAGTCGACCATCATGGAACCGGCGAGCAGGTTGACCGCGACGCTTTGGACGCCGTCAAGCTTGCTGACGGCGCGGTCCACGTGCGCCTGGCAAGCGGCGCACGTCATGCCGCCCACGTCAAACTTATCTTGAGCCATGGCTTCTCCTTTCTATGGTGTAGTGTTGGAAATGTTAACCTACCGATACTATACACCCATACCCCCTGGGGGTGTCCAGTACAGAAATAATATATGAGATTTCGTTACAGATGAGGATGGATGGTTGGCCGATGGACCGTCCCAACCAATCATCTCAATCTGTAATATCTAGCAGGGAAAATGACCTCTAACTGTTACAGATCAAGACAATTGCCGGGGTGGGGTCTCGTCACGGCAAGACGCCCGCTCTCTAGATACAGAATCCGGGGATCACACAGGTTCGTTTGTTTGGCTTGTCCGTAGGCGTTGCGTACGTAAAGGCGTCGCCGTCGTGGCCCACACGGTTTATGTAGAGCGTGCCTTCGGTCTCCGATGAGTCGGGGCTCACCGTGCGCTCCCACCAGCAGGTGTCCTTGCCCTTCCACTGGCGGACCATCGTCTCGTTCGTGGAATACGGGCTCACCTTGAGCTCGCGGAAGAGCTGATACTCCTTGCCCTCGCCGTTGTAGATGTCTGCCAGGTAGTGATAGCCCTCGGCAAACGAATCGGGCGGTTGTGTACCGCACAACTCGACCATGGCGGGCAGCCAAAGGGTTGCGGGCAACTCGCTCAGACACGATGCACTGTTGGCGGCGCCAACGTTATTCGAGATCTTTTTGACAGATTTGATGAGTGCGCGCAACTCGTTGGGCAGCAGCTTAAGGCCGTCACCGTCGAGCCATTCCCGCAGCTCGCAATCTGCCCAGCCGGCGCTCGGCGGTTCAACCGCAGCGTTGCGCTCGGCAATACCCGCATCGAACATAAACGTCAGTCCGGCCTTGCCCGTCCCGTCCAGAAGCTCATCGTGGCGGATGCCCACAAGCTGCGCGCCAACCTGCAGCCCGTTGGTGAGTTTCACGCGCTTGGTACACGGATAGGGGATATGCCCATCAGCGTCGAGCAGGTGGTAGCGCTTGGCAATCTCGCGTGCCTCGCTACGGGTCTCGGCGGCCTTAATCTTGAGCGAAATCTCCTGCAGCTGATCCCAAGTGTAGTCGTCAAGCGAACCGCGGATGCCGTCCAGGTAGTCGGGGATGCCAAAGCCATGGGTCGCCGCGCCAACGACGCTGAGCCCCGCAACGACTGCAACGACGCCACCGATAATAAACCGGCGGCGGGTCATGGCATCGTGCCGGGCCTGCTCCAGGATCTCTCGCGCGCGCTCGCCGGCGACGTCGATCTTAAGGTGCGTACCGGAGTCGATGTCGATTGCGGCGTCACTGCCCGCGCCCTCGCGGCCCTCGGATTCGGCGTCGGTGAGGTATGTCGAGAGCACCTCGAGCATCTGCTGCTCGGTGGGACGATCGCACTGCTCGACCGAGAGACCCTTCATGATGATTTGGACGAGCGCTTCATCGCCCTCGCAGCGCGGCTCGAGCGGCGCCGGCTTGGTCTTGGTCTTTACGAGATAGAACGAGCCGGTTGCAGCGGCGTCCGTCGACTCAAAGTCAAACGGTTTGCGACCGCTGTAGAGCTGGTACAGAATGCTCGAAAGCGCGTAGACATCGATTGCCGGCGAACGGCGAAGGGCCGCGATGCCTTCGATATCCTGCGTGAGCATCTCGGGCGCGGCGTATGCGGGCGTGGCAAAGCGCCAGATGTCGGCGCGCCGGGTGATCGTGTCGTCGCCGAGGGCCATGGTCGCGGAGCCCATGTCGATGAGGCAGGGGTCAAAGGAGCAATCGGCAATCTGCTGCTCGAGCGTTCGGCTGGTGGTGCGGAACATGATATTGGCAGGCGACAGGTCGCGATGGATGACCGGATTCACGAGGCCTTGGGTCATCAAGAGCGCACGAAGCACGGCGTTTCCGACGGCGGCGACCATCTGGGTGGTCAGCCCGCCCGAGGCGTCGTGCGGAAGCAGGGGCAGCGCCTGCTTGAGCGAGGTGCCCTCGACCCACTCCATGAGGATGAGCGGGTCATTCTCACACGAGCCGTAGCCATAGACGCGCGGAAATCCGCGCAGGTGCGAGACGGTACACAGATGACGGTACTCCTCGAACAGCGCAGCGGTGTTGGCCAGGTGCGCGGCCGATTGCTCGGCGGAGCGGTCGGGGGCTTGGCCGGAAAGGATAGCGTTGTCCTTGAGTAGCTTGACGGCAAAGACCTCGCCGCTCGTGTTGGTCGCGCGCAGCACGTGCCCGATGTTGCCGTTGTTGCGGTGGGCCGTCTGGAGAATAAGCGTCATAAACCGACGTTTGGCGTCGTCCTCGGCGCTGGGGTCGACCGCCACGGCGGTATCGAACGTATCGAGACGGATGAGTTTGTCGCCATAGGCGCTATCGGTAGTATCCATGGCGTTCCTTTGTCTGGCATGGGTTGCCGCAAGTATACGTGAGCAGTGCGGATATCGGTAAAGTATCATGATAGCCGCACTGCCCACGTATACCGCTGAGCATTGTCGTTTACGACGCAGAAGGTAGAAGACGAAAGACGGACGGCGACCGTCTTTCGATCGCCGTCCGTGCTAGTCCACAATGACAAGGAATGTCGTGTAGAGACCCAGATGGAGCCTGTCGCTGTTTTCGATTTCCACTGGGGGATAGATCTTGCCGGGCTCGCGTTGGTCGCGTGGCGGCTCAATCACAATATCGCCGTCGCCTGCACCCGATTCGAGTACCGTGCCGTTGGTCGATCCAAGGCCCTGGGCGTACCAGTGCTCACCCTCAAGCCAAATGCGAAGATGCTCGCGCGATGCGTCGGCGCCCACATCGGTGATGCTGGGCGAGGTTTTGGGCAAAGAACCAATCACGGTGCCGCGCGGATCGCGTGTGAGGGGATGGATTTGCATGTCGGCGCAGTTGTCGGCATGGGTTCTGAGCAGACCGAGGTTGGGGGCGACGGTGCGCGGCTGCTCCAGGCTGCTCATAAAGCCACGTCCGACGGTAGTTTCGGTGGTGCCAAAGTGCTCGCCCGTCTTGCTGTCGCAAAAGCGCTCGACGGTGGCCACGCCCTGAACGGGATCGGCGAGCGCCCCCGTTGCCACAAAGAGCATAAGGTAAAGCGTGCTTTTCTCGCGCACGGCATTGCCGTCAAAGTTGTCGATGCGATTGAGGGCATTTGCATATAGGCGGCTGTCCAGCTTGTAGCTGGTGAGAGCCGACATCATTTCGTTGGCGGCCGGACCGCGATAGTGCTCGGCGATTGCCCGATAGGCGGACTCGCCGCCGCCGAGCTTGCTGCAGATTGCCGAGGAAAGGTTGAGCGTGGTGACAGTAAAGTCGCTGTAGATGGAGGGCGCGCACTGGTCAGGCTTGCGATGGACGATGTAACGGGTGAGATACGAGCGGTTGGAAGAGCACTTCTCGAGCAGGGTACTGCCGAGATAAGAGTTTCCGTTGATAAGCATTCGGGCGATCTCGAGATGTTTAAGACCGCCGAACGAGCGAATATCGTTATAGAGGACCGAGCAAGGCGTCTCTGCTGCCACGGATACCTCCTTTGGTTGCTTCCTAGCCAATATGGCGATAGGAATTAATGGCCCCCGGTGGGCGACGTATTAAATGGCTGCGCAATATATAGCGTAACCAAAGCAACATTATAGGCCACATGTTCGAAATTGCAGGAAGACCGAGAGATTTTGGTTGGACTGAACGGAAATCCCCCTCTGTCTTGATCTATAACAATTAGGACCCGGTTTTGTCCCGCAGCTGTTACAGATTGAGACAATCGGCCAGGCCCACCTCGTCCGCCTCGTCATCTGTGGTTTACGTGGGGGCATGCGAAGCACGGGTATACTAACCGGCGGCGAATCTGCTCCATCGCTTAGAGCTGCTGCGTCTGGACGGCGCGTGATAGGGCTGCCAAAGCGATCGCCAGCGTGCTGAGCAACGTCCTCTCTGTGCGCACCTGTTTTTGTATGTATTAGCGCACTACCAAGCACGCCCGCGCGGCCGCATGCCGTGCCCATTGCGCGTGCAGATAAGGAACAACAACATATGCGTAATTCTGTATCCGACGTCACCGACGCCGAGATCCTGGACGAGGCCCGCGAGGCCATGACCCAGGCTGCCTTCGATGCCGCCGATGAGGCCAATGCTGCCCAGGCCGTCGAGTCCGCTACCGAGAGCCTGCCCGCCTTTGACGAGCTGGGACTTTCGGACGAGATGCTTCGTGCTATCGAGAACCTGGGCTACACGGCGCCGACGCCCGTGCAGGCCGGCTCGATCCCCGTGGTGCTCGAGGGTCGCGACCTGCTTGCCGCCGCTCAAACCGGCACCGGCAAGACGGCCGCCTTCTTGCTGCCGACCATGAACAATCTGGAGCACATCGCTCCGCCCAAGCCCGTGCGCGAGCGCGGCGGCCGCAACCGTCGCCGCGGTGCTAAAAAGCCCGAGGGCAACGGCCGTGGCCCCGTGATGCTCGTCATCACCCCCACGCGCGAGCTTGCCCAGCAGATCGACGAGGTCGCGAGCAAAATCGCCGACGTCACGGGCCACGTTGCCGTGACCGTCGTGGGCGGCGTGAGCTACAAGCCGCAGACCGCGGCACTCAAGTACGGCTGCGATATCCTGGTCGCCACGCCGGGTCGTCTGGTCGACCTGATCGAGCAGGGCGCCTGCCACCTGAACGAGGTCAAGGTGCTGGTGCTCGACGAGGCCGATCGCATGCTCGACATGGGCTTTTTGCCCGCCGTCCGCCGCATTGTGCGCGAGACGCCGGCCGAGCGCCAGACGCTGCTGTTCTCGGCGACGCTCGACGAGGAGGCCGTGGGCGAGATCACTGATCTGGTGAGCGACCCGGCCCGCGTGGAGATCGCGCCCGCCACGTCGACTGCCGACACCGTCGACCAGTTTGTGTTCCCGGTGTCCATCGAGGCCAAGAACAACCTGCTGCCCGAGTTCCTCAAGAAGGAGGGCCCGGAGCGCACCATCGTCTTTATGCGCACCAAGCACCGTGCCGACAGCTGCTGCCGTCGTCTGGAGCGCAAGGGCATCAAGGCCGCCGCAATTCACGGCAACCGCAGCCAGGCCCAGCGCGAGCGCGCGCTTTCTGCCTTCCGCGATGGCACCGTCGACGTGCTGGTGGCAACCGACGTGCTCGCCCGCGGCATCGACATTAGCGACGTGCGCTACGTCGTGAACTTTGACGTGCCGGCCGAGCCGACCGACTATATCCACCGCATTGGCCGTACGGGCCGCGCCGGCGAGCTGGGCTGGGCCATTACGTTTGTGACCGAGCAGGACGTCGACGAGTTCTACGAGATCGAGAAGCTCATGGACAAGACCGCCGACATCTACGAGGCCGGCGACCTGCACGTGGGTCCCAACCCGCCCGCGGTTGATCCCGAGCGCGACCCTGCGGCCTTTAAGGTGAAGAAGACCAAGCGCGGCAAGTCCAAGAGCAAGAAGAAGCTTGAGCAGGCGCGTCGCGACGGCAAGCGCAACGGCGACGATTACGGCGATGTTGCCGGTCGTTCCAACCGCGGTCGCGACGAGCGCCGCGGCGACGGCGAGCGTCCGAGCCGTCCCAAGCGCGGCGGCAAGACCCGCGTGCGCGAGGGCGTTCAGGCTCGCGTGGACGAGGCTGTTGAGAGCGTGGCTCGCGAGGTAGCTGCCGAGGAGCGCGGCGGTGCCGGTGCCGCTGAGCAGCCTGCGCGCGGCAACCGTGCCGAGCGTCGTGCCAAGCAGTTCCAGGGCGAGGCACACCGCCGTCGTCGTGAGGACGAGGACCGTGGCGGCCGTCGTCGTGTCGAGCGCGAGGACGAGGGCCGCGGTTCGCGCGGTGGCAAGCGCGGTGCGGGCGACCGCCGTCGTTCCGGTCGTGATGACGAGCGCGGTGGCCGTGATGAGCGTCGCGGCGGCGAGGGTCGCGGTGAGCGAGGTGCCCGTGGCGGTGAGTCCCGTGGCGGCAAGCGCTTTGAAGAGCGCGGTAGCCGCGGCGGCGAGCGTCGCGAGGGTGCTCGCGGCAATGGCGGCCGCGGCGGCGCTGGTCGTTCTAACGAGTCGCGCGATCGTCGTGACCCGCGTGCCAGCCGTGATCGTCGCGATGACTGGCGCAACTACGACGATACCCGCGAAGAGCGTCGCGGCGGCTATCGTGGTGGTCGTGGCGGCAACCAGGCCGGCTCCCGTGGCGGCCGTGCCGGCGGTCGCGATAACCGTGGCAGCTACGGCAACAGCCGTGGCGGCAAGCGCGGTGGCAGCTCCCGTCGCCCCGGCGACGGCGGCGGCAAGCGCAAGTAAGATGCGCATCGCGCGCTAGCGTGAGACAAGCTAAGGGCCCGAGCAAATAACGCTCGGGCCCTTTTGTTTGCCGTGTCCATCGCTAATTCAAACGTGATGTTCTCGGGAATGCATCTGGGGGATGCTGAGGACCTATTTTCCGCCATGCAGCAATGGGTCCTATGGGGTGCGCCGTGCATTTTTTGGAGTATTCTGCAGTTCGAGTTGTCTGCATATGATTCGACGTCGCCAACGGTGGCCTTCGGATATCCCTAGCGAGCGTTCCGAGTCAGATTTCGCCGTTTTCCGGAGCAGGGGCGCGTCATTCTCGCCATGTCGGGACTTAGAATGATACGGCGCCCTACAGTTTTGCCCTCCCGCGGCGGTGCTGGCGCGGTCACGTTGCAGAATACTCCGTTTTTTGCACGGGCCAGGATGGGGTACCTCAGGAGAACGCGGCGGTATCCAGTAAATATATGCAATCTGTACCGGGAATTATGCAAACCGAAAAGGCGGGCAGTATGGGTTGGTGTATCGGGCTGCCTAGCGCACCAAAACGGGGAGCTCCCCCCCCATGCGCCGTATACCCTGTCTGAATGTGAAAACAGCTTGACGCGTTGCCAGGCGTAGGGGGAGGGTGCCTCGATGAGCGTATTCGAAATTGTGTTTAGTCCGACGGGCGGAACGCGGAAGGTGTCTGGCCTTGTGGCCGGGGCACTGGACAAGAATACCGTTACCGTCGATTTGACCGATAACGGGCTAGATTTCAGCGCTGTCTCGATGACTGAGGACGACGTGGCCGTAATCTCTGTGCCGGCGTATGCCGGTAGAATCCCGGCTGTGGTGGCTGACCGGTTGGGCATGGTGCGCGGCAACGGGGCTCGGGCTGTTTTGGTTTGTGTATACGGAAACCGCGCGTTTGAGGACACGCTCGTAGAGCTGGAGGACGTTGCGAAGCGCGCCGGATTTAGGGTGGTTGCAGCTGTTTCTGCTATTGCTGAGCATTCCGTTGCTCGTCAGTTTGCTGCTGGGCGACCGGATGCGCAGGATGCGGCGCAGCTCGCAGAGTTTGCGCAACAAATTCAGCAAAAGCTGTTGGCTGAGGATGCGTCCGAGCCCTCTATCCCCGGCAATCGTCCTTATAAACAAGCTGGAGGTCGCCGTATGGCACCCGAGGCAACAGAGGATTGCGCCTCCTGCGGTGCATGCGCCGCGGCGTGCCCCGTTTGTGCTATCGACAAGGGCGACCCCAAGCGAGCAGCTGGCGAGGCGTGCATCTCCTGCATGCGCTGCATCGCCGTATGTCCGCGAGGCGCTCGCAAGCTTGATCCCAACAAGCTATCCGCTGTTTCCCAGATGTTGAGCAAGGTTTGCGTCGTGCGGAAGGAATGCGAGCTCTTCATCTAGCGCATACGAAATTGCTGCAAGGAGTGCCCCTGGGTGCCGGCGGGAAAGGAACGTCCCTAAGTGCCGCCTAAATACCGCTCACCGGTCATGATGACTATTCCGGCTTTGCTGTTGCCTACAATAGCTCCCGTAAAAAGAAATGCGGAAGGTTACCGAGTCCCCTCGGACGTGGGCCTAACCAAAGTCTTTGAACGGGTGTGTCTCTATGGATGCATTCGGTTGATTTTGGTTGGGCTATATTTATGAAGGGACATGCCACCATGGGTTTCTTTTCTCGCCTTATGGGTGGCTCGGACAAGCAGGCGACTGCGACTTCCGAGTTCGAGATTCTCGCCCCTGTTTCCGGCGAGCTTGTTAATCTAGAAAATACCAATGACCACGCTTTTAGCAGTCGTGCAGTGGGCGATGGCGTTGCCGTGGTTCCCCAAGAGGGAACGGTGTGCGCTCCTGTTTCCGGTACCGTTGCGGCGCTGTTTCCGACTGAGCACGCGCTGGGCATCATGTCCGACGACAGCTCTGCTCAGGTGATGCTGCACATCGGAATCGACACTGTTAAACTTGAGGGCAAGGGCTTCCATGCGCTTGTTGCCCAAGGTGACCATGTCGACGCAGGTCAGCCTCTCGTCGAGGTCGATTTCGACGTGGTTCGCGCCGCCGGCTTCGATCCCACGGTCTTCGTTATCGTGTGCGAGCGTTCGGAGAACTCGACTCTTCGTGAGCATGCTTCCGGTCCTGTTGCTGTTAAAGAGCCTGTCATCTGGCTTTCCGAGTAAATTCTTATGGTGGGTACCGTGGTTATCAAGCGAGTTTTTAACAACAACGTCGCAATGGTCACTTCGGACGATGGCTCCGAGCTCATCGTCATCGGTCGAGGCCTCTGCTTTGGCCGTCATGCCGGCGATGCCATCGACGAGGCGTCGATCGAAAAGACCTACGCGTTGCAGGAGGGAACTTCTCAGGATTCGCGTACGATTGACCGCTTGGCACATCTTTTGGAGTCCATCCCCACCGTCAACCTCGTGATTTCCGAGGACATCGTTCAGATGCTTCGTCGAGAGCTCAATGTCGATATCAATGACAAGATCCTCATCGCTCTCGCAGACCATATTAGCCTCGCCCTCGATCGCGAGCGCAAAGGCGTTCCCTGCGAGAACCCGCTGCTGCTCGAGATCCAGCAGTTCTATCGCAAGGAGTACGCGCTTGCGGGCCGTGCCCTTCAGATTATTAAGGACTATCTGGGCATCCAGATGAGCGAAGAAGAGCAGGGTTTCATTACCTTGCATATCGTCAACGCCACCATGCCGCAACGCTCTGACCGTCTGATCGTTTCGGTCCAGCTTGTTCGCGACGTGCTTGCGATTGTTTCCGAGCGCTATGCTACGACCCTTGATGACACCTCGCTGCCTTACGAACGTTTCGTTCGTCACCTGCAGTTTTTCGCACAGCGAGCGCTCGATCCTGCCGCCGGGCAAATCAACGGAGACGCGCTGTTCCGAATCGATGAAACGGCGTATCCGCGTGCATTCTCGTGCGCGGATGCCATAGCCGCCCACTTGTCGTCTACCTATAACGTTGTCGTTACCGATGCTGAGAAGAGTTATCTCGCATATCACATTGTTAACCTGCTTGGAGAACCTGGTCTCTAGGCATAACGTGCCCACACATCGATTGATATAAGGCAGGGCTTACGGTCTTGCCCAGGGCACATCTGTCTTAATTTGCGGAAAAGGAAGGGGAGTACCGCTATGACCGCAAAAAAGAAGTTCAATTTCAAAGCGCCGTTGGAGGTGTTCGCGAAGTCGATCGTCCAGCCGATGATGTATCTCTCGGTTGCCGGCATCCTGCTCATCGTGGGCATCATTCTGACCAACAAGACCATCTGCGCTTTGGTCCCCGTACTGGGCTCCGGCCCGTTCCAGCTTGTGGGCGCCGTTGTCTATCAGTCGCTGATGTTTATCATCAACAACCTCTCGATCCTCTTCTGCGTTGGCATCGCCGGCGCCATGGCAAAGAAGAACAAGGGCCATGCTTCGCTGATCGCCCTGATGTCGTTCTTCCTGTTCCTGCAGGCTAACAACATCGTGCTCAACGCCACCGGCTCTCTTGCCGATGCGAGCGGCATGCTCGGTCTTACCGGAACCGGCCAGAGCACCGTTATGGGCATTCAGGTGCTCGATACCGGCGTGTTCGGCGGCATCATCCTTGGTTGCATCACCGGTGCCGTGTTCAACAAGTACTCGAACAAGCAGTTCCCCATTGCCCTTTCGATGTTCTCGGGCGTTCGCTTTCCGTTCCTGATCATGATCATCATCTCCTGGATCATGGGCGCAGGCTTCTGCATCGTTTGGCCTCCTGTCCAGGGCGCCATTTCCTCCGTTGCCGGCATCATTAAGGAGTCGGGCAACATCGGCCTCTTTATCTACGGCATGCTCAACAAGCTGCTCGTTCCCACCGGTCTGCACCACCTCATCTACACCCCGTTCCAGTTCTCCGATGTGGGTGGCACCCTTACGCTGGGTGATCAGGTTATCGCCGGCGCCTATCCCATCCGTGTCGCCGAGATGGCAATGACGGGCCAGCCCTTCTCCGATAGCACCTACTTCAACAGCTACACCTTCAACAACCTGTGGCCCTACATCGGCATCGGCCTGGCCTTTATCTTCACTGCTTACAAGGGGAACAAGGATAAGACCAAGGCTGTCATTATCCCGCTGATCATCACCGCCGTGCTCTCCTGCGTGACCGAGCCCATGGACTTCCTCTTTGTCTTTGCCGCTCCCGTGCTCTTTGTCGTTCACTCGGTTCTTTCCGGCATCTTCCTGGTTCTGCTCAAGGTCCTCTCCGTGCCCGCTTCGACTGCAGGCGGCATCATCAACATCGTGGTCTCCAACCTGGTCCTCGGTGTCGATAAGACCAACTGGCCGGTTATGCTGGTGCTTGGAGTCGTCAACGCCGCGCTGTACTTCTTCCTCTTCACCTTCCTCATCAAGAAGCTCAACCTCCACACCCCTGGTCGCGAGGAAGAGTCCGAGCTTGCTGAGTCCATTGCCGAGGGCGAGGCCGCCGCGTCTGTCGCGGTGAAGCAGGGCGCTGTTGCCGCAGCTCCCGCAGAGGGCGTCGATGCAGGTATTGCCGACCTGGTCGCAGGTCTTGGCGGCAAGGACAACATCGAGGAGCTCGAGAACTGCTTTACGCGTCTCCGTGTGAACGTTAAGAACCCGGATCTCATCGATGAGAACCTCATCAACCATGTGCCCAACAGCGGCATCAACCGCAACGGCAACAATATCCAGATCATCTTCGGCATGAAGGTCGCCGAGATGCGCGACAAGGTCGAAAACGCAATTGAGAAGGAGCAGTAAACAATGATCATTACTCTGTGTGGTGGCGGATCCACCTTTACCCCCGGCATCGTCAAGTCCATCGCTCTGCGCAAGGACGAGCTCGACGTTGACGAGATTCGCCTGTACGACATCAACGAGGAGCGCCAGCGCAAGATCGGCGTGCTCGTGGACTGGATTTTGCACGAGGACCTCGGCCTGGACATCAAGCTCACGGTGACCACCGACAAGGAGACTGCCTTTACGGATGCCAGCTTCGTGTTTGCCCAGATGCGCGTGGGCGGCTACGCTATGCGCGAGCAGGACGAGAAAATTCCGCTGCGTCACGGCTGCGTGGGTCAGGAGACTTGTGGTTGCGGCGGCCTTGCCTACGGCATGCGCACCATCTTCCCCATGGTCGAGCTGATCGATGACGTTGAGAAGTACGCCAAGAAGGATTACTGGATTCTCAACTACTCCAACCCTGCCGCCATTGTCTCCGAGGGCTGCCGCGTGCTGCGTCCCAATGCTCGCATCATCAACATCTGCGACATGCCGATCGCGATCATCGACGTGGTTTGCGCCGCGCTCGATATCGACAAGAAGGATGTCGAGTACGATTACTTTGGCCTCAACCACTTTGGTTGGTTCACCTCGATCCGCCACAAGGGCGAGGAGGTGCTCCCGCAGCTGCGCGAGTACATCAAGGAGCACCAGATCCTGCTGCCCGACTCCTACCTCAAGGGCATGGGCTCGCTCATGGCAAAGAAGCCCGAGGAGGCCACTGACGAGCACCCCGAGCAGAATCGCCACACCAAGGGCAGCTGGTACTACGTCTGGAAGGGCGAGTACGAGATCATGGAGTGCTTCCCGGAGTACCTGCCCAACACGTATCTGAACTACTACCTGCAGCAGAAGGAGTTCGTCGAGCATTCCAACCCCGAGCGCACGCGTGCTAACGAGGTTGAGGAGACGCGCGAGAAGAACCTCTTCGACGGTATCGATCACTACGAGAAGACGGGCGAGATTGACGAGAGCACGTTCTACGCGGGCAGCCACGGCGACTGGATTGCCGATCTGGCCATCGCTCTGAAGAACGACACCAAGCAGCGCTTCCTGGTCATTTGCGAGAACAAGGGCGCTATCCCGAACATGCCCTACGACGCTATGGTCGAGCTGCCTGCCTACATTGGCAAGAACGGCCCCGAGGTCATCAGCCGCGACAACATTCCTCTGTTCCAGCAGGGCCTCATGATGCAGCAGCTGAACTCCGAGAAGCTCGTGGTCGAGGCTACGATCGAAGGTTCGTACGAGAAGGCGCTCAAGGCCTTTACGCTGAACAAGACCGTGCCGTCGATGAAGGTCGCCAAGGAGGTTCTCGACGACATGATCGAGGCCAACAAGGACTTCTGGCCCGAGCTTAAGTAAAAGCAACAGGGTCGCTGGCCGCATACCTAGAGTAATGCCCCGTCCACGTGATTGCGTGGACGGGGCATTGTCATTTGGTAACGCGTTTTATCAAATATGGCATTTATCTGCGGTAATGTTCTATTTCACCGCTGAGGGTGACATTTCATGCCGCCTGCCGAACTGCGTGGAGACCTAACAACTTTTTAGGTCAGTGTTGTGCGTGTAGCAATTTCGCCCGGCCTCGCCTCCGGGCTGCCATGTGAGAGGGGATCTTATGGCTCGACTGCATGTAATGGAACGCAGCCACGCTCAGGCCGTCATGGACGACCTGCACGATGCGCTCGGACGCCGTCTGGCGGTGAGTTCGCTCGCCCCGTGTCCCGTTGAGTTTACGGCAGCGCTCGTCAACCTGTGCTCCACCCAGAGCTGCGGCAAGTGCACGCCCTGCCGTGTGGGCCTGAGCGCGCTGAGCGACCTGCTCGCCGATGTGCTCGAAGGGCGTGCCGATGAGTCTACGCTCAACCTGATTGAGCGCACGGCCTGCACTATCTACCTCTCGAGCGACTGCGCCATCGGTTACGAAGCCGGTGCCATGGCGCTCGCGGCCATTCGTGGCTTCCGCGACGACTTTGAGCACCACATCCGCGAGCATTCTTGCGGCTTTGACCGCGAGGCCCGCGTTCCGTGTGTCTCGGGCTGTCCGGCGCACGTCGACATTCCCGGTTACATTTCGCTCGTCGAGGCCGGCCGCTATGCCGATGCCGTCAAGGTCATCCGCAAGAATAACCCGCTGCCGCTCGTCTGCGGCCTGGTGTGCGAGCATCCCTGCGAGATGCACTGTCGCCGTGGCATGGTCGACGACCCCATGAACATCCTCGCCCTCAAGCGTTTTGCCGTTGAGCACAGTGACCTCAACGACCACAAGCCGCATGTAGTGGACAACACCGGCAAGCGCATCGCCGTGATCGGCGGCGGCCCGGCCGGCCTTTCCTGCGCCTACTACCTGGCCGTGATGGGCCACAAGGTGACCATCTTTGAGCAGCGCCACCACCTGGGCGGCATGCTGCGCTATGGCATTCCCAGCTACCGTCTGCCGCGCGAGCGCCTGCAGGCCGAGATCGACTGGATCTTGAGCGCCGGCATCGACGTGGAACTCGACCACTCCGTGAACGGCGAGGAGCTTGCTCGCCTGCGCGACGAGTTCGATGCCGTCTACCTGGCCATCGGTGCCCATAGCGACAAGAAGCTCGGCCTTCCGGGCGAAGAGGCGCCCGGCGTGGAGTCGGCCGTCAAGATGCTGCGTGCCATTGGAGACGACGAGCTACCCGACCTGAGCGGCCAGCGCGTGTGCGTCATCGGCGGCGGCAACGTGGCCATGGACGTGGCGCGCTCTGCCGTGCGCTGCGGTGCCGAAAAGGTAAGCATCGTCTACCGCCGTCGCATCTGCGATATGACGGCTCAGGACGCTGAGATTGCCGGCGCCCAGGCCGAGGGTTGCGAGGTTCTGGAGCTGACGGCGCCGTTCGCCATCGAGACGGGCGAAGATGGTCGCGTGAGCGGCCTGCGCGTACAGCCGCAGATTATCGGCGAGCCCCGCCGCGGGCGCCCGGCCCCGCGTGCCGCCGCCACGTCCGAGCAGGTCATTCCCTGCGAGCGCGTGTTCGTGGCCATTGGTCAGGACATCGACTCCAAGCCGTTTGAGGACATGGGCATCGCCTGCAAGTGGGGTCGCGTCGTCACCGATTCGGACGGCGCCGTGCCCAACTTCGATGGCCTCTTTAGCGGCGGCGACTGCCAGACCGGCCCCGCCACCGTCATCCGCGCCATCAATGCCGGTCGCGTGGCTTCGGCAAACATCGACCGCTATCTGGGCTTCGACCACAAGATCAAGCTCGACGTGGAGCTGCCGACCGTCCAGTTTAAGGGCAAGCACGAGTGCGGCCGCTGCGAGCTGGGCGAGCGCGAGGCTGGCGAGCGTATTCACGATTGGAATCTGGTCGAGCAGGGCCTTACCGAGGAGGAGGCGCGCCAGGAGGCAAGCCGCTGCCTGCGTTGCGACCACTTTGGCTTTGGCGCGTTCCGCGGAGGGAGGAACCTGGAATGGTAGAGCTCAACAACCCCACTGTCAGCGACAACACCGAAAGCGGAGCACTCAATATGGTCAAGCTCACTATCGATAATTGCGAGGTCGTGGTACCCGAGCACACCACGATCCTGGACGCGGCCAAGTCCGTCGGTATCCAGATTCCCACCCTGTGCTACCTGCGCGATCTGAACGAGATCGGCGGCTGCCGCGTGTGCGTGGTCGAGGTTGAGGGCTGCGACCAGCTGGTTGCCGCCTGCAACAACTACGTGCTCGATGGCATGGTGGTCCACACCAACAGCCCCAAGGCCCGCGAGGCCCGTCGCACCAACGTGCAGCTGCTGCTGTCCCAGCACGATTCGCAGTGCACGAGCTGCGTGCGCAGCGGCAACTGCAACCTACAGACCATCGCCAACGACCTGGGCATTTTCTATCTGCCGTATCAAAGGCATTTGGCGGGCGAGGGCTGGGATTTCGATTTCCCCATCATCCGCGAAAACGACAAGTGCATCAAATGCATGCGCTGCATCAAGGTATGCGAGAGCGTGCAGGGCCTAGGGATTTGGGACCTGACCAACCGCGCCACGCATACCGCCGTGGGTACCCGCGGGCGCACGCCGATCGGCAAGACCGATTGCGTCGCGTGCGGCCAGTGCATTACGCATTGCCCGACGGGCGCACTGCGCGAGCGCGACGATACCGAGACCGTGTTTGACGCGCTCGCTAATCCTGACAAGATCGTGTTGGTGCAGATTGCGCCGGCCGTGCGTAGCGCCTGGGGCGAGGAGCTCGGCATTCCGCGCGAGGAGGCTACCGTCGAGCGCCTGGCTTGCGCGCTGCGCCGCGTGGGCTTTGAGTACGTGTTCGACACCGACTTCTCGGCTGATCTCACCATTATGGAGGAGGGCTCCGAGCTGCTCGAGCGCCTGGGCGCCGCCGCTAAGGGTGAGGACGATAGCCGCGGCTGGCCCATGTTCACGAGCTGCTGCCCGGGCTGGGTGCGCTTTGTGAAGGCGCGCTATCCGGAGTTTGTCGACAGCCTGTCCACGTCCAAGTCGCCGCAGCAGATGTTCGGCGCCATCGCCAAGACCTACTACGCCAAGGTGCTGGGCGTGGAGCCCGAGCGCCTGTTCGTGGTGTCCGTTATGCCGTGCACGGCCAAGAAGGCTGAGTGCGCGCTGCCGAGCATGGTGGGCGAGAGCGGCGCACCCGATGTGGACGTTGCGCTGACGGTGCGCGAGATGGTGCGCATGATCCGCGCGAGCCACGTGAGCGTGGACACGCTGGTTGAGGAGCCGCTCGATACGCCGCTGGGCTTTGGCACAGGCGCGGGCGTGATCTTTGGCGCCACGGGCGGTGTGATGGAGGCCGCCGTGCGCTCGGCATATTACCTGGTGACGGGCAAGAACCCCGACGCCGACTTCTTTACCGATGTGCGCGGCCTGGACGGCTGGAAGGAAGCCGTGGCCGATATCGATGGCACCAAGGTGCGCGTCGCCGTGGCACATGGGCTGGGCAACGCCGCCCGTCTGCTCGACGCGATTCGCGACGGCCGCGTGAGCTATGACTTCGTCGAGGTCATGGCATGCCCGGGCGGCTGCGTCGGTGGCGGTGGTCAGCCCATCCACGACGGCTGCGAGCTGGCAGCCGAGCGCGGTCAGGTGCTCTGGGGCCTCGATGCGAACGCCGAGATTCGCTTCTCGCACGAGAATCCCGATGTCCAGGCGTGCTATCGCGAGTTCTTGGGCGAGCCGCTCTCGCCGCTGGCCGAGGAGCTGCTGCATACCGACCATCACGCATGGACGATGCCTAACGAGGGGACGTGCTAGCGATGCGCGCGTTTGATTTTGAAATGTCGCGCCGGGGGTTTGCCTCGGCGCTCGCCGCGGGCGCCCTGTCACTTGCGCTCGCGGGCTGTGGCGGCGGGGCTGCCGGTGCCGGGTCTGCTGCGGGCTCGGCTGCCGCGGACGGCGTCAGTGCCGCCGCAGAGCCGGTCGAGGTGCATGTCGCCTCGCTCAAGGGGCCGACGTCGATCGGTCTGGTGCGGTTTATGGATCAGGCGGCCGATGGCGAGACGGACAATGAGTTCGACTTTGCGATCAACACTGCCGCCGACGAGATCGTGCCCAAGGTCATTCAGGGCGATGTCGATATCGCCCTGGTGCCCGCCAACGTGGCGAGCGTGCTCTACAATAAGACCGAGGGAGCGGTGCAGGTCATCGACATCAACACGCTGGGCGTGCTGAACGTTGTGACGGGCGACGCGAGTGTGGCCTCGTTTGGCGATCTGGCGGGCCATACTGTCTATATGACGGGCAAGGGCGCCACGCCGGAGTACGTCATGAACTACCTGCTGGAGCGCGCGGGCTTGGCCGGTCAGGTGACGCTCGAGTTTAAGAGCGAGCCTACCGAGGTGCTCTCGGCTCTGCTTGCCGACCCGACTGCCGTGGGCGTGCTACCCGAGCCGTTCAAGACGGCGGCCATCGCCAAGAGCGAGGGCAAGCTGTCGGCACCGGTGAGCCTGACCGATGTGTGGGACGAGCTGGCAGGAGACACGGGCTCGCGCTTGCTGACGGGTGTGACCGTGGTGCGCCGTGCCTTTGCCGAGGAGCATCCCGAGGCCGTGGCGGAATTCCTGAGCTGCCATGCTGCGAGCGTTGAGGCCGTGAACGCGGCGCCGGCGGACTGGGCGCAGGCCGTGGTCGATGCGGGCATCGTGGATAACGCCACGATTGCCGAAAAGGCGATTCCCGGGTGCATGCTTGTCTGCCAGACAGGGAAGGATATGAAGGCCGCGCTCGGTGGGTACCTGAAGGTGCTGGCCGATGCGGACGCGAGCGCCGTGGGCAGCAAGCTCCCGGCTGATGATTTCTACTACATGGAGTAACCCGTGCGTGCGTTTGCTCGACAAATGATAGAGCGTATGAAGGCGGTGGCGGCAGTAGGTGCCGTTGCCGCCTTTTGGCTTGCCGTGTGGGTCTTCGTGGCGGCGCTGGTGGCACAGCCGCTGATTTTGCCGGGTCCGGGTGCTGTTGTGGTGGCGTTGCTGCGGCTGGTATGCGATGCCGGCACGTGGGCGATTCTGGCGGGCTCGGGTGCGCGGATTCTAGGCGGTTTGGCGCTTGCCGCGGTGTGCGGTGGTTTGCTGGCCGGAATTTCGTCGCGCTCGCGGGCGTTTGCCCGCTTGGTGGCTCCGGCGCTTTCGTTTGTTAAGGCGACGCCGGTTGCCTGCGTGGTGGTCCTGCTGCTCATTTGGCTGGGGTCGGCGCGCGTAAGCATTGCGGCGGTCTTTTTGATGGCGCTGCCGGGAGTGTATTTTTCGCTGGTCGAGGGCTTGACGCAAGCGGATAAACCGTTGGAGCAGATGTTTCGTCTGCATGGCGTGCGGGGTTGGCGACTGTTTTGTGCCCACATCTGGCGCGAAGTCCTGCCGTTTGTGCTTTCGTGCGCCCGCGCCGTGATTGGCATGAGCTGGAAGGCCGGCGTGGCGGCGGAGCTGATCGGCATGGCGGTGGGCACCGTGGGTGAGCGCATCTATCAGGCAAAGCTTTTGATTGAGACGGCTGATTTGCTGGCCTGGACCGTGCTGGTTGTTATGGCTTCGTGGGCATGCGAGCGCGTGCTGGTGTGGCTGCTGCGGGCTTCGGGGCCTGCGGCGTGGCGTGCGGCGGTGCTGTCGCATGGACGCGGCTTGCGCGGGCGTTCGGGCGACTCTGCTGGCGCCGGCGCTGCGGCGGAGCTTGCGCTTGCCGTGGGCGGTCGTGCGCCCTGGGCGCCGGCGCTCGACGGGCTGGTGCTTCGTGTGCCCACCGGTGGGCGCGCCTGCGTGATGGGCACCTCGGGCGTGGGCAAGTCGACGCTGCTTGCGCTGGCGGCGGGGGAGTGCGCGCCGTGCTCCATGGTGTTTCAGGATGTGCGCCTGGTAGAGGGCGCCTCGGCTTTGGATAACGTGCTGGTGTGCGCCGACGCGCGCGTGGACGCCTCGAGTGCCGCGGCCCTGTTGCGCCTGCTGGTGCCGGGGGTCGATGTGCATGCTCGTGTGGCCGAGCTCTCGGGCGGGCAGCGCCGTCGCGTCGAGATTGCCCGAGCCCTGCTGTGCCCAGGCGACGCGGTGATTCTGGACGAGCCCTTTACCGGTCTAGATACCGCTGCGCGCGACGCATGCGCCGAGGTCGTGCTCGACTTGCTCGACGGCCGCATGCTGTTGCTTGCCACGCACGATGCCGCTGACGCTCGGGCCCTCAATATCTCGGACATCATCACGCTCTAAATACTTACTCAGCAACAAAATGATCCGTTTTTTCTCCGTCCCCATAGGGTCGGATATGGTATTCTATCTGCGGGGGTAATACTTAGGAATACCAAGTCATACCACCGCCGTAAAAACAAACTCCAGATGCGGGCCAATCGGGTTGCCTTCACAGCCCGTCGCCCAGCCGCGTGGCCCGCATCTATCCGCACCACCGTCGTTTCAAAAAGGAAGCGCCATGGCAGAACACATGACCCCGGTTGTCGCGAAGGTCTTGCCCGAGGAAAAGGCGGCCTTCGCGGCGGCAACCCAGCTCGTGGGCACCACGCCGTCCAACGCCATCCGCATGTTCATCGCCGCCTTCAATCGCTGCGGCACCTTTCCGTTCGACATTTCGCCCAGCGGGGCCTTTGGCACTGCGCCCGATTCTCATCAATAAGTGATCCGTTTTCCTCCGTCCCCATGGGATCAGCTCTCTGCCGAGTTGTGGTAGAACTAGGGAACGGTTTTGAGGAGGTTGGCATGCTCAATGCGATAGCGTGGGCGCTTGCCTGTTTTGGCGTTGTCGCTGCCGATATAGCCCTGAGCGTGGTTCTGTTTTCTGTTCTCGATGCCGTGTCGGCGCTGACGGGCTATCCGATCGACAATCTCGATATCCAATGGTTCCAGGCTGCCGCTCAGACGGCGTCGTTTTTGATGGCGCTGCTGTGGTGGCGTTATCTGTGGCCGCGCTCGTTTATGGCGCGCCGGCAAGGCGAGCACCCGCTCGGTGGGGGAGCAGGCGCGGCATGGAAGCGCATCGTCTGCGTTGTCGTGATCGGCCTGTCCATGCAGGTGGTCATTAGCTATCTATGCGACGGCGTGCTGTCGCTGCTGCCCGAGGTCGCGGCAGACTATAGCGAGCTCGTCGAGGAAACAGGCATGGGCGACACGAGCTATCTGGCCGTTCTGACCACGGTGATTGGCGCGCCATTTTGCGAAGAGCTCCTGGTGCGCGGCATCATCTTTGAGTTCTCACTGCGTGCGTTTAATCCACAGTGCCATCCGCTCTGGAAACGTCGGCGCCGCGTGAACGCGCAAGACGGCGCCATAGTGCCCTGGGCGGCCCCGAGTGCCTGGGGCGTCGCCGCGGCAATCGTACTGCAGGCGGCGGTCTTCGGCTTTATGCACATGAACTGGGTGCAGGGCTGCTATGCGGGTGTTGCCGGCCTCATCTTTGGCTGGGTGCTCGTGACCACCGGAAAGCTCCGTTACACGATCCTGCTGCACTTTGCCTTTAATGCCGGGTCGTATCTCATGACGTTGCTCTGGTTTGTGAACACGCCGTTCGACGTGGCAATTACGGTCGCTATCGCCGGCGTCATCCTTGTTGAGGCAATGCGCTTGCTACGCCACGCGTGTGGGATGGACGCAGCGAGCGCACCGCTGCCCTAGTTGCGACGCCCGCCTCCGTTGGCGCCCTGTCGTCCCTGGGCCGCGCGGTTGCGGCCTGCGGTGTTCTGCGCACGCGACATGCCGCCGTGGCCCTTGCTGCCCTTGGGCCCCTTGCCGGCGGCGCCACCGTGGGCCTTGCTGCCCTTCTTGCCGGTCCCATGTCCGCCGCCAGCAGACGTCTCGCCCGGGCGCGGCGGTACGGGACGGATCAGGCAATGCTTGGTGTAGCCGATTAGATCTCGGCGGCCGGCCTTTTCCAGCGCCTCACGCACAAGCTTGTAGTTCTCGGGCTTGCGGTATTGGATGAGCGCACGCTGCATGGCCTTTTCGTGCGGGTCGCGTGCCACGTAGATCGGCTGCATAGTGCGCGGATCCACGCCGGTGTAGTACATGCAGGTCGACATGGTGGACGGCGTGGGGTAGAAGTCCTGCACCTGCTCGGGCATGTAGCCCATGTCGCGCACGGCCTCGGCAAGGTCCACGGCTTCCTTCATGGTCGAGCCGGGGTGGCTCGAGATCAGATACGGCACAACGTACTGCTTGAGTCCGTATTCGCGGTTCAAGCGCTCAAATTTGCGGCAGAACGCATCGTAGACGGCGCGGCTCGGCTTGCCCATCACGGAGAGCACCGCGTCGCTCACATGCTCGGGCGCCACGCGCAGCTGGCCCGAGACATGGTGCTCCAGCAGCTCGCGCAAAAACTCGTCCGAGGCATCGGCCATAGTGTAGTCAAAACGGATGCCGCTGCGGACGAAGACCTTCTTGACGCCCGGCAGCTGGCGCAGGTCGCGCAGCAGCTGCGTGTAGCCGCTCTCGTCGACCACCATGTTCTTGCACACGCTCGGCCATAGGCAGCGCTTGTTCTTGCACACGCCGTGTTTGAGCTGCTTGTCGCAGGCCGGGCGGCTAAAGTTGGCCGTCGGTCCGCCCACGTCGTTGATGTAGCCCTTAAACTCGGGGTCGTGTGTGAGCAGCTCGGCCTCGCGCATGATCGAGTCGTGGCTGCGCATCTGCAGCACGCGGCCCTGGTGGAAGGTCAGCGCGCAAAACGAGCACTCACCAAAGCACCCGCGGTTGGAGCTGATTGAAAACTTGATCTCGGCAAAGGCTGGCACGCCGCCCGCTGCGTCGTAATCGGGATGCCAATCGCGTGCGTAGGGGAGTTCGGCCACCTCGTCCATCTCGTCGGTGGTGAGCGTGGCCGACGGTGGGTTCTGCACCACATAGACGCTGTTGGGGTAGGGCTCTACCAGACGATGCCCGGTGATGGGGTCCATGTTCTGCTGCTGCACGTTAAAGCTGCGCGCGTAGTTGAGCTTGTCGGCGGTAAGGTCGTCCCAGCTGGGCAGCAGGTCGTAGTCGTAGATCTCGTCGAGCGAACCCGTGCGGTAAACGGTGCCGTTGATATAGGTGATCTGATCGACGGGCAGCCCCGCGTCGAGCGCGTCGGCGATCTCGACGATTGCGTGCTCGCCCATGCCGTAGATGAGGATGTCGGCGCCCGAGTCGAGCAGCACCGAGCGCTTGAGCTTGTCCTGCCAGTAGTCGTAGTGGGCCAGGCGGCGCAGGCTTGCCTCGATGCCGCCGATAATGATGGGAGCGTCCTTAAACGTCTGACGGATGAGATTGCCGTAGACCGTGACGGCACGGTTGGGGCGGTGACCTTCCTCGCCGCCGGGGGTATAGGCGTCGGTGTGGCGGCGGTGCTTGGTTACCGAATAGTGGTTGACCATGGAGTCCATGTTGCCGGCACTGACCAAAAAGCCCAGGCGCGGCTCACCGAGCACGCTGATGCTGGCGGGATCGGTCCAGTCGGGTTGGCAGATGATGCCCACTTTGTAGCCGTGCGCGTCGAGTACGCGGCTGATGATGGCCATACCAAAGCTGGGGTGGTCCACGTAGGCGTCGCCGCAGATGTAGACGAAGTCACACTGGTCCCAACCGCGCGCGTCCATATCGGCGCGGCTGACGGGAAGGAACTTATCGCGGCCCGGGCGCCAGGGACGGGCGGGCGCTGCCGGGGTATGAGCGGCGTGGCCGCCCTGGGCCTTGCCGCCGCGCTTTTGCTGCTGGCCCTGTTTGCCCTGCTGACTGCGCTGGTTATTCTGAGCGTGCTGAGGCTTTTTTGCCACGATCCCTCCCGGTGTTTGTATGCTGCACGTAATTGTAACCAGTCTTTTTGGGACGGGGCTAAAAAGACTGGTGGAGTACACGAGCTGGTGGATCGGCGCGTCAGTGCGGGTGTCGGCGCCGCGCCCGCTGTTTGTTTCCAGACTGTGTATCTGCGCGTTGGAGAACCCGTCTCGCGCGCACGCCATGTTGTCAATGGGTTACAGTATGAACGGCGGCTATGTTTCCGCCAACGCACGAGAGAGTCGTCAACAGGGAGGATGCACGGCGATGCAGCGTGCCAAACAGATATCGGAGTCTATTGAGCTGGGCATCATCTTGGCGCTCGCCGGTGGCTTTATGGACGTTTATTCGTACATTGGGCGCGACCATGTTTTCGCTAACGCGCAGACGGGCAACATCTTGCTGGTGGGCGTGAGCATCTCGGAGGGCAATTGGGCACTTGCGGGGCGCTACTTCTTCCCTGTGGTGTCGTTTGCCGTGGGCATTATGCTTGCCGACCTGGTACACGAACGGTTTGGCAGCGTGATTCACTGGCGCCAAGTGACGGTGTTCTTTGAAGCCGTCATCTTGTTGGGCGTGAGCTTTATCCCGGGCGGCAATTTCAACCTGTTCGCCAACTGCCTCACCTCGTTTGCCTGCGGCATGCAGGTCGAGAGCTTCCGCAAGATCCACGGTCACGGCATCGCTACGACCATGTGCATCGGCAACTTGCGCAACGCGCTGCAAAACGTGGACGATTACATCATCACCCACAGGCGCGGCTTTTTGGAAAACGGCCTGCTGTACTTTGGCGTGATCTTTACCTTTGTGTTTGGCGCCGTGTTGGGCAACTGGTGTATTGAGCGCATGGGCCTGCACGCCATCGTCGTGGCGAGCTTGCTGCTGTTTGTCGCGTTTGCCATCATGTTCATCGACCGCGAGCGCGACTTGCGCTTACGCTGGAAGGTTGCGGCCGAGGCTTGGAAAGAGGGCTGTCGAAAGTAACCGAATGCGGCAAAGGGGCTGTCCCTTTGCCGCAATATTTTTCATCATCTGTTGAAACGCTTTAACATATTTGACGTTCTCACGTGTTTTTCGTTTCAAAAGCGTTAGGATGGGACTCATAGCGTGGGGCGTAATGGGTGCCCCGCACACGATGGGAGGCTATCAATGGCTAATCGTTTCGTTCTCAATACCATCTCTTATCATGGTTCCGGCGCCATCAAGGAGATCCCCGGCGAGCTCCAGCGTCGCGGCTACAAGAAGATTTTCGTCTGCTCCGATCCCGATCTGGTCAAGTTTGGCGTTACCGCTAAGGTGACCGACGAGCTCGACGCTGCCGGCATCGCTTGGAGCCTCTACTCCGAGATCAAGCCCAACCCCACTATCCAGAACGTCAAGGACGGCGTCGAGGCCTTCAAGGCCGCCGAGGCTGACGCTATCGTGACCATCGGTGGCGGCTCCTCCATGGACACTGCCAAGGCCATCGGCATCATCATCAACAACCCCGAGTTCGCCGATGTCCGCAGCCTCGAGGGCGTTGCTCCCACTAAGAACCACGCCGTGTTCACCATCGCTGTGCCGACGACCGCCGGTACCGCTGCCGAGGTGACCATCAACTACGTCATCACCGACCCCGAGAAGGTCCGCAAGTTCGTGTGCGTCGACACCAACGACGCCCCCGAGGTCGCCGTCGTCGATCCTGACATGATGGCTTCCATGCCCGCCGGCCTGACCGCTTCCACTGGCATGGACGCTCTGACCCACGCCATCGAGGGCTACACCACCAAGGGTGCCTGGGAGCTCTCCGACATGTTCCACTTTGAGGCTATTAAGCTGATCAGCGAGAACCTGCGTGACTCCGTCGCCGAGGCCAAGTCCGGTCAGCCCGGCTCCGGCCGCGAGGGCATGGCCCTTGGCCAGTATGTCGCCGGCATGGGCTTCTCCAACGTTGGCCTGGGCATCGACCACGCCATGGCTCACACCCTGTCCGCTCACTACGACACCCCGCACGGCGTCGCTTGCGCCATGCTGCTGCCGATTGCCATGGAGTTCAACAAGCCGGTTTGCGCTGAGCGCCTGGCCAAGGTTGCCGTTGCCATGGGTGTTGACACCACGGGCATGAGCACCGACGAGGCTGCCGACGCCGCTATCGCCGCCGTCAAGCAGCTTTCCGCCGACGTGAACATCCCGCACGTCTGCGAGGCCATGAAGGCTGACGAGATCGAGGTCCTGGCCAAGGACGCCATGGCCGACGCCTGCTTCCCGGGTAACCCGCGCGAGGCAACGCTCGACGACGTCATCGAGCTCTTCAAGAAGATCTGCCCGGCTGCCTAACCCAGTTTGGTGGTCCTTCGCCCGTAGGCGTATGGTCTTTTGACTTGCCGCTGGCCCCGCCGTGCTACGCACGGCGGGGCTTTTTGTGCTGCGTCAATGTCCTGAGACGGGCAAAACCAAGGCGTACTGCCCGCTACGGATAGGTGGTGCACTTTCCAGCGTGCATTTTTGGGAGTATTCAGCAAGCTCTTAAAAATGCATAACATTGTGAATGGGCCGAGTGGCCCGCAGGCGCCCATCGACAGCCATTGTGGGCGGGCTATCGATGAGTGGAGGGGGTTGTTACTGAGTTTCTGCTTTGCGACAACCTGCAACACTGTTGTAACCGCTTCATTTTGTCGTTCGTGATGGGGCCGTTGGGGCCCACGGTGCTGAATACTCCGTTTTTTGCACGGTCCAAGGTGGGGCACCCTGAGACGAAGCAAAAAGATGTCTCATTTCTATGCAAATACCGATAGGATTTATGCAAGATTGGGATTGTAAACCGTGCACGTGCACAAAACCGGTGCGGGGACGTCTGGAGGCGGCTCGGCTCCTGGGGCATTGCACGTGCAGAACGGTTACAATCGGGACTCGGTCTTAGTTTTACTTGGAAGGATGCATATGACTTCTAATATTGATGCTTCTCTAGGGGAGACGCTCTCCTATATCGCAGGACAGCTTAAGACGCTGACTTCTATTGCTTCGCCTACCGGCTATACCCGTGCGGCGACTGATTATCTAATGGAGACCCTGCGCGATATGGGATTTGGCCCCGAGCGTTCCAATAAGGGTAACGTGCTCGTTGAGCTTGGTGGCGAGGGTGAGCCGCTCGTACTGGCGAGCCATGTCGATACCCTGGGCGCCATGGTGCGTTCCATTAAGGACAATGGTCGCCTGCGCCCCACGACGCTCGGCGGGCACCAGTGGTCTACGGCCGATGGAGAGAACTGCACCGTCTACACGCGCGACGGCAATGTCTACACGGGCGTGGTTCTTAACACCGAGCCTTCGGCGCATGTGGCCGATGAGCCGGTCAAGACCATCGAGAAGAACATGGAAATCCTGCTCGACGAGAATGTCGACAGCAAGGACGACGTGCTTGAGCTGGGCATTCAGACTGGTGACATCATCGCCATGGATCCGCGTACCACGGTGACGGAGAGCGGCTACATTAAGAGTCGCTTCTTGGACGACAAGCTGTCGGCGTCGATTCTGCTGGGCTTGGCGCGTGCCGTCGCCGCTGGCGAGGTGACGCTTTCGCGCAAGGTGTCGCTGCTCTTTACCGTGTACGAGGAGGTCGGCCACGGTGGTGCCTTTGTGCCGGCCGACACGCGCGAGATGATCAGCGTGGACATGGGTTGCGTGGGCGACGACCTAGGCTGCACCGAGCGCATGGTTTCGATCTGCGCCAAGGATTCGGGCGGTCCGTACAATTACGACCTGGTGACCACGCTATCCAATATCGCGCGCGAGCTCGAGCTTGATTACGCCATCGACGTGTACCCGCATTACGGCTCGGACGTTGAGGCCACGCTTTCTGCCGGCTACGACATCCGTCACGGTCTGATCGGTCCCGGCGTGTACGCGAGCCACAACTACGAGCGCAGCCACATCGACGGTGTGCGCAACACCTACGAGCTGGTTCGCGCCTACGTTCAGCGCTAGACGCATTTATAGCGCGTGGCAAGTTAAGAGCGTCCTAGCCGGTATAACGTTGCCGGCAGGGGCGCTCTTGTGCGTTGCGGTGAAATAGGGACTGTTTGGCGGTTTTAAACGCTTAAACAGTCCCTATTTCACCGCAACTTATGAAGGGGATGGGACTACTTGATAGCTGCCGTAACGGTGCCGCCGCCCAGGACGATGTCGCCGCGGTAGATAACGACTGCTTGGCCGGGGGCGATGGCTCGCTGCGGCTCGTCAAAAGTCAGCAGCATTTGCCCGTCTTCGCCGCGCGTAAGGGTCGCTGCCTGGTCTTTCTGACGGTAGCGGTACTTGGCACCTACGCGAATGCCACCGGACGTGAGCTCTGCCTCCATGCGATCGGCAGGGGTGCTCCAGATCCAGTCATTGGCCGTGAGCGCCGCGGCGGTCAGGTCCTCTGCCTCGCCCAGATGCACGGTGTTGTTGACGGCGTCGACGCCCGTTACGTACACGGGGTGCGCCATCGCGACGCCCAGGCCCTTGCGCTGGCCTATGGTATAGCGCAGCGCGCCGTTATGGCGTCCGACCACGCTGCCGTCGCGCCACACAATGTCGCCCGGTGCAGCGGGATGTCCGCAGCGGCGCTCGATATAGCCTGCGTAGTCGCCGTCCGCGATAAAGCAGATGTCCTCGCTCTCGGCCTTCTTGGCGTTGATGAAGCACTGCTCGGCGGCAATGCGGCGCACGTCGCGCTCTTTGTCCAGCCCGGCCAGCGGAAAGATCGTGCGCGACAGCCGCTCCTGCGTGAGCGAATACAAAAAGTAACTCTGGTCCTTTTTGGGGTCCTCGCCGCGATGCAGCTGCCAGGTGCCGTCGGGCGCCTGGCTCGTTTTGGCATAGTGGCCTGTGGCGATGTAGTCGCAGCCCATATCGAGTGCCGCATCGAGCAGCGCGCCAAACTTAATATGGCGGTTGCAGATGATGCACGGGTTGGGCGTCAGCCCCTCCTGGTAGGCGGTCACGAAGCGCTCGATAACATTGCGGTCGAAGGTCTGCTGTAGGTCGAGCACATGGTGGGGTATCCCCAGGCGCTCGGCGACGGCCTTTGCATCGGCGATGTCGCGATCGACCTTACTCATGCCCGTGACGGGATCGGGCGCGGGACAGGTGAGGCGCATGGTGGCGCCGACGCATTCGTAGCCCTGGCTTTTGAGCAGGTACGCAGTCACGCTGGAATCGACGCCGCCGCTCATGGCGACGAGCACGCGCTTGTTGTGCATGGGGAGGTTCTCCTTGGTGGCATGTGGCCAAAAAAGAAAAGCGGCGCGGGAGGCTGGTTCCGCGCCGCAGACATTGTAGCAAGTTCGGACGTCTCGTGGGACACCCTGATGGGATGGGCTCAGGCTACCGGGAGAGGGGAGACCGGTTCGCCCTGGGCTCAACCTATGGGCGACGGGCCCTAGCCCTGGAAGAGTGCCGTGGACAGGTAGCGCTCACCGGTATCGGCGAGCAGCGCCACGATGGTCTTGCCCTCGTTCTCGGGGCGCTTGGCCAGCTGTAGCGCGGCCCACACGGCGGCGCCGGACGAAATGCCCACGAGCACGCCCTCCTTGTGGCCCACGGCGCGGCCGGTGGCAAAGGCGTCCTCGTTCTCGACGGGGATGATCTCGTCGTAGACTCGGGTGTCGAGGACGTCGGGCACAAAGCCGGCGCCGATGCCCTGGATCTTGTGCGGGCCGGCCTGGCCCTTGGAGAGCACCGGGGAGGTGGCGGGCTCGACGGCGACGACCTGAATCTCGGGGTTCTGCTCCTTGAGGAACTCGCCCACGCCGGTCACGGTACCGCCGGTGCCGACGCCGGCGACGAAGATGTCGACCTTGCCGTCGGTGTCATCCCAGATCTCGGGGCCGGTCGTGGCTTTGTGGATGGCGGGGTTGGCGGGGTTCACAAACTGGCCGGCGATAATGCTGTTGGGGGTCTCCTTCTGCAGCTCCTCAGCCTTGGCGATGGCGCCCTTCATGCCCTTGGAGCCGTCGGTGAGCACGAGCTGTGCGCCGTATGCCTGCATAAGCTTGCGGCGCTCGACGGACATAGTCTCGGGCATGGTGATGATCACCTTGTAGCCGCGGGCGGCCGCCACCGAGGCGATGCCGACGCCGGTGTTGCCGCTCGTGGGCTCGATGATGGTGTAGTCGCCGCCGCGCACGAGCTTGCCTGCCTTCTCGGCCTCGTCAATCATGTTCTTGGCGACGCGGTCTTTAACTGACCCGGCGGGGTTGAAGTATTCGAGTTTGACGAGCACACGAGCCTTGAGGTCCTCGTCGGCCTCAAAATGAGTGAGCTCCAGGAGCGGGGTGTGGCCGATAAGCTGATCGATGGACGTGTAAACCTTGCTCATGGTGAACCTCCAAAGTGTTCAAGTTGCTGGTTGCCGTGTGGTTTCACGGTGCGTGTAGCAGCTAAACCCATAAACCTTATAGGTTGTTCGTTTAGCTGTTGGGAAGCATACTAGACACTAAAGCCTAGTAATGCAATAGGAAATAGAAGATTATTACGAGCTGATTAACCATCTTGACCGGAACGGGTATTTTCAAAACCAATTTTTCGGCTAGAATTTCTACGGACTAAATGACCGAAAGGCAGCACTATACATGTTGGTTTCTACAAAGGGCAGATATGCCCTGCGCGTTATGGTCGATCTGGCCGAGCACCAGGCGGCCGGTCGCATCCCGCTCAAAGAGATCGCGGCGCGACAGGGGATTTCCGAGAAATATCTCGAGAACATCTTGGCTACGCTCGTGCGCGCCAACATGCTTTCGGGCATGCGCGGCAAGGGCGGCGGCTACGTGCTCACGCGCCCGCCCGAGCAGTACACGGTGGGCGAGATCCTGCGCCTGACCGAGGGCAGTCTGGCACCGGTTGCATGCCTGGATGGCGACTGCAAGGGCTGCTCACGCTCGGATGAGTGCCCCACGCTCGACGTGTGGAAGAACCTGGACAAGCTCATCAACGACTACCTCGACGGTGTGACACTCGATCAACTTGTCGCTCCCAACCATGGCTACGACTACGTCATCTAACCCACACCTGCCATTTGGGGACGGGGTAGAAATGGTAGATTCTCTCGCCCTTTGAGACTTGACAAATAAGAAGGCCGCCCATTTTTGCGATGGGCGGCCTTCGTTTTGGGCTGTTGAGACGGGCACGGCCGGAATGGCCGTTTTAGTCCTCGGCGATGCTGTCGAGGATGCTGCGCGTGATGGATACCAGGATACTGCCCATAAAGGCCGATCCAAAGCTGGCGATGGAGATGCCCGCGCCCAGCAGATTGACCGACAGGTAGCTGGCCAGCTCGAGCATAAAGCTGTTGACTACGAGCTGAAAAACACCAAGCGTAATAATAGTGAGCGGCAGTGAGATGACGGTCAGGAACGGTTTGACGAACGAATCGACAATGTTCAGGAACAGTCCCACAAAGGCAAAGCAGACCCAGGTCTCGGCAAAGCCGAAGGGTTGGATACCGGGGACGAGGAACGTGGCGATCGCGATGGCGATCGAGGTGAAGAGCCAGTTAAGCATAAAGCGCATGGCGTGAATCCTTTCTTGCGCCGGGATTGCTGGCGTCGCGTGAAGCGGCTTACGGCGGCGACCTGGATGGTTGCGCGGGCGCGCCGCGGTGTTTGGGCGCCCATTGTCTCAAATATTCGTGGAGCTTACGTGCGCATATGGTTTCTAAACGGCGTTCGTCCTGAAAAACGCGCCGCTGGCAGAGAGTCTTGTCGCTTTAGTTTGGTGGTGTGCTACACTGCTACGGGCAAAAGCCACAGGCGTTGCCCTATTGCATAGAACGGGTGAACGATGCCCGATGTCAGTATCAACTTCGATGCCTTTTGGCGGGTTTGGCGGTGATCGATGAATATCGAGAACATGTTTGACAAGCCTGATGTCAAGCAGCTGGTCCACGCATTTAGCCTTTTGGACGACGAGAAGGATATCCAAGCGTTTTTGACCGATATCTGCACGCCGCGCGAGATTTGCGACCTTTCTCAGCGTTTGCAGGTTGCGCGCTATTTGGACGAGGGCGAGCCTTATGTTGAGGTTCAGGCCCGTACCGGCGCTTCGTCCACCACGGTGAGCCGCGTTTCAAAGGCGCTGAACGGCGAGTACGGTGGCTACCGCAAGATCCTCATTAAGTTGGAGGATGGCGAGTAGGCCAGCGACAACATTGAATTACGAAGAACCGTCCCTCCGGGGGCGGTTTTTTGATCCCTTGGGGACGGAGGAAAACGGATCACCGGGTTAGACTGACCCCCACTGTGATCCATTTTCCTCCGTCCCCAAGGGATCAAATCTGTTGGCGTGGGGCAAATCTGTCCGCGTGGGCGGGTAGGATGGATGCATTGATTATTGCGAACAGTTTGAGCGGAGGACCATGCCTGTTCGAATCTATACCACCAATGCCGGCACGGATTTGAGCGATGCCGAGTCGGCGCTGCTTGCCGACCTTATTGCCCGTCACGGGCGTGCCGTGTTGCTGGCACCAACGTTTGCCGAGCTCGACCTGTGCCGTCATGATGCGGCGGAAGCCGGCGTTTCGCTGGGTATCGACTACAAGACGCCCACATCGTGGCTTCGCTCGCTTTGGGAGCTTTTGGGCGACGGGCGCGGTTTCGTCGACAACCTGCAGCGCCAGATGCTGTTTTCGGACATGGTCACGCGCCTCGATGATGCCGACCTGCAGCCGCTTTCGCGCAGCCAGGGCACGGTGCGCATGCTCGCGCGCATGGCCCGCGATGTGCTGCCGGGCGTAGCGGGGACGGGTGCCGAGCGCTGCTGCGGCGACGTTTGCCGTCCCGATCCCAAGAGCGACGCCGAGGCTCGCGTATTCGAGCTTTTGCGTGCCTACGCGGGCGGTTTGGACCGTCGAGATATGGTCGAGCCCTGCGAGGCAGCCGACATTATGGCCGGTGCCCTGGCCGATAGCCTGCCGGCGTGCGCCCGCGCCGTATGCGTGCGCGGTATCACGTCGTTTACGCACGGTCTGCTCGAGCTGCTGTCTGCCGTGGCGAACAATGGGGGAGAGGTCGTCGTGCTACTTGACCGCGAGCAGGCGGCGATGCGCGAGGAGCTTGCCACGGCATTTGATGCCCGCGGTGTGCTGTTTGAGATTGCGCCGCTGGGGGAGGACGCCGTCGCGTCTGATGTCGCTTGCGGGGCCGCCGCTCAGCCTGCCTTTATTGAGGTCGCCGGCCCCCATGCCCGTGCTCATGTCTATGCGGACGCCATCGATAAGTTGGTGAAAGCGCACAAGGAGTCCAAGGCCGATAAAGCTACTGCAACGCCCGCCGACCCTGTGCGCGTGCTCGTTGTTTCTGCTCGGGCATCCCAGCTGTTCGGTGAGCTCGCCTCTCGTCTGGCGGCGCGTCACATTGCGTCCGAGACGACCGAGTTCACGGCGTTTTCCCAGTCCATCGCGGGCAGGCAGTTTACGGCGCTCGCCAACCTGATCGAGCGTATGAAAGCCGCCGACGAGGGCACCGCTTCCAAGACCGAGTGGTGGCCCGCTCCAGAGCTTACCGACTGGATTTATAGCCCGCTTTCGGGTACTGACGCCGCGAGCGCCCGCGGCTTCGACAAGAACATGCGCCTGTCGCGCAGCAAGACCACTGCGGGCGTCAAGAGCCTGCTGCAGAGCGTGCAGGGCCAGGTGAGGGGCGCCCGCAAGGCCGCCAGCGAAGAAAACTGGTTTAAGAACGTGCCATGCGTGGTCTCGGACGTGTTTCAGGCGCTGTGGCGCGACAAACCCGTGACGGCGCTCAAGGCCATGCTCGCCGTTGCAGAGGCGCTGCCCGATCGCGCTCTAGGCGGTCTTGACGGCCAGGCCCGTCGCCAGGCGGAGACGGCTTTGCTGCGCCATGCCATCGACATCCTTATGAATGATGCTCGCGCGCTCGACGTGTCGCAGGCCGCGACCGTGCCGGTTCTCGACGGCGTTCGAACCAAGGTGGACAAGCGCAGTACCGCTTACGATTACGCGACCTACGAGGTCGATCGCACGCCACGGGCACAAGTGCGCTTCGTGTCGCTTGCCGATGCGTCGGTTTTGCGTCCTGGCGGCTACGATGCCGTGCTGTTTGCCGATGTCGACCTGGACAGCTATCCGCTTTCGCACGAAGAGGGCCCGCTTGCCACATTGACGGCCGAGCTGCGCCGCGACGGCGTGTCTTTGGAGCCCGCCGCCCTGTTGCGCGTGCGCTTTGGCCGTGCGATGCAGGCGGCGAGCGGTCCGGTCGCGCTCGCCCGCGTGACGCACGATCGCCAGGCGCGCGAGTGCTACCCGGCAGCCGTATGGACCGAGCTGCGGGCACATGCCGAGGCCGCTGGCGCTGCCAAGCCCACGCGCGTGGGCGAGGGCGATATCATCGCCGACTTTGATCCCGCTGCAGGCGAAGGTTTTAGGCGCGAGCGCGTGACCTGCGAAGCTCCTCAGCATCTGAGCGATGAAGCCATTCCGTATCTGGTCCTGCGCCGTCGCGATGGCGAGGGCGAGGACGCGCCGCTCGTGCCGCGTCTGACGTCCGCCTCGCAGATCGAGGCCTATTCTACCTGCCCACTGTGCTGGTTCGTTTCGTATCGCGTCAAGCCCCAGTCTATCGACGCGGGCTTTGGCAACATGGAGAAGGGCAACTTTGTCCACGACGTGCTGGAGCATCTGCATGCCCGTCTGCCCCAAGAGGGCATGGAGCGCGTGACGCCCGAGAACCTGCCGCGCGCACAGGAGCTGCTGCGCGAGGTCTTTGACGAGACCTTGGCCGAGCACGCCGGCAAGCGCGGTGCCGAGGGTCCGCTCGTGCCGCTCTCTCCGGTAGAGGAACGTCAGGTGGCCGAGATTCTGCCGCAGCTGGAAGGCGTGCTCGCCTACGAGTCCGAGGCACTTGCCCCCTTTGCGCCACGCTACCTTGAGTTCGCCTTTAATGAGCTTAAGGTCGAGTATGCCGGTTGGCCGCTCGGCGGGCGCATCGACCGCGTGGATGTGGACGCCGAGAACCGCGCCGTGGTAATCGACTACAAGCATCGTTCGGGCGTTGAGGAGTTTAAGCTTGCCGACCCCACGGTGCGTGACGAGGAGACGGGCGAGGCTCCCATCGACGACCCGCGCTGGCTGCCGCCCCATACCCAAACGCTCATCTACGCGCAGGCCATGCGTCGGGCACTGGGCTTGGATACCCGTGCAGCGCTCTATTTTTCGACCAAGGGCGGCAAGCCCGCGCTGCGCGGTGCGGCGAGCGCCGAGTTGCTCGAGGAAGAGCGCGGTGACGGTCGCATCCCGGGCCTCAAGAAGGGCTTCCCGGGCGAGGGCGGCAGCATGGACTTCGATGCCCTGCTCGATCGCGTGGAGGCCGGCATCGCCGAGCGCCTGCGCGAGCTCGAGGCGGGCAACGTTGCCGCCGTCGACCCGGCGTCGGCTCAGGCCGCGCATGCGCGCTGCTCGTATAACCACGAAGGAACGTTTGTAAGGAGGGACGTGTAGACCATGGATCTTTCGACTTTGATGCCGCAACAGCTGCAGATTGTCAAAACGCTCGACCGCCCGCTGTTTGTCTCGGCGGGCGCCGGTTCGGGTAAGACCTTTACCCTCACGCGCCGCATCGTCTATGCGCTCTCGCCCGAATCCGGTCCGTTCGTTGAGCATCTGGACCAGGTGCTCGCCATTACCTTTACCAAAGATGCCGCGGCCGAGATTCGCGACCGCGTGCGCCGTGCGCTTATCGACGAGGGCATGGACGAGGAAGCACTGACCGTCGACGACGCGTGGATCTCGACCATTCACGGCATGTGCTCGCGTATCCTGCGCGCGCATGCGCTGGAGCTGGGCATCGACCCCGAGTTCACGGTGCTCACCGATACCGACGAGCTTATGGACCAGGCTGTTGAGCACGTGCTGGCCCGCGCGACGGCACCCGATGCCGCCCCCGAGCTCGCGGCATCGCTCAAGGCCCTCTATGCCTGGTATCCCATGGCGGGCGAGGGCGGTTCCTTTGGCACCGGCACGACCATCAAGGGCCTGGTGCGCGACCTGCTGGAGCTGTCGAGCCAGTTGCCGGGCGGTATGGACGACGTGCGCGTGGCGCGCGGCCAGGCCGATACCTCGGCGCTCGCCGATGCCTATCGCGCGGCGCTGGGCGCAAGCAAGTCCTCGACCGAGAAGGCGCAGGCGGCGCTCGATGCCATCGACGCGTTCGAGGCGAGCGACAAGACCATGGTCGATGCGGCGCGACTCATGATGTCGTGCACCATGCCGCGCGCGAGCAAGGCGTTCCCCAAGGAGCAGGTCGAGCTGCTCAAGGCCGAGGCCGCCGATGCGTTTATCAATATCGTGCTTGCCTGTGGTGGCCCGGCGCTCGATGCGTTGGTGGGCCTGGCCCGTTCCGTGGAGGCCGAGTATCGCGCGCTGAAGGCTGCCCAGTCCGCCCTCGATAATAACGACCTGCTGCGTATGGCTTACGAGGCCCTGCGCGATTACCCTGCCATCCGTGCTGCGTACGAGGGCCGCTTTAAGATGGTCATGATCGATGAGTTTCAGGATACCGACCAGATGCAGGTCGATCTGATCCGTTACCTGACGGGTGCGGGGGAGCGCGCGCTGTGCACCGTGGGCGATGCGCAGCAGTCCATCTATCGCTTCCGTGGCGCCGAGGTCGAGGTGTTCCGTCGTCAGGAGCGCAAGGTGGGCTCGTCTGCCGCGCCCGAGGCGACTGCCGTGGTCGACGCCCCTGCCGGCGAACTCGTCAAACTCGTGCGCAACTTCCGCAGCCACGACGAGGTGCTGCGCTACGTGGCGCGCGTCTTTGACGGCGACACCGGTGGTTTGATGCAGGGGTTCTTGGATCTTGAACCGAGCGACAAACGCAAGGACAAGCTCAAGGCAAAGGCTTCGCGCCGCCAGGCGCTGTTCGTTGCCGGTGGCAGCACGCAGGAGCGAACGCAGGCGAAAGCTCGTGCGATTGCCGAGCGGTTCCAAGCGCTCGTCAAAGCGGGGCAGCCCCAGGGCGATATGGTGTTGCTGCTGGGTCGCATGACCAATGCCGACGTCTACGCACAGGCCTTCCGCGACCAGGGGCTCGACTGCGTCATCGCGGGCGGCTCAGTCTTTGCCCAAGCTGCCGAGGTGCAGACGGTGCGCGCCCTGGTCTGCGCGCTCGCCAATCCGGCCGATACGGCGCAGGGTCTTATGCCGCTGTTGGCCTCGCCGATGTTTGCACTCGGCGCCCAGGAGTTCCTGGCGCTGGCGACCAAGCTCGACGAGCAGACGGACGAGACGTCGCGCCGCAACATCGATGCGGGTATCATGAGCGATTCCGATGTGCCGGGCTTGCAGGGCTTGCCGCTCGTAACGCGCGCCCGTGAGGTGCTGCGCTACGCGCTTCGTCGCGTGGGGCGTGATTCGTTCGCTGCCATCGCGCGCGACGTGGTCAATGCCTCCGGCTGGTTCGTGCGTCTGGCGCAGCGCGGCCCCGAGGGCAAGGCCATTGCCGCCAACGTGCTCAAGGCGCTCGATGCCGTGGCCGAGGCAGAGGCCGAGCATGGCAATTCTCCGCGCTCCATCGCGCTCGCCTTCGACCGCTTCTTGGCGGGCAAGGAGGCCCCGGGCGCCCTCAACGAGGAGGGTGACGGCGCGGTACGCATCATGACCGTGCATGCGTCCAAGGGCTTGGAATATCCGGTCGTGGCGGTTGCCGAGTGTTTTGGCGTGCGCAAATCGTCCGGTGCGGCACAGATGGGTCGCGTCGAGGGCGGAGCGCAAGTCGTGGCGCTGCCGGCGCGCTTCGATGGCGTTAAGCTTGCCGACGGAACCTTCGTGAAGGGCGATGACGTCAAAAAGCAGTTTGAACACGCGTTTAAGGGCAAGGGCACGTCGCTGTGGCTGCCGCCAGAGCTTATGGAGGACGTATGCGCGACGGGCTCTCCCGCCGAGGCATTTGCCCGCCTGCGCAACGACGACCTGCAGCTTTCGCTCGAGGAACGGGCCCGCTTGCTCTACGTTGCCATGACGCGTGCGGGCGAGCTGGTGATCTTGGCGATGGACGCCGGCGTGAGCCGTGGCAAGGTGACGGCGCCGACCTTCGATGTCGAGACGGACCTGACCTACGACGTCCTGCGCCGCATCCTGCCGACCGACAGTCTGGACATGCCGCAGCTCGATAGCGACCGCCTGGTGTTCGACAACTCCCAACCGGGCGACTACGAGCTCATTTCGCTGACGGACTTTACGTTTGGCGAGCAGGCGTTTGAGGCCAACGCTTCGCTGGATGTCGAGGGCAGGCTTGTTCGTGGCGATGTCGATACAGATACTGCCGACGATTCGGCCAGTACAATCGTCCCCGGTCCTGCCGACCCCGAGCCCGATGCGTTTGAGCTCGTGTATCCCCAGGCAGCGGGCGTGCGCATGGGTGTCTGTCCGTATCAGATGCGTGATTCGTATAGCTACTCGTCAATCGCCGCGGCGCTCCATGCCGAGGCGGAAGACCGTGCCGCCGAGGCTCGTGTTCCCATGGACGAGTCCGGCGATGATGCGGAGTCGGATGGTTCCGAGATGACGGATGCAGACGTGGCCGCCGTCGAGCCCGTTGGCAACCCCATGGCGCTGGGCTCGGCCTTCCACGCTGCCTGCCAGTGGCTCATCGAGATGGGTGCCGATGCGCTGCCCGCTGCGCGCGCCGATGCGCTGGCGCGTCTGTGGCGCCTGACGCCGGAGCAGCGCGGGCGCTTCGATGCCGCCCTGAATCGCTGGCTCAAGTCGGCGGTCCGTGCCGAGCTGCTTGCCTGGCCGTGCGTTCGTGCCGAGGTACCGTTCTTCTCGCTGGGTTGCGAGGACGAGGACATTGCCCGCTACGGTGCATATGCCGAGGGCGCCATCGATGCACTGGCCACCGACCCGGCCGATCCGTCGCGCGCACTGGTCATCGACTACAAGACGGGCGGCACGCCGGACGAGACGCCGGAGCAGCTGCAGGAGAAGCACGCCCTGCAGGCGCGCGTCTACGCTGATGTTCTGCATAAGGCGGGCTTTGAGGCCGTGACCGTCAAGTTCGTTCGCGTGGAGCAGGCGAATCCAACCATCTTCGTCGAACCCGCCGAACCTCAAGTGGTCACCTATAACTTCTAATCCTCAGATAACTTGCGGTGGAATACGGACTGTTTTGGCCAAAAAAGCCGCCAAACAGTCCGCATTTCACCACAACTCAAGAGGAGCCGTGTGGGTTTGGCTAGGTTCGGGTGCCGTCCGTGCCGTGGGGTAAAATCGTTCAGTCAGAACACGAACCCGCATCGGAGCTCATCACATGGCATTCGTCCATCTGCACAATCACACTGTTTTCTCCATGCTCGACGGCGCAACCCGTATCCAGGATATGGTCAACCGTGCCGTAGAGCTGGGCATGCCCGCCGTGGCCATTACCGACCACGGCTACATGTATGGCGTGCCCGATCTGGCGCTGGCCTGCGACGCCGTCAACCACAATACGCCCGAGTACAAAACTTGGAGCCACGACAAGGCCTTCTTGGAAAAGGACCGCCGCGACGAGCTGGTGGAGCCCGATCCCGAGGAAAACCCGCGCGAGCATGCCCAGTATGTGAAGGACATGGCCATGTGGGACGAGAAGGGCAACATCGACGAGCTCAAGCCGCCCCTGGTCATCAAGCCCATCTTTGGCTGCGAGGTCTACTTTACGCCGGATGAGACGCTCGCCCGCGACCATAAGCCCGAGCTCTACCACATGATCCTTCTGGCCAAGGACCAGGAGGGCTACGTCAACCTGATGCAGACGGTCTCCGAGGCCGCTGTGCAGGGCTTTTACTACAAGCCGCGCGTGACGCTCGACAACCTGCGCCGCCACGCCAAGGGCATGATCTGCACGAGCGCCTGCATCGCGGGCATTATTCCCAAGTACATCGACCGCGGTGACATGGAAGGCGCCATCAAGTGGGCCGAGACCTTCCGCGACACCTTCGATCCCGGCGACTTTTATATCGAGATCCAGGAACACGGCATTACCACCGACAACGGCCTGACCGACGAGCAGATGGATCGCACGCTCATCGATATCGCCAAGCAGGTGGGCGTCAAGGTCATCGCCACCAACGACTTCCACTACCTGCGCCGTGAGGATGCGCCCGTGCAGGACGTCATCATGTGCATCGGTATGAACGCCAAGGTCGATGACCCCAACCGCATGCGCATGACCGGCTCGGAGTTTTACATGAAGACCGAGGAGGAGATGCGGGCGATGTTCCCGTATTGCCCCGAGGCCTGCGACAACACGCTCGAGATCGCCGACAAGTGCTACGTGGAGCTGGACTGGGACTCCATCATCCTGCCGCGCTTCCCGTTGCTCGATCCCGGCGAGACGCACGAGAGCCAGTTCCGCCGCGAGTGCGAGAAGGGCCTGCGCCAGCACTATGGTGACGACTGGGCCACGCGCGAGATCGGTGGCGTCAACATCAAAGAGCGCTTTGAGTACGAATACAAAGTCATTTGCGACAAGGGCTTTGCCGCCTACTTTTTGATCGTTGCCGAGTACGTGCAATGGGCCAAGGACAACGGCATCGGCGTCGGCCCCGGCCGTGGCTCGGCCGCTGGCGCTATCGTCGCCTACGCCATGAACATCACCGCGTTCGACCCGCTCGAGAACGGCCTGATGTTCGAGAGGTTCCTGTCCCCGCAGCGTACCGAGATGCCCGATATCGATATGGACTTCGACGATGAGCGGCGCCTCGAGGTCGTGGAGCACGTTCGCCAGCTCTACGGCCCCGAGAAGGTCACCCACGTCATCACCTACTCGACCATTAAGGCCAAGCAGGCCATCAACGACGCTGCGCGCGTTCTGGACTACCCGGTCTATATGGGCCAGCGCCTGTCCAAGATGGTCTCGAGCGATCCCAAGGTCAAGCTCAAGCAGGTACTCGACAAACAACCCGGCAAAGAGGACCTCTTTAACCCCGATTTTGCCGAGGCCTATAAAAAGGACGACGACGCCCGCCGCATCATCGACACGGCGCTCTCGATCGAGGGCCTCACCCGTGGCGAGGGCGTGCACGCGTGCGCCGTTCTGATCTGCCGTGACCCCGTCAACGAGCACGTGCCCACCAAGCTCGATACCAAGGGCGGCGTCGAGATTACCCAGTACGAGGGCCATACCGTTGCCGACATGGGCCTGCTCAAGATGGACTTCCTGGGCCTGCGTACGCTGACGGTTATCTCCAAGGCCAAGGCAAACATCAAGAAGAACTTCGGCATCGACATCAAAGAGGAAGAGATTCCCTTTGACGACCCCGAGATCTTTAAGCTCATGGGTTCCGGTCACACCGCCGGCGTCTTCCAGGTCGAGTCCGCCGGCATGACGGCCACGATCAAGAACATGAAGCCCACCGAGTACAAGCACGTCGTGGCATTGATCGCTCTGTACCGCCCGGGCCCGCTGGGCGCCGGCATGGTCTCGTCCTACATCAACCGTATGAACGGCAAGGAGCCGGCCGTTTCCTACGACGACCGCCTGGACGACATCCTGGGCGAAACCTACGGCACCATGGTCTACCAGGAGCAGGTTATGCTCATCTCCGTCGAGATGTGCGGCTTCTCCAAGGGCGAATCGGACTCGCGTATCCGTAAGCCCGTGGCTAAGAAAAAGATCAAGCTGCTCACGTCGACGGTGCTCCACTGGGAGGATGGCTCGGACGAGACCACCTATGACCACTGGATGAACGGCGCTATCAAGAACAACTACACGCGCGAGGTCGCCCAGAAGATTTGGGACGATGTTCTCGAGTTCGCGTCCTACGCCTTTAACAAGTCGCACTCCGCCGGCTACGCCATCTTGGTTATGCAGACGGCGTGGCTCAAGGCGCACTATCCGCACGAGTACATGGCGGCCGTTCTGACGTCCTATACGGGCAAGACCGACAAGATCGTTCACTACGTCTCGGCGTGCCGTCACGACGGCATCCCCGTGCTTTCGCCAGATGTCAACGAGTCCGGCACCGAGTTCACGGCTACCAAGGAGGGCGTGCGCTTTGGCCTGGCCGGCATCCGCGGCGTGGGCACCGGCGTGGCGCAGGCGATTATCGCCGAGCGCGAGGCGGGCGGTCCGTTTAAGACGCTGCACGACTTTGTCGAGCGCGTGGACTCGAGCCAGGCCAACCGCCGCGTGATCGAATCGCTCATCAAGGCAGGTGCCTTCGACTCCACGGGCTATCCGCGCCGCCAGATGATGCACTTTGTGGACAAGAACAACCCCGAGAACATCATCGATGCCGCGGTAAAGCGCCAGAAGGACCGCGCGAGCGGCCAGACCTCGTTCTTCGACATGTTTGGCGACGTTGAGGGCTCGGGTTTCGAAGTCAGCGTGCCCGATTCGGACGGCCAGGAATGGGACCGCCACCTCAAGCTGAGCCAGGAGAAGGAGGTTCTGGGCATCTATGTCTCGGACCACCCGCTGCGCCCGTTTGAGTATGCGCTAGCCAAGGCGCGCGACTTCTCGTTCTCGCAGATCGACACCGGCTACGAAGTTCAGAATCCTACGGGCGGCACCATCAACCAGGAGATTCCCGAGGGTAAGGCGCTGTGGTGGGCCGGCATGGTCTCGAGCGTGTCCAAGCGCGTGACCAAAAACGGCGACCCCATGGGCATCGTGCAGCTCGAGGACATGGAAGGCGAGGCTACCGTCGTCGTGTTCCCCAAGACCTATAAAGAGGCCGAGGGGTACCTGTACGGCGAGGTCGATCCCGAGACTGGCGCGCAGCTGTCCGACGCCTTTGTGCGCATTAAGGGCAAGCTCGAGCGCTCGGACCGCGGCGACCAGATCATCGCGCAGGAGATTGTGCCGCTGGAGCTCAACGAGGAAAACAACAAGCCCAAGGTGTTTGAGGTCATGGTGCCCAACAGCCGCTTTAGCCAGGGCAATATGGCGCGCCTGGCCACGGTGCTCACCGCTAACCCGGGCGGCGACCACGTGGAGATCTTTATCGAGCAGGTGGACGGGCGCGTGCTGCGTGCCGAGGTGCCTGCCAAGGTCAACGCGCGCTCGATTCCGTTGTTGGCAGAGGCAAAGGCCATCGTGGGTAACCAAGGCAGAGTAACGGTTATCTAGGGACGGCGTTGCTGAGGGGTAGCTAATTTGGGACGGGGCTTTTTTAGCTACCCTTTGGCTGACGGCAAATTGGCTGGGATTTGAATAATTTTCAACCGATATATGGGGGTAGCTAAAAAAGCCCCGTCCCAAATTAGCTACCCCGGGTGAGATTGGAGGAAGTGATGGCACAGGGGACGTTTGTGCAGGCGCTCCGGAAAGAGGCGGCGCTGAGCGGCACCTTTATGAAAGGGCGCTCGCTCATGCTCAACGGCGCCGTGCTGTCGTTTGAGGACTCCGGCTCGCGCTTCTCCAAAAACGTGAACATCGAGGGCACGGTGCGTGGCTCGCGCGGCGACCTGTACAAGACACACGTGGCGCTCGATATGGACGAGCACGAGGTTATCGACTACGACTGCGATTGCCCCGCCGCCTTCCGCTATTCCGGCATGTGCAAGCACGCCGTCGCCACGGCGTTGGCGTATCTGGATGCCAGCGGCGCCGAGCCCGTCGAGGGTTTGCGCACGCCGGTCCGCACGTTTACGGTACCGCCCGCACAGTCCAAGCAGTCCACACGCCCCGCGCCCACCGCATCTGCGGTCAACCCCAACTTTCCCTTCCCGGCGCCCGTCCCCACGAGCCCGAGCCTTGTGGCGGCGCTTTCCGATCTTTCGGACGCGCGCATGGACGAGCTCGTGGCTATGCGTCGCAAGCTCGCCGGCACCATTGATCCCGATGCGCCCAAAGCGGTGCTGGAGCCCTCACTGGTGCCGTACTACAACCCGCTGTTTGCCGATCGCTTTAACTGGGCGCTCGAGTTTCGCATTCGCTGCGGTTCGGTGTCCTACGTGGTTAAGGATATCGACGGCATGGCCGATGCCTATGTGCGTGGCGGTACGTTCTCGTACGGCAAGAAGCTCACGTTCCTCCATGCGCCCGAGGCCTTCGACGAGGTTTCGGTGCGTCTGCTCGACCTTGTTGTGGCAACGGTTGTGTATCTGAGCGACATCACGAGTTCGCGTTCGGCGTCGTACGATTTTGCACGCAGCGGCTTTGTCGCCGAGCGCCAGCTGCCGCTGTCCGAGCATGACATCGTATACATGCTGGACTTGCTGCGTGGCCGGACCATTTCCTTTGAGCCCGCCTGGTCGCGGGGAACGACGACGCATCGTTCCTACGAGGTTGCGGTTGAGTTGTCGCCGGTGGGGGAGGACGAGGCCTCGGCAAAACAACCGCCGCTCCTTGCCGCCAAGATCGCGCCGGCGGCTGGTGGCAGCTACGATCTGCGCCTGCCGGCCGATGCATACTGCTTTGCTTCGGGCGACGTTGCCTATCTGGTCGACACCCGCCGTGCGCGCCGCGCCGATGTGGCGTTTGCCCAGCATGCGGCGCCGTTTCTATCGCGTTTGCTGCCCTGTCGCACGCCGGTCCATATCGCTGCCGACCAGGTGGGGGAGTTCTGTCGTATGGCGCTGCCCATTTTGCGCGACTACACCGACCTCACCGCGCCCGCCGCGCTCGATACCGTGGCACCCGAGCCGAGCTTTGCTATGGCGATCGGCGTCGATGATGGGTTCGTGACCTGCAAAATTACGGTTACCTACGGCGATTGGTCGGCGGATCTCTTTAGCCTGGGCGCTCCGGGCAGTCTCTTCGAAGAGCAACGCCCTGGCGTGCCACCCCGCGACGAGGTGGCGGAGTTTCGCGTTATGGACACGGCGGCCCTGTACTTCGATTTCTACGAGGGCGGTCTGGCGTTCGAGGAGCGCGATGACGCCCGCTTGTTCTGCCTGCTGACCGAGGGTCTGTCTGCCCTGTCCGAGCTGGGTGAGGTCATGCTCAGTGACCGCCTGCGCCAGGTCTCGGTCCGCCCTGCGCCCAAGCTTTCGGTGCGCGCGACCGTCAAGAGTAACCTGCTCGATGTCGAACTGGGCGCGAGCGGTCTTTCGGCGGCAGATCTTGCCATCTATCTGGACTCGTACAAGCGCCACCAGACGTTTGCGCGTCTCACGTCGGGCGACATCGTGCGCCTGGACGAGGGTGCCCGCGCCGCGTTTGGTCTTGCCGAGGACCTGGGCGTCGATGCCGTCGATCTGCTCGACGGCGTGTCGCTTCCCGCGTCGAGTACCCTGTTTGTCGATAGCATGCTCGCACGCACGCCCGCGCTCGAAGCCGATCGCGACGCTGCGTTCCGTCGCACCGTCGAGCGCTTGGATACGCTCGGCAAGATGGACTTTACGGTGCCGGTCTCGCTCAAGGCCACACTGCGCGGCTATCAGGTCGACGGCTACCAGTGGCTCGGCTCGCTCGAGCATCTGGGCCTCGGCGGCATCTTGGCCGATGATATGGGCCTGGGCAAAACACTGCAGATGATCGCGCATATCTTGGCGCGCGTGGAAGCGGGGGACGCCAAGCCCACGCTCGTGGTATGTCCTGCGTCGCTTGTGTATAACTGGACTGCCGAGCTGGAGCGCTTTGCGCCGTCGCTCGATGTGTGTGCCATTGTGGGCGCCAAGGCGCAGCGCCGCGTGCAGATAGCCGGCGTGGCCGAGCATAACGTGGTCGTGACATCGTATGACCTCATGCGCCGCGATATCGACGAGTATGCCGAGCAGGACTTTGCCCGTGTGGTGCTCGATGAGGCCCAGTACATTAAAAACCCGCTCACGCAGGTGGCGCGCGCCGCAAAGCGCCTGCCTGCTGGCGTGCGCTTTGCCCTGACGGGCACGCCCATCGAAAACCGCTTGTCCGAGCTCTGGAGCATCTTCGACTTTTTGATGCCGGGCCTGCTCGGCACGCGTGAATTGTTTGCAAAGCGCTTCGAAAGCCCGGTCGAGCATGCCGAGGGCGACAGTGCCGCCCGCCTGCAAGCGCTCGTGTCGCCGTTTGTGCTGCGCCGTGTCAAGGAAGACGTGGTGGCCGACCTGCCCGAGAAGATCGAGGACACCGTCATGGCGCAGCTCACCGGCGAGCAGCGCAAGCTCTACCTGGCCAACCAGGACCGCATCGCCCAACAGGTGCAGCACCGCGAGTCATCCGAGTTTAAGAAAGACAAGCTCAAGGTGCTCGCCGAGCTCACCAAGCTGCGCCAGATCTGCTGCGACCCGCGTCTGCACTACGAGGATTACAAGGCGGGGAGCGCCAAACTCGATACGTGCATGGAGCTCGTGCACGGCGCACTCGACGGCGGGCATCGCATCCTGTTGTTCAGCCAGTTTACGGGTATGCTCGATATCATCGGTAAGCGCTTGGCCAAGGAGGACATCGCCTTCCTTAAGCTCACGGGCGCTTCGTCTAAGGAGAGCCGCGCCAAGATGGTCGCGCAGTTCCAAGCGGGCGAGGTTCCGGTCTTTTTGATTTCGCTCAAGGCGGGCGGCGTGGGCCTTAACCTGACGGCGGCCGACGTGGTCATTCACTACGACCCGTGGTGGAACGTGGCCGCGCAGGACCAAGCAACTGACCGCGCACATCGTATCGGCCAGCAGCATACCGTGACCGTGTACAAGCTTATCGCCAAGGACACGATCGAGGAACGCATTATGCAGATGCAGGAGTCCAAGCGCGACCTGGTCAACAGCGTGCTCGGCGGCGACGGCATCTCGTCGGCACTGTTCACGCGCGAGGATGTTCTGGCGCTGCTCGGCGGCGACGGGCGCTAACCCGCTCGGGTGAGGCCGCCAGGGCGGATAGCCCGCGCTGTCCCATCGTCCCCGCTCGTTATGTGTTCATTTGCCATGCCGTGGATGGTTCGCTTGCCTTTGGGCATAAGAACCTCAAGAACATCGGCACATCAGCAAAGGAGAACATCATGGCGAAATTCTTTAAGGACCCCGATGGCAAGCTCATTGCCGCCCTTGGCAACGACGTTGCAACCCCTGCCGGCTGCACGGAGCTGACCGCGAACACCGAGGACGCGGCGCACGAGAAGCACGTGCCCGTCGTCGAGAGCGAGCGCGACGGTCACGTGATCCGTGCGCGCGTGGGCTCGGTCGAGCATCCTATGGTGCCCGAGCACTACATCGAGTGGATTGCCCTTGAGGCCGAGGGCCGTCTGGAGGTCCATTACCTCCAGCCCGGCATGAAGCCCGCGACGTTTTTTGCCGGCGGCTCCAAGACCGGTACCGTCTATGCCTATTGCAACCTGCACGGGCTGTGGTCCGCGACGTTCTAGGAGCGCGCTCCCGCTCGGGGTATCATAGCTAGCATATGCACATGCGAGCGCCGACTGCATCATGCGGCCGGCGCTTTTACTACGACAACGATGGTTTACGACGGAAAGGGCTGAGCCATGAAGCTCGCACTTGCACAGATCGATATGCGCCTGGGTGATATTGAGGGTATCTGCGGTCGCATCGAGGACCAGGCGCGCCTGGCCCATGAGCGCGGTGCGCGCGTGTTGTGCGTGCCGGCTCCGCTCTTTATGGGAGCCCTGCCCGGCGGCCTGGTGGGCGCTGCCGACTTTGAGCACGACATACTTGCCGGCTTGACCGGCGTCGCCGAGCGTATCCAAGAGCTCGATATGATCTGCATCGTGCCCGCGGCAGTTTCGTTTGAGGGCCAGCCCCTGCTCGACTACATGATGCTCAAGGACGGCCATGTGGTGCCGGCCCGTTCGAGCATTGCCCTGCAGCGCGGTGGGACCGGCGATGCCCGTTGGGCGCCGCCAGTCTTCGATGTGGACGGCGTGCGTATCGCCGTGATCTTCGACTTGGACCGCGAGCTCGAGATGCTGCCGACCGGCGTCGACCTCATCGCCTATTTCCAGTTCAACGCGTTTGATATGACCGACCGCGAGAGCGCTGCGATCGCCGCCGTGCGCAGCGGAGCCTACCGCAAGATCGCATCTAAGCGCAGCGTGTGGTTTGCCTGCATGGCGCCGGTCGGTGCGTACGATGAGTCGGTGTATACCGGCGGCTCGTTTGTGCTCGACGACTGCGGCCGCGTGGTGGCCCAAGCGCCGTGTTTTGAGGAGAGCCTGCTGGTTCAGGAGATTCAGCGCGGTGTGATGCTCGATGCCTTGGAGGACCACGAGCTGCCCGAGTTTCGCTCCGAGGAATGGCTGTGGCGGGCACTGGTGCTCGCCGTTCGCGATAACGCCCGCGCCCGCGGTACGTCGCGCGCCGTGGTGGCGCTCGAGGGCGACTTGCCGTCGTCCCTGCTGGCGGCGCTTGCCGTCGACGCTCTGGGCCCGCGCAATGTGGTCGGCCTGGTGCTGGGACGCAACCGCATCTTTACGCCGGCGCAGGAGGAGGCCGAGGCTGCTCGCTGTGCCGCCGTTCGCGCCATTGCCGAGCGCCTGCATATTCGCACGGTTGAGCGCGATGCGACGGATGCCGCGCGTGTGCTCGACCGCGATGTGTCGGCGGGCGACGCCGAGCGCCTGCGCTCTCGCACGCTGGGCCTCATGCTGGAGGATACGGCGCTCGAGCTGGGTGCGATGGCGTTGAGCCCGCTGTCCAAAACTGAGTACGCGCTGGCGTCGCCCGCGCTTTGCGGTGGCTACCAGGGCGATTATGCACCCTTTGGCGATGTGTATCTGTCGACCCTCGAGTTTGTGGCGCGCGTGCGCAACCGCACGTCTGCCGTGGTGCCGCAGGAGCTCGTGACGCTCAACGCGGTGGAGGATTGCATGGAGCGCGTGCTGGCGCAAGCGCTCTCGACGCTTGACGGTCCGGTCGACATGCTCGACTGCGCGGCGCAGCTGCTCGGCGGGCTTGAGCCGGGCGAGGTCGATGGCACGCTCGAGGCGCACGTGGACCGCAATCGATCTTTCGACGACATCCCAATGGCCGCCGGCAAGCCCGAGGCTTGTTCGCTGCTGCTGATGCTCGTACGCCAGGGAGAGGCGGCTCGCCGCCAGCTGCCGACGGCGCCGATCGTCTCGGCCCGTTCGTTTGTTGAGCGCGCCTGGCCGTACATGCTCGCGTGGTCCGATCTTGGCCTGAGCGGTAAAGAGCGCATGACGGTCGATTCGTTGGCGCGTGCCGAGGTGCGTCGTTTTGCCGACGAGGATACAAGCGAGCGCATGCGTGGCGAGATGATGGGCATATTGGGTGACCTGTTGGGTATTTCGCCCGAGCAGATGGAGGAGCTGCGCTCCGAGGACGGTCAGCGTCGTTTGCACGAGGGAATGAAGAAGTTCGAGGGCGAGGTTCAGGACGCCATCGATAAGATGATGGGCGGCCAGGGTGGCCCGCAGGGTGGGCCCCAGGGCACGCCGATGCCGCAACCGCCGGTGGATCCCCGACAGTTCCCATTCTTCAGCCAAAACTAACTATGGGACGGGATTCGCTCCCAACCCCAATACTTCAACTAAGCATCTTGGCCCCGTTGTGTTATTCTAGAACAGACGTTCGTGAATAGTGCGCGGGGCCTTGCCTCGCGATGTGCTTGTGGCGAGGGGAGGCTGGCTTGGTTATCTTGGGTATCGACCCTGGTTTGGCCCATACGGGTTGGGGGATTATCGAGGAGCGGCGCGGCGAGGTTCGCTGTCGTGCCTACGGTTGTATCGAGACCAGCGCGGGCAGTCCGCTCGCGGTGCGCCTGTCGCATATCGCCCGCGACCTCAAGGGTGTCGTGGAGCGTTATCGACCAGATACCGCTGCTATCGAGAGCATTTACTTTGGTGCCAACGTTCGCTCGGCTATCCCGACGGCGCATGCCCGCGGCGCCGCGCTCGTGGCGCTTTCGGAATGCGCGCTCGAGATTGGCGAGTACACGCCTATGCAGATTAAGCAGGCTGTTGTGGGTACCGGCGCCGCGGAAAAACGGCAGGTCGCGTATATGGTTCGTACGCTCACGCAGCTCGATCACGACCCGCATCCCGACCATGCCGCCGATGCCCTGGCTTGCGCCATCTGCCACGTAAACCTCAGCCGCACCCGGGCGCTTACCGGTGGCGAGTTCTATCAACAGAGAGGAACCGGATACTGATGATTTCCCAGCTCCATGGAACGCTTGTCGAGGCCACGATGAGCTCGGCCGTCGTCGATGTGTCGGGTGTGGGCTTTGAGCTCGGCATCTCGGGTAGCACTGCGGCCACGTTGCCGACGCCCGGCGGCGAGGTGCGCCTCTATACCCGTATGCAGGTGCGCGAGGACGCCATGACGCTCTTTGGCTTTGCCTCCAAGGACGAGCGCACGATGTTCGATCGGCTCGTGTCCGTGTCGGGCGTCGGTCCGCGCTTGGCGCTCGCCGTGCTTTCCACCTATACCGTGGGCCAGCTGTATTCCCTGGTAATGGCCGAGGATGACAAAGGCATGGCCAAGGTTCCCGGTGTGGGCAAAAAGACTGCGCAGCGTCTGATCCTGGAGCTCAAGAGCACCTTTGCCAAGGACAAGGGCTTTGTGCCGGTCGATGTGATTCCCGGCCAGGTTGCGATGCCGGTTCCTGCCGCCGCGCCTGCGGCGATCGATGACGCCCGTGCGGCGCTCCTTTCCATGGGCTTTAGCCCGCAGGAGACCGATGTTGCCCTGAGCGGGTATGATGGGCAGGATGTGCGTGTCGAGGATCTGCTCGGCGCGGCGCTTAAGCGACTTGGAATGGATGCGTGATGTGGGAAGCCGATGACTCTCAGGACCTGTGGGCGACGCCCGGCACCTCGCCGGCGGCATCCATGGCGCACGGTGAGCGCATGGTGGGCTCGGAGCTGACGCCCGAGGACCTCGATGTCGACCGCACTTTGCGCCCCCAGCGCCTGGACGACTACTGTGGCCAGGAGCACATCAAGCAGAGCCTGCGCGTGTTGATCGAAGCGGCACAGAGCCGTGGCGAGACGCTCGACCACGTGATTTTCTCGGGTCCTCCGGGCCTGGGCAAGACCACGCTGGCCACCGTTATCGCCAACGAGCTGGGCGCTCAGATCAAGACCACGAGTGGCCCCGCTATTGCGCGTACCGGTGACCTGGCGGCCATCCTTACCAACCTGCAGCCGGGTGACGTGCTGTTTATCGACGAGATTCACCGTCTGAACCGTTCGGTCGAGGAAGTCCTGTATCCCGCGATGGAGGACTTTGCGCTCGATATCGTGATCGGCAAGGGTCCGGCGGCGCGCTCGATTCGCCTGGATATTCCCAAGTTTACGCTGGTGGCGGCCACGACCCGTTCGGGCATGCTCACGGGCCCGCTGCGCGATCGTTTTGGCATCTCGTATCGCTTGGATTACTACACCGTCGAGGAACTCGCCCAGATCGTGACACGCTCGGCAACCATCCTGGGCGTGACGATCGACCATCCCAGCGCGCTCGAGATCGGCTCGCGCTCGCGCGGTACGCCGCGCCTCGCCAACCGCCTGCTCAAGCGCGTGCGCGACTACGCGCAGGTGCGCGGCAACGGCCCCATCGAGCTCGATATCTGCCGTCAGGCGCTCGAGTTCTTTGAGATCGATGAGCTCGGCTTGGACTGGATGGATATTCGCATTTTGGAGACACTTGCCAAGACGTTCTCCGGCCGTGCCGTTGGCTTGACCACGCTTGCCAGTGCGGTGGGCGAGGACCCGGGTACGCTCGAGGATGTCTACGAGCCCTATCTGCTGCAGTGCGGATTGATGATTCGCACACCGCAGGGCCGCCAGGCAACGCTTCGCACATTCGAGCATTTGGGTATTGAACCGACCCTGTAGAAATGGGCTTGTTTTAGCGCATCTGTAGGCTATCGCTGGGCATCGGGTAAACATATCGCCGTTCGTCGGTTACGGGCGTTTTACTATTGCGCGCGCGTGCTATGCTGGATTGGTCTTTTTCTCATCCGGTAACGAAAGGACCGCCCATGCCTACTGACATCGAAATCGCACGTTCTGTTACGCCGCTGCCTATTACCGAGGTGGCCAAGAACGCCGGCGTCGACGTTAAGCATCTGATTCCGTACGGCTTCGACAAGGCAAAGGTCGACTATTCCCTGCTCAACGAGCCAACTGATCACCAGGCCAAGCTTGTCCTCGTGACCGCTATCAATCCCACGCCCGCAGGCGAGGGCAAGACCACCACGACCATCGGCCTGGCCGACGGTCTGCGTCGTCGCGGCGTCAAGAGCGCCGTGGCCCTGCGCGAGCCTTCGCTCGGCCCCGTGTTTGGCGTGAAGGGCGGTGCCGCCGGTGGCGGTTGGGCCCAGGTCATCCCCATGGAGGACATCAACCTGCACTTTACCGGCGACTTCCATGCCATCGGTGCCGCCAACAACCTGCTGGCGGCCATGCTCGACAACCATATTCAGCAGGGCAACCAGCTCGGCATCGACGTTAAGCGCATCACCTGGAAGCGCGTTGTCGACATGAACGACCGTCAGCTGCGTCATGTCATCGACGGCATTGGCGGCAAGGCCCAGGGCGTGCCGCGCGAGGATGGCTTCGACATCACTGTTGCCTCCGAGGTCATGGCAATCCTGTGCCTGTCCACGAGCATCAATGACCTCAAGGAGCGCCTGGGCGAGATTGTTGTCGGCTACAGCTATGCCGGCGAGCCCGTCCGCGCCCGCGACCTTAAGGCTCAGGGCGCCATGGCGGCCCTGCTCAAGGACGCGCTCAAGCCCAATCTGGTGCAGACGCTCGAGGGTACGCCCGCGTTTGTCCACGGCGGTCCCTTCGCCAATATCGCTCACGGCTGCAACTCCATCATGGCCACGCGTATGGCGATGCGCTTTGGCGATGTTGCCATTACCGAGGCCGGCTTCGGTGCCGATCTGGGTGCCGAAAAGTTCCTCGACATCAAGTGCCGTATGACGGGCGTCCGCCCCAGCGCCGTCGTGGTCGTCGCCACTGCCCGCGCGCTTAAGTACAACGGCGGTGTTGCCAAGGCCGACCTCAACGAGGAGAACCTCGAGGCCCTCAAGGCCGGTATGCCCAACCTGCTGCGCCACGTCGACAACATTCAGAATGTCTACGGTCTGCCCTGCGTGGTCGCCATCAACCGCTTCCCGACGGACACCGAGGCCGAGCTCGAGCTCATCGAGTCCGAGTGCCAGAAGCTCGGTGTCAACGTTAAGCTGTCCGAGGTTTGGGCTAAGGGCGGCGAGGGCGCGCTCGACCTGGCCGATGAGGTCATGCGCCTGATCGAGCAGCCGAGCGAGCTCAAGTTTGCCTACGAGGACGGTGCCGATGTGGCCGACGCCCTCGAGGCTGTTGCCACCAAGGTCTACCGCGCCGATGGCGTTGACTTTACGCCGGCTGCCAAGCGCCAGCTCGCCGAGCTGCGAGAGAACGGCTTTGGCAACCTGCCGGTGTGCGTGGCCAAGACGCAGTACAGCTTTAGCGACAACGCCAAGGCGCTGGGCGCTCCCGAGGGCTTCCGCATCACCGTGCGCGAGCTCAAGGTTTCCGCCGGTGCCCACTTTGTGGTCGCGCTGACCGGCAGCGTTCTGACCATGCCCGGCCTGCCCAAGGTGCCCGCGGCCGAGAACATCGACGTCGACAACGACGGCAACATCACCGGCCTGTTCTAAGCCTGCTGCTCATAGCCGCTTGCCCGCCCCGCCGCGCCTACCAAGGCCCGGCGGGGCTTTTTGATCCTTAGGCACGCGCATGTCTTGTAGATACCGGCGGGCTTTGCCCATCATAGGCTTTTGCGCGGGTAGAATGCATGGATAACTTGATGCTTGCAGGCGACGGAAAGGAAACGTTGCATGGACCAGGATAAGACGACCGTGATGGGCGGATATGGCTCCGCACAGGCTGGCGGCAGCGCCGATGTGGCCCGTATCGTGCCGAATCCCGGCAATGCTGCTCCCGATGCGACGCAGGCGTCTGCCGAACCCACACGGGTTATTGGCTACGGCGATACACCACGGGATCCGTTTGATTATGCACCGCAGGACCCGTATGACAATGCGGCGCCGGACCCGTATGGCAATGCGGCGACAGATGCTTATAACAACCTGCCGCATAATCCCATTCCGCAGCCTCAGCAGACGACGTATATGCCGCGCACGGCGCAGGTTCAGTCTCGTTATGAGTCGCGCGATCCGCATGCGCGCCAGCCGTATCGCGAGTATCCCAAATCGATTCCGCAGTATGGTGAGGACGAGGAGAAGGCACCGTCGCGTCCGTCGAGCGTGATCAAGAAAATCCTGATTGTGCTGGCGATCTTCTTTGCCTTGTCGGTCGTGTTCGCCATCGTGTCGGGCATGCTCAACAAGCGGGGCGCCACGACCGATGCCACGACCGAGCAGGCCGAGACCACCCAGTCTGCTGCCGTCGACCTGAGCGATATCCCGGGACAGTACTGGTCCAACGCCAAGAAGCTCCTCAAGTCGCGCGGAGCCGACCTTTCGAACGCCGTGATCCTGACCGACGATGGCTCAACGCCCGTCATCGATTCCAACTGGGTTGTTACGAATGCCTACTATAACGACAACGGCAACCTGGAGATTCAGCTCACGCACAAGAACAGCTATGGCAACTCGTCCGGCGGCCAAAGCGCCACGGACAGCTCGAGCTCCAACACACTGGAGGACCTGAGCAACAAGGCGCAGGAGTTGGGAGACAAGGCGCAAGAGCTGGGCGATACGGCGCAAAACCTCGGCGATACGGCTCAGAATCTGGGCGATATGGCTACCAATGCCTGGGACGCTCTGCAAAACGGCATTTCGGGCGCACAGGGTAACTAGCTGTTAAGCGGGCTACAGCTGTTCTGCCGGACGCTCGGGCGAGCTAAAGCCCGAGTCAAACGTAACGACGCATGATGCATCGGGCCGGCGCTCGTGCACGATGCGCGTGACGAGCTCCAGCAGCTCTTCGTCGGATATGTCAAAGCCGTCGGGACGCACCAGGTCAAACGAAACAAAGTCGTCGTGCTCATGCAAGTCGTGGATGGAGAGCGCAGGGTCGATCTGCGCTACGCCGCGCTTGACCCAGCCGCGCAGGTCGTCACCGGTTGTTGCGATGGGGTCGCAGTGCAGCGTAATGCCAATGCCCATCTGGCGTTTGATATCGTGTTCGATGGTGTCCAGGATCTCGTGGTGCTCAAAGGCATCGCCCTCGCCGGGCATTTCGACGTGTGCGCTGGCAAACTGGCGGCCCGGGCCGTAGTCGTGCACCATGAGGTCGTGCGTGCCCAGGACCTGGGGGTACGACATGATCCTGTCGCGGATTTCCTGGACGAGCTTGGGGTCGGGCGCTTGCCCCAGCAACGGGCTGATGGCGTCGCGCACCAGGGCCATGCCGCTGATGCAGATGAAGATGCCCACACCCAGGCCTGCCCAGCCATCGAGGTCAAAGCCAGTCGTCTGCGAAATAAGCGCCGCCACCAAGACCGAGCCCGAGGTGATGACGTCATTCTTGGAGTCCTGCGCTGTGGCGATGAGCGTCTCGGAGTCGATGCGATTCCCCAGCGTGCGGTTGAACGCGGCCATCCAGAGCTTAACGAGCATGGACGTAGCCAGTGCCGCAAGGGAAACGAGCGTGTAAGCGGTGGGCGAGGGCTTGATGATCTTGGTAACGGACTCGAGCACCAGGTTGATGCCGACGGCGCAAACCAGGACGGCGACGAACAGGCCGGCTAGGTACTCATAGCGACCGTGGCCATAGGGGTGGCCTTCGTCTGCCGGGCGGCTGGCAAGGCGGAACCCGAGCAGACTCACGATGTTGCTCGAGGCATCGGAGAGGTTGTTGAAAGCGTCGGCGATGAGGGAGACGGAGCCGGCGAGCAGGCCCGCGATGCCCTTGGCCAGGCACAGGGTGATGTTGAGGCCAATGCAGACGAGGCTTGCGGAAAAGCCCACGTTGGTGCGGCAAGATGTATCGACCGGCTCGCTCTCGCTGCCGGGAACAAGCGTATGTACCAGCCGATTTACAAATAGCATAGCGGTCGTCCTCACAATCATGTTTAAGGGGATAGTGTAGCTCGCGCGGGGGCGCCGTGCACCGATGCTCAGAAAATGCAGCAATAGTCTGCCGGTGCTAACGAGCGAGCCTTCTCGTCTGCCTGGGTGGTCCATTTTGGGCCACATGGGTATGGGCATGTGCCTGCTTGCTCGAGATACTTAATGTCGACAGCCCCTGTGCAAAGGAGGACGTTTCCATGGACGAGATGTTTGCCATTAAATGTCAAAACTGCGGCGGCCCTATGTACTCGCACCAGGCTAAGCGCAGCTTTGAGTGCGCCTATTGCGGCACGGTCGTTCCGTGGCAGGCTGATGCGGGGGAGCCCAAGAGCGCCCTGGGCATTCGCCATACGCCGTTGACGGTGGTGGATGGACTGCTCAAGCTCACGCATGTGTCGCAACTCGAGCGCCCGGAGGACCCGGACTGGTATTTCTTCAATGCGCACTGGCGCAATCAGTCGGTTCTGGAACATCTGCTGTGGGAGGATCGCGGCACGGCGCAGGAGTTCCAAGAGGCCACGCATGTGAGCATTCCTTGCCCCTTCTGCGGAGCGTCCTTTGAGGGCGAGTCGACCCAGCGTGTGTTCGAGTGCCCGTCCTGCGGCAACAAGATCGGCATTGCCGACCTGCTCAAGCCGGGGACGTTTAGCAAGCGTCTGAACATGGGCGTGGGTGCGGAATATGTGCCGGAGCAGGGCATTCCCTGCGAGATTTCGCCGCAGCAGGCACGTGCCAACGCGCTGCAGCTGGTGCGCCAGTATGCGGAAGCCTTTGCCGGGCACGACGTGGAAGACGCAATCCAAAACGACATGATGCTCTTCTACTTCCCCATGGCGCTCGCGGACCTGCGCATGATGGCGTCCTTCCCGGGCAAGGGCCTGAGCAAGGAAACCCTGGTGTACTACGAGGTGCTCGACTGGGCATACCCCAGGGCAAACTACCTGGATGTTCGCCTCATGGGCATTTTGGAGCCGTGGGACTTTGCCAAGGTCGGTCCGTTCGATCCCGCCATGCAGGAAGGCGATTTCCGTGTCGTCTCGGTCGATGCGTCTACCAAGGACCAGGTGGTCATTGATAAGCTGGCGCTCGACATTGCCGGCAACGATGCCGAGGCGGTACTGGGGCTCAATAAAAAGAGCATCCGAACCTGGGCACGCAAGGCTCGAAAGCATAAGGACGGCCTGGTGATGGTGCCGGTCTACTTTGTCGATCGCCCGGCGACGGATGGCCGCGATGGCGAGCAGGTGCGTATCGCTGTGAACGGCCAGACGGGTCGTGCAGCTGCGGTGGTGTTTAGTGACAAGCGCGAGACGCATGTGGTGGCGCCGCTCAACCCGAGCCTGCATCTGTCCGGCGAAAGTACCGTGCACGCCACGCCCATCGAGGTCAAATACGTTAAATCGCCGTTCCTATACCAGATCGTGCGCCGTGGAGACGGCGAGCAACCGCGCCAGGTTGCAGCGGTCGCCGAGGGTTCCTACCGAGAAGAAAAGCCCAAACGCAAGGGCTTGCTCGCTGCGATCTTTGGGAAGTAGGGAAGCGCAGCACGGGACGGCTCGCACGCGTGCGGTGGTTTCGGTCGCAACGTGCCGCTATCCTTGCACTTCGCCATTAGTCGCTTCGTTGATGGCGCGGTACTCGGCACTCAGCTCGCGCGCCAGCTCTTCCTTGCTTGGAAGATACGGCAGGTATTTGGCGGCAAACACTTGGTCGTTGTCTTCGGGCAGCGTGTACTCGACGATCGAATCGCTTTTGTCCGCGCAGAGCACGATGCCTATGGGCGGATTGTCGCCTTCGTTCATGAGCTCGCGCGTGTAGTAGTTCACATACATTTGCATCTGGCCCAGGTCCTGATGCGTAAGGTCATCGGTCTTAAGGTCGATGAGCACGAAGCAGCGCATCAGATAGTTGTAAAAAACAAGGTCAATATAGAAATGGCGTCCATCAAAGGTGATGCGCTTTTGGCGCGCCTCGAAAGCGAAGCCACGGCCAAGCTCCAGCAGGAACTTCTGAAGATGCGTGATGAGCGCCTGCTCTAGATCGCTCTCGCGAAACGTAGCATCGTCCGAGAAACCTAAAAACTCCAGTACATATGGGTCGCGGATGATATCCTCGGGGCGACGAGCCGGGGCGCTCTCTTGGATTTCCTGGGTGACGGCCTCTTTGTCCTTGCTGGCAAGTAGGCGCTCGCGGAACATGGTGTTGATCTGGCGTTCGAGCTGACGCGTGCTCCAGCGAGAATCGGCGCATTCGTTCATGTACCAGGTGCGAGCATCAGGGTCGGTTATACGCGATAACCTGCGGTAATGTGTCCAATTCAATTCGGAACGCAGCGCGTTCCGGATTGGGAACGCAAGATAAAACTGACGCATGTATCTTAAGCTTCTGGCGTTGAAGCCTCTGCCAAAATCCTTAGTCAATCTAACGGCAAGTTCGTCGATCAGTGCATCGCCATACTTGGCGCGCTCCTCTCCGCCCTGTTCATCAACAATACTCTTGCCGATCTCCCAATATGCCCCAACCATCGCAAAGTTAACGGCGGTATAGGCCTTGTCGCGAGCGGCGTTGAGAATCGAGGAGACCTGCTTGTAAAAACCTTCGGGCACGATTGCCGATTCTCCACGGTTTACCAGTTCACCCATCACTGTCGCCCCACTTTCCTCTTGTGGAATGCATCTTTATCGCATTTAGTTTAAAGCCTCGCGCGGACTCGCATTACTGTGCTGTTTGGCACCTTCGCATGGGAGCCTTGCGGTGGTTAAAATGTGACCATAGAGGCAGTTTTAGCGAACCCCACGGGAGTGACGCGTATGGACAACAACACGCTGCTATTCCAGGACAAAGGTTCGGGTAGGTATAAAGACGTCAAGATCTACCCCAACCGTATTGAGGTGCTCAAGAAGGGCACTTTTGGTGGCAAGCACACCGAGATTGTCTACCTTAAGGTCATCACGGGCGTCAACAGAATCAAAGGCCGCAATGTTTTTCTGCGCAATCGACTGTTAACCGCTTGCGTCTTTAGTCTGAGCAGCCGTGCGAAGGCCCAGGAGTTTGTTAACGCGCTGAACATGGTGATGTAGCCTATGGCGGCGTTCGGGCCAAGGTAAAAATCGGGGGCACAGAACGGTGTCCTGCGCCCCCCATTGAGTCGATGTGTCTAAAAGGCCGGCTTGCCTATTCGCTACCGTCCCCAGCGTTTTCGCGGTCGTTGGCAAGCATTGCCGCGCCGGCGACCGTTGTCGCTACGGCGGCGGCAGCGAGCCCGGCGGCGATGCCAGAGCCGTCGCCCGTGTCGGCGAGTTTTCCGCCCGAGTTCTTGCCCTTGTTGCCCTTACCGTTCTTATCAGCGCTGCCTGCGTTGGAACCCGTGCCACCGTCGGTGCCGGTGCCGCCTGCACTGCTCGAGGCCGCTACGGTAAAGCTCGCGGCTCCGTCATTAGCAAGCTTGTAGTTTTGCGCCGCGTCGCCCAAAAAGACCGTTCGCGCGCACCCAGTACGTTCCCGCGGTAAATGCCTCGCCCTCGACCATTGCCGTGCCCGGAGCGCCGTCCGCGTCGTGCACAAACTCGAGCTGAGCCGTGCAGGCATCGTTTTCGAGTTTGCCCTCGAGCAGCGCCGCGACCTTTGTGCGCACATCCTCGCCGGCCTTAAGGCCTTCGAGCCCCTCAAAGTGGGGTGTCAGTGCGCGCGGATCGATATCGATGGGCACGGATCCCTGCAGCCCCGTAACGGTCTCGTTGCCCAAGGCGTCGACATCCACGTATTCGATGGTAAACGCATGGCCCGAAGCCGCCACGTTGAGTACGTTGCTGCTGTCGACAAGGCGGAAATGGCCCTCGCCAACGGTCTTGCCATCCTGGAGCGAGGCATCGCTCAGCGAGTCGCCGTACGTCATACGCATGCGGGTCGGGAGGCAGCACGAAGCCGACTGCGTGTGCTTCGTATCGTAATTGTAATTGCGCTGGTAGATGCTCCGGGCCAGCGCCGCATCAACAAAGTCGGATGCGATGATGCCAATGTGCTTGAGGTAATCTGACTTTGTATCCTCGGTGCCGCTGGGATTGATGTACGGGCTCTTGTACAGATGCTCGTTGACTACTCGTGCCGAGGTAAAAGGATTGCCTCCGTGCGACAAGCCCGTGCAGCTGGTGTAGTTGATAGACCAGCAACGCTCCTGGACTTGCACCTCGGCCCCGGCATCGTCCACGACGTCCACCTTGTTGCACGTGCGCCCGGTCGTTTCCTTCAGCGCATTATCGACCCAGCTGAGCTTGTCGGTTCCCGTGAGTTTGTACTTGTCCTGGGCATATACCTTGGTGCAATAGGGCTCTTCATTGCCCGTTTCCCCTATGGCTTCAAATCCCCGCGCGTCTTGGACGAGACACATCGACTGCCCGGAATGCGCCTTGATCTTGTCATCCCATTGGGTGAGGTCGAGGCCCCACGTGTGGCCGCTTACGCTGTTGCCGGCGAGCCCAAATCGACGCAGCAGGACGATCTTTCCGCGCACCTCGCCCAGCGTGGGGACGTGGCTCGACGTGTAGAACAGGTTGGGGTTATCGGCCATAACCTTGGCGAAGGCCGTCGTTATGCTTTCGTCGGTAGCCTCATCGTTGCCGCGCGATGCGAGCATGATGAGCGCTTCTGACGGGTTTTCGTTCAAAAACGTTTTGAAGTACCCGATGACATCGGAGAGATGCAGATAGTTCCCGTCTTTTTTGAGTAGGTAGAAAATCCCGTGGTCGATGCCGGGGTCATCGCCCTTTCCGAGCCGGATATCAAAATAGCGGATTCCCTCGAGCAACTGCGTGGGAATGTAATCCTGCTGGCATTTTACTTGCGAGGATTGGGGCTCAGTGTCGTTGTCCACGCTGCAGGTGCCCGAATCGTGCGTACCCGGGATGCTCAGTTCGTCGAGGTACTTGTCGTCGTCGACGTGGCTCATCCAACATGGCCCATCGACGTAGCTGCTATACGTGATCCAGTCGATGCTGCTAACCGTGGCATCGTTCTTTTTCATGTCGTAACCGATAAGTTCGAGCTCCCACGGAATGCTCTCACTCTTATGGCAGATCTTATTGTTGTCCTGGTCTTTGCCGTTCGATTCTATTGCCAGGTACTTAATGTCTTTTTTCTCGGTTTCTTTCTCGACCGTGCGGTCTCGGATGATATAGGTTCCGTTTGATTGACGCTCGAACGCAAAAGCGCGGCTGGGCTTGTTGTCATACTCGCCGCCCCATACGTGGATGACCTTTCCATCTTTGTCAGAGTCGTCGTCGACCGACTAAATGCTGTAGCCCGTCTTTTTATGCTCTTCGAAATTGAGCAAGGTGCGGATAGCATACCAGTTTGTATCGTCATTCTTGGTCGTTACGTTCTCAAGGATGAGCTTGCTGGACGTGCCGTCGTTAAACAGGTGGCAGACGTTGCCGCGAACGTTGCCGTCTTGGTTGACGCTCGCGGTGCGAAAATAGCCCGCGGGGCGAAGGCGAATGACGAAATTGTGGAGGCTGTCCGACGGTGCGGGTGTGTTGTCTGCAAATGCCGCTCGCAGGGGAATGCCCGGCGCTGCGGTTTCGGGCAGGCTTGCAAGTGGTGACAACGCCGCAAGCCCTAGGCCCAGCGTAAACGCTCGGCGGCTGATGGCATGGTGTTCGGTCATAACTTCTCCATTCGCAGAGTGCGGTTATGCGATAGTTTTGGTCACTATACTGCCCAGATGTTTAAAGATGCTGGTTTAATTGTCTGCGCGGCGCAATAAATCGGTGGGCGGACGTGTTGGGGTGTTTGTCGTTTTCGTACTGTTGCCACATTTGGGGCGGTTCCGGCGTCCGGCATCCTCGCGTTCGTCGGCTACAGGCATAAGAAAGGGAGGGTCGGTTTACCGGCCCTCCCTGGGTACGAAGCGCTGGGGTACCGTCGCTTGTTTGCACTGCGACCGTGTTTCCCGTTGCGCTCGCCAGTCGCTTAGCGCTTGATCTCGATATCGTCGAGCTTGACGTCCATGGCCTCGGTCTTGGCCTCGGCGATGTCGTCGGCAAATTCCAGAGACTTCATCATGGTCTCGACGGCGTCCTTGTGCTCCTCGACGTTGTCGATACGCACATACACACTGCCGCCGTCAACGTCGGTGAAGTATTCGGTCGTTACGCCGCCCGAGTGCGTAAAGTAGGCACTGCGCCAGGTCTTGCCGTTGTACTTAACGGGATCGCTCTCGGTCCATCCGGAGTTGGCCTTCCACTTTGCCTCGTAGTCGAACAGCTCGTCGGCGTTCTTGTCAGGATCGAAGACGGGGATGAAGCGGTCGCTGGCGTGCTCGCTCTCGGTGAACTTAAACTGGGCCCTATCGGCCGTGTCGCCTGCGACGTCGGTGATCTCGACGCCCTCGGGGACCTCGACCTTAAACCAAATGAAATCGGTCCTCATATCCACGGCTGGCTTTTCTGCTCCGCCGCCACCGCCGCTTCCGGTAGCGCCGCCGCTGCCACCGCAGCCCACTAGGGAGACTGCGGCTAAGAGGCTTATGCAGAGGGTGAGAATCGCAAAGGCCTTCTTTTTCATGGTCGTGTCCTCCTCGATCTGTAACCGCCCATGGATTACCTGTCTTTACTGTACGCGTGGACGGCTCGCTAGGGTGGGCCATGTGTCCCATTCTGAGGGCCGGATTTGCGCCGTTAAGTGGCAATATGTTCGGGCGCAAAAGAGGGGAGGGCTGGTGCTGTCGGCCCTCCCCGGGTTGGGCGCCCGTTGTTTTAATGGGGCGCATGTGCGCGGGTGCGCGTAGGCGCGTGCGGGTGTCCCGTTACTTGATCTCGATGCTCGAAATCTCGACTTCGCGTGCCTCGGAAACTGCCTCTTCCATGTCATCGGGGAACTCGATGGAGTTGAGGAGTGCCTCGGCTTCTTTCTTGTGCTGGTCGAAGTTCGAGATGAGGACGTAGACGCTTCCCGGCTCAACATCGGTAAAAAGCATGGTTGAGATGCCGCTGTTGTCCTCGTATGTTCCGACGAGCCACGTCCTGCCGTTATACTCGACGGACCCGCCATCCTTCCACTGGAACGTATCCCCCTTCTTTTCCGCCTGGTCGGCGTGGGATTCCTCGGCCGTCAGCGCTTTTTTCCAAACGGGGATAAAGCGATCGGCCGAGGCGTTCTCGTCTTCGGGGAAGGTGAGCTGGACCCTGTCGGCATTCTTGCCGGCAGAGTCGCTTACGCCGACGCCCTCGGGCATCTCGACCTTAAACCAGATGTAGTCGGTCTTCTTGGCGACGGGGGCCTTTTCCTTGCTCTCGCTCTTGGGGGCGCTGCCGCCGCCCGATGCGCTCCCGCCGCAGCCCACAAGGGCGAGCGCGGCAAAGAGGGCGATGCAAAGGGAAAGGATCGATAGGGTCTTTTTCTTCATGGTGGCGTCCTCCTTGTCTGCCAGGGACATCGTGTGCCGCGGATCGCTGGGGCGGCGGTTACGCATGCGCATGATGTCTTTGTTTACTGTGCGGTTATTCTTCCATTCGTCGTCCGGTGCCGTGATGAGCTTGCCCCAACATAGGGCTCCTTACCTATATGTATGCCCCAGTTGCCGCTGCCCGGAAGTCTCGAAAGGTGGGCCATGTGTCCCATGTTTGCGGTGCCGACGCCTATCGTTCGTCATAGAAATCCGCGATGGCCAGGTGCGCTGACGCTTATGTACTTATGGGCTAGACTTAGCACCATTATGTAATCGATGCGGTCGGTCGGCGGTTTCCACCCGACCGATGTATATGACTTGAAGGTGCATGCGTATGAGCCAAGAGATGATGGACAAGACCTGCCGCGGGTTTGCCGAGGCGCTTGCCGCGCGCGAGCCGGTTCCCGGCGGTGGCAGCGCGAGCGCCTTTGTGGGCGCGCTGGGCGCCTCGCTGTGCGGAATGGTTGCCCGCTACGGTGCGACTAATCCCGCGCTTGCTGATCGTGCGGATGACCTGACGCGCGCGTTTGCCCAGGCTGATGAGCTGGCCCAGGAGCTTGTCGAGTTGGTTTCCGAGGACGTTCGTGCCTACAGGCGGGTGTCCGCGGCGTACGGTATTCCGCGTGACGATCCGGCTCGAGCGACCGCGATTCAGGATGCGCTGCATGTGGCCGCTATGCCGCCGTATCGCATTATGGATGCCTGCGGGCGTGCGCTGGCGCTGCTCGAGGACATGGCCGACAAGGGTTCGCGTCAGCTGCTGTCCGATGTGGCGTGCGGCGCCGTGTTCTGCCGTGCCGCTATGCAGGGCGCGAGCTTGACGCTCTTTGCGAACACCACGTCTATGAAAGATCGCGCTCGTGCTGAGGAGCTCGAGACGGCGTGTGATGAGTTGCTCGACACATGGTTGCCGCGCGCCGATGCGCTGGCGCGCCGCGCCTCCGACGCTGCAAGGAAGAGAGGATAGCCATGGCTGAACTGCTGAAGGGTGCTCCCGTTGCTCGCGCTTTGACCGAGGAACTTGCTGCTCGCTGTGCAGCCCTGCGCGAACGTGGCGTTGTGCCGACGCTGGCCATTGTTCGTGTGGGCGAGCGCGAGGACGACCTGTCCTACGAGCGCGGTGCCCTCAAGCGCTGCGAGAAGGTTGGCATTGAGGCTCGCCGCGTTTTGCTTTCTGCCGATGTTTCGCAGGACGAGCTGTTGGCGGCCATCGAGGACATCAATACCGATTCGGCTGTTCATGGCTGTCTGATGTTCCGCCCGCTGCCCGCCGGCCTTGACGAGAACGCCGTCGCCGCAGCGCTCGATCCCGCCAAGGATGTTGACTCCATGACGCCGGCCTCGCTGCTTACCACGCTTTCGGGTCGTGGCGAGGGCTTTGCTCCCTGCACGGCCGAGGCCGTGTTGGCGTTGCTGGACCATTACAGTGTTGAGCTGGATGGGGCCAAGGTTGCGGTCGTCGGTCGGTCTCTGGTGATTGGTCGTCCCGTTGCCGCCATGCTTACGGCGCGCAATGCGACCGTGACGACGTGCCATACGCATACGCGCGACCTTGCTGCCGAGTGCCGTGCTGCCGACATTGTGGTTGCCGCCGTTGGACGCGCACGCACGATTGGCGCGGATGCGGTCCGCGAGGACCAGACGATCATTGATGTGGGCATTAACTGGGATGAGGACGCTGGCAAGCTGGTCGGGGACATCGATTTTGATGCTGCGGAGCCGGTCGTTAACGCCATCACGCCCGTGCCGGGCGGCGTGGGGGCTGTGACCACCGCGATTCTCGCCAAACACGTGATTGAGGCGGCGGAGCGCGCATCAAAATAGGCGTTTTGGGCTGTTTGAGGGGGTTAGCTATATACCACGTGGTCAAACAATGCCAAATATGAGTACTGTTGCCAAGATAGTCACATATGTCTTACGTCTTTTTGGCTTCCTAACGGTATCCATTATCGTTAGGAAGCCTATTTTATTGAACTTATGGGGAATAACGTTGTCTTGCTTGGTAGCGCGCAGAGATGTGGTGTAAGAGGCGGGGCATACCCCGCCTCTTCCCTTT
>CATYVQ010000010.1 GCA_958413895.1 uncultured Collinsella sp.
GCGGTCTGCCGATCAGGCCGCCGGGGTATTGAACCCCGCATTCATCCGTACACACGGACGAATTCGGAAAGCAACCGTGGTAGTCCTACAGGAATCGAATCCGTGAGGTCGTTGTCCTGGATACCTGGGATCCAGAGAGCGGTAGATACCTGTTCGACGGTCTGACCCAATCGACCTATCGAAACTCGATACATCGGATTGCACGACCCTGGAGGGCATGTTCAGGGGATGCTCAAGCGTCACGGAGCTTTTTGATCTCGACCGTCTTGACACCTCGAACGTCGAGAACACGTCCTACATGTTCCTCAACTGCCTGACGCTCAAGGCCGTCAGCATCTTGGGATGGGAGGCGTCCGGAATCACAGACGTCGACCAGATGCTCAGTGGCTGCTCTACCTACATCCTCGCAACCGAGGAGCAGCGCGAGTTCCTGAACAAAATCACCGGCTCCACGCAGCACGGAATTTGGACCCGCAACCTTTCTTAGCCCAGATCAAAATACCGGTTGTTTCCAGAAATCCTCCAGGCACCTTCTAGATGATTTCTGGAAATGCAAATAGCTTTAGATTCCGAGCGTATCGACCGGAGCAACAACGATGCCTTCGCCAGTTACGTGAGCCGGCATACCAAACCCGATGACGATGAGTTTCGCCGCAGGCGGCCTCTCCCCGCGATCGACCAGCTTTCGCTCGAGTCGAAGCAGATTTTCCACTGCCTCTGGGACTTGGGGGCTCCCGAGCTTGACCTCAACGGCAACCCACGAGCCGTCACGACGATGGACAATCGCGTCGACCTCCAGGTCGTCAGCGTCGTGGTAGTGAGATACGGTCGCATCGCTGGCCGCCGCGTAAACCTTGAGATCGTGCAGCACGAGGGATTCGAAGAGCAAGCCAAGGGTCTTCGGATCGGATGACAACGACTCCGGGTCCGCACCGATGAGGGCGACGGCGAGCGATGGGTCAGCAAGGTGCCGCTTCGCGCCCTGCCGCAACTTCACCGGCGACCTGAGAGCCGGATGCCACGCGGGGACGTCGTCGACGATATTGATACGGCGCAGCACGTCCATGTAGCCGGTAATCGTATTCTTTGAGACGTCAACGCCCAAATCCCTTTCGATGGACCTCATGCCGGCAAGGGTCGATTCATTGCGTGCAAGCGACGAGAGCAAGGCCCTTACCTTAACCGAGTCGCGTTTCACTCCATCCGCCCTCGAAACGTCAGACTCGCAAACACCGTCAATATAGGCGGCGGCTATCCGCATCGCGTCGGCAGTCGTCTTACCGACCGCTTGGGGCCAACCGCCGCGGCAGAGCAAATCCGCGATACCGGCGATACCGGCGATGGATCCGAGTGACGCCGCAACGGGATCGCCATCGAGCAGCGCACCAAGCGAGACCGCTCCCGACGAAATACCGAGCTCGAAAAGCGTCATGGTATCCATCCGCAAACGGGCGATTCGACCCACACCGCTGTGCATCGGCTGGTTCTCGGCTCGCGGCGTCGCAGATCCGGTGAGAATGAACTGTCCTGGCTCCCCTCCCCTGGCATCGCATTCGAATCGCACGGCATCCCATAGCTTCGGTTCTTCCTGCCATTCGTCGACAAGCCTCGGGGTCGGTCCGACAATTGCCTGGGCCGGATCGAGACGAGCGAGCTGGAGGGCAGCAAAACCGCCAGATGGGTCGGAGAGAGATAACGATGACTCGGCAAATCTCTGGGCTGTCGTTGTCTTTCCACACCATTTCGGCCCCTGAATGAGCACGGCACCGAAAATGCCAAGGTCGCGCTCGACCAAGCAGTCGACGCACCGTCCTATATACCTATCCATCGGCTTTCCCTCCAATCATCCACTTGAAATTATAGCGTCTATCTGCGTCGTTGGGACAAATAACGATTACTTATTGGGACGATTGACGGTAATTTATTGGGACGATTGACGATGGTTCGTTGGGACGATTTCAATTTTTCTAAGGCACCAATCAACAGCCGTGACCATATGACTGTGCGCACATGTTAGCATGGTCATATGGTCACATATTTGCAGCCGCGATTATGCTGCGACAACTCAACCGTTAGCGCTTATTAAACAGCCGACCGAGCGACCCGGGCAATCTGGTCCCGACTCTCCCGGTCGTATTCCTACGATATCGCCCCTAAATCACCAATGTGTCAGATAAAGAATGATGCAATGGTTATGATCAAGCATACGGCGGATGCGGCGACTGCGCCTTTTTTCCTCTCCTTTAGTCCGACGAATAGGGTTGCCGTAAAGTAAAGGGCGGAAATGCAGTCTATGGCAAGCAAAACGAGTTCCTTGGGCGGTTTCAGCAAAAGGTCGCTAGCAAAGAGTAATGCAAGCAGGGCAAAGCCGATTGTGGTCAAGTATCTCGATTGATTTTGCGACTGCATGGCAACTGCCTTTCAGAACATGCAAGTGAAAAGTCGGTACGATGCCCTTGCGGTTGCAAACAAGGCGCCGCCAGGACCGGCTGTCACGAGACCGGCGATAACGCATTTTCTCGGTTTCCAGCTCATGACAGACCCCTCTCTCATGGTGAAACGCATACATTATGAGATATGCACATTATCTCGCTAATTAATTTCAATATCCATCATCTAACACTAAAGAATACTGACTCACTGATTCAGTGACGATGCGTTTTTACCCTTGCGTTCCCACTCGCGTAATCGCCTCGACGCGTCGGCGGTCGGAAGGGCCTCCGTCTCGCAATCAGCGACCTTGTAACCGTATCTGCCGAGCCAGGCAGCAAGTGCATCCCAATCGACGCGCTTCCAGTCGCCGCCCGGCGCGTGCTGCATCACGAGGCCTCCGGCGACCACGAGCCCGTGGATATGCCCTCCTTGCAGGCCAGCGATGATCCCGCCGGTGCATACGATGCCAGGTCGCTGTGCCGGCATGGCGCAAACGTATTGGCCTTTGTGCCCCTTTTGGCAACTTTAGCATGGCTGTAGGTTAAACCAACCCACAGCCATGAGCACGTTAACGTAGTACTATGCTAATTACACGGATAAGGCAGGGGTATTTTTCTTTGGCGAATAAATTTGGATTTCATGGCAAGGTGGGTGGCGTTAAGGTTTTCATCGCTATATCAGTTGCCGTGTTCGCATTCTCTGCGCTATTTCTAAAAGTGGAGCGTTGCCAAAAAGATAGCGGAGGTGACTATTCACATTTGTGGTTCGTGAGCGGATCGGTGTTGAACGTTGACAGCTCTGGCGATTTTACCATGTCGGTCGAAAGCGAAGATCCATATAACGACGGGTCTGATCGTCTGACCATTCTGGTTGATTCAGAACATACGCGCTATGCAAGCGATAGCCCCGTGAGCGTTGGGTCTAAAGTCAAGGTAGGCTATTTTCTCGATTCCCGAAAGAGAAATACGATTCGCTGCTCTTCTGTGGATGTGTTGGAATAAATTTTGAGTAACTATCAGTAAAAAGCTGCAAGCAAAGGCCGCTCCACGTGGGGCGGCCTTTTTGGTGGATAGACGTTGCGGAGGATGATTGATTGAGGTTTCTGCTCCGCATAGAAATCGAGTGAGGATTCTGTCCCGCGAGGGGCGTGTTTTGAGGCTCTTGGCGGTACGTAATTCTCGTTCGGCATCTTGACGGGACAAAACCCTCGGTTGACTTTTCGTTATGCACGGAACCGGGACGTCCGTCGTAACGGTGGTGCTCTTGTATCCGTTTGAAATCGAGCGAAGGAGTACCGCCATGGAGCAATCGAGCCTATTTGATGACGGTGTGGACATCGATCTCGAAGCGCCTGCGAGCGTGGACGCCGCCGTACCAACCGATGCCCGTGCCCAGGCGGCAGCGCGCGTGGCTCAGCACTGATAGCGGTGCGTATGTGGCGAGCGTCGTCGAGGACGGTCCCGCCGCCAAGGCCGGCATCCAGGAAGGTGACGTCATCACCAAGCTGGGTGACGACGAGATTACGAGCGCCGATGGCCTGATCATCGCGCTGCGCAGCCACGAGGTGGGCGAGAAGGTCGAGATCACGCTCATGCGCGGCAAGGACGAGAAGAAGGTCACGGTCGAGCTGGGCTCCGACGAGGAGCTGCAGAACCAGCAGCAGAACGACAGCGCGACCGACACCGGCAACGGCGGTATTACCGACGAACAGCTGCGCCAGCATCTGGAGGAGCTGCTAGGCCAGCAGGGTCAGGGCTACGGCCAGGGCTACTAACGAGCCGTATCGCACATATCGAAGGATGACGATTCCAATACGGACGACACCAAAACCGGCATCGACGGCTCCATGGACGATTCGGATTCCAAATAGGCCCTGTTAGTTGAGCTACTTCTTTGCCGGTGTCGTATACGAAACCGCTATACCCGCGGCAATTGCCATGAGACAGCTCACGATGAATCCGAACTCATACTTCAAAACGTTTATTGCGGTCAGGGCGATAATCAACACAGTCGCAATTTGCAGAATTATCATTATTACGAAGAGATTGATTCCTTGTTTGGCCGAAGTCGCTGAGTGAGTTTGGCTTTGTTGATTCAGGTTGTAGCTGACAACAAAAGCGATCAGTTCGCTTGATACGGGGCCGACTACATAGAAAAAGATTGCGTCAATGAAGCCTATAGTGTTGTAAGTGTTGTAAGTTGTTTCGCCGGAAAAAACAGCGTATAAAGCATATCCAAATCTTGGCTGATTCATGTATGAGTAGGAGAAGACCAAGAGCGTCAATATTGCTACTACCAGAAGTGCATTCAGGATAAATCGTTTGCTTTTCATCGATCGCTCCTTCCGGGTGACTCTTATATGTAATTCTACAACAGCCATTATTTTTAAAGAATATGACTGTCCTAAATAACGTGCACTTTCGCTGGAGGGTCGCTGTTTGGCGGCCCTCTTTTTTGCACAGGCGCGGTGGGATGGTAATATCGGGCGGGAGTCAGCCGCTCTGATAGAATCGTCCTTGCTGTCGGCAGCCCTCGTGCCGGGCAGAGCCCTCCATTTATGCCCATGACCGATCTGATTGATTTCGTGAAGCTCCTGACCGCCTTGGTCTCGCTCCTCACGGCGCTTATCGGGCTTACCGAGGCACTCAAGCAACGTTCGAAGCAACGAAAGACGATATGAGAAAGCCATTTGGGTCGCCTCCCCCGCGGCGCAGTTTCTTTCCGCGGGCTCGGGATGCCACAATGGGCTTTGAGTATCGGCCCGTGCGGTAGCCCTTACCGCACCTGCGGGGAGGAGGCTTCCCATGCCCCATGTTACCTCCATCGGCCTGGACGTCCACGCGCGATCGGTCGCCGCCGCGGCGTTCAACCCCTTCACCGGCGAGGTGGTGCGCCGCAGCTTCGGCACCGACGCCTCCGAGATCGCGGAGTGGGCCCTCGGGTTCGAGGAGCCCAGGGCCTGCTACGAGAGCGGCCCCACCGGCTTCCACATGGCGCGCGAGCTGCGCGCGCTCGGCCTCGACTGCGCCATGGCCGCCGTCTCCAAGATGCAGAGGCCGGCGGCGGACGCGCGCCGCAAGAACGACCGGCGCGACGCCGAGTTCATCGCCCGCATGCTCGCCACCCACAACATCGTGGAGGTCCCGCTGCCCGATGCGGCCGTCGAGGCCGCCCGGGACCTCGACCGCGCCCTCGACGACGCCACGGTGGAGTACCGCCGCGCCAGGCAGCGCCTCAACATGGTCCTGATCAAGCTGGGCCACGTCTGGGACGAGCGCAACGCCGACGGGACGAGGAAGGGATCCTGGACGCGCGCCCACTGGAGGTGGATATCCGGGATCAGGCTCGAGGGGCCCCAGCGCGACGTGCTCGAGTACTACGTCACGGCCGCGAGGTGCGCGGAGTCGGACCGCCGGCAGCTCGAGAGGAGGGTCGTCGCGCTGGCGGGCACCGACCGCTGGCGGGCGACGGTGGAGGCGCTGTCCTGCATCAAGGGGGTCGACACCCTGACGGCCTTCAGGCTCGCGGCCGAGGCGGGCTCCTTCACGAGGTTCCGGACGGCCCCGGCCTTCGCGAGCTGGTGCGGGCTGGTCCCGTCGGAGCGCTCGAGCGGCGAGACCGAGCGGCGCGGCGGGATAACCAAGACGGGCAACCGGCTCGCCAGGACGGCACTGGTGGAGTCGGCGTGGCACTACCTGACGTGCACGCCCCGCCCGAAGGCCCCGGCGCCCGGCGCGGACGTCCCCGCGGCGATCCGGGCGCGCGCCGACGACTGCACCGCCAGGCTCTGCCGCCGCCGCGAGGCGCTGGCGGCGGCGGGCAAGAGCTCGTGCAAGGCAAACGCCGCCGTCGCGCGCGAGCTCGCCTGCTGGGTCTGGGAGATCGGGCGCCGGGCGGAGGGGACCCTCAGCTGACCCCGTCGGACAACAAGCCTCCCGCCGGGAGGGCCCGCGCCTCGACGCATCGCCGGCGCGCGTTCACGAGCCCTTTTTGGGCAGCCCAAGGGCCGCGCCCGTGAACAAGACTGGTTTCGGACGAGCGCGCCGGACGGAGAATCGAAATGCGGTGGGGTGCGCGGACATACCGGGCTGACCGCCGGCAGCGCGCCCGCAAGAGCCCGCGGATATTAGCTTGCCAGGCAAGCGTCGACTAAACGTGCAGCGTGCGCGGGCCCTCCCGACGGGAAACGAAAAAGCCCGGTTTAAAACCGGGCTCGAACAAACACGCCTATTGACAATGGCTTTCTCATATTAGGTCGGATGTGAAAGCCGGACCGCAGAGGTATCGAGCGCACGCGGCCAGGGCCTCGAGGGCGCCTGGCGGGTAGGGAGATCCGAGCATGAGGCAGGACAACGCGCAGGCCCGCGAAAGGCTCACGAGCTCCCCCGCGACGCGGCAGACCCTCGGCTGCCCCTTGTAAAGGATGTAGAAGACACGGTCGAGGTCCGACGGTTCGACCAGGCTGTACCGGCAGTCCGCGTACGGTGCGCAGCCCCTCCCGCGCGGGTCGCCGTCCGAGTCCTCATCCGGCTCATGATGGCGCACCTCGACCCAAAGGCCCTCCAACACATCGTCGAACCCGAAATCGAGCTCCGCCTGGACGCTCTCGCCGAACGCATCGCCCCGGGCGAGCTCCGGCACCTTCGTCACACGGCCGCCCAGCCACTCAATCTCTGTCATCGCGCGCGTGGTGTAAGCCCCTTCCGACACGGGATTGTCAGCTCAACCCGACCCTTACCCATACGGACGAACATAACTCGCCAGGGGAAGCCCCTGAAGGCCGTGCGCCACAACATGAGGCCGAATCCGCCCCCGGCTGGACAGGCCAACAACGAAGGAGCACACGGAACCGGCGCGGCGTTACAACCGTCCCGGCAAGCGTGTCACTTGGCCAAGTCATGATGCCGACAAACCCGGAAATGCTCCAACGGAGCGCCGAACGAGCGTAACAATATAAAGCCGTGCAACACGCGTTGGACGACCAGAACATCCCAAACAAAGGCCTGTCGGTCCCACCTTCAAGCCCAATAGCAAAATGTGCATCAGCGGATTTGCAGCGATACAAGTCTCAACCGTCACCGTCACACCGCAGCGCGCCTAGTCCCACTCATCCTACTGCAAATGTCCCAGAACGAGAAAACGACCAGCTTAACATGCCACCCTTTATATCCGCACGCGCGTAATTCAACTCATAAGGACCGGCTATCCCTTACCTGTGACACAATCTCAAACGCACAGAACAGAATCATCAGTCCAATCATCGCACAAGAGGCAGCCGAACCTTCAAGCACTATTCCACAAAGAACAATCTCCGCGCCGCCAATAAGAACTGTTATCAGGCGCTCTGCCTTTTTGCTCTCGCCGCTCGCATAAAAAGGCGGCAAAGCGCACAAGATCACATATAGCCCGGGAAGGGAATACAGGATCGATAGTCCAAGCCCCCCATCAACCGCAGTGCTTTGCGTAAGAATCAACTGAACCCAAACGGCAATTATCACTGAGCAGGTTGTCGATAAAAGAAGACTGGAAATATAGCACGCAACAAAGTCCCGTCGCATTCGAGCAGAGAAATCCGCGAACTCTCTTCGCCGCGTGGAAACAATAAGGTACACAGAAATTGCAATAGAACCAATCAGAGAAAACAGCGGAACAACCAGCAATTCAAGCTTATTACCCCATCGATCAACCACACCCCCACTCCAATGAGCGGGAATTGTATCAGGGAGGACTGACCAAGCCGCCCATAGAATCAGAAATGGAAGAATAGAGAGGATGAAAGATGATGACACTGCAGTAAATTTTTTTGAGGCTCTCATCGATTCCGCATCTCCTTGCGCGCCCACATTCCACTCCGCCTTAAATCAAGTTTAAATAAAAACTTGAATGCAAATTTGTTTTAATTAGTATGGAAACTATATCCATTTAGTTCTAATTTGTTCGTAGTATCAAATCGATACCGACACTAGCGTGACACAGTCTTTCAAGACAGCTATTCAACATTGGTGGTCACCGCTATGGACAATGTGAACCACCTAAACGAACTCTCAATACAGTCCCAGCTTAGCACCCTTGAAAAACTGGTCGCGGACGCGGAACAATCTACCGACGCAAGACGCGATTTCGAAGCTCAGCCTCGTGCCGTATTCCAGAAATATGGAATTACAGCCCTCCAAATCAAAGCGGGAAATCGAAAAGTCTCTGTACGAACTGGTGGAGTCAACCGAAAAGGAGGCGCGTGTCCCCGTTGCACGCGCAGTATATCGTCGTATCCAGCCCCCACCGTCCGAGGCGCTTGGACGGTGGGAGTTCCGCATCCCCGGGAAAGGAAAAGCGCGGCCCATCCGGACCGCGCCCGCGCCCTCCTCCCATTTCACCCCGCGACGTAAACCGTCCGGCCCGTCTCGCAGTCGATGGTCTCGGCATCCCCGAACCCAACCCGGACGGCAGCCCATCCGCCGGCGCCCGCCAACGCATCGGCCTCGGACCTCGCGGCGGCGATGAGTCGCTCGAGCTTTGCCGATCCGGCCGGCGCGGTCCCCACCTCGAACGCGCCGCCGTCGCCGCCCGACTCGTACTCGATGACGACTGTCGAGCCGAGAGCCTCCTCGAGGGTCTCGGGCAGGCCGCCCATGTCGGCGAGGACGTGCCCGGCGACCGTGGCCAGCGGGTAGCGGGCCATCCCGGACGCCGCCGAGCGGCCGGCCATGCGGAGCAAGCCGGCGGCCTCGAGCGCCTCGAGGAGCGCCGCGGGCACGTCGGCGTCGATGGCGATGTTGCCGCGTCCGCGGCACCACTCGGCCGCCGCCGGCCCGTTCGCCGTGAGCACGCCCCACTCGGCCATGTAGCCCTCGGAGCGCGGGTTCGTGGCGTCGAGGAGGAGGACGGCCAGGCCGCCGCCCACGTACTCATCGGCCACGAGGGCGAGGCGGACCGCCTCGCCCATGGAGTCGAACTCGACCGTGACCATGCGGCTACCTCCTCCTGACGGCGCTGAGCGGCTTCGGGGAGAAGTGCTCGTCGCGCTCGACGGCGGCAAACCCCATCTGGCGGTTCAGCTCGGCCATCTCCTTGATGCTGAAGTAGCCGAGCTCGTCGTCGTAGCCCTCGACGAGGCCGAACGCCTCGTCCGTTCCGTCGAACTCGAGCAGCCACCAGTCCCATCCGTTCACGCACGAGAAGTAGTGGGCGTAGACTGTGGGGTCCTCTGCCCCGTCCTGCTCGTAGAGCCTCGGCACCGTCTTGGCGATTTCCTCGGTCATCAGCTGCTGCATGTCTTCCTCCGTTCCGGGCAACCTGCCCTCAACATCTCGCCCCTGCGGGCAAAGCTGAATGGCGACGCCGTGCGTCGTCGTCGGCTTTGCTCCCTGCAAAGCCGCACCGGAGCGAAGGCGGGTCAAGGGAGGTCCATGACGACCTCCACCAACCGGAGCGGAGCGGAGGTTTGTGCGGGGTCTCATGGGCCCCCTTGACGCGGCGTAGCGGAGGTGCCACCCGGCCGCGGAGCCGTGGCCGATTCACGGCGGACGCCGGCAGCCCACGCCCAACATCGATACCATCTGAACCGCTATTCACTTTTCGAGAGGAGCCATATGGAACTCGAAGACATCGTCTACGAGCTCGCCTGCCTTCATGAGTCGATGCTCTTTTGCTGCGAGAACCGGTCCGGCAAGGAGGACCCGGTCTTCGCGCATTACTACATGGCGCTGGGAAGGATTGTCAGGGACCTCGAAGAGGCCGAGCGGCGCATCCGGACCGAAACGGCCGGCGCTGAATCCCGTCAATAGAAAACGCCCCTGCAATTTTACTGCCGGGGCATTTTTTAGAGCTCGATCTCCGCGATTATTTTTTTCATCTCGATGGCCCATCCGAGCTGTTCCTCGATGTACCCCGGCCATGCGTCCTGGTGGCCCTTGATGGGGTGGCCCGCCTTGTAGAAGCGCAGCCCCGATGCCTTTTTCGCATCGAAGGTCACCGCCGCCAGCCCGAGGCGCTCCTCGAAGATCCCGCTGTTGGCGATGGCGCGGTGCCCGATCTCTTTGTCGTCGTCCACGTACAGCTCGATGCCCGTGCGGCCCTTTTGCGTATCGATGAGCAGGGCGAGATGGTATGCCGAGACCCCCAGGCGAAGCGTCGACCAATGGTCCTTGCTGGGCTTCTGCGGGCTGAACTCCTTGAGGAACTCCGGATGGCCGCCTGCCACATCGCGGTAGGCCGTCCAGTACGCCAGCTTGACCTTTTCGGTCTCGCTGAGCCCCTCGGAGAGCTTCACGGTCTTGGTCCACTCGTTCGGCTGCTCGACCACGCCGAAGCGCGGGGCGGGCAGGGAACCCCCGATCTTCCAGAGCTCGACCTCGACCAGGAAGAACCCGAAGTCGCTGTCGGTGTGCTGGTTGAGCCACTCGATGGCCTGGCGATGCTCGTCGCGGGCGTGCGCCACGACCCAGATGACGACCTCGGCGCCCTTGCCGGCGGCATACGTGATCACCTTGCCGAGATGATCGTGGTTGGTGTCCTCGAGCTGGTTCTCAATGATCACCTTGCGGCCCGTACCGGACTCCTGCGCGTAGATATCCACGTTGAACGAGCCGACCGACGACTCCGTCTCTATTAGCTCGAGCTCGATTCCGACCGCCATCCCGAGGGTTGCGAGATTCTGCTCCTCGGCCAGCCACTTGGTGAAGTCGTGGGCCTCATGCGGCCACACCTCGCGCAGGGGAACCTTCTGAATGGTGTCCAGGTTATAAGTCTTCATCCGTCACCCTCTCGACCGATAATCTGGCACCATTGTAGAGCCTCTCGCCATCAAACGACCGTAGCAGGAGCCCACGACGTTCGTCGACGTCCTTCAGCTCGCACGGGTACACGAATAGCAAAATATATCTCTTCTTAGTCATGCGGTTTGCCTTCCCTTGAAAAACGAACCACTCGATCCGCGGAGAGGCGCTATCAGGTGCCGTTCGTCAACGACGCGGCGATTATGTCGCTGTCCGTGAAGACGAAACTGATGAGCTCATCTTCCCAAGGCTCGCGCTCCTGCTCCTCCTCGGCCTCCTCGAACGTCATCGGCATCTCGCGCGCTCCCGAAAACTCGTGGCAGATAGCGTAGAGACGAGAGGGCCTATCAGCCCACTTATCAGCCGGTCGGCCAAAAGCGTCGTACTGCCGCAGCTCATCCCCAACATCGCGCCAGATTGTTCGATACCAACCCGTTAACGATAGGGTCAAGAGCACCGTAGACCGTATTCATATAGCGGCGCCTTTGTTACAGCTCAGATGTCACCATTTTAGATAATGGGCGTAGCGACCCGAATCTCATTTCAGGCCAATTCGACCAAGAGCAATCTACGGTCTTGTAACCGCCTCTTTCCAAATAAGGCCCGCCCCCGGTGGGGCCCCACCCATGCCCACGGCATAGGCCCGCCAGAGCTAGAGGGACTTCGTCATTCTTGTCTGGTAACTCTCAAATAAAGCGCAGAAAGCGTGGAGGAGCGCCGAACGATCCTGCTGAACTCATCGCCAACCGGCGTCAACCAGTGTGGAGATGGTTCAAGCAGGCATCCTGTTCGAAAAATGCCGTAATTAATTGATTTCGACCAAAATTCGACCAAGATTGAAAGTCAAAAAAGAAAACAGCCCAGAGGAACAATGCCTCTGAGCTGCTAAAAGTCTTGGTCGCGGGGGCAGGATTTGAACCTACGACCTCCGGGTTATGAGCCCGGCGAGCTACCAGACTGCTCCACCCCGCAATGTCTGGGCGCCTCATGTGCGCAAGAAAGAATATTACACGGGAGTTCGGTAAACGGCAAGGAAAATCTCGTAGAGCATAATTCCTTCATATTTAAAACCCCTCAGCCCCTATCACCGTAAACGAATCGCAGCCGAGCGCCGTCGACGGCACGTATACAATGGTGCGCGTCCTTTTATGCCAACACCGGGAGTAGACATGCTGCTCGCTATCGATATGGGAAATACGCAGACGGCCATGGGCCTGTTTGACGGAGACGAGCTGGTGCAGTCGTGGCGCATGCCCACCGACCGCTCTTATACCGCCGACGAGATCCATGTGCGCCTGATGGGTTTCTTTAAGATGTACGGCCTTTCGCTCGACGCGGTCGACGCGATCGCCTTTGCGGGCGTGGTGCCGCAGCTCTCGCGCGAATGGCACGCCGTGGCCGACCGCATTGCCGCAGACGCCATCGTCATCGGACCGCAGACGGCCGCGGTGACCAAACTGCGCGCGGCGCGTCCCCAGGCCGTAGGTGCCGACCGCGTCGCTAACGCCGTTGCGGCCGAAACTTTCTACGGCGCGCCGGCAATCGTGGTGGACTTTGGCACCGCGACCAATATCGACGTCATCGATGAGGACGGTTATTACATTGGTGGAGCGATTGCGCCGGGCATCCGCATTTCGATGGACGCGCTCGCCGCCCGAGCCGCCAAGCTCGCCAGCGTTCCGCTCGAGGCGCCCGAGCACGCCATCGGCCGCGATACCGAGGAGTGCATCAAGGTCGGCGCCGTAACGGGCGCCGCCGCAATGGCTGAGGGCCTAGTCGCGCGCATGAAGCGCGAGCTGGGCCGCGAGGACGCCACCGTTATCGCCACGGGCGGTCTCGCCAGCATCGTCGCCGATTCGACCGACGCCTTCGACGTGGTCGACGGACAGCTCACCATCAAGGGTATCTGCGAAATCTACCGCCGCATGCAGGAGCTGGGATAGAGCAGGGGCTTAAGTCAAGCACGCCCGATGCCACAGTCCCCGCAAATGCTCGCCAAGCCTATCCCCCAGATAGGCGAAACCCTCCCCGGCACAGGCCGAGGAGGGTCTTGTTGTCATCGTTGTCTTTGAGCGCTGGCGCCTCGCGCTACAGTCCGCGAATTCGTACAGCCTCGGGCGGAAACTCTTGCTCGCCGGCATCGGTCTTGATGGTCGCACGACCCCAGATGTCCAGGCCCGCAAACACACCGACCGCAAGCGGCAAGCCGTTGGGCGACACCGCCGCAACTTGGCGGCCCAGCAGCGGCACCATGTCGAAGTACTCGCCCAGCACGGGAGCCAGCGGACCGGCAGCGCCCTGCGGCGTGTTGGCAACAACCGCCCAGGTGTCCACACGGGTCAGCACGGCGGCGGCCAACTCCTCGACCAGCGCTTCGTCGGCCGCATCCACACCGAGCTCGCTCAACGCCGAAAGCTCAATATCCACCGTCACGGCACCGAACATGCCCGCGGCACCGGCACCGCCGTTCACGGTAACGCGCGCGAACGACGTCTCAAATGCGGGCGCGCCGCACACAATGTCGCTCGGCCACTGGATACCCACCTTACCGGCAAGGCCCAACCCCGGCGTCGATGCCGTGCCCACGAGCGCGTCCATCATGCCCATCGCGGCCACAAACGGCAGGCCGTGGAAGGCATGCATGTTCACATCCGGGCGCACGACCAGCGAAAACGTCAACGATGCCTCGCCCGCGCTCCAAGCGCACCAGCCCGCGGACGCACCCTCGCGGCCCGCGTCACGCGCCGCGTCAAGCTCGGTACCGGCGGCAACAGCATTCATCTCGATCATCTACATACGCCCCAATTCGCCCACGATATGACCCACGCGGTCCTCGGGCTCCTTGACCTCGACGCCGTTGTAGCGGAAGAACCGCGCCGGGTCGTGCATCAAGTCCTCGAGCGGCACCAGCACAAAATCGCGCTCGCCGATCAGCGGATGCGGCAGGCGCAGCTTTTTGCCGCCGTGGGTCTCGCCGTCCATCCACAGCAGGTCCAGGTCGATGGTGCGCGGACCGTTGGCCTTGGCCTTCTTGGAGCGGTCGCGCCCCAGCTCGGCCTCGATCTTCATGAGTTCATCGAGCAGCACCAGCGGCGCCAGCTCGGTCTTGATCTCGATGACGGCGTTGGCAAACGCGTCCTGGCGCGTCTCGTAGGCCGGCTCGCTCTCGTAAATCTTGGAGGAGTTGGACACGCAGGTGAGTGGAATCTCGGCGATCATCTCGCGTGCAGCGCGGATGTTGTCGCAGCGATGCCCCAGGTTGGAGCCCACAGCCACAAACGCGCGGCGCGGCTGCGGCTTGGCAACCGCCCAGTAACCGTTCAGGAACTGCGCAAAACCCGCGGCGTCGTGCACGCGCACGATGTTGGCACCGGCCTGGATGGCGCCCAGGCACACGCCAAACGTAGCGGCATCGCGCTCGGCGGCCTCGGTCACGCCCGAGACGGCGCCCACAAAGCGCTTGCGCGACACGGCGCACATGAGCGGATAGCCCAGTGACGCCATCTTGGCAGTCTCGCGCTGGATGACGATGTCCTCGTTAGCCGACTTACCAAAGCCCGGGCCAGGATCGATGCAGATGCGGTCGCGCGACACGCCGGCATGGATGAGCGTGCGGGCCTGGTCGGACAGAAAGCCCATGACGCGGCGCATGATGGGCGCCGAATCGGGCAGGGTGAAGCGGCGGAGCTGCGAGGTGGGCACGTAGGCTTCCTCGCGGCGGGCGCTGCGGCGCATCATGGCGGCCAGGCGGTCATTGGGCTCCGATGCGGCCTCGGTGGCTGCGGGCGCGGCCTCGGGCGCGGGCGCGACGGTCTCGGCGGCAGTAGCCTGCTCGGCGGCCGGCGTCTCCTGCTCGCTTGAAGGCTCGGACGTGGGCTCCGGTTCGCCAAACGGCAACGAGGGCTGCACCACGCCGCCCGGAAGCTTGGCCTCCGGCTTAGGCTCGCCTAGCAACTTGCCGCGACGGCGGCGAGCCGGCTTCTCGGCCTCACGCGCGGCCTCGGCAGCCGCCTCGCGCGCCTTCTCGGCAACAAACGCCGCTGCCGAGGTATCGAGCTGCACCGTTGCATGCGTGCGTGCGGGCGCGGCGACCTCGCCGGCATGCATCACGATGACGCCGCAGGTACTCGTCTTAACAAACTCGACCATCTTGGGATCGGTGAAGCCCGTCACGTCGTTGACGATCGAGGCGCCGCAGCGCACGGCCGCCTTGGCAACCGCCACATGGCGTGTGTCGATCGAGACGATGGCGCCCTCCTTGGCCAGCGCGCGCACCACGGGCAGCACGCGGCGAGCCTCCTCGTCGGGGTTGACCGGGGTAAAACCAGGGCGCGTGGACTCGCCGCCCACGTCGATGATGTCGGCGCCGGCGTCGAGCATCGCCAGGCCGTACTCGATGGCGGCATCCGGGTCGAAGTGCTCCCCGCCATCGCTAAACGAATCGGGCGTCACGTTGAGGACGCCCATGATGCGCGGACGGTCAAAGCTGAGCTCGTACTTTCCGCACCGCCATGTCTTGCTGTCGTTCGCCATGAACATCCTCCTAAAATGCCCACGCCGCCGAGCTTGGGGAGCTGGCGGCGGGGTCGCTTTGCACTCAGTCTTTCTATTGTATCCGCGCGCGCGGGCTAGAACGCAAACGCGGCCGCGATGTCGCAAGAAATCAGCAGGTCGGCATTTGCATCCTGATCGGTGGGAGCAAGGTTGCATATGGCCAGCGTATCGCCGGTAAAGTAACGCGTAAGGCCTGCCGCCGGATACACCACGAGCGAGGTCCCGCCCACAATGAGGGCATCGGCCGCGGCGATGGCGGCAACGGCACCGGTCAGCACATGCTCATCGAGCGGCTCTTCGTAGAGCACTACATCGGGCTTGATGCGGCCGCCGCACGCGGGGCACGCAGGCACGCCCGCGGCATCCTCGTGCTCGCGCGAGCAAATCCACTCGGCGCTATAGACCGCGCCGCACGACTGGCAAATGTTGCGATGGACCGATCCGTGCAGCTCAAACACGCGCCGTGAGCCGGCCATCTGATGCAGGCCGTCGATATTTTGCGTCACCACGGCGTCGAGCTTGCCGGCGCGCTCCAGCTCGGCCAGCTTGGTGTGGCAGCGGTTGGGCTTGGCGCCAAGCGCGATCATCTTGGTGCGGTAGAAGTCGAAGAACTCGGCCGGATGCGCCTCGTAAAAGCTATGCGAGAGCATAGTCTCGGGCGGGTAGGCAAACTGCTGGTGATACAGGCCGTCCACGCTGCGGAAATCGGGGATGCCACTTGCCGTGGAAACACCCGCGCCGCCAAAGAAGACCACGCGCTTGTGGGTGTCAAACAGATCCGCCAGCGCGGCGGAGGCCTTCCTGGGGTCCGATATTGCCTGCGTCATATGAGTCCTCCGTCCTTGTTAGTCGGACAGCGTTGGGCGACGTCCCAGCATGCAGCCTTTGAGTCAGCATGTGCGGAGCCCGCCCCGCCCTTGTTGCGTTAATCTTAAGCCTGCCAACCCCGTCGAAAGGACACCATGCCTCAGACTTACACTTTTGCCTCGTGGAACGTCAACGGCCTGCGCGCCGTGCTCAAAAAGGACCCGAGCTTTATCCAGATCGCGCAAGAACTCGACGTCGATATTCTGGCGCTGCAAGAGACCAAGCTGCAAGAAGGCCAGGTCGATATTGACCTGCCCGGCTATCGCCAAACCTGGAGCTACGCCGAGCGTAAAGGCTATTCGGGCACTGCGGTCTTTAGCCGCCAGGAACCGCTGCGCGTGCTGCACGCCGACGCGCTGTTACCCCACGCCGGCGAGGGCGAGGCGGCCGAGCTCGTCTCCCAAGCCGCAACCGAGGGCCGCGTCTGCGCGCTCGAGTTCGACAAGTTCTGGTTTGTGGATGTCTACACTCCCAACGCGCAAAACGAACTCGCCCGCATCGACGTGCGCATGGCCTGGGACGATGCCTACCGCGACTTTTTGAGCGCGCTTGAGCGCGAGACCGGCAAGCCCGTCGTAACTTGCGGCGACTTTAACGTAGCGCACGAGGAGATCGACCTTAAGAACCCCAAGTCCAACCGCGGCAACGCCGGCTTTTCGGACGAGGAGCGCGGCAAGTTTACCGAGCTGCTCAACGCCGGGTTTACCGACACCTGGCGCGCGGCCAATCCGGACGTCGAGGGCGTCTATAGCTGGTGGAGCTACCGCTTTAATGCCCGCAAGAACAACGCAGGCTGGCGCATCGACTACTTCCTGGTAAGCGACGCAATCGCCGACAACGTACGCGACACCGGTATCCGTGGCGACATCTTCGGCAGCGACCACTGCCCTGTCACCCTCACGCTAGAGCTCTAGCCCCCAAATGATCCCCCGGGGACGAAGGAATACGGATCACTTTTGCCCGCGCAAGGGCGCCCGCGTGACCCCGTCCGCCACGAAACCAGCCCATCTACTACGTTTAAGCCACTACCCTCAACCACAGCGAACAACGCAAAAAGAAAACCGCAGGTAGAAAGCCTGCGGTTTTTCATAAAACGCGGTCATGGTCGGGGGTATCAAGCTAAACGTAGTAGATGGGCCGGTTTCGTGACAAGCGCCGTCAACTGATTTCCTGGGGACATCTGGAGACGGAAGAAAATGGATCAATTTGGCTCTCTGGGGGCCACGATGCCCGTCGTATCAGCCGGCCATTCCAAAACTATGCCGGTTTACGGGGCTGAATCGCGAACCCCTAACCATACGGAATTCTGAAATAATAAAACCGCAGGTAAACGGCTTGCTCCATTTCGAAAAAAGCCGGTATGGTCTGCCTGTGCCAATCTGGCCCCGTAAACCGGCGTAGTTTTGAAATGGCGCTTCGGCAGTATTGATTCCCGCCCCGGCGCAACCAGCCCTACAGCCCGTACTTCACGACGACTCGGTTAATGCGGCGACACCAGGGCTTGTACAGGGCGACCAAGAACACGCAGGTCGCGAGGCCATGTGTGATATCGAACGGCACTGCCGTGGCAAGACGCGCCACGGCACCCGCCCAAGTAAGCGGCTGTACAAATCCAATGATGTCATACGCGTTGATCACCACGCCGTACAGCAAACCCGAAGCAAAGCCGTAGGTCAGTAGCGCCGGCATGCGCACGGTGCCATCGGCGCGGTCGAACGCACCCGCATACGCCAGCGCACCGCCAACGTATCCCACGAGCCCCCAGGCATACATCTGCCACGGCGTCCACATGCCCTGTCCAAAAAAGAAATTGCTGGTCAGCGCCGCCAGCGCGCCAACCATAAAACCATTGCGACGGCCAAGCGTCGCCCCCGCGATAATGGCGATGGCGCTCACCGGTTTAAAGTCGGGAATGGGCCCAAACAGGATGCGCCCCGCCGCCGCCAGCGCCGCCAACACCAGCGTGGGCATAATCTGGCGCAAACCCGGACGAGATGCCTCGTAACCCGCAAAGAACAGCGCAAGCACCAGCGCCACCACAACCAGCATGGCCAACGCTGCCTGCCCAACACCCGACAGCAACGCCGCAGCCATCACCGCCGGCACCGCCAACAACAGCGGGACCTCCAGTTTTGCAAGCAAGCGCGAGGAACGACAGTCCGTCATCCCATCACGCCCTATAGAACACGTTGTCGGCAAAGAAGTCGGCCGGGGGCTCCATGCAGGCAATCTCGCCGTCAAACATCATGGCGACGTCGTCGGCTACCTGCTCGGCAAAGTCCAAATCGTGCGTAGCCATGATGACGGTGCCGCCAGCCTTCGCATGGTCACGCAGGGCGCGGGCGATGATGCGGCGGCTGGCCAGGTCCAAACCCTTGGTGGGCTCATCGAGCAATAGCAGCTCGGGGCCAATCAACAGCAGCTTTGCCAACGCAAGCAGCTGGCGCTGACCGCCCGAAAGATCGTACGGGTGACGCGCCTCCAAGCCCGCCAGACCCAGACGCGCTGTCTGCTCCCGTGCTGCGGCCTCGTCGTATCCGCAGGTCGAGGCCCATTCCATCAGCTCGTCGCGCACCGTCTCGGCAACCAGCAGGGCCTTGGGGTCCTGCGGCAGCAGCGCAGCCGAGGCCACCCTGCGCACCATGCGACCACGCTGCAGCTTGGCAGTCTTGGCCAGCACCGAAAGCATCGTCGACTTGCCGCAGCCGTTACCGCCCACAACCGCATGCACCGCGCCAGCCGAAAACGACGCATCGAGCCCGCGCATCACCCAGCCGGACGCTCGATCGTAGCGAAACCAGCCTTCCGACAGGGTGGTAGCCGACCCGCCGTGCATTTTTTGGAGTATTCTGCTTCCATCCGTGCGCGAGAAGGCTTCCAAGCCGTTCTCGAGCGACGTTTGCGCCACAAATTCGGACGATTTGTCCAATTCCGAACTTTTTTTCGCGCTCGATACGTCCCCGGGCGGCTCCAGAGAGCCCAAATTGTCCTCACGCCTGCTGAATACTCCTTTATTTGCACATCGGATGGCACCCCACCCCAACATGTCATCGGAAAACAGCGATTCTCGGCATCCCAAAGAAGCCATATCCGCCACCTCGCGCACGCGACCGTCCTCAATCCGGTACGCACACGTCGCGTATTCGAGCATTGGGCGCGGCTGATGCGTCGCCACAACAACCGTGCAGCCCAGCTCGCGATTCACACGAAACAGCGCATGCAGGAAATTCTTCTCCGCAACCGGATCAAGCTGAGACGTGGGCTCGTCGAGCAGCAGCACGCGCGGGCGCAGCGTCAGAACGGCCGCCAACGACAGCAACTGTTTGCGACCGCCCGAAAGCGTGTCAGTATCGCGGTGAAGCCAATCTTCCAGCCCAAAGAAATAGCTGGTCTCAGCTACGCGACGGCGCATCTCATCACGTGCTAGCCCCAAGTTTTCCAGGCCAAACGCCATCTCGTGCCACACGGTTTCGCACACGATCTGGTTCTCGGGATCCTGGAACACATAGCCCACGCGCTCCGCCGATGCCCGCACATCATTGTTGGCGACGGGCTCGCCCAGCACGCGCAGTTCGCCAGTGCGCTCGCCCGCCGGAGCGATCTCGGGCTTGAGCAGCGACAGCAGCGTCGACTTACCCGATCCGGTACCGCCAACAAGCAGCGCAAATGCACCTTGGGGAACAGACCAGTCGAGCCCCTCGAGCACCGCAGCATCAGCATCGGGGTAGGCAAAGCTCAGGCTCCGCACCTCAATCGCCGGCATATCCGGGCCGCACGCCGCGCCCGACACCGGGCCCCTATCCAACCGAGCCATCAGCCAAACCTCTTCTCATCAATCGCGTGCAACGCGCAAGGCAGCACCATCCAGGCAGCGTACACAACATAGCCCGGCCACGGCGCCGGCACCAAGAGCTGAGGATAAAACGAATACTGCGTCGTCGCGGTCCACGCCACTGTCACCGTGACCACGCCAAACAGTGCAAGCCCAACCAGCGCGGCAACATCGCCGCGCCCCAGCCGATACCGCGCATACGTCGTACGACGCGTCGCGGCACCCCACCCGCGCGAGCGCATTGCGTCCGCGCGCTCCAGCGAATCTTCCATGCCCCAGCCCATCAACACACTCGATGCCCGCAAACGCGAACGCACGGGGTCGGCCGGCGCGCGGCCCGGTACATCGATCGCATCCTGCACCGCCAGCACCGTACGACCGCGGCGCAAAAACTGCGGGATAAGCCGCATACACATCGAGATCATGAGCGCAATCACCGGTGCGGCATTACCCAGCAGCGCGAGCACCTTGTCGTATTCGAGCATCGACGCCGCAGCCTCAAACCACAGCACGCTCGCCACAAACAGCCCGCCCATGCACAGGCCGTATACCATGCTCTCCAGATACACCGCGCGCATGCCAATACGGAACAGCTCCGTCGAACCCGAGGCGCTAAACAGCGGATTGACCAGCGCGATAATCAAAATCACCGGCAGCTGCCAGCGAAGCGCCCCCAACGTGCGCGCAGCACCGCGCGTCGCAAGCCCGTACGCCAGCCCGCCCGCAAGCGACAGCGCGATCAGCACCGGTTGCATCGAGAACATGGTGAGCCCCAGCGTCAGCACTATATAGAGTGCCGGCACCGCCGGATGCGACATCGAGAACGCCGCGACGGGCTCGCCGCCAAACTCCTCTCGTATGTTGTCCACGGGCACCCCCGTCCCCTCGCTCAAACGACGGCTCCGCAGCACCGCCAACGCCGCACGCAAGCAGTGCAAACGCCACGCCGGCGGCGCAAGCCTCAACCGCCGCAAACCAATCGTTACGCGCTCATCATATGCCTGCGGTATCATATTGCGCCGTGTATCGTTTCCAAACACACGTCTCTATAACGTAACAGGAGATCACATGGACGCAACCGCAATTATCCTCGCTGCCGGCGAGGGCACCCGCATGAAGTCGAACCACTGCAAGGTTTCGCACAAGATCCTGGGTAAGCCCATGGTTCAGTGGATCGTCGACGCCACCATCAAGGCCGGCTGCAGCCGCGTCGTGGTCGTCATCGGCAGCCACGCCGACGAGATGCGCGCCCTTATCGACGGCGCCTACGCCAGCAGCGCCACCAAGGTCGAGTGCGTCGAGCAGACCGAGCGCCTGGGCACCGGTCACGCCGTGAAGGTCGCGCTCGAGGCCTGTGGCATCACGCAAGGCCCGGTCGTCGTGCTCAACGGCGACTTGCCGCTCATCACCGCCGACACCGTCGCCAAGTTCGCGCAGACCGTCGCCACCGGCGAGCTCGCCTGCACCGTCATGACCATGACCCCGCCCGACCCCTTCGGCTACGGCCGCATCAAGCTGGGCGCCGACGGCCAGATCGAGCGCATCATCGAGCAGAAGGACTGCACGCCCGAGCAGGCCGCCACGCTGTTGGAGTGCAACGCCGGCTGCTACGCCTTTGACGGTGCGCAGCTCGCCGCCCACATTAACGAGATCGGCAACGACAACGCGCAATCCGAGTACTACCTGCCCGACATGCTCGAGATCCTCAAAGGCCATGGTCAGGCAGTCTCCATCTTCCACTGCGACGACTACCGCGACGGCCTGGGCGTCAACAGCCGCATCCAGCTCGCGCAGCTCACCGCCATCGCGCGCGACCGCATCAACGAGCACTGGATGGCCGAGGGCGTCACGTTCATCGATCCCACGCAGGCCTGGATCGGTCCCGACGCTACCATCGGCCGCGACACCGTCGTGTGGCCGCAGACGCATCTGATCGGCCACGTCACCGTGGGCGAGGAGTGCCAGCTCGGCCCCAACAGCCGCCTCACCGACACCACCGTCGGCAGCGGCTGCATCATCGATGAGACCATCGCCATCGAGGCCGCCATCGAGAACGGCGTCGACTGCGGCCCGCGCGCCTACCTGCGCCCGGGCACCCACATGCTCGACGGCTCCAAGGCCGGCACGCATGTGGAGATCAAGAAGTCCACGATCGGCGAGGGCTCCAAGGTGCCGCACCTGTCCTACATCGGCGACACCACCATGGGCTCCGGCGTCAACGTGGGCGCGGGCTCTATCACCTGCAACTACGACGGCGTCCACAAGCACAAGACCGTCATCGGCAAGGATGCCTTCATCGGTTCCGACACCATGATGGTCGCGCCCGCCCAGATCGGCGACGGCGCGCTCGTGGCCGCCGGCTCCGTCATCACCGAGCCGGTCCCGGCCGACGCACTTGGCCTGGGTCGTGCCCGTCAGGTAAACATTGAGGGCTGGGCCGCCGATTATCGCCGCCGTCTGCACGAGGACGACGAGGTATAACGTTTTACCAAGCATCTAAGGAGCTGTTCCCATGGGGGCGGCTCCTTTTTCTATCGTGACCTGCGCAACCGGATGAGTGGTCGGTTCGTGTCCGTTGACGGTAAAGACGTTATCAAGACCCGATTAACCCCGTCGCGCGGTTACAATGCAACAAGGCATCTATATGGCATTCGATATAAAGGAGAAGGGTAATGCCGATTAATGATCCCGAGAAGTCGGAGAATATGCGCAAGTCCATCCGCGTGTATTCCGGTTCCTCCAACCGTCCCCTCGCTCAGAAGATCGCTGAGTACCTTGGGGTCGAGCTTTCGGGCCTTACGCTAAAGCAGTTCGCCAACGGTGAGATTTACGCCCGCTACGACGAGACCGTCCGCGGCGCCGACGTCTTCCTGATTCAGTCCGTGGCCGGCGGCAACGTCAACGACATGCTCATGGAGCTGCTCATCGCCACCGACGCTGCCAAGCGCGCATCCGCCCGCTCCATCACCGCCGTCATCACCCACTACGGCTATGCCCGCCAGGACCGCAAGGCCGGCCCGCGCGAGCCCATCACCGCCCGTCTCGTCGCCAACCTGCTCGAGCGCGCCGGCGTCAACCGCATCATTACCCTCGACCTGCACCAGGGCCAGATCCAGGGCTTCTTTGATATCCCGGTCAACCACCTGTCCGCGCTGCCGCTGTTTGGCCAGTACTACAACGACATGCACTTCGACACCGACAACCTGGTTGTCGTCTCCCCCGATGTGGGTCGTGCCAAGGCCGCCAAGAAGCTTTCCGACATGCTTGGCTGCGACCTGGCCATCGCCCACAAGGGCCGTCCGCGCCACAACGCCGCCGAGGTCATGGGCATCATCGGTGACATCAAGGGCAAGACCTGCATCATCAACGACGACATGATCGACACCGCTGGCACCCTGTGCGCCAACGTCAAGGAGCTCAAGGCTATGGGCGCTGGCGACATCTACGTCTGCGCCACCCACGGCATCTTCTCCGGTCCGGCCATCGAGCGTCTGAACGACGCCCCGATCGTCGAGTGCCTCGTCACCGACGCCATTCCCGTCGAGGTCGGCGGCAAGATCAAGACCATCTCGGTCGCCGAGGAGTTCGCTCAGGCCATCTCCGCCGTTTACCACGAGGAGCCCGTCTCCACGCTCGTCGGCGGCGACTTCGCGCTGTAGTCCAACGCGCATCGCATCATCTTTGATGCTTTTAAAGGGTCGGAAGCTCGCTTCCGACCCTTTTTCTATCCCTCGCCAACCTTCCCTGGACAATTAGTTCAGATACGTATTTTTTAAAGCTCCAAAGGGCCGTTCGAAACCTTCTGAGCTCCCCCGGCGGATGCCATGCCGCCCAAAGCTCATCTTTTTCGAGCACAACCGCCGCATCTTTACCCTCAAATCGCCCTCGAAGGCCCTTAGAAACGTCTCGAACACCCGCCGCTTTATACGTATCTGAACTAACTGTCCAGTAGCTATCGTCAACCTTCGCGGCAAAGCTCAATTTCCTGCAATCCCCTCAACCGATTCCACCGATTTCATAACACCCAGCCGTTCGTGGCGCGCAGCGCCCCGCTGAGCGAAAAGAACGGCATGGTGGTCGCATTCTGCCGCCAACTTAGTACGTTATAGCTATGACGACCGTGATTTCACATTTCTCCGCCCTCCGCGCAATTCGTCGCGCACGACGGGCGTACTCTGCCCTACCCTGGGACTCCGTTGATAGTGAACAGCAAGCACAGGCCTTGGCTAGCTGCATTCCCAATAATGACGCGATAGACTTTGGCGCACTTTCGATACTCGACGCCTGGAATGAAGATGATTCCGAACTACTCGATCTTCTCGTTTCAAACGAAGACAACAGACGCCCCGACAAGCGACTTCTTCAGCATATTCTCTCCGCTCCGCTTCCTGAAGGTGCAATTATGCACGTCGAGGCCGACATCTACGCAACGTCTCCTGCCATGACAGCCATGCTTTGTTCCAAGAATGAATCAGTCGCCAAAACCTTGATGCTTCTCATGGAATTGCTTGGAACCTACTCCCTTCCTCCCGGGGCAACATATCCCATTGCCTATGACGGCATCTGGCCCAAGGGCGATGGCTGCGCAGCGACGGACGATCTTGATTGCCTGGGCGACCAGTCGGCGACCGAACAGCAGAACGAAACCCGCTACGAACAGGCGCACTACAAATGCGAGCCCGCCACAACTATCGAAGAGCTTGAGGCGGTCGCACGCTTCGCCAAAAGTAGCTCATACGCCTCGTTTCGCACGGCAGTCAAACTTGCCCGACCCGGATCTGCATCCCCAGCCGAATCCCTAATGTTTGCCGTTCTCGGAGCGCCTATGCGCTTTGGCGGATTCGGATGTTGCAGTCTGCCCATGGGAGGCCTGCTACTCAACTATCGAATCGACTTCGACACTCTTGCGGTCAACATGTCCTCCGGCATCCCTTACGCCATCTGCGACCTATATTGCCCGGCCGCCGGAGTCGACAACGAATACAACGGAATTGGGCATGAGCTTCAAAACGCTCGCATCCACGATGGCAATCGAAATAATGGCCTCAAGGCAATGGGCATCCACGTCTTGGTTATCAATCGCGACCAAATGAAAGACCTTGTTGCACTCGAAGCCTTCGCCCAAACGATGCATCGACTCGCGGGAGTCCGATTCCGATATCGCATCAAGGGCTATCGCAAGCGTCAGGCCGCTTGGCTCAACGCTCTGCGAGCCGGAATCGGCCTTGCGCCGGTCTAAACGGCGAATCACCCGTGCGCCGTCGAACAGGGCTGGACAGTTAGTTCAAATACGTATAAATGGACACATTGAATTAGGCTGCTTTGTAGCTATCTCTATACCATTCGCCCTATTTGAAGGCAGGGTAGACTTCAAAACAGCGTCATATGGACTAACTAAAGTTCCAAAACAACGTATCGGCATCGAATTGAGCACTTCGAGTCCTCAGAACTTATACGTATCTGAGCTAACTGTCCACTTCGGATTTTGACGGCGGCCCAAACGCCCCCAGACAACCTCAATTGCCCTCCATTTGACAGCGGCAACAGGGTCGCTCACCATAGCAGGCGACAAATCAACGAAAGGATGAACATGGCAGCTGCACAGCCGCTTAAGATTCGCATGGTTGCCGGACTTGGCAACCCGGGCGAGGAATATGCCGAGACCCGCCACAACGCCGGCTTTAAGGCAATCGACGAGCTGGCCCGTCAGGCCGGCGTCACGTACTGGAAAAACCAGGCAGGCGCCGAGGTCGCGCTCATTAATATCAACGATGCCGAGGAAGAGAACGGCAAGCGCCAGATTGTACTGGTCAAGCCGCAGTCGTACATGAACACCTCGGGCGGGCCCATCTCCAAGCTCTGCCGCGAGTACAAGATCAAGGCCGAGGAGCTGCTCGTCATCCACGACGAGCTCGATATTCCCGCCGGCGACGTGCGTGTTAAGGTGGGCGGAGGCCATGCCGGTCACAACGGCCTGCGCTCCATCATCGACAAGATGGGCAGCCGCGACTTTAGCCGTATCCGCACCGGCATCGGCAACCCTCCCGGCAAGATGGCCGTGGCAGACTACGTGCTCAAGCAGCTGCGCGCCCGCGAAGCCGAGGATTTCCAGGACACCTGCGCCCGCGCCGCAGATGCCGCCGGTCTGGCCATCGTCCACGGCGTAATCTACGCCCGCGATCACGTAAACGGCGCCGCTTCCGCCAACGGCAAGCACTAAAACCTACCATTTAGAGATGTTTATTTTGGCAGGTTTCATCTGCGGAAACGCCGCGGCGGCTGCGTCGCAATAAACCCTGTGCCGCTATACATATGCAACGCTCCAAAGGGGGCCGGCCTCACCGAAGCGCGAGGCCGGCCCCCTTTGCCGTTTTGCCTGATAAAACCTGCCAAAATAAACCTCTCCCCCTTTGGCAGGTCGAAGTGGATAAACCCTGCTCCCAACCGCCGAAGACACACGTAAGTGACATGTCCATGAGGGTATAATTTGCACCGTATGTCTGCACAACGCCTGTGCGCGTACGGTTTTATTCGGGCTACCGTCCATTTCCGTGGAGGCACGGTTCGGCGGCCCTAACAAGAGAGGGGTTCTATGTATAAGATCCTGGAGAAGACGCAGTTCTCGGAGAAGGTGTTCAAGTTCCGCATCGAGGCGCCCGCAATCGCCAAGCATGCGCACGCTGGACAGTTCCTCATGGTCCGCGCCAACGAGACGGGCGAGCGCGTCCCGTTTACCCTGGCCGGCTGGAACGGTGACGAGGGCTGGGTCGAGTTCATCTTCATGGTGATCGGCAAGACCACCGAGATGCTGTCCACTTACGAAGCCGGCGAGTCGCTGCGCGACGTCGTGGGCCCGCTGGGCGTTCCCACCGAGATGGCCGAGGGCCCCTGCGCCGTCATTGGCGGCGGCGTCGGCCTGGCAATTGCCTTCCCGGTCGCCAAGCACCTGGTCGAGACCGGTCACGAGGTGCACGCCATCATGGGCGCCCGCACCAAGGACCTCCTGCTCATGGAGGACCAGTTCCGCGAGCTCCTCGACGAGGACCACATCCATATCACCACCGACGACGGTTCCTACGGAGAGCAGGGCGTTGTCACCGCTCCGCTGGAGCGCCTGCTGCAGGACAAGGCCGTGAGCCAGGTCTTCTGCGTCGGCCCCGTTCCGATGATGAAGTTCTCGACCCTCACCGCCCAGAAGTACGATACCCCCATCACCGCGTCGCTCAACCCCATCATGGTTGACGGCACCGGTATGTGCGGCTGCTGCCGCGTCGAGGTGGGCGGCGTGACCAAGTTCGCTTGCGTCGACGGCCCCGACTTCGATGCCACCCTGGTCGACTGGGATGACCTTCGTGCCCGCCAGGCCGCTTACCGTTCCGAAGAGGGCGAGTCCCTCAAGGCCTATGAGGAAAAGAGCTGCGCATGCCACTAGTTAACGGTCGTTTCGTTGCCGATATGAAGTCGCCCCGCACCCCCGATAACGAGGAGCCGGCTGCCGAGCGCGCCTGCGACTTCCGCCCCGTCGACAAGGGCTTCACCGAGGAGATGGCGCTGGCCGAGGCCGAGCGCTGCCTCAACTGCAAGAAGCCGTTCTGTGTTGAGGGCTGCCCCGTCAACATCAACATTCCCCGCTTTATCGAGCAGATCCGCGCGAAGGACTTCGGCGGCGCTCTCGATACCATCCGCGAGGACTCCATGCTTCCCGCCATCTGCGGCCGCGTCTGCCCGCAGGAGAACCAGTGCGAGGGCAAGTGCATCCGTGGTAAGAAGTCCGAGCCCGTGGCCATCGGCCAGCTCGAGCGCTTCCTGGGTGATCGCCCCGAGCTCGCCTCCACGCCCAAGATGGCCCCCAAGAACGGCAAGAAGGTCGCCGTCGTCGGCTCCGGCCCGTCCGGCATCACCTGCGCCGGCGAGCTCGCCCGTAACGGCTTTGACGTTACCGTCTTCGAGGCCTTCTTCACCGGCGGCGGCGTGCTGGTCTACGGCATCCCCGAGTTCCGTCTGCCCAAGGCGGTCGTCAAGCGCGAGATTGACGGCCTGGAGGACATGGGCGTCAAGTTTGAGTACAACTCCGTCGTGGGCAACATGGCCACGGCCGAGGAGCTGTTCGAGCAGGGCTTCGACGCCATCTACGTGGCGACCGGCGCTGGCCTGCCCAAGTTCCTCAACGTCCCCGGCGAGAACCTGCCCAACGTCTTCTTCGCAAACGAGTACCTCACCCGCGTGAACCTGATGAAGGCCAACAAGTTCCCCGAGTACGACACCCCCACCAAGCACGGCAAGAACGTCGTTGTCTTTGGCGGCGGCAACGTGGCTATGGACGCCGTCCGTACCGCCAAGCGTCTGGGCGCCGAGCACGCCATCATCGCTTACCGCCGTACCGAGGACGAGATGCCCTGCCGTCGTGCCGAGCTGCACCACGCCAAGGCCGAGGGCGTCGAGGTTCTGCCGCTCGTTTCCCCGCTCGAGTTTGTCGCTGGCGAAGACGGCTCCGTGTGCGCCGTCAAGGTCCAGAAGATGGAGCTCGGCGAGCCCGACGAGTCCGGCCGTCGTCGCCCGGTGCCCATCGAGGGCGCCATCGAGGAGATCCCCTGCGACGTCGCGATCTCGGCTATCGGCACCAACGCCAACCCCTTCGCAAAGAAGATCGGCGGCAAGATGGAGCTCAACAAGTGGGGCTACATCGTCGCCGACGAGGAGACCGGCCAGACCACCGATCCCCGCATCTGGGCCGGCGGCGACATCGTCACCGGTGCCGCTACGGTCATTCTGGCGATGGGCGCTGGCAAGAAGGCCGCCGCTTCCATCACCAAGAGCCTGCTGGGCGAGTAATCACCCTCAGCGCTAGCCATTAAACGGCAAAGTCCCTGTCGAGCACACGCTCGGCGGGGACTTTTTCTATGCCGGCCGTCCCACCACCACAAAGGTGCCTGTCCCCTTTGTGGTGGTTTTGGTCGGTTAGCCTTCGAGTTGGGCCACCTTGTAGCGGTAGGCCGCGGCGATGACGTCCTTGCAGCCTTCGCGGCCCAGCTTGGCGCGGTTGACTACGATATCCTTACCGCTCGTCATCTTCCATTTGCCGGCACTGTAGCGCTTATAGAACGCCTCGCGCGCCTTCTGCTGCTGTTTGACCAGCTTGGCGCCCTTCTTTTTGTTAAGGCCACGCTTCTTGCGCACGATCTCGACGCGGTCCTCAAAGGGAGCGGTCACCAACACGGCAATGTGGTTGGGGTTGTTGCGAAGCAGATAATCGGACAGGCGGCCTTCGATAATGCAGCTCTCGGTCTCGCCCAAATCCAAAATCACCTGGCTCATCTTTTGGAACAACTTATCCGAGTACGAACGCGCATCGTAGCGGTCGGGCAGAAACGCCATGTTCTCAACGGCCAGACGTTCGTCATAGGCGGCCATCTTATCGAGCGACTCGCCCGCGCGCAGCGACGCACGTACCAGCAGCTCGTTATCGTACAGCGGAATCCCCAACTCGTCGGCAAGCATGCGACCAATCTCGTGGCCCTCGGCGCCAAAGTCGCGCGCGATGGTAATGACCACAGGATTCTTCTTATTCTCCAGATCGCTCATCGCGATTCCTTTCTCTATGTGACAAAGGGACAGTCCCTTTGTCACATTCTACGCTGCCACGATGCGGCGCTGATACGCTCGGACCAGCAGCGAGATACCAAAGTTGAGCACAAAGTACATCGCAAACACCAGGCCGTAGAGCATAAGCACCTGCGACAGGTCGATCGCGTGGGCCATCACGACGTTTGCCGTGTACATGAGCTCGGCCACGTTAATGCCCGAAAGATACGAGCTGTCCTTGATGACAGTCGTGCACTGGCTAAACAGCGCCGGAATGATCGTCTTAAACGTCTGCGGCAGAATGATGTAGCGCATGGTGGCAAAGAAGCCAAAGCCTTGGCTCTGCGCTGCCTCAAACTGGCCGCGCGGAATCGAGTTGAGGCCGCCGCGCACAATCTCGGCCATAACAGCGCTGGTAAACAGCGTAAAGGCGATGGTCGAAATCACAATGTCCAAACCCTGCACCGTAAAGTAGATAAACAGGATCCACAGCAGGTTTGGCGTGCAGCGGAACAACTCGATATAGGCGCTCACCAAAATACGGAACGGGCGGGGCGCGTAGCTTTTAACGAGCGCCAGCACCGTGCCAAAGATGAGCGAGAAAAAGATCGACAGCGCCGAGATCTCGATCGTCTTAACAAAGCCGCCCCAAATGTAGAGCAGGTTGGTCGCGTTGAAGATTTCCATGCGCTAGGCCTCCTCTACGTTGTCGAGCCCCAGCTCGGCCAGGCTCACGCCGCGCGGACGCTCCTTGGAGCGGCGCTCGAGCCACTGCACCAGCATGGCGAGCGGAAAGCAGATGATAAAGTACATAAGGCAGCAGACGATGTATCCCTGCAGGTAACCGTACAGACTCACAAAGTTGTCGGAACGGTACATAAGGTCGCCGCCGGCCACAAGTGCCAGCACCGACGTGTTCTTGACCAGGTTGAGCGCCTGGTTACACAGCGGCGGCAGAATGATCTTGAATGTCTGGGGCAGCACGATGTACCAATACGCCTGCGCACGGGTGAAGCCCTGGCTCTGGGCCGCTTCCATCTGACCGCGCGGAACCGCCTCGATACCAGTGCGGATGACCTCCGAAATGTAGGCCGCGTGATACAGGCCCACACCCAAGAAGCCCAGCACGAACGGCGCGATGCGCACCGGCTGGTCGGCACCGGTTATGGCCTGCAAAAACTGCGGACCGGCCATGTACATAAAGAGCACCTGCACGGGCAACGGGGTGTTCTGGTAAAACTCCACGTACACGCGGCTTATGGTGCGCAGCACGCGTGAACGAGTGGTTGAGAACACGCCCAGCAGCGTGCCCAGCACCAGCGACAGCAGCAGACCGGCAACGACCACCTGTAGCGTCACACCAAAGCCCTCCCAGAAGGGCCCCATGTTTTGAAATGTCGTCGACCAACGGTCGGCGTCAAATAATCCTTCGAGCATTCGATTCCTTCCTTGGACGATGCGCCTATACAAGACCCCAGGTCTTGACCTCTTGGTCGAGCCAACCGTCGGCCAGGCGATCGCAAATCACCTGATCGACCACGGCCGAAAGGTCGCAGCCCTTCTTGGTCGCCACGCCGTAGCCCTGCTCGCCAAACTTGACCTCGGGCTGCAGCAGCTCAACGGTCTCGTTCATGTAACCGGCCAGCGTGGAGCGGTCCATGGCAAAGACATCGATATTGCCGGCGTCGAGCGAACTCTTGATGATGGGGTAGCCGCTAAAGGCCCTAAACTCGGGCTTGCAGCTAAAGCCGTTGTCCTTGATCATCTGCTCGATCAGGCCCTGCGTGGTAGCACCCTGGCTCACGCCGATGACCTTGCCGTCCAGGTCCTCAATCGAGGTAAAGCCCGAACGCTTCTTGACCATGAGTCCCACGTAGTCGGTGCGGTACGGCGTCGAGAAATCCCAGCTCTTCTTGCGCTCGTCGGTGATGGTGTAGGTCGCCGCGACCACGTCAAGCTGGCCGTTATCGATCAGCGGGCCGCGCGTCTTGGGCGTTACATCGGTAAACTCGACAAGCTCCTGGGCGCGGGCATCCTTGTAGCTCACGCCAAAGACGGCAGCGGCGATCTGGTAGCACAAATCGACTTCCATGCCCTCAAAGCGGCCCTTGGCGGTGTCGTAATAGCCGTAGCCGGGAACATCCTTCTTAACGCCGGCATTCAGATGGCCGCGCGACTTAATGGCCGCAAGCTTGGACCCCTTGTCGGAGCCCTCGCCGCTGGTGGAGTTGCCGCAACCGGTAAGCGCGGTGCCCGTCAGCGCGAGCATACCGGCGCCAGCCAGCTGCAAAAAGTGACGGCGCGACACGGCCGCCCTCGTCATATCCGTCATGTCCATCACCGCGCCTAGTGCAGAATCTTGGACAGGAACTCGCGGCAACGCGGGTTCTCGGGGTTATCGAAGAAGTGCTCGGGCGTGCCCTCCTCCAGGATGCGGCCGTCCTCCATAAAGATGACGCGGTCGGCCACCTGACGCGCAAAGCCCATCTCGTGCGTCACGCAGATCATGGTGATATCCTCCTGCGCGAGCTCAATCATAACGTCCAGAACCTCCTGGACCATCTCGGGGTCGAGCGCCGAGGTCGGCTCGTCAAACAGGATGATGGGCTGCTTGGTGCACAGGGCACGGGCGATGGCGATGCGCTGCTGCTGACCGCCCGAGAGATTCTGCGGATACTCGCCGGCCTTATGCGCCATGCCGACGCGCTTGAGCGCGGCGATGGCGATCTCGGTCGCCTCCTCCTTGCTCTTCTTTTGCAGCTTGATGGGCGCGAGCGTCAGGTTGCCCAGCACCGTCATGTTGGGATACAGGTTGAACTGCTGAAACACCATGGAGCTATACTTGCGAGCCATCTCCAGGTGGTTCTTTTTGGTGAGCGGCGTACCGTCGATGACGACCTCGCCCGACGTGGGCTCCTCCAGATAATCGACGCAACGGATGAGCGTCGACTTACCCGAACCGGAAGGCCCGATCATTACGAGCTTCTCGCCGCGCTTGACAGTGAGGTTGATATCTTTGAGCACATGCAGGTCGCCAAAGTACTTGTTGAGATGCTTGATCTCGATCATGTCTGCCATGAATGTCCCTTCCCTGCGTTTACACGAGTTGAACTATTGTACGGAAAGAACCACGTTTCCGCAGCCCGCACTACATTCCCGTAAAGAACCCGCAACCTTCCACCCACTCATTGGGGACAGACTTAAATGAGTACCTGCTCATTGGGCACTCATTTAAGTCTGTCCCCAATGAGTGCCCAGCCCAACAAAAAGGGGCGCGACCGCAATGGTCACGTCCCCTCAGCATCGGCTATGTGTCGACCGCCCTTAGGCAAGCTTTGCGCCAACAATCTTGGCAGCCGCAGGCTTATCGAAGTTGCCGCCGGTGGCCTTGCCGAGCGCGCCCATGACCTGGCCCATCTGCTTCTTGGACGTGGCGCCCAGCTCGGCGATAACCTGCTCGATCAGGGCCTCGAGCTCCTCGCCCGAAACCTGCGCGGGCAGCAGGCTCTCCAGGATCTTGACCTGCTCGGTCAGGTTGTCGGTACGCTCCTGGTCGGTGCCGGCCTTGATGGACATCTCCAGCGTCTCGCTCGTCTGCTTAATCAGACGCTTGATCATGCTGTTGACGTCTTCCTCGGTCACATCGCGGCGCTCGTTAACCTCGATATTCTTCACCTCGGCCTTAACCTGGCGAATGATGGACAGGCGAACCTTGTCCTTGGCCTTCATGGCCGCGATCATTTCCTTCTGCAGCTCTTCGTTGGTCATCTGCAAATCCTCTCTAATAGCGTGGGCGGCACTCGCGCGAGCACCGCCCCATGATTACTCAGTCGTCGACGAATCGTCGGTCGAACTCTTGGTGACGCCCTTCAGGCTCACGTTATAGGGTACGTCCTTGGGCATGGGATTGACGGTAATGTCGGCGTCCTTCTTGTACTGCTCCAGCCACTCGCTGTACGCGGTGCTGGCCGCCTGCGTCTTCACCACGTTGGAGACATACTTCTTGATGTCCTTGGGTACCTGCTTGATGTCATCAACCTGATTATCGACATGGAAGTAGTCGGTGCACTTGATGATGTGGTAGCCATAGGTCGACTCGACGACTTCGCTCACGTCGCCCTTGTTGAGTCCCTCGAGCGCCGTCTGGTAGCTGTCGACAAAGGTGGTGAGCTTATCCCAGCCCACATCGCCCTTCTTCTCCTTGGAGCCGGTGTCGTCGGAGTACTGCTCAACGGCGTCCTCAAAGCTCAGCTCACCGGAGTTGATCTTGTCCAGGCACTCCTGCGCCTTGGCCTTGGCGGCAGCCTTGTCCTCGTCGGAAGCGTCGGAATCAACCTTGATCAGGATGTTCGACGAGCGGCGAGCATCGTTGTAGTTAGACAGATTCTCGTTGATGTAATCGACGATCTCGCTGTCCTTGGGCTTGCTGGTGGGCGCCACGGCATCCTTAAGCTTTTGCTGTGCCAGGCTCTCCTTGAGTGAGTCCTTGTAGGTGTCCTCGGTATAGCCGTAGGTCTTGAGGGTCTTCTTAAAGGCCTTGGCACCGCCCGCGCTCTTGCACGCGTCCTTCCAAGCCTTCTCGACCTCCTCGTCCGACACCGTCACGCCGTTTTCCTTCTGTGCCTGTTGAAGCAGAATCTGCTGCGTGTAGGAGTCGATAAGCTGCTTGCGGTACTTCTTGGGCGTGAGGTCGTTGTCGACCAGGTACTGTGCCCAGTCCTTGTCCTTGGTGTAGCCGTAGGACGTGCGCATGCTCATGATCTGCTTGGTCACGGTGTCCTCGGTGAGGTTGGTGCCGTTGATAGTAGCAGCAACACCGCCGGTCAGCTTGTAGCCCGAGGTGTCCTCGGCCTGCGACATAAGGCCGGAGCACGCCATCGCCGAGACGGAAAGCAGCATCGCCAGCACGCCGATGACCACCAGAACGATCTTGACGGTCTTAGACACGTACGTCTTGCGCTGCTTCTTACGAGAGCTGGAGGCAGCGCGAGCCTGCTGCTCGGGCGTCGGCGCGGCCTCGGAGTTCTTTTTCTTATTTGCCATAGTTGGCCTTTCGCATAACGAATCGAACAAACGCCATTGTGTCACAACGCAGCCCCCGCGGCACGCTTGGTGCATTGGGGACAGGTTAATCTGCACCATTTTGGTGCAAAGGGGACAGATGTGGCAGCCGGCAGTTAGGGACAGTCCCCAAGTGCCGGCTCAGCCATACCTTAGAAGTGACGGCGGATGGCGTCGACCATGCCCTGGGACGTGGTCTGGCCGAGCACGTCGGCTGCGGCATCGGCGTCCATAAAGATGTTCATGAGCGCCTGCAGGGCCTCGACCTGGCCGCCCGGCTCGGCGATGCCCAGATTGATGACGATCTGCGCCGGCACCGGAGCGCCCATGCCAGCCATAGCGTTAAATGTCACGGGCGCGGCGGGCTTCACCACCGCGATATAGGGCTTGGCCACAAACCCCGGATCGGTATGCGGAATGGCAATGTTTGCCGCCGGCATGGCAAGACCCGTGGGATAGGTATCCTCGCGCGTGCGAACGGCGTCAAGCCAACCGTCGGCAATGTAGCCACGTGGTGCAAGCTCGCCCTCGAGCCGCGCAAACACCTCGCCCGGCGTCGCACACTCCCAATCAAAAAACACCAGCTCAGGCGTAAACAGCGCTTCGTTATCCGCCATGCGCTCACCTCTCTCACCTAGTCACCTGCGACGTTCTTGAATGACCAGTCGTTAAAGACCGTCCCCGACGACTACCCAAAACAAAGGGTGGCCACGCGCGCCTTGGCGCCAATGACCACCCTGACTACTCGGCTAAATTGTACTGTGCGCCACTAGCCGCGAGGCGCATCAATTGCGACCTTGCCGCTCTCCAGCACGTGAACACGGCCGTCGGCGAGCATCTGCACGACCTCGGGATACAGCACATGCTCAATCGCATGGATGTGCTCCTCGAGCGTGTCGACATCCCAGCCCTCCTCGACAGCCAGCGCGCGCTGGGCGATGATGGGGCCGTTGTCGTAAATCTCGTTGGCAAAGTGCACGGTCACGCCGGTCACCTTGACGCCGCGCGCAAAGGCATCGTCAATCGCATGCGCACCGGTAAAGCTCGGCAGCAGCGCCGGATGCAGATTGACCACGCGGTTGGGAAACGCCGCCAGCAGAGGCGTGTGCACCATGCGCATGTAGCCGGCCATGACCACATACTCGCAGCCGCGCTCGAGAAGCTCGTGCGCGATGATCTCGTCAGCGGCGATGGGGTCGGCGTAGACATCCTTGGACAGCGTGAGCGTCTGGATGCCCGCGCGCTCAGCGCGCTGCAAACCCTTAGCCGAAGGACGGCTCGACACCACAAGCTCAATCGAAGCGTTGAGCTTGCCGGCGGCGATCAGATCGATCAGCGCCTGCAGGTTGGTACCCGAACCGCTGATGAGCACACCGATCTTGAGCGGCTCGGCCGTATCGGTGCCGGTCGGACGGGTGTAGGGCACAAAGCCCAGGCTCGCGGCAGCAGCCATCTGCTCGTTAGCGCTCATCAGAGTACACGACCTTACCGGAGCCCTCGACGCACTCGCCCACGCGGAACGGCTTCTCGCCTAGCGCGACCAGAGCCTCGGTCACGGCAGCCTCGTCCTCGGGGGCGACGATCAGGCACAGGCCAACGCCCATGTTGAAGGTCTTGCATGCCTCGTTGGGCGCGAGCTCGGCCTGGCGCGACACGTAGGTGATGACGGGCGGAACGTCCCAACCCATCTCGGCGCCGTTGCGGGTGACCACGGCGTCGACGTCGTCGGCAAGCGCGCGGTTGAGGTTCTCGGTAATACCGCCGCCAGTGATGTGGGCGATAGCGTGCACGTTGGCGCCGCCGCGCAGCAGCTCCAGAATCGGCTTGACGTAGATGCGCGTGGGGGCCAGCAGAGCGTCTGCCAGCGATGCGCCGCCAAGCTCCTCGAGCGGGCGGCTCAGCTCCTCGGCCTTAGCGGCGGCCTCGGGCGTGCCCGGCTTAATGCCGTCGACGCCGATGACTTTACGCACGAGCGAGTAGCCGTTGGAGTGCACGCCGGTGGAAGGCAGGCCCAGGATCACATCGCCCGGGCGGACGTTTGCGGGGTCGAGCATCTTGGGACGGTCGACGACGCCCACGGTAAAGCCGGCAAGGTCGTAGTCGGCAGGAGCCATGACGCCGGGGTGCTCGGCCATCTCGCCGCCCACGAGCGCGCAGCCCGCGAGCTTGCAGCCGTCGGCCACACCCTTGATGATCTTTGCCATGTGCTCGGCCTCGATGTGACCGATGGCAACGTAGTCCAGGAAGAACAGCGGCTCGGCGCCCGAAGACAGAATATCGTTGACGCACATAGCGACCAGGTCCTGGCCCACCGTCTCGTGACGGTCCATGATCTGGGCGAGCACGAGCTTGGTGCCCACGCCGTCGGTACCGCTAATCAGAATCGGGTCTTCCATATCCTTAAGCGCGGCGGCCGAGAACAGGCCACCAAAGCCACCGATACCGCCGATGACCTCGGGGCGGTTGGTGTCCTTAACCATTTGCTTAATAGCGTCGACGGCGCGACCGCCCTCGGCGGTATCGACGCCGGCGTCCTCGTACGTCACATGCTTGCTGTCGCTCATCTGAGCCTTCCTCTCCCACTACCGTCCGCCGCGCGGGCGCCAAACGGTGCTCATAGTTGCGTTCATTTCGGCGCGCGCCATAACAACGCGCGCCGCTCAATCAACAAAACAGCAGGTAAAACCTACCAAAATAAACCTGTCCCTACATGGCAGGTTTTAGGCCTCGCCGTGCTTCTCTTCCCAGCTGCGGTCGTCGTATTTCTCGACCACGGCGTCGTCGTCAAAGTGCAGCGGCTTATCCAGGTTACGGGGCTTAAAGCCCTCCATAAACTTGTCGCGGCCAAAGCTCTCGGGAATCGCCACGGGATAACGGCCGGTAAAGCACGCATCGCAGTAGCCGCCCTTGGGCATGACTTTGAGCAGGCCCTCAACCGAAAGGAAGGCCAGCGAATCGGCGCCGATATACTCGCAAATCTCGTCGACCGTCTTGTTGGCGCTGATAAGCTGCGACTGTACGTCGGTATCGATACCATAGAAGCACGGCCAGATGACCTCGGGCGAGTTGATGCGGATATGAATCTCCTTGGCGCCGGCGTTGCGCAGCATCTTGACGAGCTGCACCATGGTGGTGCCGCGCACAATGGAGTCGTCGATGACGACCAGGCGCTTGCCCTCGATGTTGTCGCGCAGCGGGTTGAGTTTCATACGCACGCCCATGGCGCGCAGCTCCTGCGTGGGCTCGATAAACGTACGGCCCACGTAGCGGTTCTTAATGAGGCCCTCGCCAAAGGGAATACCGCTCTCGTGCGAATACCCCTCCGCGGGCGGCAGGCCGGAGTCGGGCACGCCGATGACCAGGTCGGCCTCGACGGGCTCCTCATGTGCCAGCTGACGACCCATGTCGTAACGGCAGGCATAGACGCTCTTGCCGTTCATGATGGAGTCGGGGCGGGCAAAGTAGACCTGCTCAAAGATGCAGTTGGCGGGCTCTTCGGCGGCAGGCACGCCTTGCTCGGATACCAGACCCTCGGCGCTGATGCGCAAGATCTCGCCGGGACGGACGTCACGGACGTACTCGGCGCCCACGATGTCGAGTGCGCAGGTCTCGGAAGCAACGACCCAGCCGCCGGCGCGCGTGACATGGACGGCGGAGTCGACCGTCGTGGCGCCGTCTTGCGAGGGCAGCTGCGAAACGGATGCGGCATCGGCCTGGTCCAGACCCTCGTCCACCAGCTTGCCCAGCACGAGCGGGCGAATGCCGTGCGGATCGCGGAATGCGTAGAGCGCCTGCTCGTTGATGAGCGTCATGGCGTAGCCGCCGCGCACGAGCTCCATGGTCTTGCGAATGCCCTCGCGCAGATGGCCTGTACGCTGAGTAAAGTAGCCGATGAGTTTGGTCGCGACCTCGGAATCCGAGTTGGAGAGGAACGGCACGCCCAGCTCGATCAGCTGGCGGCGCAGCTCGTCGGTGTTGACGAGGGTGCCGTTGTGCGCGAGCGCGATAATGACGCTATTGATGGTAGAGAGGTGCGGCTGAGAGGCTTCCCAGCTCTTGGCGCCGGCGGTGCCATAGCGCACATGACCCACGGCCAGCTGACCGGAGAGCGTCGATAAGTCGGCATTGGAGAACACGCGGTCGAGCAGGCCCAGGTCCTTGCGGACCATAACCGTACCGCCGTCACCAACAGCGATTCCCGCCGATTCTTGGCCACGGTGCTGCAGCGCACGCAGGCCAAAGTACGTCAGTCGAGCCACGTCACGATCGGGCGCCCACACACCAAAAACGCCGCATTCCTCATGCAGCTGGTCGGAGTCCGGATCATACGTCGACATGGCGTTCACCTGTCCCGCGGCGCGCTCGGCCGCGCGGATGGTTTCTTGAGACATGGCATCCCCTCAGAGCCTCGTATTTTGGCGTTACCCGCCTTATTATACGCACGGCGCGACGCGCTCCCCAGCGCATGAGCAGCGCTTTTTAAAAGCCCACCGAGCTAATAATCCGTTTTGCGGCCAAACATTTTATTGGTCTGCCCAGTGCAAGCGCCCGCGCCCCCATATGGCCGCCGCGTCCACCGTTGGGGATTGCAAAGTTGCAATTGGGACGTTCGTCCTGTCTTTTAGCAGGTCGGCGGCGTATCCTAGTAACCTAGGACAAAGCGAGAAAGGTTCTGTATGGATCGAAACGAACTCGACCCCAGCGTCCCCAGCGCCACGGAGGTCAAGAAGATTCCCCTCATCATTAAAGTGTACGCCGTCCTGTGCATCCTGTCCGGCGTGGGCACACTCCCGTCGGTCGCCGTCTTTATGTGGCAGGTCATCACCGCACTCATTAACGGCAACGCCGCCGCTAAGCTCGGTGATAACACCCTGGTCGCGGTTGGCCTTATCGTCGCCGGCATTATGCTCTCGGCGGCAAGCGCGATCATCTTAATCGTCTTTGGCCTGGACCTCATCAAGGACCAGCGGCGCAATGCCGCCCGCCTGTCTTACGTCCTCATCGCATTGACCGTCGTGGAGCTTTTAGTTGACGTGATGCTCCAGGGTATCGGACCCTTCCTGCTGCGCCCCGCCATTCAGCTCGGTATCCTCATTGCGCTGTCGGCCACCGTCGACCCCACGCTACGCCAGGAGCGCGAACTGCAGCGCCGTCTGCAAGAGATGCTCGACCGCGATGCCGCCGCCGAGGGGATGCTCGGCCGCGACGAAACCGGCGAGGGCTACATCAAGCTCAACTACTTCAACCTGTTCTGGGTATTCTTCGTCTGCAGCGTGTTAGGTCTCATTCTCGAGGAAGTCTGGCATATGGTCGTCGTCGATCCCGGCGTCTATCAGGACCGGGCCGGTATGCTATTTGGCCCCTTTAGCCCCATCTACGGATTTGGCGCGGTGCTCATGACCATGGCGCTCAACCGCTTCTATAAAAAGAATCCTCTGATCATTTTCCTGGTAAGTGCCCTGATCGGCGGCGCTTTCGAGGTGTTTGTAGGCTGGTTTATGCAGACCTCATTTGGCGTGGTGTCGTGGAGCTACTCGCACATGAAACTGTTCGGCATGCCCGACCCACTCGCCGTCCTTACGGGCGGACGCACCTGCACGGGCTTTGCCTGCCTGTGGGGCCTGGGTGGCCTTATCTGGATCAAGCTGCTGCTGCCGAGGCTGCTCAAGCTCATCAACATGATTCCGTGGAAGAGTCGCTACTCGGCTACCGTCATCTTTACCGTCATTATGCTGGTCGACGGCGTCATGACGCTGCAGTCGCTCGACTACTGGTACCAGCGCGTCAACGGCACGGAGCCGGATATTCCCGTCGCACAGTTCTACGGCAAGTATTTCGATAACGACTACATGGAGAACCGCTTCCAGAGCATGACCATGAGCCCCAAGGATGCGACGCGCGTGTAGCGCCAACCGCGCCCAAAACGCAAAATGCCCGCCGGTATCACACGTACCGGCGGGCATTTTTATAAACGAGCCTTCTATCGACGCAAGCCTCTACGCCTCGCGCTCGACCTCACTCACGCATTCATTCTTGATGGTGCCAACGAGCGCCTGCAGCGCATCGACCACGTGCGGGCGAATGTCCCCGCCGATGAGCACGAGCATGATGTCGTCACCTACGGCAAGCTCGCCGCTTGCCAGCCACACGCGCACATAGCCGACACCCGGCATCGCGCGCGTCGCCTCGATGGCGGCCTGTACCTTGCTGGCGTCGTAGCCAAACACCATGCCGCCCACCTTGTGGCCCGGCGCCACGCCATCGGTCTCGGCACCGCGCGCCTCGGCCTTGGGCGTCGCGCGCACCACACCGTTATGTGTCAGATACATACCGCACGCAGGTGCCGACGAATCGGCCTTGGCCTCGCGCAGCCAAGCATCAACCGAAGGCATCATTTTGCCATTCTCGAGCATCATTTCTCCCTTACCGTCGTCGAGTAGCCAATTTGGAACGGGGCTTTTTTAGCTACTTTCGAACAACTTATTCCTCGACCGGCGTGAGCACCATGACAGCACGCGTGTTGCTCAGCGATAACGAACGACAGGTCACAAGCGTCACGACCTTGGTTGCCGAAGCGGCACGATCGGTGGCATCGCTCGCCACGGCAGAGGCACCGTCGAGCATCTCGGACAGGTAGTTCTTGAGCCCGTCATCGCCCTCAAAATTGGGCGTGCGCGCCTTGGAGTACGTATCCTCAACGACCTTGGTCGCCAGCGGACGCAGCTTATACGTAGCATCCCGTGTGATGTAGTACACATATTCAATGCTATCGAACGTTGCCTGGTCAGTCGTATCCGAAATCACGTTGAACATCGACCCATCGTTCATATGGTGGCCGTAGATCGTGGTCTGCTGGTCAACCATTCCCGGCGCGGTGTCATCGCTATCCAGGAAAATGGCCCCAGATGCATTGGCCGTACCGTCGAACAGCGTGTTGAGGTATTTGGAGTTGTTGTTGGTCTGCACCACGGGATAGTTGATGTTGGTTCCCGGCACATAAATCCAACCCACAATCTCGGGGTTTGTCTGAGCAAGCGCATCGAAGTCGATAGTCGGCACGCCGCTGGCGTCCTTATCGCTTACATATTGCTTCTCGATTTTCTGATACGACTCGCTCGCCTGCTTGTAGCCAATCTGTGCATTGATAAAGATGGCAGCGGCGGCAACAATCAGACCGATGCCGATGATGATGAGCAGAATGGGAATAATGGAGCGGCGCTTTTTGCGCGGCGGCTCAGTGTAGCTGGACGCCGCGCCGCTCGTTTGCCTCGGCGTCCGGGCCTGCTTCTTTGCCGTGCCATATGACGAAGGGCGATACGCAGCCGGCGCGTCCTGTCGACGATGCGTCGCCGGCGTCACAGGACGCGGCGCGCGCGGCTGCTGAGGAGAGGATGTCCGACCCTGCTGCGCCGCACTGGCAGCACCCGGCTTCGACGGATCGGGAATCTGAGAAGCCTTGAATCGTTTTCCCTGATAGTCGGACATGGCTCTCCTTATACTGCGGCGAAACGGCGGAACGCCTAGGCGTCGGCCATCTCCTGCTTCATCTTCTCGATAACCTTGCGGTACTCGGGGTCGCAAGCGCCCAGAATCTGCGTGGCGTAGATGGCGGCGTTCTTGGCGCCGTTGATGGCAACGCAGGCCACGGGCACGCCCGAAGGCATCTGCACCATCGACAGCAGCGAATCCATACCGCCCAGGTCACTCGTCTTCATAGGCACACCGATAACCGGCAGCGGCGTAAAGGCAGCCACGACACCACCCAGGTGAGCGGCCTTGCCGGCGGCGGCGATAATCACTTTGATACCGCGATCGGCAGCGGTCGAAGCCCACTCGTGGACCTTCGCCGGCGTGCGATGTGCGCTCGCAATGACGAGCTCATAGGGCACACCGAGCGCCTCGAGCTCGGCGGTGCAGCCTTCCATAACGCCCAGATCGGACTTGGAGCCCATGATGATCCCGACAACCGGCTTCTGATCTGCCATAAACAAAGACCTCCTGTTGAGAGCGGTGACGCGGCGAATCCGCGACCCTTAACTACTGAGAGTAGTATAGCTGCTCCCGTCCCTGCGGTCCCCGGGTGCCCCGCGGCGGGCTGGGTTTTTATCTTCGCTCCCCTTGCTTCGCAAAGTCGCTCAGACAATAAACCCAGCCCGCCGCGGGGCACCCGGGGACCTACCGGGGATTGCCATGACGTACGTTGGCTGAAATATTAACGTGGGATCCGTCGTTCGAATGAACGACGGATCCCACACTCACTTTTTATTCAGCCCTAGTCATCGCGCAAAGCCCCTTCGGCAGCACACGGTGCAGCCAAGTCACCGCAGGCCGGGGCGGGAGGCGGACCTTTCTCTCGGAAAACTTCGCGAAGCCCAGTTTCCGAGAGAAAGTGTCCGGCTCCCGCCCCGGCCGGCCAGGTCACATTACACCGTGTGCTGCGGCAGGTCCTGCAGGGCGATGACGTCCATGCCCATGTCGTTGGCGCTGCCGTGACCCTGCTGGTCCTCGCGCACGGCCTCGATGGCACTCACGTACGTGTTGGCCGCAGACATCGCCGTCACGCAGGTCACGCCGCGGCGCACGGCCTCGGTGCGCAGAAGGTAGCCGTCGCCACGCGAACCCGGGCCGTACGGCGTGTTGATGATTACCGCGATCTTGCCATCGGCGATGAGGTCACCGATGTTGGGACGCTCGCCGTCGTGCGGGCCGCTGATCTTCTCCACGACTTCGCACGTCACGTTGCCGCCGCGCAGCACGCGCGCCGTACCCTCGGTGGAGCAGATGTCAAAGCCCAGGTAGCGCAGGATGCGGGCGACCGAAAGGATGTGACGCTTATCTCGGTCGCACACGCTAATGAACACCTTGCCGGCGCTCGGGTCGGGCAGCTTGTAGTCAATCGCCAGTTGCGTCTTGGCGTATGCCTCGGGATAGCTCTTGGCGATACCCATGACCTCGCCCGTCGACTTCATCTCGGGCCCCAGGATAACGTCAGCGCCCGGGAAACGGCCCCAGGGCATAACGGCTTCCTTCATACAGAACCAATCGAGCTGACGCTCGTCGCTCGGCAGGCCCAGGCTCGCGATGGAATCGCCTGCCATGATACGCGCCGCGCACTTGGCCAGCGGCACGCCGGTTGCCTTGGAGATGAACGGCACGGTACGGCTGGCACGCGGGTTGGCCTCGATCACGTAGACGGTCTCGCCCTTGATGGCGTACTGCACGTTGACCAGGCCGCGTACGCCCAGCGCCATCGCGATGCGGCGCGTGGTCTCGCGAAGCTTTGCCTGCAGGCTCTCGCTAAAGCTGAACGGCGGGATGCAGGTCGCAGAGTCGCCGGAGTGAATACCGGCCTCCTCGATATGCTCCAGAATGCCGCCGATGTAGACCTCTTCGCCATCGCACAGGGCGTCGACATCGGACTCAATCGCACCCTCCAAGAAGCGGTCCAGATACACCGGGTAGTCAGGGCTAATGCGCGCGGCCTCGGCCATGTAATCGCGCAGATGCTCGGCATCGTAGGCGATCATCATGCCGCGGCCGCCCAGCACGTAGCTCGGACGCACCAGCAGCGGGTAACCGATATGCGCGGCCACGGCCTCGGCCTCCTCAAACGAGGTTGCCTGGCCCGCCGGCGGATACATAATGCCCAGCTTGTCGAGCAGGGCGGCAAAGCGCTCGCGGTCCTCGGCAAAGTCGATGGCATCGGGCTTGGTGCCCATGATGTTCACGCCGCTTTCCTCGAGCATGCGCGCCAGCTTAAGCGGAGTCTGGCCGCCGAGCGTCACCACGACGCCGTCGGGTCGCTCAACGTCGATAACGTCCATGACGTCCTCGTAGGTGAGCGGCTCAAAGTACAGACGGTCGGACGTGTCATAGTCGGTCGAGACGGTCTCGGGATTGCAGTTGACCATGATGGTCTCAAAGCCGCGGGCCGCCAGCGCGTAGCTCGCGTGCACACAGCAGTAATCGAACTCGATACCCTGGCCAATGCGGTTGGGGCCGGCGCCCAGGATCATCGCCTTGGGCTTGTCCGCCGGCGTGGTCTCGTCGGGAGCCACGCACTTCTTGGCATCCGGGCTCGTGCGGTAGATGTTCTCGTACGTCTTGTAGTGGTACTCCGTGGCGCTCGAGAACTCCGCAGCGCAGGTATCGACCGTCTTCATGCTGGGAACCACGCCCAGGCCCTTGCGATAGGCGCGCACAAAGCGCTCGTCCGAGCTGGTCAGCGCGGCGATCTCAGCGTCGCTCGTGCCGTACTGTTTGAGCAGGCGCATCGCGTCGGCGTCGATATCCTCCACACGCAGGCCGCGGATGCTCTCCTGGACCTGCACCATGTCATTGATACGGTTGAGGTACCACGGATCGATACCGCAGATGGCATGGATGCGAGCGATGTCCCAGCCACGGCGCAGGGCCTCGACCACAAAGAAGATGCGGTGCTCGGTCGGCGTTGCCACGGCTTGAGCGAGCTCATCGTCGCTCAGTTTGTCGGCACCTTCCTTGCCACCGGCACAAATGCCCTGATGCCCGTCCTCCAGCGAACGCATGGCCTTGCCAAAGGCCTCCTCAAAGGTGCGGCCGATCGCCATGATCTCGCCCACGGCCTTCATGCGCGTGGTGAGCGTAGGATCAGTGCCCTTGAACTTCTCGAAGGCAAAGCGCGGCACCTTGACGACGCAGTAGTCAATCGTGGGTTCAAAGCAGGCGGGTGTAGCCTTGGTGATGTCGTTGACGATCTCGTCGAGCGTGTAGCCCACGGCAAGGCGCGCGGCGGCCTTGGCGATGGGGAAACCCGTGGCCTTGGAGGCCAGCGCGGACGAACGGCTCACGCGCGGGTTCATCTCGATGACGATCAGGCGGCCGGTGTTGGGGTTCACGGCAAACTGCACGTTGGAGCCGCCGGTCTCGACGCCGATCTTCTCCAGAATGGCGAGCGAGGCCACGCGCATGCGCTGATACTCAAGGTCGGAGAGGGTCTGCGCCGGTGCCACGGTGATGGAGTCGCCGGTATGCACGCCCATGGGGTCGAGGTTCTCGATGGAGCACACGATGATGCCGTTGCCGGCGTGGTCACGCATGACCTCCATCTCATACTCTTTCCAGCCCTCGATGGACTCCTCGACCAGCACCTCGTGGGCAGGCGAGAGCTCGAGGCCCTGGCTCACGATGGAGACGAGCTCCTCGTGAGTATGAGCGATGCCGCCACCGGCGCCGCCGAGGGTAAAGCTCGGGCGCAGTACGCAGGGATAGCCCACGCGCTCGGCGATGGCCTCGGCGTCGGCCACGCTGTAGGCATAGCCCGAGCGCGCGACCTCCAGGCCAATCTCGGCCATGGCCTCGTTAAAGAGTTTGCGGTCCTCGCCGCGCTCGATAGCGGCCAGGTCGCAGCCGATCATCTCGACGCCGTACTTGTCGAGCGTACCGTCTTTCGCCAGCTCGACGGCGGCATTCAGACCGGTCTGGCCGCCCAGCGTGGGCAGCAGCGCGTCCGGGCGCTCTTTCTTGATTACGCGCTCGATAAACTCGGCAGTGATGGGCTCGACATAGGTGCGGTCGGCCAAGCCCGGGTCGGTCATGATGGTCGCCGGGTTGGAGTTGACCAGGATGACCTCAAAGCCATCCTCCTTGAGCACCTTGCAGGCCTGGGCACCGGAGTAGTCAAACTCGCAAGCCTGACCAATGACGATGGGGCCCGAACCAATGACGAGGATGCGCTTGATGTCAGTACGTTTCGGCATGTTAGTTCTCCTCGGTCTCGGTCGCGGCGGTCTCGGCGAAATTCCAGCCGGCCAGGCGGTCCTTCGCGGTGTCGATGTCCAGGTAGTTCTCCTCGCCGTCCATGAGTCGCGTAAAGGCGGTAAAGAGATAGTGGGCATCGGTGGGGCCAGGCGAGGCCTCGGGGTGGTACTGGACCGAGAAGCACGGGGCGTCGAGCAGCTGGATGCCCTCGGCGGTGCCGTCGTTGAGGTTCACATGTGTCAGGCGAATGCGGCCAAAGCGCTCGTTCATCACGACCGGCGCGATTCCGCGGCGCACCCAGACGCGCAGATCTCCATCGGCCGCATGCTCGGTCTCGCCGCCGGAAAGCTCGGGGACAAGCTTGCCCAAGCTGGGGAACAGCAGGCCAAAGCCATGGTTTTGCGCGGTGATCTCCACGCGACGGCTTACCAGGTTCATGACCGGCTGGTTGCCACCGCGGTGGCCGAACTTAAGCTTTTCCATCTGGGCGCCGCAGGCCAGACTGATCATCTGATGACCCAGGCAAATGCCAAAGACCGGCACCTTGCCGATCAGCTGCTGCACCTGCTCGTAGGTCTCCACCACGGCATCGGGGTCGCCGGGCCCGTTGGATAAAAAGACGCCATCGGGATTCATGTCGAGCACCTGCTGGGCGGGCGTATCCCACGGCACGACGGTAAGGTCGCAGCCGGCGCGGACGAGGCCCTCCAGAATGCCGCGCTTGACGCCGCAGTCGTAGGCGACCACTTTGTGTCGGGCAGGAGCGGCAGGGGCAAGCGCAAAGTCATGCGTAGCGGGCAGGTCGGCAGCTGCAAACTCGTGAGGCGCGGGGCAACTCACGGTCTTGACCAGATTCTCGCCCACCAGCGTCGGCGCTGCGGCCAGACGCTCGGCAAGCTCATCGACGTCGAAGATCTCGGTCGAGATAATGCCCATCTTGGAACCATTGTCGCGCAGATGGCGCACCAGAGCGCGGGTGTCGACACCCTCGATAGCGACGATGCCGCGAGCGCGCAGGTACTCCGGCACGCTGACGGCCGAGCGCCAGTTAGAAGGCGTGGCGCACATGTCGCGAACGATCATGCCGCGCATGGCCGGAGCGCTCGCAGGGCGCACGGCGTCGCCGGGGAAGGCCGACTGGACGTCGGTCTCGTCGATACCGTAGTTGCCGATCTGCGGATAGGTCATGGTTACGATTTGGCCGGCATAACTCGGGTCGGTCATGACCTCAAAGTAGCCCTCGAGCGAGGTGTTGAAGCAGACTTCGCCGGTCGCGGTGCCCTCGGCGCCGCATGCACGTCCATAAAAAATGGTCCCATCCTCAAGATACAGGATGCAGGGACCGCAGGTGCCCTTGCTGGTTTTGGCCAGCATACGCTGGCAAAGCTCGCTGGGCGCGAAGGTGCGGGCGGCAGCGCCCGCGGTATGGTTGTTCGCCATAATTCTCCTTCCCGGTCTCACAGGACCGGCTTAAAGGTGTGTAGTTAGGCCTCGCGGTATTGTAACCGCAAGCATGCCTCATGGCGTTAATTTCATCGAAATGTTTACGAAATGATAATTATGACTTTCTATGCATAATGATTTTTTAATCCCCGTCCCAGAAAAATCATCCCGCGGGGCTTGTGGCTCACGCGGGATGATGGCGTCTTACTTTTTCTTGTCCTGTTCCAGCAGATCGGACGGCGTTCGGTCGGGCTTGCCGCCGCGGAAAATCTCGCGGCCATGCAGACGATGCTCCAGGTCACGTTCGGCCTTTTCCTCGTCAATCTTGGTCTGGCTCACCACCGGGTCCTCAATCAACGACGACACCGAGTTCACCTGCTTCTGAATGCGCTCGGCGATGGTGTCATCCATACTCACGATGCGCATCTTCCAGTCGATATTCGTGGCGTTGGATGAGCTCTTGGTCCACACGAACGTCAGGATGGCGCTCTGGTGGCCCTGGGCGGGAAACATGCCAAAGAAGGAATCGTGCTGAATGTTGCTATCCTCGTCGATATAGGCGTGAACGTTATACACCACGCGGTCGATCTTATCGTTGAGCAGCGCGTTGGTCGCAAGCGCCGCGGCCTGAATCTGCCCGTTGGACAGCAGCTCGAGCTCGTTGGCAGACGATGTGTCCAACACCGTCACCTCGACCGTGCCCGTACGCTCATCGGCTTCATCGACAGTAAAGTCGAGCGGGAACTGCGTAAAGCCGTTGCCCCACTCAAGGCCGCCCTTCAGCGCCGTCGAAACGGTATCGACCGAAACGCTCTCGGACAGGTTGGCGGTGTTCAGACGACGCATCACGCCGTAGCCAATCTGCATGCCCACGATCAGTACCAAAATACCGATGACCACGGCCATCGCGGTCTTCGTAATGGTATGGCTCACCTGCGAGCCCGACGGATCGTCCTCGGACAGCGGGTCGATATGTTTTGCCTGGCTCGCGCGATCCTCGCTGCGCAGCTGCGCCAGCGCCGCTTTGTCACCGCGCTTGGCCGCAGCCTCCTTCTCACGCATGCGCTCGGTTCGCTTTTTGGCAAGCGTGGGATCCAAGACACCAGATGCATCGATTTCGGAGAATAACTCCGTCACTTCTTCCGGAGTCAAAGGGTTCTTGTCAGCCATAAACTTCCTGTCATATCAATCAGTCGAGCTCGTGCGCACGCGCACCTTCGAACTGCATTCGATAGTAACGGGCATAGGTGCCGCCACGGGCGAGAAGCTCCTCGTGCGTGCCACGCTCCACAACGCGACCATGCTCAACGGTCGCAATCTCGTCGGCATGCTTAATGGTAGAAAGACGGTGGGCGATGATAATCGTGGTGCGGCCGCGTGCCAGCTCTTCGAGCGACTCCTGCACCGCCTCCTCGCTCTCGTTATCCAAAGCACTCGTCGCCTCGTCCAAAATCAGAATCTTGGGGTTCTTGAGAAACACGCGCGCGATGGCAACACGCTGCTTCTGTCCGCCCGAAAGACGGCTGCCACGCTCGCCCACCACGGTGTCGTAGCCCTGTGGAAGCGACTCGATAAAGGCATCGATGTTGGCGCGACGGGCGGCCTCGGCGATCTCTTCTGCCGTAGCACCCGGCTTGCCGTAGGCGATGTTCTCGCCAATCGTACCGTCAAACAGATAGACATCCTGCTGCACCAAGCCGATGGCGCGACGCAGGCTCTGCTGCGTCACATCACGCACGTCCTGGCCGTCGATGCTAATGGATCCGGCAGCCACGTCATAAAAGCGCGGCAGCAGCGAACAGGTCGTGGACTTGCCACCGCCCGAAGGACCAACCAAAGCGATGGTCTGCCCGGGCTTGATGGACAGGTCCATATGGTCGATAACGGGACGCTCGTCGGCATCGCCCTCGCCCAGCTCAACATCCTCGTAGTTAAAGCACACGTCGTGATAATCCACGGCGCCGGCAGTCACCTGCAGATCCGTAGCGCCCGGCTTGTCCTGGATATCCGGCGCGGTCGAGAGCACCTCGTCCATACGCTTAAAGCCGGCGATAGCCTTCTGATACGTTTCGGCCGAATTGACGAGTGTCTCGAGCGGCGTGCAGAACAGCGAAATATAGAGTGCAAAGGTCGCCATATCGACCGCCTGCAGCTGTCCCTGGGCGACCAGCCAGCCGCCCAGCAGCACCACGATCACATAGAGCACACCCGAGAGCAGGCCATACGTCGCGGTATAGACGCCCATGGCGTGATACATGTTCTCCTTGGACGAAAGATAGCGATTGTTGGAGGCACGGAACTTGAAGCGTTCGGTCTCCTCATTGGCAAAGCTCTTGACCACGCGCATGCCCGCCAGCGAATCCTGCAGCTGAGCATTAATACCGCTGATCTTTTTGCGGTTGTCGCTGAAGACCTCGCGCATGCGCATGTTCTGCCAAAACATGATGACTGCAAACACCACCGTCACCACGGCCATGGCAAGCGCCAGCACCGGGGCAATAGCAAAGAGGATCACAAACGAGCCGACGATCTCGATGCCGCAGATGATAATCCACTCGGGCACATGGTGTGCCGCCTCGCAGATATCGAACAGGTCGTTGACCACGCGGCTCATCATGTCACCCGAACTGTTGCGATCGAAGTACGCAAAGCTAAAGCGCTCGTACTGATCGAACAGGTCCTCGCGCATCTTGGACTCCATGCGCGCGCCCATCACGTGGCCCCAGTAACTCACAAAGTAGCGACAGGCGCAACGGATGGCATACATCAGTACCAGGCCAACCGCGATCATACCGAGCGCCTGCATAATCGCAGCCTGACCCTGGGTAAAGAGCCCACCGGTCAGATTGCGCAGAATAATGGGAAACGCCAGGTCAATGGCGGCAAGCACCAGGGCACAAACAGTATCGGCAACAAAAAGCCCCATCTGGGGCTTGTAATAAGACAAAAACCTTTTCAGCATAATCACCTTACGCGGTTTTACCAAACCGCGTTTCGTCTCGACGCTGCAAGTGCTCCATTTGGACAATCTGGCCTTCAATCGTCGGTCGCGTATATCCATACGCTTCCCTCCTCTTTTAGGCCACCTTGTCTCAAATGGAGCACTTTCGCTGACTTACACAAACCTACGGGATCATTCCCGCTCGTTAAGGATCGGCCCCACCCAAGCGGTGCGCGATGCTGTCGCAGGCCAAGGCGCCTACGACGGTCTTGGCGTCTTCGATCTTGCCGTCGAGTACGGCGTCGATCAGCTCGTGCAGCGGCACCAGGTCCACGTTGACAAACTCGTCATCATCGGGGTTGGGCGCATCAAACTCGAGCTTGGTAGCCAAGTAGATGTGGATGATCTCATCGCAAAAACCGCAGGACGTGACAATCGACGTCAAAAAGCGAATACGACCAGCCCTAAAGCCCGTCTCCTCATGCAGTTCGCGCTTGGCGCAATCGAGCGGGTCCTCGCCTGGATCGAGCTTGCCGGCGGGAATCTCGACCGTCACGCGGTCGATGGCGGTGCGGTACTGACGCACCAGTACGATCTTGCCGCTCTCGGTCAGTGCCACAACGGCCGCCGCACCCGGATGGCGAACGATATCGCGGGCGCTGCGGTGACCGTTGGGCAGCTCAACCTCAAGACGGTGGACGTCGAGGATCTTGCCCTTCCAGGCGCACTCCTCCGAAAGAATCTTCTCGTGCAGCTCGACATCGTGCGGGTCGTCGTCGCCCAGCACCAGCGCCGGCTCGTCAGCGACCTCGCCGCCAGGCTCGCCCTCGGCGTGCCCATACATGCGGCTGTCCTCTTCGACGATCTGCGCATCCACGAGCTCTTCGCTCTTCTCGTCCATCCGTCTCATTCCTCTCGGACTTTAGGCATCCCAGGCGTCGCGGCCGCGCAGCGCGCGCAGGCCAATGTCGTGACGCAGGGTCTTGCCCTCAAAATCAATCTTCTCGCAGGCCTCGTAGGCAAGGTTGCGAGCGTTCTCGAACGTGTCGCCCAGAGCGGTCACGGCAAGCACGCGGCCACCATTGGTCACGAGCTGGCCGTCCACCACGGCAGTGCCCGCGTGATACACGGTCACGTTCTCCATGGCCTCGGCATCCTCAATACCGGTGATGACCTTGCCTTTCTCGTAGCTGCCGGGGTAGCCCGCGCTCGTCAGGACAACGGCCACGGCCCACTCGTCGCGCCAGTCGAGTTCAATCTGGTCGAGCTCGCAGTTGGCACAAGCCAGCATGACCTCGACCAGGTCGTTCTTAAGGCGCGGCAGCACGACCTGCGTCTCGGGGTCGCCAAAGCGGGCGTTGAACTCCAACACCTTGGGGCCGGCAGGCGTGAGCATAAAGCCGCCGTACAGGCAGCCGCGGTAGTCGATACCCTCGGCAGCGAGCTCGGCCACGGTCTGCTCCATGACCTTCACCATGGTGGCGTGCTCCTCGTCAGTCACGATGGGCACCGGGCTGTAGACGCCCATGCCGCCGGTGTTGGGACCAAGGTCGCCCTCAAGCGCGCGCTTGTGGTCCTGCGAGGTGGCCATGGGGCGCACGGTCTTGCCGTCGGTAAAGGCCAGCAGCGAGCACTCGGGGCCGGTCAGCATCTCCTCGATGACCACGGTGTTGCCGGCATCGCCAAAGGTGCCGCCAAAACACTCGCGCACGGCCTCCTCGGCCTGCTCAAGTTCGGTCGCCACGATAACGCCCTTGCCCGCGGCAAGGCCGTCGGCCTTGACGACCAGCGGGGCGCCCTGCTCGCGCACGTAGGCGAGAGCCGAAGCCTCGTCGGTAAACGAACCATAGGCTGCCGTCGGAATGCCCGCACGCTCCATGAGCTGCTTGGAGAACAGCTTGGAGCCCTCCATCTGGGCACCCTCGGCACCCGGGCCAAAGCAGGGAATACCCGCCGCGCGTACGGCGTCGGCCACGCCCGCCACGAGCGGAGCCTCGGGGCCAATTACCACGAGTCCGCATCCGTGGCTCTGGGCAAACGCCGCCACGGCCGCAGGATCGCAGTCGTCGAGAACAACGTTCTCGCCGCAGCTCGCGGTGCCGCCGTTACCCGGCGCAATGTAGAGCTTGCCGGCGCGCGGTGATGCTGCGAGCTTAGCTGCCAAAGCATGCTCACGGCCGCCGCTGCCCAACAACAGGATGTCGATGGTTTGAGTGTCCGCCTTCAAGGGTGCCTCCTCTATGGATTAACGGCCCGCTCCGCGCGAGCCCTTTGCAAGCAAATATACCCCTCGGCCGCCCGCTTGGGCTGCAAAGGGGTATATCGCAATAACCAAATAGTCCCGATTACTTCCAGAATCGGTTGATAATCTGCTCGCGACCAGCGCCAACGCCAATGAACGTCACGCGGGTGTGTGCCAGATCCTCGATAAACGCCACGTAGTCCTGAGCCTCCTGCGGCAGCTCGTCAAAGCTGCGGCAACCGGTGATGTCGCACTTCCAGCCAGGGAGCTCCTCGTAGATGGGCTTGGCATGCTCAAAGCGCACCTGATGCTCGGGCACGCTGGTGTAGCGCTCGCCATCGACGTCGTAGGCCACGCACACCTTGATGGTGTCGAAGGCCGAAAGCACGTCGAGCTTGGTCACGGCGATGTCGGTGAGGCCGTTGACGCGCGAGGCATAGTTGGCGATAGGGCCGTCAAACCAGCCGCAGCGACGACGGCGACCGGTGGTCACGCCGTACTCATAGCCCTCCTCGGTCAGCGTGTGGCCGGCCTCGGACTCATAGGAAAGCTCGGTGGGCATGGGGCCCGAACCGACGCGGGTGATATAGGCCTTCATGACGCCCAGCACGCGGTCGACGTTCTTCATGCCCACGCCGGAGCCGGTGATGGCGCCGCCGGCGGTACAATTGGAAGACGTCACGTACGGATAGGTGCCGTGGTCGATGTCGAGCAGCGTCGCCTGGGCGCCCTCAAACAGCAGGTTCTTGCCCTCATCGATCATGTTGTTGAGCAGCAGGCTCGTCTCGGTGATGTAGGGACGCAGGCGCTCGGCCATCGGCAGGTACTCGTCGCAAATCTGGTCCACGGTGTAGGTGGGCAGGTTGTAGATGAGCTCGAGCTCGGGGTTCACGCGGGCGAGAGCGGTCTCCAGCTTGTCGCGGAACAGCGCCTCGTCCAGCATGTCCTGCATGCGCAGGCCGATGCGAGCCATCTTGTCCTGATAGCACGGACCGATGCCGCGCTTGGTGGTACCGATGTTCTTCTTGCCGAGCTTCTGCTCAAAGGCGCCATCCAGATCGATGTGGTACGGCATGATGACATGCGCGTTGCCGCTAATCTTGAGATTCTTGGTGGTGATGCCGTCGGCCTCGAACATGTCGATCTCCTCAAGGACAACCTTGGGGTTGACGACGCAGCCGTTACCGATCACCGACACGTGGTCGGAATACATGATGCCGGAGGGCACCTGGTGCAGGCCGTACTTCTTGCCGTTGACGACGATGGTGTGACCGGCGTTGTTGCCGCCCGAGTAGCGCACGACGGCATCGAAGTCGCCGGCGACCAGGTCGCAAATCTTACCCTTGCCCTCATCGCCCCACTGGGCACCGACCAAAACGGTTGACGGCATGTTTACTCCTTACATTCATGGACTGTCTACGCGCCACGCCGGCACGCAGAAGCACAAAACATTCCCAGTATACCCGTGCAACGGGCGCCTGTCCTACTCCTCGGCATGTGCCCCATCAAGCTCATAGAACTTGGTGGATGCCGGCAGGAACATCAGGTCGACGTCGCCGATCGGGCCCGAACGGTTCTTGGCCACGACGATACGCGTAACGCCCTCGTCGGGTCGATCGTCGCGCGAGGCTTCGGCCTCGTCGGCGGAGCGGTCCAAGAACATGACGATATCGGCGTCCTGCTCGATAGAGCCCGATTCACGAAGGTCGGAAAGCTGCGGACGCTTGCCGGTACGGGATTCGACCTGACGCGAGAGCTGCGACAGCGCGATGAGCGGAATCTTGAGCTCCTTGGCCATGATCTTCAGACCACGCGACATCTCCGAAACCTCGACGGTACGGCTCTCGGAGCGGCGTCCCGGCGGAGGACTCACCAGCTGCAGGTAGTCCAGGATGATGATTGCCTTCTCCTTGTTATGGAGCATGCGGCGGCTCTTGGCGCGAATCTCGGTCACTGTGGTGCCGGGCGTATCGTCAATCAGAATATCGAGCTTGGACAAGGTCTGCGTGGCCTCGTTGATATTGGTCCACTGCTCGGGGCTAATGCGACCCATGCGGAAGTCACTGATCGAGATCATGGCATAGGCGCAAATCAGACGCTGGGCAATTTCCTTACCCGACATCTCCAGCGAGAAGAAGCCGACGGTATAACCAGCAGCGGCAGCGTTGAGCGCCAGGTTCAGAGCGAACGACGTCTTACCTACAGCAGGACGGGCGCCGATGATGATGAGCTGGCCCTCGCGAAAACCCATGAGCATGCGGTCGAGTGACGGAAAGCCCGTGGGCACGCCCGCAGCCTGGCCACCGGCCTGGCACACTTCCTCGGCCTCGTTATAGGCCTCGACCATAAACTCGGTCAACGTCTTGTAGCTCGACTTGACCTCGCGCGCCGTAACCTTGAGCAGCTTGCTCTCGGCCAGCTCGACAACCTCTTTGGTGTCGGTGGGGGCGTTATATGCCAGCGCGTTGATCTCGTTGGTGGCGCCGATCAGCTCGCGCAGCATCGAGTCGCGGCGAACGATGGCGGCATGGTGCTGCCAGTTGACGAGCGACAGGGTCTGACCCATCAACTCCAAAATGTACGCCTCGCCGCCCACGGCATCGAGCTTGTTGATGCTTCGCAGGTAATCGATCAGCGAGATGGAGTCGATGGGAATGCGGCTGTTGTACATATCGACCATCGCAGTATAGATGGTCTTATGAATGGGCCGGTAGAAGTCATCGGGCTGCAGCTCGACCTGGGCCTCTTCGACCACCTCGGGCGATAGCAGCATAGCGGCCAGTACATTGGCCTCTGCATCTTGGTTTTGGGGAAGACCCAACTTTGAGCCGCGGTCCTCGACCGTCAGCCCGGTCTCCCTATCGTCATATGCCATGAGCATCCTCATTCATATCGCTTGCGAGCATCCATAGTATCAGCCACGATCCCAAAACGCGCCGCGCGCCGCCAATCATCACCGAACCAAACGGATAAACGGTCCTGTATATAGGACTTCGACGCAACGTTCACCATGACACTCACTCAGCGCAAAAAACAAAAGGGCGCCCTGGTCTCCCAGAGCGCCCTTCTTAGAACAAGATTGTTGCGTTGCAGCAAATGCTACTCGGCAGCAGCCTCAGTCTCGACCTCGGCGGTCTCGGCCTCGGCGACCTCAGCGGCCTCCTCGACCTCAGCCTCGGCAGCGAGCTCCTCGGCGGTAACGCCGACGAGAACGACAACCTCGGCCTTGATCTCGCGGTACAGCGAGATGGCAACGGTGTGGGCACCGGCAACCTTGATGGGCTTACCGAGCTCGACGCGCTTGCGGTCGATGTCCATACCGAGCTGAGCCTTGATGGCATCAGCGATCATAGCGGCGGTAACGGAGCCAAAGAGGATGCCCTCGTCGCCGACCTTGACGTCAACGGTGACCGTCTTGCCCTCGAAGGCAGCCTTGGTCTCGTTGGCGGTAGCCAGACGGACGGCCTCGCGCTTGGCGATGTTGTTGCGACGCTCGTCAAGCTGCTTGAGGTTGCCCTTGGTGGCGGCAACAGCGAGCTTCTTGGGGAACAGGAAGTTCTCAGCGTAACCCTGAGCGACCTCTACGACGTCACCCTCGCCGCCCTTGCCCTTGATCTCATCGAGAAGAATAACCTTCATGATGCGTCTCCCTTCTTAGCCGCGGTCGCGGTTGCCACGAGAGGAAACCACGGGGACGGTGTACGGCAGGAGAGCCATCTCGCGGGCGCGCTTGATGGCGTTGGCGATGTCATGCTGATGCTGCGTGCAAGCGCCAGTGACGCGACGGGGCTTGATCTTGCCACGGTCGGTCATGTACTTACGGAGAAGCTGAGTGTCCTTATAGTCAATGAACTCAGTGTTCTCCTTGCAGAACTGGCAGTACTTACGACGCGGCTGACGTGCAGAAAAATCATTAGCCATGTCAAAATACCTTTCATTTGGCAACTTCGGCGAACCGAAGCCGCCTCTCACTCAAAAATAGGTGAACAACCCCTAGAACGGGATGTCCTCATCGTAGACGTCGACCGCGGGCGGCGTAGCCACCGGTGCGGCAGGACGTGCTGCGGGCGCGGGAGCTGCGGGGGCGTAACCGCCCTGATCGTAGCCACCCTGGCCACCACGGGAGCTCATAAACTCGATCTCATCGACGATGACCTCAAGCTTGCTCCTGCGCTGACCGTCGCGCTCCCAAGAGCTGTAGCGCAGCTTGCCCTCGATCGCGACCTTGTTTCCCTTTGCCAGGAAACGGCTCACGGCCTCGGCGCGGGTGCCGAACATGGTGCAGTCGACAAAGTTGGGATAGTCCTCCCACTCGCCAGTCTGCGCGTTGCGGCGACGATCGTTCACGGCGACGCCAAAGGACAGAACCTGGGTTCCGCCGGCGGTGGCGCGCAGCTCGGGATCGCGGGTGAGATTACCGGTGATGTTCACTCGATTGATGCTCATAGCTCACTACTTCCTCTTGGGGCACAAGCCCAGTCCAAAACGACAGTCTTACTCCTGGTCGTCGCGACGGACGATCATGTGGCGGACCACAGCGTCGGTGATGCGCAGGACGCGATCAAGCTCGGCGATCTGGGTAGGATCTGCGTGGAAGTTGATGAGGGTGTAGTCACCATCGGTGAGGTCGTTGATCTCGTAGGCGAGCTTGCGCTTGCCCCACTCGTCAACGGAGTCGACCTTGCCAGCGCCCTCAGCGATCGTGGTATCGATACGCTTCATAACAGCGAGACGAGTCTCGGGGTCGAGCGACGGGTCAACAAAGAACAGCAGTTCATAAGCCTTCATATTGTCACCTCCTCTGGGCAAATGTGGCTTCAGGTCGTGAAGGTGCGCCTGAAGCAGGAAAAGACTTGGTAATAATATCTTTCAACCTCCTAGGCTGCAATAATTTGCAGCTACAACCTCATGACCTCCACATATGCCCATACTCGCACCACGTTTCATGCGCATTCCAACCAAATGCCGACCAAAAGCTTGACAGATCTGTGGACAAGATACGGTGCCGTGGGGACAAGCTGAGCCAAGCCGCAGGTCAACGGGCACAAGGCTGTGGTCGCAAAATGCATACCAGTGGTCCACAGCACCACCCAAAGATTTTTAAATTCATTGCCAAGTCGCTTATGAATACCCCTTTTGAACAATTGAGTTGATCAACCACGCTGGTCGGAAGCCGTTTTTTGGCACCTCAAACCCCACTGCAACGCCAAGCGCGGCCAAGCGTTTTAAAAAATGCCAACTTTTCTGTTTGCACTTTGCGATTCCTCGTGTATACTGACTTTCGCATTTAACGGAGAGTTGTCCGAGTGGCCGAAGGAGCACGATTGGAAATCGTGTAGGCGTCAAAAGCGTCTCCAGGGTTCAAATCCCTGACTCTCCGCCAGTTAATTCCAAAGCAGGCCTTCGAGCCTGCTTTGTTTTTACCCCACGCGGAGGGGTGGCAGAGTGGTTGAATGCGGCGGTCTCGAAAACCGTTTGGCCTGTATAAGGTCACGAGGGTTCGAATCCCTCCTCCTCCGCCATTAGATGGTATGAGCCCCAGCAATGGGGCTTTTTTTCTTTTTGAGCACATTTCAATAACGCGCAGAAGGAGGGATTCGAACCCGCCACAGGCGCGGAGCGTAAAGAAAACGCGCCCGTGGCGCGTTTTTAGCGCAGCGCGGTCGGCGTAAGCCGACCGGATAAATTTTGAGCAAAGCTCAAAATTTGGACATCCCTCCTATTCAGCCACGCCCCATCGCGGTCGATCCCAGCCCCAAAATCTCAAACATGTACATCACCCTCCAAAAACGACATTTTTTGACATCTTTGGAGGCTGATGTACACCTTTGTATATCGCGCGCGAAGTCCATCGGCCGTTTTGTCGGCATTCGGTATATTTCCTCACTTCAGCGGACATAAGGATTGCATGTCGGCTCAAAGCGAGAGGTCCCTTATGGATACTCCTGTTCTCATTTCGCATAAAACGGCGTGGCTTGTCCATCGTGCACCACGGGGCCTGGTGCAAGCCGTCGCACAACGCGACTACCAGATAGGTGCGCGGGGCCTCTCCACTCAGCAACGCATCGCGCGCATCCAGCAGGCCCTTACCGACTGCGGTATTCCCACTAGCATGATTGAAACCATCGACATCTCTGTTGTATTTGCCTTCGAACGAATTCGCGCCAACGGCGTTAATTGCCACGTTCTTGGCCAAAATCTACCCTACGACCATATCGATGAACTTACGTCCGGCATCTTTATCACCGACGAAGCCTTCACCTTCGTGCTTGCTGCCGAGTGGATGGATAGAATCGAATACCTCGAGTATGGTTACGAAGTTTGCGGCGACTATTGCATGGGGCTCAATCCCTCTGACCCTTACACCGAGCAATCAGCCACCACTTCCAAGGACGAAATTGTCGAGCTACTCGATCGACACCCTAGCAAACCTGGCGCCACACGCGCCAGACTCGCGCTCAGGCATATCTACGACCACTCAGCCTCGCCCATGGAGACCGCATCGGCCATTGTCCTTTCACTCCCGACGAACGAAGGCGGCGTTGGCATCCGAGGTATCGAACTCAACAAGCCACTCGAAATCCCCCAACGCCTTTGGCATTGCACCAAAGCTCGAACGCTCAAAATCGATGCCCTCATCACCTATAAGCGCAGGGAACTCGGCATCGAATATAAGGGCGGCTTTCACGACGAGGCCGAACGCAAGGGCGCAGATGCGGAGCGCGAAGCAGTGCTCGCCCAAATGGGATATCGAATCGTTACGCTCACCTCGGCACAGTTCGCAAGTCAGCTTGCTTTTCACCGCGCTATGAACAATATTCGCGAAGCACTCGGTATGTCCCGCTGCACGGACGCCGAGTACCAGCGAAAGCAAAACGAACTGCGCAAGGCACTTATCCGCAACTGGAAGAGCGCGCAAGGCGAAGACACACCTTCCGAGTAGCGTCATCCCAGCGCGCCACACCAAAACATGTACATCACCCTCCAAAACCGACATTTTTTGACATCTTTGGAGGCTGATGTACATGTTTGGAACCTATGACCATACCCGGTCCCGACCGTTTACCGAGCAATAGGGTCGCCACGCCCGCCAACCATGTACTATGTACGGGCATTGTCTAAACCCACAACCCAAAGGACCCCATCTTGCCCGTCGTCGCCGCCATAACCATTACCTCACATGCCTCGGATGCCATGGTCGCTATTCCGTTTTGGCTCGAGATGTTCGCTGTTGTCGCTGCATCGATCTCGGGTGTGTTGGTTGCGCGCGAGCACAAGCTCGACCTGGTGGGCGCGGTCGCGCTCGCGGTGGTCTGCGGTCTGGGCGGCGGTCTCTTGCGCGACATGACGCTGCAGGTGGGCAACGTCTACATCCTCAACCAGCCAATGGCGCTGCCGCTCTCCATCGCCACGGCAGCCATCATCTACATTTTCCCGGCAATCGTCGACAAGCCCGAAAAACTCATCCCCTTGCTCGACATCATCTCGGTCGGCATCTATGCGGCAACCGGCGCAGACAAGGCACTGGTCTACGGTTTTGCGCCCGTCGTTTGCATCATGATGGGCTTCTTCACCGCAGTAGGTGGCGGCATGCTGCGCGACGGCTTTATGGGCGTGGTTCCGGGCATTTTCCAACGCACTAACTTTTATGCCATCGCGGCCATCGCCGGATCGACAAGCTACGTGTGTCTCGTTATGAGCGGCATCATGAGCAATGTCGCCGCGCTGATCGTATGCGTTGTCGTGACCATGGGTCTGCGCTGGCTCTCGCTGCGCTTTGACATCAAAAGCCCCACCGAAGAAGACATCGCACGCTTTTTGCATCGCAAAAAGTAGGTAGCGCGGGCTCATCCTTCGAAATGCAACCGAGAGGTTCTTTTAGAGCGCCCACGCGTTGGGTATCCTGTTAGGTATATGCCGAGTATCTAACGAAGGATTCACTATGCCCTGCAATCAACTCCCGTTGACCCAGCGCCGTAAAGTATGGGGCCGCATCACCATCCTATTCGCGCTCATCGCGCTGGCGATCACCGTGCTTCCCACGGCGTCGTTCGCCGGCACGGACACCGCAGGAAACGTACTTGCGACCGACAATGACGCCAATCCGTCCGGCGTCGAAGGTGACCTGTACTGGGCAGGTCAGGCCCTCAACTTGGATGATGTGTCCATCGACCGCGATATCATCGCCGCGGGCGATACCCTCTCGATCCGTGACTGCACAGTGGGCGGCGCCGTCCGTCTGGCGGCACGCACCATCGACATTGCCAAGACCACGGTTGATGGCAGCGTGACCGTCGCTGGCCAGCATGTCGTGCTCAATTCCGACAGCACCGCCAACTGTTTCTACGCGATAGGCGAGACGGTTGCCCTGCGAGGCTCCACCAAGTCGGCAGCGCTCGCGGGCGATACGGTGACCATCGATGGCACCGTCGATGGCGATGTCGAGGTTTGGGCCGACAAGCTCATCCTGGGCAAGAACGCCCGCATCACCGGCACCGTGAACGCTCACGTCTCCGAGGACCCCGAGCGTGCCGCGGGAACCGAGGTCGGTGCGCTCAAGATCGACCGTACCGAGAACGAAGATACTTCCACCGTTAACGATGTCATCGGCGGTATCGTCGCCGCGGCGCTTTCCACCTGCTTTGTCGCCCTGCTACTCGAGCTCGTCTTCCCGCGTGCGACCGCCAGCGCCGCCGGCATGCTCCGCCAGCACCCCACACCCCTGTGGGTGAGCGGTCTTCTGGGTACGATTGCTATCGCCCCCGCCGTCCTACTGCTGATTATCTCTATCGCTGGTCTGTCGCTTGCCGGAACACTCTTGTGCGGCGTTATCGGCATTGCGTTGGTGTCGAGTGCCTTTGCGGGGTGCGCGCTCGCCCGCATGGTCGGACACAACCAGAACCGCTACGCCATGGCAGCCGTGGGCGGCATAATCGCAGGCGCCCTCACGGGGCTTCCCCTCGTAGGCGGCTTCATCAGCGGCGTGGCCTTTGTCTTTATGCTCGGCTACGTTATCCAGATCATCTGGCGAAACGCCCGCCTCAAGCCGCAGCAGCCGGTTAACACGCCAGGACTCCCCATCGCTTAGCAGCTAACCGCCACAAAGATGCCAAGCACCTTTGTGGCGGCGCAAACGAACCTGCCCCCTGCACCAAAAAGGGCGCCGACCATTGCGGTCGACGCCCTTTCTCGTTAGACGTTATAAAGCCCAGCGCTTATTTGTTGACCTGGCCGGCGCGGACGGCAGCCTTCTTGCGGTCGGTGGCGTTGAGCAGACGCTTGCGCAGACGAATGTTCTTGGGAGTAATCTCGACCAGCTCATCGTCGGCGATGTACTCCAGCGCCTCCTCCAGCGAGAAGGTGCGAGGCGGCACCAGCTGGACGGAGATATCGGAGGTCGAGGAACGCTGGTTGCCCAGGTTCTTGGTGCGGGCGATGTTAACGACCATGTCGCCGGCCTTGCTGCGCTCGCCCACGATCATGCCCTCATAGCACTCGGTGCCCGGCTCAACAAACAGCTGGCCGCGCTCCTGCAGCGTACCCAGAGCATAGGCAACGGCCTTCTCGGTGGTCATGGAAATCATGGCGCCGTTCTGGCGGTTGCCGATCTCGCCGGCGTAAGGACCATACTCCAGGAAGGTGTGGTAGAACACGCCCTCGCCGTGGGTAACGTTCATGATGCGGTTCTTAAGACCCATGATGCCGCGGGTCGGGATCTTAAACTCGAGGTGCGTCACGATGCCCGAGGTATCCATGCTCGTCATGATGCCGCCGGAGGTACCGAAGACCTCAACGACCTTGCCCGAGTACTCGTCCGGGCACTCGACAACAGCCTGCTCGACGGGCTCCATCTTGTTGCCGTTCTCGTCCTTCTTAAACAGAACGCGGGGACGGCCGACCTGGAACTCAAAGCCCTCGCGGCGCATGGACTCCATCAGGACGGACAGGTGCAGGATGCCGCGACCCGAGACCTCAACGCCGCTCTTGTCCTCGAGCTCCTCGATCTTCATGGTCACGTTGTTCTCGGCCTCGTTGAACAGGCGCTCCTTGAGCTGACGGGCGCCCACGATGTCGCCGTCGCGACCGACGAGCGGGGAGGTCGAAGCCTCAAAGACGATGGACAGGGTCGGCGGGTCGATCTCGATGGGCTCGAGCTCAACGGGGTTCTCGGGGTCGGTGTAGACATCGCCGATATCGGTGCGGTCAATACCCACGACGGCGGCGATATCGCCGGCGCCGACTTCCTGGCACTCGGTGCGGCCCAGGTAGTCGAAGGTAAAGAGCTGTTTGACGGTAGCGGTGGCGCTGGAGCCGTCGTTCTTCACAACCAGAATCTGGTCGCCCTGATGGATGGTGCCGGAGTACACGCGACCGATGCCGATGCGGCCAACGAAGTTGGAGTGGTCGATGGTCACGCACTGCATGGCTAGCGGGGCGTTCTCGTCAACCTCGGGCGCGGGCATGTCGTCGATGATCATATCGAGCAGCGGGTACATGTCCATATTGCCGTCGTTGGGGTCAAGGCGGGCAAAGCCATTCATGGCGCTAGCGTAGACCACGTGCTCCATGGCGAACTCAAGCTGGTCGTCGGTGGCGCCCAGGTCGGCCATGAGGTCCAGGCAGTCGTTGTAGGCCTTCTCGGGGTTGGCGCCCGGACGATCGATCTTGTTGATGACGATCATGATCTTGAGGCCGGTGTCGATAGCGTGACGCAGCACGAAGCGGGTCTGGGGCATGGGGCCCTCAAAGGCGTCGACCAGCAGCAGGGCGCCGTCGGCCATACGCAGCACGCGCTCGACCTCGCCGCCAAAGTCGGCGTGGCCCGGGGTGTCGATGACGTTGATCTTAACGTCCTTGTACTCGATAGAGATGTTCTTGGCGAGAATCGTAATGCCGCGCTCGCGCTCCTGGTCGTTGGAATCCAGGACGCGGTCCTCGACCTGCTGGTTGGCACGGAAGGCGTCCGTGGCACGCAGGAGCTTGTCGACCATCGTCGTCTTGCCGTGGTCGACGTGAGCGATGATGGCGATGTTCCTCAGATTGTCTACGCGCATGTAGTTCCCCTATCTTCTATCTATATACAACCGGCACGCGTATGCGGCCCGCCCAGCGATACAACGCTCAGCGGGAATATTGAGCCTTTTACCGAAAACTCGTTTATTTTAGCGATTTTAGATGAGAGGGGTTTCCTCACCTGCAGGTTCAGGGTCGCTCCACATAAAACCATCGCCGGCGCCCATGCCCTCATACAGCACATATGCCGAAAAACCGCTCTCGAGCGTGGTTTCGAAGAAGCTCACGAGCAGAGCATCGTGATAGCCGCCGTCAATCTCGACGCAGCCGGTGTAGCCGATGGCATAGCGGGCGATACGGCCCAGGCCCTCGTCCTTAAGACCCATCTTGTGCTCGGAAATAAAGTTGGTGGCCGCCTCCAGGCACGCCTCTTCGCCGTCCTCGTCGAGCGCCGCCAGATATCGGTTGGAAGCAGCGTCCTCGATCGCCACGACCACGCCCGGGTTCTCGCCCGCGGCCAGGTCGTCCAAGAAGGCGCCGATCAGATCGCACACCATGGCGTCGAGCTCGGCGGAGACGTTACCGGCGTCCTGCATATCCTGTGCCATCTTTAGACCTTCCCATCGAGTCTGGCGTCGTTACAGTTCCTGTGCCTCGGCGGCGATCCTGGCGGCAGCGTCGCGGGCGCGCATCATATCCATCGCGCGCTTGTCGAGCACCTTGATCTGACTGGTCAGCATTACCGCGTCGACCACACCCCAGATCACGAGGCCCGTAGAGATCGAAAACCCAAGCGCACCAACTGTACCACGAAGGCGCGAACAGATTGCCGCGACAAGGGCGGAGATGACAACCATCTTGATAAACGAGCCGCGGCGTTCGCGAAGCGTGCGGGCCTGCGTCACATAGGCAATGCGCGCCGCCTCAGAAGCCTCAGAGCGCATCTGGGCCTCGCGCGCGATAGCCGCTGCCTCGGCCGACATGCCGCCGGCCATCAGCGAACGCTCCACAACCTGGCTGCCCCGCATTTAGAAGTCATCGGGGGAGAGCGTATGGACGAACTCGTCGAACTTCTCGAACTCCTGCTCGTCGTCAACTTCCTCGGCATGGGCAGAAACGGTGCCCAGGCGATTCATGATGTCGTCCTCCACAAACATGGGGGCATTGCTGCGCACGGCAAGGGCAATGGCATCACTGGGACGGGCATCGATCTTGCGCTCGTCACCATCGGCCAGCACGACGATCGTCGCGTAGAACACCGGCGGCTCGGCGCGGACGATCTCGATGCGCTCGAGCTTGGCGCCCAAGGCGCTAACAGTATCGAGCAGCAGGTCATGGGTAATCGGGCGCTCGGCGCGGCCGCTATCGATGCCACGGCTAATGGCAGCAGCCTCAAACGAACCAGTCTGAATGGAAAGGGAACGCAACGGCGCGGGCGAGTCCGATTTGCTGCAGCGCTCGCGAAGCACGATAAGCGATGGCACGGGACCGGCGGCCATGACGATGGTCTCTATGTCGACACGAACCATGGAACACCTCCGGTACGTAGCGGTTAACACACGGCAGGGTCGCCGCATTGAATAGCTATACTACCCAATCTTTCGCACAGCACACAAAACCAAAATGAGATTTATCGCAGACAAGAAAAAAGCCCCGAGGCAACGCCTCAGGGCTCTTCACAGTTTTGATGGTGGACCTGACAAGATTCGAACTTGTGACCTCCCGGTTATCAGCCGGACGCTCTAACCAACTGAGCTACAGGTCCATCATGGTGGAGGTTAGGGGGATCGAACCCCTGACCTCAGGCTTGCAAAGCCCGCGCTCTCCCAGCTGAGCTAAACCCCCACGGAGACAGTAATAAACACCCCAGCGGCGACTCGGCTCTCGCTGGGGTGTTTATTGCGAAAGAAAGTGGTGGACCTGACAAGATTCGAACTTGTGACCTCCCGGTTATCAGCCGGACGCTCTAACCAACTGAGCTACAGGTCCATCGCGCAAGGGATATATTAGACGAGTCGTTACGCGCGCGTCAACAACTTTTTTGAAAATCTTTGGGAGGGGTTCGCCCCGGCCGCCCGGCGGCATATGAAGTCGCCTGCTCGGACAGTCCTGACTCGCAAGGAGAGCACATTAAGTGCTCTCCGGCTCGTGCGGAACTCGCGATCGACTTCATATGCCGCCGGGCGGCCGGGGCGAACGCGGGTCCCTAGGTTTTCAAAAAAGCGGTCGGCGCGCAGGTGCGCCGACCGCCGATATATGGGGTCTGATGTTTTTGACCGGAGAGGACTACTTACTCGTCGAGGAGATCCTCTGGCATGTCGTTGCCGTCGCCTAGGTCGACTGGGGTCTCTTCGGTGTCGGCTGCGGCCTCGGCGCCCTCGCCTTCGGGTTTTTCCTTGGCTGCCGTCATACGGGCCACGGCGCATATGCGGTCGTTGTCGTCGACGGTCATCATCTTGACGCCCTGGGTGGCGCGGCCAGTCTGGCTGATCTCGTCGGTCTTGACACGAATGACCGTCGCGCCCTCCGTCACGATGAACAGCTCGTGCTGCGGGCCCACCGTCTTCATAGCCGCGAGGTTACCCTTACGCTCGGTCATTTGGATGGTGTAGACGCCCTGGCCGCCGCGATTCTGCTCCGGGTAGTCCGCAACCGGTGTGCGCTTGCCGTAGCCGCGCTCGGTGATGACGAACAGATCGCCGTTGCCGTTAGTGACTTCCATGCCCAGAACGCTCACGCCGTCCTTCATGCCGATACCGCGAACGCCGCTGGTGTCGCGGCCGGTAGCGCGCACCTGCTCCTCGGAGAACATGATCGCCTTGCCCGCGGTGGTGGCTAGGATAATCTTGTCGCCCTCGCGCACGCGGCGCACGTTCAGCAGCGCGTCGTCGTCACGCAGGTTGATAGCGATCAGGCCGTCGCGACGGCTGCGATCATATGCGCTCATCACGGTCTTCTTGACCATGCCGCTCTTGGTGGCAAACATCAGGTACTCGTCGGCCGGGAACTCGCGGCAGCTGATGACGCTCGCGATCTTCTCGCCCTCCTCGAAAGGCAGCAAGTTGACGATCGCGGTACCGCGTGCCTGGCGCGTACCTACCGGCAGCTCGTGCACCTTCAGGCGATAGACCTTGCCCTTGCTCGAGAAGAACAGCACGTACTCGTGCGTGGACGCGATGAACATCTCATCGATGACATCGTCCTCTTTGAGGTTGACGCCCGACACGCCCTTGCCGCCGCGCTTTTGGGCGCGGTAGGCGGCAACCGGGATACGCTTGACGTAGCCGGTGTGGGTGATGGTCACGACCATATCCTCGTCGGCGATGAGGTCCTCGACATCCAGGTCCTTCTCAACCTGGCTGATCTCGGTGCGGCGCTTGTCGCCAAACTTCTTGGAGATCTCGCGCATCTCCTCCTTGATGACACCCAGGATCTTCTCCTCGTGCGCCAGCAGGTCCTCGTAGTAGGCGATGGCGCGGCGCAAGCCGTCCAGCTCTTCTTGGATCTTGTCTCGCTCCAGGCCGGTCAGGCGGCGCAGCTTCATCTCGAGGATGGCCGTGGTCTGCTCGGGCGTAAAGCCAAAGCGCTCGATCAGGCGGCTGCTGGCCTCGGAGTCGGTCTGCGAGGAGCGGATGATGCTGATGACCTCGTCGATATGGTCAAGGGCCATCAGGTAACCCTCGAGGATATGCGCGCGGGCCTGGGCCTTCTTAAGGTCGAAGCGGGTGCGGCGGGTGACGACGTCGACCTGGTGGTCGATGTAGTGCTGCAGCATCTCGCGCAGGCTCAGGCATTTGGGAACGCCGTTGACGAGTGCCAGGTTGTTGGCGCCAAAGGTCGTCTGCAGCGAGGTGTACTTATACAGATTGTTGAGCACGACCTGCGGAATGACGCCCTTCTTGAGCTCGATGACCAGGCGGATGCCCTTCTGGTTGGACTCATCGCGCATATCCGAGATGCCCTCGATGCGCTTGTCGTTGACGAGCTGGGCGATCTTCTCCTGCAGGGTGCCCTTGTTGACCATGTAGGGAATCTCGGTAAAGACCAGGCGGCTGCGGCCGGTCTTGGTGGACTCCACATGTGCCTTGGCACGCACGGTAATGGAGCCGCGGCCGGTCTCGTAGCTCTGCTTAATGCCGGCGCTGCCCATGATGATGGCGCCGGTGGGGAAGTCCGGACCGGGCATGATCTGCATGAGCTCGTCGACGGTGGCGTCGGGGTTGTCGATCAGGTAGCAGGTGGCCTCGATCGCCTCGGTGAGGTTATGCGGGGCGATGTTGGTGGCCATGCCGACGGCGATGCCTTGGCTGCCGTTGACCAGCAGGTTGGGGAAGCGCGCGGGCAGCGCCACGGGCTCGGCGAGTGATTCGTCGTAGTTGGGCTGCCAGTCGACGGTATCCTTCTGCAAGTCACGCAGCAGTTCCATGGCGGGCTTGGCCAGGCGGCTCTCGGTGTAACGCATGGCTGCCGCGCCGTCGCCGTCGATGTTGCCGAAGTTGCCGTGACCGTCGATGAGCGGCGTGCGCATGGAGAACCACTGCGCCAGGCGGACCATGGCCTCATAGACCGCGGAATCGCCGTGCGGGTGGTACTTACCGATAACTTCGCCGACCGTCCAGGCCGACTTCTTATGTGGGCGGTTGGGGTAGATGCCGCTCTCGTTCATCGCGTACAGGATGCGGCGGTGCACCGGCTTTAAGCCGTCGCGCACGTCCGGCAGGGCGCGCGCCGTGATGACCGACATCGAATACTCGATGAACGACTGCTTCATCTCGCGGCCAAACTCCGAAATCTGGAGCTGGCCGCCGTTGATATCCTCGCCGGCCGAGGCGCCGCGATCGACTTCGCCAAAGCTCTCCTCGAGCTCAGCGTCGTCGTCTTCTTCCTCATCATCATCGGCATCGGGGTTATAGGCGTCCGGGTCGCCGTCCTCGCCCTGCTCAGCACGGGCAAGCAGGCGCTTCAGATCGTCGGGCATACCAGCGTCGCCGGCCTCGTCCATACCCTCGTTGTTGTTGATATCGTCTGCCACGTTACCTCCTCTTAAGCGTCAAGGAAACGCGCGTCATGCGCATGTTTTTCAATGTACTCGCGGCGATAGCCGACCTCGGAACCCATCAGCTCGCGCACGGCGCGGTCTGCCACCACGGCGTCCTCGATCGACACACGCTGCAGGATGCGGGTCTTGGGGTCCATCGTCGTCGAGGCAAGCTGCTTGGGGTCCATCTCGCCCAGACCCTTGTAGCGCTGGACGGTATAGCCCTTGCGCTTTTTGGTGATCTTGCCGTCCTTGGCCTTGCCGTCCTCGTCGTTATCGTCGGGGTTCAGGCCCAGGCTCTGGATGGTGTCGCGCAGGATCTCGTCTTCGGGCTGGCGGCCGTTGGGATACACGTAGTGTATCTTGTTGCGCACCTTAATGCCAAAGATGGGCGGGCAGGCAACATAGACGTAGCCGGCATCGATCAGCGGACGCATGTACTTGTAGAAGAACGTCAGCAGCAGGATGCGGATATGTGCACCGTCGACGTCTGCATCGGTCATGATGATGATCTTGTGGTAGCGCGCCTTGGTGATATCGAAGTCGCCGCCGTCGCCGGCGCTCGTCGTGACGCCACAGCCGATCGCGGTAATCAGCGACTGGATGGTGTCACTCGAGAACGCGCGATGGTCACCAACGCGTTCGACGTTCAAAATCTTGCCGCGCAGGGGCAGAATCGCCTGGATGTCTCGGCGACGGCCGTCCTTGGCCGAACCGCCTGCCGAGTCGCCCTCTACGATGAAGAGCTCGGTCAGCTCGGCATCGCGCACCGAGCAGTCGGCGAGCTTACCGGGCAGGGACGCCGTCTCGAGCAGGCTCTTGCGACGCGTCGCCTCGCGCGCCTTGCGGGCGGCGTTGCGGGCCTTGCAGGCCTGTTGCGCCTTCTTGACGATCTCGCGGGCGGGCTTGGGATGCTCCTCCAAGTAATCGGCGAGGCCGTCGGTCACAATCTTGAGCGTGAGCGCGCGCATATAGGAGCTGCCGAGCTTGGCCTTGGTCTGGCCCTCAAACTGCGGATCGGGCAGCTTGACCGAGATAACGGCCGAAAGGCCCTCGCGTACATCGTCGCCGGTCAGGTTGGCGTCTTTTTCCTTGAGCAGGTTCTGTTTGCGCGCGTAATCGTTGATCACGCGGGTGAGCGCGGTGCGGAAGCCCTCAAGGTGCATGCCGCCCTCGGGGGTGTAGATGTCGTTGGCAAACGACATGACGTTCTCGCCGTAGCCGCTATTCCACTGCAGGGAAACCTCGACCTCGCCCATCTTGGCCACAGGTGCGTCCGGGTCCGATTTGCCCTCGATGTAGATGGGCTCCTTAAAGGCCTCGGGGACGTCCTTGCCCTCGTTGAGGAACTTGACGAAGTCGATGATGCCGCCCTCGTAGCAAAACTCCTCCACGTGGGGAGTCGCCTCGCGCTCGTCGGTCAACACGATTTTGAGGTTCTTATTGAGGAACGCCGTCTCCTGCAGACGGTTGTGCAGCGTATCGAAATCGTAAATGCAGGTCTCGAAGATCTCGTCGTCGGGCCAGAAGGTGACGGTGGTGCCCGTCGAATCCGAGGTCCCCACGACCTCCATCTTCTTGACGGTCTTGCCGCGCGAGAACTCCATCTCGTAGGTGTTGCCGTCGCGACGAACCTGAACGACCACGCGCTTGGACAGTGCGTTGACGACGGAGATGCCAACGCCGTGCAGGCCGCCCGAGACCTTATAGGCCGAGTTATCGAACTTACCGCCAGCGTGCAGGATCGTCATGACGACCTCGAGCGTCGGGATCTTTTTAACAGGGTGCTCGTCGACGGGGATGCCGCGCCCGTTGTCGACGACCGTGATGGAGTTGTCGGCGTGGACCGTCACCTGGATCTCGGTGCAGAAACCGGCCATGGCCTCGTCGACGGAGTTGTCAACGATCTCCCACACCAGGTGATGCAGACCGCTGGCGCTCGTCGAGCCGATATACATGCCCGGGCGCTTACGAACGGCCTCGAGACCTTCGAGAATCTTAATCTCGCCGCCATCGTAATCGTTTTCGTTTGCCACACGTCCTCCTTCAGTCAAGAAAATGTGTACAGCCTTACTAGTTTATCGTAAAAAAATACCCTCGGGAACGAGGGTATTTGGCTCTACAAGGCCACCAGATGCGATTTAAGGCTCTTTTTTGCTTTGCACGCCCTTGGCCCACTCGGCACTGGCCCTCATGGCATTCTCGAGGGCCTCGCGCAGTTTTTGGTCTTCGATGGGCGCCACTTGGCGCTCGATCTCGGTGCGCTCGGCCTCACTTAGGTCGGCGTGCGGGGCCGGCGGGCGCTCGGTCGTCGCCGGGCGCAGGCGCTGCTTGGCGGCGGGCGGCGTGTGACCGGGCGCGGTGGTTTTGAACACCAGGCCATCCACATGCGCACCGGCGCGCTCCATGCGCGCGCGGATGATCTCGCGCAACAGCGTCATTTCCTGCGTCCACGAGGGCGAATCGAGATATACCAGCAGCTCATTGGACTCGGGCAGGTAGCGCAGGCCCGTCACATGCCGCCCCTCGCGCGTGCCCGAGCACACCGCGTTCCACGCGCGATAGACCGCGCGCGACTCCTCGGCAGCCTCCATCTGCGCGCGGCGCTCAGGTGTTGCAGCCGCCAGGATGCGCTGGCGCTCTGCGTTTAAAAACCCACTGAAGGCGACCGTTTCGCTCTCGCGCTCGTAATTAGCACGTCTCACCCATGCTCACCACCTTGGCTCGATCAAGCAGGTCATCAGTAAAATACCCCAGGTTGGTCGTGGTTATGACCGTCTGGATATCATCGCCGATCAGCCGCAGAAAAGCACCGCGGCGCTCGCCGTCGAGCTCGCTCATCACGTCGTCCAGAAGCAACAGCGGAGCAGTACCCAGAACATCGCGAGCCACGGCCACCTCGGCCACCTTCCAGGACAGTACCAACGTTCGCTGCTGTCCTTGGCTGGCAAATGAACGGGCGGAGCGACCCGCAACGGTAAACTCAATCTCGTCGCGATGCGGTCCCACCAACGTCACGCCGCGGCGAATTTCCTCGTCGGCGTGCCCATCAAGGGCAGCCAGCATGCGCTCGTACGCCCAGCCCTTCAGCTCTTCGCGATCCTCGACCTGGGGCAAATCCCCCAGCGTGGATGCATAGGACACGTTGGCGGCTTCACCGGACGCCACTTGCCCGTAGGCAGTACGCACATGGCCCGCCAGCCGGTCGAGCAGGGCCAACCGGTGCACGAGCAGAGCCGCGCCCGCGCGGGCAATCGAATCGTTCCACGCGCCGAGCATCTCGCGGCAGCACCAGGCCTCCTTGAGCAAGGCGTTACGCTGGGTCACGCAGCGCCCATAGGTGCTCGCAAGATCGGCATAGCGTGCGCTCAGTTGCATGCCAAAGTCATCGAGGGCGGCACGGCGCACACTGGCGCCTCGCTTAACCATGTCCAGATGGTCGGGGCAAAACAGCACGCTCGGCAGGACCCCGCGCACACCGGCGGCAGAGCATCTCTTGCCGTTGCGGCTAAACGAGCGCTTACCGTCCTCCGCGCTCAATCCCATATCAAGTACGCGGCCGTCGCCCTCGAGCCTCAGCTCGACCTTGCACGAGCCCGCGCCGTCATGGACGAGCTCGGCGGCGGTCGGATGCCTAAACGAGGCGCCGCTCGTCAGCAGCTGCAGCGCCTCTATAAGATTGGTCTTTCCCGCCGCGTTGGGTCCCGCAAGTATCGTCACGCCCTCGTCCAGGGCAAGGCGATAGCTATCGAAGCTGCGGTAGTGCGCGACGGAAAGATCGCGGGCGAACATGGTCATGGCGCAACGCTAGATGCGGACCGGCATGACCAGGTACAGGTAGTTGATCTTGTCGTAGGACTTGAAGATGCCCGCCTGCGAGTAGCTCTTGAGCTCCAGCGTGATCTCCTTCTCCTTGGACAGGGCATTGAGGCAGCCGAAGATGTAGTGGTAGTTGAAGGCGATGGTACCCGACTCGCCCTCGGCCTCGACATCGATCGTCTCCTGCGCAAGGTCCTGGTCATTGGAGATGGAGGACAGGCCCATCTGCCCGTTCTCGACATCAATCTCGAACTTGACGGCGGGGTTGGCGCTCGCGATAACGGCCACGCGCTTGAGGGCGGCGTTAAAGGCGGCGACGTCGATCTTGACGCTCGTCACGCACGAATCGGGGATGAGCTGCTTGTAATTGGGGTACACGCCCTCGATGCGGCGCGACACGTAGGTGGTGTTGCCGGCCTCAAAGACGACCTGGGTGTCGGTAGCCCCGATCATGATGGTCGCCTGGCTGGCCATGATGTTCAGTGCGTCGTTAAAAGCGTCAGCCGGAACGTTGAGCTCAAAGGAACCCTCGAGGGTCGAGGTCTCGACCTGCGTATCGCACACGGCCAAGCGGAAGGAATCGGTCGCCACCAGGCGCACGGTGTTGTTCTCGACCTTCATGTGCACGCCGCCCAGGATGGGGCGGGCCTTGTCGGTCGAGGTGACGCGCCATACGCGGCCGACCATCTCGGACAAGATATCGGTCGGCAGTTCCACGGCACTCTCGATGGCATAGGCCGGAAACTCGGGGAAGTCATTGGCATCGAGCGTGTTCAGGCGGAACGAGCTCTTCTCGCAACCAATCAGCACCTGGCGCTCGGACAGCTCAAAGGTGACCGGGGCATCGGGGAGGGTCTTGGTGATATTGGAGAGCATCTTACAGGGGATAACCATCTCGCCCTCTTCTTCGACATGCGCCGCGATGCGATGACGGATCGAGATGGTGTAGTTAGAGGTCTGGAATTCCAAGATGCCGTCTTGCGCCTTGACGAGCACGCCCGACAGGATGGGAAGGGTGGATGCCGAAGCGACACCCTTCATAACGACGCCGATGGCTTGTGTGAGCGAGCTCTGGCTGACGGTGAACTTCATCTTTTAATACCTTTCTATGGATATAAATATCTTAATAATAGTAATAGCACTGACGAAACTGTTGATTACTCCCAAAGACGCAGGTCAGACCCAGAAAGAGAATCGACAGCAACCTGTGTGCAACAGGGGTGGTTTTCCACGTTCAAAACCTGCGCAAAACTTTTCATCACCGCGGTTTGGGTTTTAGACACCTTATGCCCGTGGTTTCGACAAGTTTTCAACAGGTGTCTCTATTTCCCTACGAGCGCAGTGTAATTTTATCGCGCAGCGACTTGAGGTCTTCGGTGACGGCGCGGTCTTCCTGGATCATCTTCTGGACCTTTTTGTAGCTCGTGCTGACGGTCGAGTGGTTGCGGTTGCCAAATTCGGCGCCCACCGCCGTGGTCGTCATCTCGCACATCTCGATGGCCAGATAGATGGCAATGTGGCGTGCCTTGGCGATATTGGCGTTGCGTCGCGGGCCGATGAGCTCCTCGTGCGTCACGCCGTACTGCTCTTCAATGACGGACTGAACCGTCTGGACGTTGATTTTTTTGGCCGATGTGTCGAAGTACTGGCTGGCAATGGCGTCGATATCGTCAAAGGTGAGCTCCCCGCCCTCGCGCTCGCGGTCGCCCGCCTCGCCGGCGCAGCGCTCGCAAAAGCTCTCGAGTTCGCGAATGTTGGTGCCCGACACCTCTGCCATGTGTTTAAAGTGCTCGTCGGTCAGGTGCCCGCCGTCGCCCCCATAGGCTGCCAGCAGCGAGTCGTCGCCTGCCTCGGGAGCGGCGACGATGGTGTTCTCGTAATAGCGCTGCAAGATCTTGTATTTCATCTCGTAGCTGGGCTCTGCGACCAGGCAGAGCATGCCGGCGTTGAAGCGGCTGGTCAAACGCTCGTCCATGCTCAGGTCCTTGGGGGCGCGGTCTGCCGCGATGACGACCTTCTTGTTGTTGCGGATGAACTCGTCCATGAGCTGGAAAAAGTAGTCCACGCTCGCGCGCTTGCCGATGATGTTTTGGATGTCATCGATGATGAGCACGTCCACGCCGTGGTACGCCTGCATGATGGGGGCGTTGCTCTTCTTTTGGCGGTCGAACTCGGTCATCAGGTCGTCCAGATATGCCTGGGAGTTGGCATACTTGACCTTGATCTCGGGCGACTTCTCGGCGAGCTCGTTTTTGATAGCGAGCAACAGGTGGGTCTTGCCCAGGCCCGATTTGCCGTAGATGAACAGTGATGTGCATGTGCCGCGCTCGTCCGCGAGGGCGGCAAACTTGAGTGCCGAGCGATAGGCATGGCTGTTCTCGGGGCCGTAGACAAAGTTCTCAAAGGTAAATTTTGAGTTCGCGGCGAGCGGGGCTCCATCCGTATTCTGCTCGGCTGGCACGGTCGGTGCTGGCACGGGTGAAGCGGGGGTCGCAGCTTGCGTGGATTTAGTCGGCGCTCCGCCCTTCATCTGGTTCATCATGCGACGAAAATCATCGGCCGAGAGCGTGTTCTTGATTGCAATGCCCGAATCCGCGCCCGCCGCTGCGTCGTGAGCGATGGGCATGTGCGTGACGGGTGCGTTCGTTGACGTCGCTGCCGCGGTCGGCAACGGTGCCATGGTTTCACGGGAAACATCGCTGTGCTGGTGCTCGATTGTCGGCACGTCGCCTGCGGAGGCCGGCACCGCCGGGGAAGCAGCGGGAGCCGTGGCGGGCGCCGTCGCGGCAGCGGATTCCGTCGCGGCGCCTTGCGGTGCCACGATGTCGAGCGCAATCGGTGCAAAGGCGATTTCTTCCAGATAGGCCTCAATGGTTGGCTGATGCTTTTTGAGCTGCGCGATGGCAAAGCGCGAGGGGGCCTCGATCGTGAGCGTATCTTCGGTCAGGCTTATGGCGCGCGATTGCCCCAGCATGTTGATGAGGCGTGCATCTTGGCCGTCGCGCTGGCAAAAGGCGATGGCATCCCCCAGGATGATGCTTGCTTCCTCGTCCACTGTCTCTCCCGTTCTTTAGCCCTGAGCTCGCACGCGAGCGGCGCCGAGTTCGGTCAGATGGTATTTCTGGCCATGCTTGATGACCAAGCCGGCCTGCGCCAAGTCATTGAGCGTGCGTGACCAAGTGGGGGCCGAGTTTCCAAACGCCCTCGCCAGATCGGTTGCACCGCACGCTTGATTTTGCGCCAGATAGCCCAGCGCGGCGTTGCCGCGATCGCTTACGAACACGTCCGGTTGTGGCTGCGCATACTGATTTGCTGCATTAGGATACATCATTTGAGCTGCTGGTTGTTGAGAACTCTGCATCGGCGGCATTTGCTGTTGAAAACTTTGAGGCCACTGTTGGTAAGGCTGCGGAGGCATCTGCTGGGCCCAGGGGTTGTACTGCTGCTGCGGCATCTGCTGGTACGGCTGCTGATATCCCTGCTGGTACTGCTGCGGGAACTGCTGGCCATACCCCAGTGACGGCATCTGCTGATATGGATATCCCTGTTGGTACGGCTGATAGCCCATTTGCTGGCCACCCGGCGCCCCCGTCGCCTGCTGCATTGCTGCTGCATCCTGATCCGCCAGCGGCATGGTCTCTGGCGTGTTTGGCGGCATCGACATCGATGCCGCCCGGGGTTCTTGTGTAGGTAGCATTCCGGGCTGCTGCATCTGTCCCACGGGGGGCTGCATCTGCTGCGTTGCCATGGGCTGCTGCGCAAAAGCTCCCGGCAGGGGATATGTGGGCTGTTCCGTCTCGGGCCGCACGGCAGCGCCACGTCCGCCGGCACGCTCGATTTCCTGCACGCGTTTAGGGTTCAGGCTTACCGTAACCACGGTGCCGTTGCCCATGTTGTCCTCGATGGATACGGCACCGCCGGCGTTTTCCAAATACTCCTGCACCATGGGAAACCCTGCTCCGGTTCCACGGATATAGCGCTTCATCTTGCTGTTTGCGCTGGTAACGCCAAAGTCGAAAGCGCGTTCCTTGTCGTCGATGCCTGGTCCTTGATCGGCAAAGCGGATGGTGTCTCCGCCGTCCAGAATCGAGATGATGGGCTCGGCAAAGTGCGCGTGGATAAAGTTTTCGACAATCTCGCGGATGACCATGAGCGAGATGTGGCCGCCTTGTTCTTTCATGCACTGGTAGACGGTGTTGGTCGTCTCTTCCAAATACGTGCGGACATCCTGCGGATCAATGACGATCACACGCGGTGTCGACAACATGTCGTCATAGACGGCGATGCGCGCGGCGTACATGGCTTTCGGCGCCTGCGTGGTCGTCTGCTCGCCTTCCGCACGCTCTTCGCGCACGCCGGTGATGTGCTCGTTGTCGGGTGCCGGGTCTCCGGAATCGACCATGGTGTAAAAGTCGTCAGACATGCCGCTCGCAATCTTTCAAAAGGTTCCGAACAAATAGTAGCTCACCGTGCAATGTTTCTCATCTTTCGACAACTTTCCAAAACCTGTTGAAAACTTTGGAAAACTGGCGAAAAGTTCTCAACATTGCCAACATGACCTGTTGAAAACTCGATGAAATATCGTGAAAAGTTGCCATGCACCGCTAAATCGAGCTCGGCTTATGGGGGAACCGTGTGAACTACGCAACCTTTTACCTTTGATTTCTTGACATTTGAACATTGATTTCCCTACAATCTTCAAGCTCACGTGTCTATATCTGCGTCCGCGCTCCCGCGGACACTCGAAATGCAGCAGGAGGAACTTAAGATGAAGCGTACGTATCAGCCTAATAAGCGTAAGCGTGCCAAGACCCATGGCTTCCGTGCCCGTATGGCCACCAAGGGTGGTCGTGCCGTGCTCGCCCGTCGCCGCGCCAAGGGCCGCAAGCGTCTCACTGTCTAGCAGCGATACACACATCTCGCATGAAGACTATTAAGTCTCGGCAAGATTTCGAGCATGTGTTCAGTCAGGGGCGTCGTTTCAATCACCCTCTGATTCGAATGACCATATGTGAATCGGTTGGCGAAGGCGACTCCGGAAGGGTCGCCTTCGTTGGTGCTAAACGGCTCGGTTGTGCTGTCGTGCGCAACCGTTCTAAGCGTGTGATGCGCGAGGCCGCTCGCAGCTGTGGATTTCCCGTTGCGGGTTATGACATCATCTTGTTCGCAACTCCCAAGACGAGGGTTTCCTCGCCGCAGGAGATGGACAAGGCGTTGCGTTCGCTTATGAAACGCGCCGGCGTTGCCGGGGGGGAGCGATGAGCAATCACGTTTTGCGACGTGTTGCCATCGCTCCTATTCGCATATATCAACAGGTTATTTCGCCCTTATTGCCTGACGCCTGCATTTATTACCCAACGTGCTCTCAATACGCCGTCCAGGCGATTGAGAAGCACGGTGTTTTGAGAGGCTGCTGGCTTGCCGTGAGGCGCATCGCTCGCTGCAATCCCCTGCACGTCGGCGGTTATGACCCTGTGCCCTAGCGGGCACTCGCTATCGGAGGAAAACTTACATGTGGGATTGGATCGTTAACATCCTTTTCGAGCTGCTCAAGCTCATCCAGACCTTTGCGGTCGACTGGGGCCTGTCCATCATCATCCTGGTGGTCATCATCCGTCTGCTGTTGACGCCGCTTATGCTTAAGTCGACCAAGTCGACGGCTCGCATGCAGGTGCTGCAGCCCAAGATGCTCGAGATTCAGGAGCGCTATGCCGACGATCCTCAGCGTCAGGCCGAGGAGATGCAGAAGTTCTACAGCGAGAACAAGTTCAATCCGCTGGCCGGCTGTCTGCCGCTTCTGATTCAGATGCCTATCCTGTTCGCCCTGTTTACGCTGCTGCGTAACCTGCCGCAGTACTTTAACGACGGCACGTTCTCGTTCTTCAACATCCTGCCTGACCTTACCACCACGCCGAGCGCTTCCTTTGCCGATGGCTTTATGGTTGCGCTGCCTGCGCTGGTTTGCCTGATTCTGTTTGCCGTTCTCACCTTGATTCCGCAGCTTTATATGTCGCGCAATCAAACTGGCCAGCAGGCCCAAAGCATGCGCATGATGGCCGTCGTCATGACCGTCATGATGCTTTGGATGGGTTGGAGCCTGCCCGTCGGCGTTCTGCTGTACTACGATGTGTCTTCTGCCTGGCAGGTTATCCAGCAGATCTTCGTGACGCAGAAGGTTATCGACAAGGCTAAGTCCGATGAGGAGGAGCGTCTTAAGAACGCGCCGCTGCAGGTTGAGGTCACTCGTCGAGAGAAGAAGCCGCGCCCGCACAAGAAGAAGTAGCGGGATATCAATCTTATTTAGGTACCTAACTTTTGGAGTACGTTATGTCTGAAGAGATCGTCGAGGATATGCTTGAGGAGGTTGCCCCGCAGGTTGCGGGCGATTATCCCGAGATTGCACAGCGCTACAAGGCTGGTGAAGAGCTGACCGATGTGGAGCTCGACACCATTGCCGATGTTGCGATTTCCATCCTGCGTTCCATCCTTTCGCACTTCGATGCCGCCAACTCTCCTATCGATGAGTATGAGGGCGACGAGGGTGAGCTGATTTTGGATGTAACGGCTCCCGATCTTGCTGTTCTCATTGGCCGTCATGGTCGCACCCTTGATGCCCTTCAGGTTATGTTCTCTTTGCTGGTGAGCCGCAAGCTTGGCTTTAGGTATCCGGTTGTAGTGGACGTCGAGGGATACAAGAGCCGCCGTCAGGACAAGGTTGCCTCCATGGCTCAGTCTGCTGCCGAGCGTGCCATCCGCACTCATAAGAGTGTTTCGCTTCCGCCCATGAATGCCTATGAGCGCCGACTGGTTCACATTGCACTTCGTGGCAATGATGCTGTCGATACTCATTCTGAGGGTTCTGACCCTGATCGCCATGTGGTGATTGTTGCTCGATAATCTACTCGAGCTTATGCTAAGGGGACGTGGTTTCCACGTCCCCTTTTTTTGTCAAAAGTTCTCGATACACTGATTTTTGTCAGAAAGGAGCTTTCGTTGTTAGTACTTACTGATCAGCAGATTGACGAGATGTTGAGTCGTCTAACTTCCTATTGCAAAGAGTATTCCTTGAGCGTAACTGATGTTGAGCTGAGGAAATGTATTCATCATTTGGATTTGGTTCTGGAAACAAATAAGACAACCAATCTCACCCGTATTCTTAACGTAGAAGATGCTGCCGTACTTCATATCCTCGACTCACTTGTTTTGCTCCCCTATATCAATAAGGCTCCTGAGGGAGCTTTACTCGATATGGGTACAGGTGCGGGCTTCCCTGGTATTCCGTTAACCATAGCCACGCATCGTAAAGCTACTTATATTGACTCTGTTGGTAAGAAGGTTGATGCTGTCAATTCTTTTGTCCATGCTCTTGGATTGAAACATGCTCATGCGGTTCATGATCGTCTTGAAGAATATGCTCGAAGCCATAAGAAGCAGTTCTCTGTCGTAACCGCCCGTGCACTGGCCCCTCTACCGATTCTTGTTGAGTATGCGGCACCGTACCTGAAGGATGGAGGGCTATTTGTTATCACCAAGGGCAATCCTTCGGATGAGGAGCTTGCCTCTGGCATGTCAGCAGCTAAGATTTGCGGCTTCACTTTGCTTCTGAATGACGCTATTGATTTGCCTGAAGGGTTGGGTCACAGGGAGTTCATTGTTCTTAAGAAGAGTCATCCAGCATCTGTTTCACTGCCTCGTGCAAATGGCATGGCAAAGAAGAATCCGCTTGCCTAGATGTTTCACGTGAAACATAATGGATACTAACAACTTGCAGTGTTTCACGTGAAACATGGCGGTTGATATCGAATCGGAATGTTTCACGTGAAACATCCTCCGTTTGACAGCTTTAATACACACCAGGAGGGACCGTGGGATTTCGCGACGTTAAGCGTTCTAAGAGCGCAAAAGACACGCGTATCATTGCAATCATCAATCAAAAAGGCGGCGTCGGTAAGTCAACGACGGCTGTAAACCTTGCAGCAGCACTGGGTGAGCAGGGTCGTAAGACACTGATTGTCGATTTTGATCCGCAGGGAAACAGCACCAGTGGATTCGGAATTGAAAAAGAAGACCTTGATCACTGCATCTATGATGCATTGTTGAATGATGTGCCGGCAGAATCGCTTGTTCTTGATACAAATTGCAAAAAGGTATTCGTAATTCCGGCTACAATTCAGCTTGCAGGCGCGGAAATTGAGCTCGTAAGCGCAATCGCTCGTGAAACCCGCCTCAAAGATTTGCTTGAGCCGATTCAGGACGAGTTCGATTTTATTTTCATTGACTGTCCCCCTTCGCTCGGCCTGCTTACTATCAACGCCTTGACCGCGGCAGACAGCGTTTTGATTCCGATCCAGTGCGAGTATTATGCACTCGAGGGCGTTACGAAGCTGCTTGAGTCAATGAAGATGGTTAAATCACGTCTGAACAAGGGCTTAGACACCTATGGTGTGCTTATGACCATGTATGACTCGCGTACTTCTCTATCGAATCAGGTTGTTGAGGAGGTTCAATCGTACTTTGGTGATAAGGCGTTTAAGACGCTGATTCCCCGTACGGTTAAAATCTCCGAAGCTCCGTCTTTTGGAGAACCGGTAATTACCTATGCACCTCAAAATAAGGGTGCAAAAGCGTATATGAACCTTGCAAAAGAGGTGATCAAGCGTGCCTAGTGTAAAGAAACGTGGCGGATTGGGACGTGGACTCAATGCTTTGGTCTCAGAGGCTGAGTATGAGACCGGTGGTTCGGCTGCATCCGCTTCAAATGCCACATCTGAAACGAAACTACCTATTGAGGATATTGTTCCCAACCCTAACCAGCCGCGAATTCACTTTAACGAAACTGAACTTCGCGAGTTGAGCGAGTCAATCCAAGAACATGGCGTTTTGCAGCCGCTTTTGGTTCGCAAGCATGGAAACGGCTATGAGATCATCGCTGGTGAGCGTCGTTACCAGGCGTCAAAGCTTGCTGGTCTTGAGGAACTGCCTGTCATCATTAAAGATGTTAATGATGAAGAGATGCTTGCTCTTGCTCTTATCGAAAACCTTCAGCGTTCTGATCTGAATCCCGTCGAAGAGGCTAAGGGCTATCGCCAGCTTATCGATGCCAGCGGTATGACCCAGGAGGCATTGTCAAAGGCAGTAAGCAAGTCACGCTCTGCAATTACAAACTCACTGCGCCTTCTCGATCTTCCTGAAGTTGTTCAGCAGATGATTTTTGAGGGTAAACTTACTGCTGGTCATGCACGTGCGATTCTTGCAGTTCCCTATGAGGATGCACGAATTCGACTTGCTGAGAAGGTTGTTGCAGAGGGTCTTTCCGTCAGGGCGACAGAAAATCTTGCTCCGTTGTTTTCTGCCGGAGAGACACCTAAGACGCCGAGGCCTGCAACGCCTCAATCTTTTAAAAAGGCTGCCCGTGTGCTTCGTCAGGTTTTTAATACCAACGTGCGCGTGAAGAGCTCGCGTGGAAAGAATAAGATTGAGATTGAGTTTAAAGACGAGGAAGAGCTCTCTCGTATTCTTGGCGAAATGATTCAGTTTGATCAAGGAGGCCAAGATGAGGAATAAGATTTTAACAGCGATTGCATTGGCTACGACTGTCGTGGCTGGTGCCTTTGCTGGCTATAAGATCGCGACAGACGATGAACTGCGAGGTCGTTTGCTTCGAGGCGCGCAAGATATCGTCGATACTTCCAAGAAGAAAATGGATGTTATGACGGAAGATGTTGCCATGCGTACGGCTCAGGTAACGAAGAATCCCAAGATTAATCAAGGTTGGGTTAGCAACCAATGGGAAAATGTAGGCTATTAGGTACCTAACAATTACTCAGCATATTTTGAGGGTCCTTGTCTGATTCATGAGACAAGGACCTCTTATTTTGGCCGTAAAAAATCGGACAGGTAGCAGCTGATTCAAAATTAAGGTCAATAAATGAAACGACCCCGGTTGCATATTCTGCAACCGGGGTCGTTCGATGTTTCACATGAAACGTTTTGGGATGCGACTCCCCTATGCGTTCTTCTGAACTTTGAAGCGCTGCTTCAGCTGTCCGCAAGCGGCGTCAATATCGTTACCACGGGAGTTACGAATCGTGGTCTCGATGCCACGGGACTCAAGACGACGCTGAAGATCCTCAACCTTATGAATCGGCGACGGTTTGAGCGGGCTGCCCTCGATGTCGTTAAGCTGAATGAGGTTAACGTGGCACAGCGTTCCCTCGCAGAAGTCGCAGAGCGCCTGCATCTCGGGATTCGTATCGTTGACGCCTTCGATCATGGCATACTCATAGGTCGGGCGGCGGCCAGTCTTCTCGGTATAGAGCTGAAGCGCCTCGTGAAGGCGAAGCAGCGTGTACTTCTTAACACCGGGCATGAGCTTATTGCGCGTCGACTGGATGGCGGAATGCAGGGAAACGGCAAGCGTGAACTGCTCGGGGATGTCGGCAAATTTACGAATACCGGGAATAACGCCGCTGGTAGAGACGGTGAGGTGACGAGCGCCGATACCGATGCCATCGGGGTCGTTGAGGATTCGCAGCGCCTTGAGAACCTCGTCGTAGTTGGCAAACGGCTCGCCCTGGCCCATGAAGACTACGCTCGTGGCACGCTCGCCAAAGTCGTTGGATACATGAAGTACCTGGTCGACGATCTCTTGAGCGGTCAGAGAACGCTTGAGGCCGTTGAGACCAGTAGCGCAAAAGGCGCAGCCCATACCACAGCCAGCTTGGGTGGAAACACAGACGGAAAGCTTGTTACGACGGGGCATACCGACAGTCTCGACGGAAACGCCGTCGTGGTATTCGAGCAGATACTTGCGCGAGCCATCTTTGGAAACCTGCGTGGTGAGTTCAGTCGGCGTATCAAAGGCAAAAGCCTCTTTAAGCTGCTCGCGGAAAGCCTTGGGAAGGTTGGTCATGTCGTCGAACGAACAAACGTTCTTCTCAAAGACCCATTCAATGAGCTGCTTCGCGCGGAAGGCGGGCTGGCCAAGTTCGGCCACGAGCTCGCGAATATCGTTTTGGCTCAAGTCGCGAATGTCCTGAGATTTAGTCCTGGGATTCATGGAAGCCTTTCGATTTTGGGGAAACGTAGAGGGTATCGCTACAATATGGTATCAGCTGCAGAAATTATAGAGGAGGAGTCTGCCCATGCCGGGTAAAAGCCTAGAGAACATGCACGTAGCGGTCTTGGCGGGCGGTCATTCCGCTGAGCGCGAGATCTCGCTCAATTCGGGAAAGAACGTTGTGGTGGCGCTGAAGGAAGCCGGCTACACCTCGGTGGAGCTGCTCGATACGGCCGCTGATGACTTTATGGTAACCATGGCAACCGGCGGCTTTGACGTGGCGTTTATCGCCATGCACGGTGCCGGCGGCGAGGATGGTGCCATGCAGGGCGCCATGGAGACCCTGGGTATCCCCTACACGGCCTCGGGCGTGCTTGCCAGCGCCTGCGGTGCCGACAAAGAGGTCTCTAAGCTCCTGTACGCCAAGGCGGGCATTCCCATTGCCCCCGGCCTCGCGCTCGAGGTGGGCGATGAAGTCGATATCGATCATATCGTCGAGGTTTGTGGCGAGCGCTGCTTTGTGAAGCCGGCCGTCAACGGTTCCAGCTATGGCATTTCCCTGGTCCATGAGCCCTCCGAGCTGCCCGCGGCTATCGCCAAGGCGTTTGAGTACGGCGACAAAGTGCTGGTCGAGAAGTGCATCGAGGGCACCGAGATCACCGTCGGCGTATACGGTGAAGATGACGTGCGCGCTCTGCCGATTGTCGAGATTCGTAAGCCCGAGGACTGCGAGTTCTACGATCTGGACGTGAAGTATGTCGACCCTACCGACATCCATCGCATTCCGGCGCAGATTTCGCCCGAGAATTACGCTCGCGCTCAGGAGCTTGCCTGCGCCGCTCACAAGGCCCTCGGTTGCCTGGGTATCTCGCGCAGCGATTTTATTGTGAGTGAGGACGGCCCCGTTATCCTCGAGACCAATACCATTCCCGGCATGACCGATACGTCGCTGTATCCGGATGAGGTTCGCCACACCGATGACATGACGTTCCCGCAGGTCTGTGACAGCCTAATCCGTATGGGCCTTCGTCGAGCGGGCATTGCATGCTAATCGAGGACGCGGTTTCGTCAGGAACGCCGCAGTTTGTCATCGACTCCTATGCCACGCTTGCCGAACGCGCCAAAACGCAGTCCTTCGGCCTTATCGAGGAAGATGTGATTGTCCTCGATACCGAGACCACAGGTCTTTCGGTGCAGGACAACGAGCTGATCGAGATCTCGGCGGCCCGTCTTTCGGGCCGCGAGATCGTCGACCGCTTCGATACCTTCGTGCATCCCAAGCAGCTGATTCCCGCCGAGATTACCGAGCTCACGAGCATTACAAATGCCGATGTGGCAGATGCCCCGTCGGCCGTTGAGGCCGTCGCCGCTCTCGCCGATTTTGTCGGTGGTTGCCCGGTGATCGCACATAACGCCACGTTCGACCGCTCGTTTATCGAGTCGGTCAAAGGCGGCGTCAACGTGAGCGATATTTGGATCGATTCGCTGGCGCTGTCGCGCATCGCGCTTCCGCGCCTGGCCTCACACAAGCTGTCTTTTATGGCCGATCTGTTTGGCTGTGACTCGGTATCACACCGTGCCAATGCCGACGTCGACGCCCTGTGTGGCGTATGGCGCGTGTTGCTCGTGGCACTCACCGACTTGCCCCAGGGCCTCATGGCGCGCCTGGCCGACATGCATCCGGATGTGCCTTGGTCCTATCGTCCTATCTTCTCGTTCTTGGCAGGGCAGAACCCTGGTTCTATCTTCTCTCTCAGCGCCGCTCGTACTGACGTTCTCAAGGCCGATCGCGCCGACGATCGGGTGGACGCCGACGAACTGCCGGTCCTCAAGATGCCGAGTCGTGAGGAGATTGAGGTGGACTATGCGCCAGGTGGCCTGGTCAATCGCATGTATCCCACTTACGAGCCGCGTGATGAGCAGATCGCGATGGCGCTCGAGGTCCGCGATGCGCTGGTCACGGGCACTCATCGTGTAATTGAGGCGGGCACAGGCGTCGGCAAATCGATGGCCTATCTGGTACCTTTTGCCGAGGCGGCACGCCGTAACAACATCACGGTTGGTATTGCGACCAAATCGAACAATCTTGCCGACCAGCTCATGTACCATGAGCTGCCAAAACTTGCCGAGCAACTGGACGGTGGTCTGTCATTTTGCGCTCTCAAGGGCTATGACCACTATCCGTGCCTGCGCAAGCTTGAGCGCATGAGTCGCGGCCAGGTCGAGATTACCACCAAGCGCGATCCGGCGGACACGCTCACGGCGGTCGCGGTCATTATGGCGTACGTCTGCCAATCAGCCGATGGCGACCTCGACTCACTTGGCATTCGGTGGCGCAGCGTCAACCGCCCCGACTTTACGACGGCCTCGCGCGAGTGTGCTCGTCGCCTCTGCCCGTTTTTCCCTGATAAATGTTTGGTCCACGGCGCTCGCCGTCGTGCGGCGCATGCCGATGTGGTGGTCACCAACCATTCCCTGCTGTTCCGCAATGTTGCGGCCGAGGGCAGGATTTTGCCTCCGATTCGTCATTGGGTAATCGACGAGGCCCATTCCATCGAGCGCGAGGCACGCCGTCAGTGGGCGCGCGTGGTATCGTCGGACGAATCGCGCGTTCTGTTTGAGCGTCTGGGTGGCTCGAGCACCGGCGCGCTAAGCCAGGTTTCCCGTGATTTGGCAACCTCCGAGGGCTCTACGCTCTATCTGGGCCTTACTGCCAAGGCGACGTCGATGGTTGCGCGCGCGAGCATGGCAATCGCCGACGTGTTCGATGGCGTTCGCGAGCTCGGTCGCCGTGCCCGTGGGGGTTATGACAATGCCAATCTATGGATTGGCCCCGAGTTGCGCGAATCTGACGACTGGCATGATTTCTTACAGTCGGCCTACGCTGCCATCGACGCATTGGAACAGGCTGACAAGAGCGTCGACGCGCTGGTGCAATCCGTCGCCGCCGACAAGCCCGAGGTTGTTGTCGACCTGGGTGATATCTCGCGCCGTCTGCACGAGCTGGACGAGAACCTCAAACTCATCATTGATGGCACCGATGAACACTACGTGTATTCGCTGCAGGTCAATCGCAGGTTGCGTGCCGGCGGAGAGTCAATGACTGCAGAGCGCATCGACATTGGTGAGGCCTTGGCGACCGAGTGGCTGCCCGAGGTTCACACGGCTATCTTTGCCTCGGCGACCATGACGGTGTCCAAAAGCTTTGAACACTTTAACCACGCGGTCGGCCTCGATCGCATCGGTGCTTCAACATCCTCATCGTTGCACTTGGATTCGAGCTACGACTTCGATTCGAACATGGCTGTAGTCGTTGCGGGCGATATCCCCGATCCGCGCGATCGTGAGAGCTATCTTACGGCGCTCGAGCGCGTGCTGGTCGACGCCCATCTTGCCATGGGCGGATCGGTGCTCACACTGTTCACCAATCGGCGCGACATGGAAGACCTGTACACCCGCGTTGAGCCCAAGATGGCCCGTGCGGGTCTGGAGCTCAATTGCCAACAGCGCAACTCATCTCCTCGTCGCCTGCGCGATCGGTTTATCAACGAGCCGACTTCATCGCTTTTTGCGCTTAAGGCCTTCTGGGAGGGGTTCGACGCCAGCGGCGAGACGCTGCGCTGCGTCATCATTCCCAAGCTGCCGTTCTCGAGCCCCACGGACCCGCTCTCGTGCGAGCGCAACCTGCGCGAAGACCGCGCTTGGGCGCGCTATTCGCTGCCCGAGGCGGTGCTCGAGGTCAAGCAGGCGGCCGGCCGCCTTATCCGCGCGTCGACCGATTGCGGCGTGCTGATTCTGGCCGACCCGCGCCTGGTGACGAAGGGCTACGGAAAGAAGTTCTTAACGTCGCTGCCCACGAGCTCCTACCAGCGCATCGAATCGGCGCAGATCGGGCACTATCTGCAACTGTGGCGCGCACGCCACGAGCGGCGGCGCTAAAGCGAACAGACGAGGTTTTTTGCCATATCGCACAGACGCTTTGACAGGGCGGGGTCATCCAAGATGCGGATGGCTCCGCCCGCTGCGATTATCTGGCTCAGTAGCCAACGCTCGGAGCCGTAATGCACGGTTACCGTTGCCATGTCTGCCCCGCTGCGCTCGATGAGGGTGATGCCGGCCCAGTCCAGATGCTCCGCCATATCGAATGGCATCAAGAGCTTTGCGCTACGCTGCGTCCGGGCAAGGGAATCGCGGAGGGATGCGACGTCCGGTGCGTGAGGCACGACGGAGTCTTCCGTCAAGGTGAGTCCCTCGATTTTATCCATGCGATAGGTGCGCTGCTCATCGACTGCGATGTCCCAGGCAATCAGGTATGTTTGGTCGCCGTTTGCCGTAATGCGCAAGGGGTCGACCAGGCGCTCGCGTGGCCGTGCATCGTCCATCGAGCGATACGAGATGCGGCAGCGAACGCCGTCCTGAATGGCGCAGCTCAGTTGCTGCCAGTGCGACCCGTGGTTGACGGTGTCAAAGACGCGCTGGTTATAGCCGAGCTCTTCGGGTAGAAGAGCATGTCGAATCCGAGCTGCCGCCTGGGGCTCGATCCCCAACGATTCAAGTTCGTGGTTGAGCACGGCGCCCTCGGCGGCACTCAGGCGCAGCGGTAGCACACGCCCGGCGTCACCGGTGAGAACCACACGCTCGCCGTGGCATTCGCAGATGATGCGCGCGCCCGATTCTCGGTCCGCGAGCGTCGAGACGATCTCGAGAATCTCGTCGAGCGACACCCCCGTGATGTCAAAGCGACTGCAAATCTCGGTTCGTGTCATGCCGCTCTCGCCGGCGGCGTAGAGGGCCTCCATGATGTCGATGGCGCGCGAGAGCCTCTGCTCGCTGGTGAGTTTACGCACGGGCATACTCGTGCACCGTCCTTTCGATGAGGTGGTTCCATGCTTGTTTGAGCGATTTGGGGGCCACAGGCCTCATGCCGTCCATGGCGTGGGCCATGCAAAATGAGGCGGCGGCTTCAAGGTCACGCACGTCAACGGTCCAAGTCCATCCTTCTTCGGCGTGCGTGAGTTGGCCTCGCCCGCGCGTGAGGCCGTTGATCATATCGATCTGCGTCTGAGGGGCGAACGAGAACGTGGCTGCAACGGGCGGTCGGTCGGCAAAATCGAATTCAAAGAACAGATAGTCGTTGAGATTGAAGTCCGCGGGGATGACGTAGGCCTTCGAAGGACGCCAAGCGCGAACGATACGGTCGCAGCGGAATGTCCTGATGTCGTCGGTGACGTTGTCGAGGCCGCAGAAGTACGCCACGCCCTCGCGCTCGAACATGCCGTATACGCAGACGGTACGTTCTTTCTGCTCGCCGCGTCCGTTCTGATATAAAAATCGCAGCGCGCATCGCTCGGCAAAGGCGCTCCATACCGCATCGACGGTGGGAGAGCGGCGGATCGGCGCCTCGTCCACCGTCGTCCTACCGGTGAGGTAGGCAATCTTGGAGCGAATATCGGCAAGCGGTGCGGCAAAAGTGGATGAGCCGGCCGCTAGTGTCTGGTCGATGGCGTTGAGCAGGATATCGGCGTCGTCTGCGGTGATGAGGCCGCCTGCTGCAAAGGTGTGCTCGCGGTCGATTGTCCACGAGCTTTCCTCGGACTCCTGCGCACCGGCGGGGCGAACCTCCTTGATTAAGATGCCACGCTCGAGCAGTTTGTCACGATCGCGCCGAAACTTGCGTTTATCCGAGTCGATGTTGCCGGAGCCATATCCCAGGTCAGAATCCAAGACGATCTGCTCGGTCGTCAGCGGTTCGGGGGAGCTGTTGAGTACAAAGAAAAGATTGAGGATGCGCTGAGCCGTTTTATCGAAACTGGGCTCCGAATTCCCCTTTTTAATTGTCGCGGTCGTGTCGCTTGCCGTCATAGAGTCCTCGCATGAGAAGGTGGTTTGCTGCCATGATTTTAGTCCGATATGGAGATTAGGCTATATCCTTGTCCGCTCGGGGCGTTAAGATGGCCCGAATTCGGTCGTTTGCGCTCGCTCGGGGTATACTTTCGACTATATACGGTTCTAATGTGCATGCATTGGGCCTATTTGTCGGATTATGGATGTGGAGCGCACATGGCGAACACCCAGAACTATATTAACCACCTGCTGCAGAACACCGGCATTACGCCGGCATGCAGCGAAGAAGAGCGCTTGGCGGCCGAGGATATCGCTCAGATCTTCCGCAACCACGGCTTTGATCCCGAGGTTCAGGAGTTCAATGCCCCGGCGCCCAGTAGGTTGGCATTTGCCGTTACCGGTATTCTTGCGTTTGCCGGTGCCCTGCTGATGGGCATCGGCGGCGGTATCGGCTTGGTCGGCACCTTGCTGGCCATTGTCGGCGCCGTTCTTTACGTGCTCGAGCGCACGGGCCACCCCGTGGTTTCGCGCCTGGGCAAGACGGGCGTGAGCCAAAATGTCATCGCCTACCACAAGGCCTCGGGCCCGCTCGCGTCTCCGCGCAACCGCCCGGTGGTCGTTGTCGCACACTACGACTCTCCCCGTGCTGAGTTGCTCGCCCGCGAGCCCTATGCTTCGTATCGTGCGCTCATCGCCAAGCTGTTGCCCGTTGCCACGGTTGCCCCTGCTGCCGTTGCCATCCTGCGTATCCTGCCGCTCCCCGGCGCGCTCAAGGTTCTGCTGTGGATTGTCGCGATCCTCGCTTCCCTCGTTGCACTTGTCAACGCGGCAAACATCATCTCTAACCGCCACATTCTTCCCTATACGTCCGGCGCGGTGTGCAACAAATCTTCTGTCGCCGCTATGCTCGGCGTTATGGACAACGTTGCTCCCTTCCAGGGCGAAAACGAGTTTCCCGACGATGTTCCGTTCGATACCTATTTTGGGGAGCAGAAGCGTCGTGCCGAGGAAATGGCGCGCGCAGCGGCGGAGTATGCCGCGGCCCAGCAGCAAAACGACTACGGCAACACCATCGAGTATGAAGAGCCTACCTGCGCCGAGGACGAGTTCGGTCAGCCGATTGCTCCCGACGCTCAAACCGAGCCCGAACAGGGTGAGGCTTTCGACGAGCAGATCGAGGGCTTTGAGGGTGCGTCTGCCGACGAGACGCTGATCGGCGCCATCGTGCCCGAGGATCAAAATCAGGCTGTCCAGGCCGAAGAGTTCAATGACGAGGTTCCCGCTGCCGTGCCGGCGGAAGAGCCTGTCGCGGCCGAGCCCGAGCCCAAGCTCTATCGTAATGCCGCCGGCAACATCCGCTTTGGTTCGGATGCCATCCGTGCGCTCGGAATGCTTCCCGAGTCCTGCACGCTCGATTACGAGGAGGGCGAGGAACCGACGTTTGAGCTCGAGCCTGCGCCCGTTGTCACTGCGGATGATGAGTCTGCCGCGGTTACCGCTGCCGTTGCCGAGCCCGAGGCGGTGTCCGCGATCGATCCCGCGGCAGGACTGGACATTTTGGCTCCCGCCGCGCCGGCGCAGGACGTTGCGGACGAGTCTGACGACGATTACGTTGAACAGCCGAGGCGTGTGTCTTACGAGAGCGATACTGATTTCTCGGCCGAGATTCCCGCGGCAACGCCCCATGCCGATATTGCATCCGCGTTCTCTTCGATTGGCGCCAGCGCTTCCAACTTCTTTAAGGGTGCGCTTGCAAAGGGCAAGAAATTTGTCGACGATTTCGAGGAGAAGCGCGCTGCCGCACGCGAGGCTGCCGAGCAGGAGGCTATCGCTCAGCAGCAGGCAGCCGAGGCGGCACGTGAGCTCGCGGCGCAAGAGTTCGAGCAGAACGAGGCTATGCAGTCCGTGCCCGCCAAAGCCGCCGAAGCTACAACGTCCTTTGAGTCCCAGCAACCGACGTCCGCGGACGTTGTTGAGGCAACAACGTCTTTCGAGGCTCAGCAGCACGTCGATAGCACTATGTCGTTTGATGCCGCGAAGTTCGATTCCACGATAACGTTTGAAAAGCAAGGCACCGCGATTGCCGAGCCCCTTCCTGCTTCCGATGAGCAGGACGACGCGGTGGACGATGACGAGCCCATTGATGCTGCCGAAATTCAGGATGCCGCCGAGGACGAGCCCGTCGAGGCCAACTCTGACGAAGAGCAATACGCGGCAGCCGATCAAGGTGATTCGGCCGAGGTCGAGCAGGAGGAAGTGCTTGCGGTTTCCGAGACTCCCGAGACGGATGAGTCGAGGCCTTACTCCACGCAGATTTTCACCATGCCGACCCCGAGTGGTTCCGGTGCCACGGTTGCCAATGTCGCTCCCACCCAGGACGAAACGGTCGATTCCCTTATGGCCCAGATTTCCTCCCAAGCATCGCCGCGTCCGCAGATGAATGTTCCCGATCCGGCGTCGGCACCGTCGCCTGCACCTTCCTCGTCTCCTCTGGCTTCGGTCCCCGATCCGTCGCTGCCGTCTATGAAGCAGGCAAACGTTGCGTCTCGCACGTCGCTGTTCGACCTTCCCGATCCCTCTGCCCAGGTCAACGACCCCTTTGCTACCGCCCAGGGTCCCGAACCCACATCAGCACCCGTTGCGCCTCCTATGCCCGTTGCGTCGGGCGCGCAGCCGATCGAGACCATTTCGGCTCCCGCCCCGGCGGCACCCAAGTCTCGTAAGCGCGGCCTGGGTGGCCTGTTCGGCCGTAAAAAGAAAAACGAGCAGGATAGCATGAGTGACTGGCTGGGCGTCGAAGACGATTACGATGCCAAGAAGTCCGGTCGCGGTATCGGTTCGTGGGATAACTTCGAGGACGATAACGATGGCTGGAAGGGTGGCGCTACGTCTTCCGATGGCGCTTCTTCCGAAGATATGCTCTCGGCTGTCGCCTCTATGGGCGATGATGAGCTGCTCGGTCACGATATCTGGTTTGTGGCAACGGGCGCCTCGGATTGTGATGGCGCCGGCATGAAGGCCTTCTTGGCTTCGCATCGCGATAGGCTCCGCGGCGTATTCTTTATCAATCTTGAATCCGTCGGCGCCGGTAGGCTTTCGGTTGTGACGGTCGAGGGCGAACAACAACTGCTCAAGGGCGATCGTCGCATCATGAACCTGGTCAGCAAGGTGTGCAAGTCGTTCCATGTCGATTGTGGCGCGCTCGAGATGCCCTATGCCAAGACCGATGCCTATGCCGCGCTCGAGGCGAGCCGCCGAGCCCTTACCATCGCCGGCGTGGACGGCACGCGTCTGGCTTGCGCTCGTACCGAGGACGACCTGCCCCACAATGTCAACCCGACGAACATTGCCACGGTATCCGAGATCGTGACCGAGGTTATCCGCCGTTCGTAGACGGAGCTCTAAGGAGTCAACGTGTTTTCGTATATTAAGCGCCATTGGCCTGTCTACGTGATTTTGACCTTGATTGCCATTGCGTTAGGATTTGGGGCTGCCTACATCGTGGGTGCGAAGGGCTCGACCCCCGCCTCCGCAATCAGCGAAGAGGTGGAGCAAGAACAGAGTACGGGTGCCGATGGGATTCCTGAGTCCGAGCAGGCAATCGTTGATGGTGGATCTTCGTCTGCAGAGTAGATACGGCGATTTACATGATTGAAAGCGGGCGAGCCGGGGGACTGGCTCGTCCGCTTTTTCATCGCGCTAGCGCTTCTTTGGGATCGACCTAAGGCGAGCGAACCATAGGGCTGCGGCACCCGAGGTCAGGAGCGCAGTGATGCAAGCGGCGATGGGAACTGATCCTGTTGCCGGTAGGTCCTGCGGTAGGGTACAGCGTTGAATGACACGGTCCTCGTCATGTGACTCAAGTTTATCGCCGCCGCCGTTGCGGCAAAGATCGACGCGTGCGCTGTTGGTGAGTGCAGTTTGGGGCGTATAAGCCGACGTTGCCTGCATGTGCACGACTGCGCCCCGAGCGTCTGTGCCAAGGATTGCTTTGGCATCGTCAAGGTCGTCGTGCTCATCTTTGAGATCATCGCGGGTCCAAGAATCCGCATCGCTTCGAGTCGTAAAGTCGGCGGCTACCGCACCGTATTCAATTCGAATGCCCGTTACGACGGTATTGGATGCAAGGTCGAGCTCTTCCGCCTCGAGTGTGGTGGATTCCGTGGTCGAGATATCCGCCTTCCAGGGGTGCCAACCGTCGTAATCGACGAGGCGACAGTCCTCACCCAGGCCCTCTTTTACTTCGTCGGACTCAAGCCAAGGATTTTCGTGCCCATCGTCAAGTGTCGCGTTTGCCGGCTCATCGGCGTCTGTCGAGTCCAACGGCGTCGTGCGATACCACACGTTGCACAGACCGTTGAGGTCGCCGATGGCGACGGGGGTTTCGATTGAGATGAATCTCGCTGTGCCGTCTTTGGCGCACTCAAGATCATCGGTAATCGTAAACTCATCAACCCAAGTAGCGGAATCGTTTCGAGCATCGATGGTATAGGAGAAAAGCCCATCACTATTAGTTTGCGTCGTGGCGCGGTTTTTACCGTCGCCGTTAGCCAACAGGCCCTTTTCGATAGGTTGGACAAGTTCCTGACGCTTGTCGACCTGCCCCTTGATCTCGATGGGCGCATCCTTCATCGCGACGGATTGGACTTCTCCCGTATCCTTTATTTCAAACGTTATCTCCTCGGCAAGGTCATAGGTCCGCGGAGACATCATTTCGCGCAACGAGTAGGTGCCGGGTGCAAGATGTTCGACGCGGTGTGGCTTGTCGGATGAGGTCCAGGATTCTATTTCGGTTTTATCGGGACCATATAAGGTGAGTTGTGCGCCTTCCACTTCCTGCTCTCCGCTTGCATCGACCTTGGAGATATCAACCTTGGTGTAATCGTCGGATACGTTAAGCCGTGCTTCTACAACGGGTGTTTTCTGGTCGGCATAAGTAAGGTCGACAATATGGGTTGTCAGATCGAGCAAGAAGCCTGCCGGCGCTTGAGTCTCGACAACCTCGTAGCGTGCGGTGCCAGGTCCCAGTGGGAGGTTGTCCGCGCGTGCTTCTCCAGTTTCATCCGTCGTGACGGTCGCGACAGTCTCACCGTCGAGCGCGGCAATGCTACCGTCGGGGCGCACGATATCACCCGAGGCACGGATCTCAAAGATGGCGCCCGCGAGGCTGCTGCCGTCTACGGCATCGGTTTTAACGATCCTGATGTTTCCGGTTGCGGCGTGGTCATAATACGAGGCGATTGCAACGGGCGTTAGGTTCATGTCGGCGGGTATGTTTACCTCGATCTCTTCGCCGACAAGATAGGGCTTTTTGGCCGAGGTTTCGCGTACATAATAGGTGCCCGGCACGAGCGATTCGGGCAGTGTGACGGTGCCGGTCGCGTCAGTCGTAAAAGTGTCCATTACGTTATGTGCTGGATACCAGCAAGTTTGTGAGACAGGTTCGTGATTGCTGTCGAGTAGTTGGAAGGTGAATCCGGCTAGTGGAACAGAAGTGCCTGTTTGTGCATCGCGTTTTACAATCTGGAGATGCGTCGACAGCGCGTGGTTGTCCACAATATATTGAAGCTCGGCCCCGTCGGAAATCTGATTGGCCCCGACGGTCCATTCCCCTGCACGTTTAAAACCCTCGGGGACGGTTTCCGGAACCTCGCGAATTGTGTAGCCGGCACGGTCGTATGGGACGGCTCCGTGGACACCGGCGGTTCGCTTGCCTGTGCCGAACCATGCTTCGGGCTGATCTTTGGTGGAGGCAAAGCCATAGATGTTTGTGGTCAGTGTGCCAACAACCTGCTGAGAGCTGTTGCTGACAACCTCAAAGACAACACCACCCGCCGGCTGCTCCAGGCCGGATTGGTCGCTATTGCCGTAATCCTTGAATTTGGAAATCTCAAGGTCAAACGCAATGGGGATATCGGAAATGCGGGATTCGATCTCGACCACGCCTGAATCGCCGAGCTGGTCGGCTCCAACGGTATAGGTCCAGCTGTCGTTGGATGGCAGGTAGCCCTCGGGGGCTTTTGATTCGTAGATGGTAAAGGTTCCTAAGGGGACATCGGCGAGGGTGGCCCGACCGCTTTCGTTGGTCGTGAGGATTTGTGCCCATCCAGGGGTTGATTGCGACACACACGTGAACTCTGCTCCTGCGAGTGAAGATCCCACCTGGGGGCCGGCATTCGTCGCGGCATCGAGTTTTACGATACGCAGGTTGATGGTGCCGGGCTGTTCATCAATGGCGACCCGCCCGCCGTCATTCCCCGTGGTAAAGGCAATACGATCGTGGCGGGGGACATAGCCGGCCGGCGCCTTCGTTTCAACTAGGTAGTATGCCGTGTTGGGCAGAAGTGTTGCTTGCACTCGACCGTTGCTGTCCATCTTGATGGTGCCGACACGCGCGCCGCTGGCGCTCTCAAAAATATCGAATGTTGCCCCGGTAAACTGATAGGTATTGTTTCCGCTGGTAATAACGGTGTTAGCAGACTGCTTTTGGAAGGAAACAGAGACCGCCGGCAGTACATAGAGCATGTCTTGATGTTTGCTGCCGCCCGATACGGCCCCTAGATAGCGTCGCGCGCGGTGCGGAGCGGCTTTGATGCTTCCTGATTTTGCGCTGTCGTGGAGCCACCGCGCAGCCGCCACGACTTCATTGTCGGCGGTAAAGTGTCCGCTCTTGGTTTTACCCTGAGCGGTCGTGTAGGAGTAGGTGCCGTCGACATGGGTAGTGCCGTTGAGCATCCATACGGCAAGCTGGGTGGCGGCGCGGGCGCGATCGGGTGAAAGATGGTAACCGCCAAACGACGTGGCGGTAGGATATCCGTGACAAACGATTGCCGCGAACTCGTCGTCGAGCCACACCCAGCCTTGATCAAAGTTGAGCCATGGACCGCCCGGCTTGGTGGGGCCGGGGCGCTCCTGGTTCATGCAGTAGGCAATCGAGGTGTCTTGAGCTTCATACTTGCCGATGAAGAAGGGCCCACAATCATCGCTAATAGTGCGGAAGCCGAGCTGGTCGTAGCCATCGACGGCAAATGCGGCTCCCGGTGCCAGGCAGCCGAAAAGCAGGAAGAGGAGCAGGAGCAGCGGACCTGTTGCGATTGCGCTGTGGACAGAGTGCGTGGGTGCGTTGGACATGGCTGCTCCTTATCCCTCGTGCGCCGCACGGGGAGGCTGCGACGCGTAGGATGAGGCTACCCCCGAGGTTCATGCGGGTAAGTACCGGAGCCTGACCAAAAGCTTGCCCAATTCCTGACAAATTGAGCTCAAATACAACAATCAAGCAAAAGTGCAGGTAGAAGATAAGGAGAACGGGAGGTTAAAGGTCCTCGTCTCCACAATTGACGCGATTTTCAAACGAATCTCCACAGCTAAAACAAGCATCACCACCCTTGTATCGAACAAGACAACCGCGTTATACTAGCCAACACATAAGCGGGCATCGCCAAGTGGTAAGGCATCAGCTTCCCAAGCTGACACTCGCGGGTTCGAGTCCCGTTGCCCGCTCCAGTAAAAAGCGCAAGCACGGCAGCGTTACGTTGCCGTGCTTTTTACTACCAAGCGCCGGGACTCGAACCCGCCAGGGTGCGAGCGTTAAGCAAACGCGAAGCGTTTGTAGCGAGCAGGCGAAGGCGCCGACAGGCGCCTGAAGCCGGTGCGGATTTGCGAAGCAAATGCGCAGACGTCCCGTTGTCCGCTCCATCGAGCACGGGAGACAGCCGGGAGCGTCAAATTCAACCCATTTTGCCCGCGCATGGGCGTAGGTCCTGGTCTACCGACCGCAGCCGGTGCGGATTTGCGAAGCAAATACGCGGATGTCCCGTTGCCCGCTCCATGGAGCAAGGAAGATTTCGGGAATGGTAGAGTCAGCCTGCTTTGCCCCCGCACTTCCCCGGGTTTCGGTATGCCACTGAAGCCGGTGCGGATTTGCGAAGCAAATACGCGGACGTCCCGTTGCCCGCTCCAATTCCAAAATGTTAGGTTAATGCCTGCTGCCCATACTTGCACCTGCGCACGGTACAATGGTTGGGTTACGACCAACGTGCCAATAACCAAAAAGGAGCCGCTATGATCGATCGCTATACCCGCCCGGAGATGGGACACATTTTCTCCCTCGAGAACAAGTACGCCATTTGGCAGGAGATCGAGGTCTTGGCCTGCGAGGCCCAGGCGGAGCTCGGCAAGATCGGTATTTCCAAAGACGAGGCCCAGTGGATCCGCGACCATGCCAACTTTGAGAAGGCGAAGGTCGATGAGATCGAGGAAGTCACGCGCCACGACGTCATTGCCTTCCTGACCAACATGAAGGAATACATCGATGCCGATGTTCCCGAGGGCGACCCCAAGCCCAGCCGCTGGGTTCACTATGGCATGACCAGCTCCGATCTGGGCGACACGGCCCTGTGCTACCAGCTCACCCAGGCCTGCGACCTGATCATCGAGGACGTCAAGAAACTCGGCGAGATCTGCAAGCGTCGTGCCTTCGAGGAGCGCAACACGCTCTGCGCCGGCCGTACTCATGGCATCCACGCCGAGCCGATGACCTTCGGCATGAAGTTTGGCTCTTGGGCCTGGGAGCTCAAGCGCGATCTGGATCGTCTTGAGGATGCCCGCAAGAACGTTGCCTTTGGTGCCATCTCGGGCGCTGTCGGCACGTACAGCTCCATCGAGCCGTTTGTCGAGGAATATGTCTGCGAGCACCTGGGCCTGGTTCACGACCCGCTGTCCACGCAGGTTATCAGCCGCGATCATCACGCCTACCTCGCCGGCGTTCTTGCCACCACCGCGGCCACCTGTGAGCGCATCGCTACCGAGGTCCGCAATCTGCAGAAGACCGATACACTCGAGGCCGAGGAACCGTTCCGTAAGGGTCAAAAGGGCAGCTCCGCCATGCCGCACAAGCGCAACCCCATCACCATGGAGAAGGTCTGCGGCCTGTCGCGCGTCGTGAAGGCCAACGCGCAGGTTGCCTTCGACAACGTCGCCCTGTGGCACGAGCGTGACATTTCGCACTCCTCTGCCGAGCGCGTCGCCCAGGCCGATAGCTTCATCGCGCTCGACCACATGTTCCAGTGCCTCATCCGCGTTATCGACGGCCTGCAGCTGTATCCCGCTCGCATGATGGCCAACCTCAACAAGACGCGCGGCCTCATCTTCTCCTCCAAGGTGCTGCTCGCCCTCGTCGACACGGGCATCACCCGCGAGGACGCGTACGCCATTGTGCAGGAGAACGCCATGGCAACCTGGCACGAGGTGCAGGATTGCGTCTCCGGCCCCACCTTTAAGGAGCGTCTCGAGGCCGATCCGCGCTGCACCGTCAGCCAGGAGAAGCTCGACGAGATCTTTGATCCGTGGGACTTCCTCACTCGTATCGACACAGTCTTTGATCGTCTGGAGCAGCTGAGCTTCGAGTAGGTTCGGGCATAACGTTAGCTTTTTAGGGCGCTTTGCTGGTAATGTGTGTTGCCGGCAAAGCGCCTCGTTGCATTTAGGGAAAGACGGGGATAATAGTCGTCTCGAATAACATTCTGAGAGGGGATCGCATGATTTCGTTTGATTACAAGCCTCAGGGCGTGTGTGCTCGCAATATTCACCTTGACCTTTCCGATGACGGCAACAAGGTGATGGGCGTTGAGTTTACCGGCGGCTGCGACGGCAATCTCAAGGCTATCTCCAAACTGGTCGAGGGCGCTCCTGCCGATCGCGTAATCGAGGTTCTCGCCGGTAATACCTGCGGTATGAAAAAGACCTCCTGCGCCGACCAGCTTACACGCGCTATCGAGGCCGCTCGCGCCGAGATCGCCTAATGGGTATCGCCGATCACATCAAAAACGGAATATCGCGTCGCGACTTTGTACTCGGTGGGGCTGCCGCGGGCGCTGCCACGGTGCTTGCCGGATGCTCGAAAAAAACGGGCACCAGCGATGATGCCGCCGGCGAGCCGCAGGTTATCAAGGACGATTCCAAAATCATCTCGATTACGGATGAGTATGAGGCTGTCGACATCGATCTTGAGCCGGCGGCGTCGTGGACGCTGCCTCTGGGTACGCTGCTGTACTACTGCGACGGCGATTACGCCGCGGCGATGATGGCGCCCGCATCGGCATTGCACGCCAACACACTCGGTGTGCTCAACCTGGGCGATGGCTCGCTTACCACATTAATCGAGGATCCTATCGAGGGCACGGGATACGCATTCTACGATGTCCGTGCCGGCGACGGCGTATTCGCGTGGGTTGAGATGAACTTTGCCAATTCATCGTGGAAGCTCTACGCTCAAAATCTGTCGGGCGCTTCGCTCTCTGGCGACGTGGTTGAGCTCGATCGAGGTGGCAAGGACTACGATCCGCCGCTGTTTACGGCGTTCGGGTCATCAATCATCTGGTATAAAATGCCTTCGGCAGGCGGCAATAAAACGAGTAGTGATTCGTTTTGCTTTCGTCGCTCGCTTGATGAATCCAAGGCCGAGACAATTTGGAAATCGACGGGCCGCTTTGCATCGGCCCCGCGCGCGAGCGACGGCATTTTGACCATCTCGCCGCGTGTCCGCAACGACGAGGGCGTCTACTACGGCATAACGGCAATCGATCTGACCGACGGCAACAACACCAAGCGTGCCCAGCTGGTCCTCCCTTCGTCAGTTTCGCCTTTCGAGGCCGTATATATGGGCGATACCTTCGTGTTTTCTATCGAGGCGGCCTATAGTGGCGTGGGCAGCCTGGGCAATATGGGCACGTATATCGGTAATGAGGGAGGGCCGTACCTCTTCCTGTCACGCGAGCCGCTCGCATGTGCGGCTGGCAAGAAGAATAAATACCTTGTTAAGGTACAGGCGTCGCATTTCCTGATCGACACCTCTGCCAAGACCTATGGCTCGCTGCTGTCGCCCGACCGCGCTTTGGAGTATGGCGATTATCCAGCTACGGCGGGAAAATCGGACTCATTCCTTACGTACGCCACGGTGCGCAACAGCCAGGGTATACCAGAGACGGTCACTGCACGCCTATTCTCTCTTTAAGCTTAGAGGGGTTAAAAAGGCGCCAACAGGGGAATAAACGCGTTGTAATTGTGAGTACCGCCTGCCGAGCTGCCGCGTCATAGCGGCATCCGGCGGGCTCAGGTGCGTTAAAATGGGCTTGTTCTTAGCTAATTGAGACAGGGGGGCCGTGTTATGGCTTCAGATGCAAAAAAGATTCTGCTGGTCGAGGATGAGAAGGCAATCCGTGACGCCGTCGCTGCCTATCTCGAGCGCGAAGGCTACTGGGTTGTGGGCGTCGGCGACGGCCAGTCCGCGATCGAGGAGTTCGAGAAGCATCAGTTCGACCTGGTCGTGCTCGACCTTATGCTCCCCAAGATCCCCGGCGAGCGCGTTTGCCGCACCATTCGCGATACCTCGGATGTCCCCATCATCATGCTGACGGCTAAGGGCGAGATCGAGGACCGTATTATCGGTCTTGAGCTCGGCGCCGACGACTATCTGATTAAGCCGTTCTCGCCGCGCGAGCTCGTCGCCCGCGTTCGCGCTCTGTTCCGCCGTGCCCATCAGGCCGACGAGCCCGCCGTCGAGGTACTCGACTTCGGCGATCTGGTCATCGATATCTCGGGCCACAAGATCTTGGTCGAGGGCAAGGAAGTCGATCTGACGGCTTCCGAGTTCAAGCTGCTCACCACGCTTGCCCGCCATCCCGGCCGTGTGTATAACCGTATGGAGCTGGTCGAGAAAGTGCTCGGGTATGACTTTGAGGGCTATGAGCGCACCATCGATAGCCACGTGAAGAATCTTCGCGCCAAGCTGGGCGATGATCCCAAGAAGCCCAAGTGGCTCTACACCGTCCATGGTGTCGGCTATCGCTTCGAGGCTCCGGCCAAGACCGATAAGTCGGACGAGAAATAGGGAAATCACATATGACACCTGCGCGCTTTGAAATCGGACAAAAGCACAAGCAGGAGAGCGAGGCGGGTTCCAAGGCTAGTTGGAACACGCCTCGTTCCGATTCACGGCCAACGATGAGCTATCCCTCGCGCATGGCACTTGCTTTTGCTCTGACATCGCTCATGACAGTATTGGTGCTGGTGGGCGTTGTCTCTGTTGTGTGGGGCACGGTCTTTTCGGATTACACACGCTCCAATATCGTCGAAATCGCAAATTCCGCTGCCGAGAAGTTGGCGACTTCATATGAGGAAAACGGCTCTTGGACCGCGGGAGAACTGCGCACGGTCGCAACGTCGAGTTTGGTTTCCGACGATCTGGGCATGCAGGTCGTCAATAAAAAGGGCGTGATCGTTTATGACGATTCCTGGCCCTCGGCAAGCGCCACCGCCGATGTACGCGAAAACCAGGCTACGACCGACGACACGCACGACAAGAGGGCATCGCATAGCCCAGTCTCGTCTGCTCCAACCGACTCCGATAGTGTTGCTAACGTCGAGATTGTAACGTCTTCCGGCGAGCATGTCGGACAGGTAAAGCTGTGGGCCATCGGCTCCGACGCTCTGCTCACCAAGGCGGACTCTGCGTTTAGGGAGAAGACCTTTAACGCCATGGCCCTCGCCGCGGTTGTTGCAATCTGCATTTCGGTCGTTATCGGATCGCTCGTGTCGCGCATGCTCACCAAGCCGATTCATCGCATCACCAGTACCGCAAAGCAAATCCGTGACGGCGACCTGTCGGCTCGCACGGGACTGCGCGGTGATGACGAGATCGATCAGCTGGGTGAGACCTTCGATGAGATGGCCACTTCGCTCGAGAAGGATATGAAACACGAGAAGCGCCTGACCTCAGACGTTGCACACGAGCTTCGCACGCCGCTTATGGCCATGCTCGCAACGGTCGAGGCCATGCAGGATGGCGTGTATCCCACCGACGATGAGCATTTGGAGACTGTTGCTTCCGAGACGCGTCGCCTGGCTCGTCTGGTGCAGCAGATGCTCGACCTGTCGCGCATGGAAAACAGCACGGCTCCGCTCAACCTTGAGCCGGTGGACATGGTTCCTTTCGTGCGTTCCATCGTCAATGCCCAGGAGCGCCTGTTTGTCGACCGCGATCTACGCCTGCGTTTTGCGGACGAGACCCAGGGTCACGACGATGTCGTCGAGGCCGATCCCGACATGATCACGCAATGTGTTATCAACCTCATGAGCAACGCCATGCGCTACACCCCCGAGGGCGGTTGGGTCGTGGTGTCGGTGCTCAGTGACCGCAAGCACGTCAGCATTGCCGTTTCTGATACCGGCATCGGTATTGCCAAGGACGATCTGTCGCGCATCTTCGGGCGGTTTTGGCGCGCCGATGCCAGCCGCGCCCGCGAAGCTGGCGGCCTGGGCGTTGGCCTCGCCGTGACCAAGCAGATCGTCGAGCGTCACCATGGCTACATATCCGTGGAGTCGGAGCTTGGAAAGGGTACGACTTTTACAATTCATCTGCCCCGCGAGCACACGGCGGACGCGGCATCTACTACAATGGAGCACTAGCTTTTCGCTATTCGGTGAAGGAGGGGCTGCGTCCCTGCCGCTCCGAGTTTGCGAAAACATGCGGGAAAGAACCCGCATTTCTGTCGTATTTAGGTAAGGAGTGACTCACGTGACAACGATGGAGCGTCGTCCGGATTCCCGTGGCAAGGTTCGTGATATTTACGATGCCGGTGAAAACCTGCTGATGGTCGCCACCGACCGCATTTCTGCGTTCGACTTCATTCTTCCCGACGAGATTCCGTTTAAGGGAGAGGTGCTCAATCGCATCTCGGCATTCTGGTTCGATAAGTTTGCCGACATCGTCCCCAACCATCTCGTTTCCATCGACCCGGCGGATTTCCCCGAGGAGTTTGCTGAGTATCGTGACTACCTCGCTGGCCGCGCCATGCTGGTTAAGAAGGCCCAGACGATTCCTATCGAGTGCATCGTCCGCGGCTATCTGACCGGTTCGGGCAAGAAGACCTACGACGAGAACGGCACCGTCTGCGGCATCCAGCTGCCTGAGGGCCTGACCGAGGCTTCCAAGCTTCCTGAGCCGCTGTTCACGCCGTCCACGAAGGCCGAGATCGGTGACCACGACGAGAACATCTCGTTCGAGCGTTGCTGCGAGATCGTGGGCGAGGACATCGCCACGCAGATTCGTGACCTTTCCCTCAAGATCTACAAGGCCGCTGCCGAGTACGCCGCGACCCGTGGCATCATCATTGCCGACACCAAGTTCGAGTTTGGTGTTATTGATGGCAAGGTCACGCTGATCGACGAGTGCCTCACGCCCGACTCCAGCCGTTTCTGGCCTGCTGCCAGCTACGAGGAGGGCAAGATCCAGCCTAGCTACGACAAGCAATTCGTCCGCAATTGGCTCAAAGCCAACTGGGATATGACGGGGGAGACCCCGCACCTGCCCGCCAAGGTCATCGATGGCACGTCCGAGCGCTATCGCGAGGCCTTCCAGATCATCACGGGCTCCCAGTTCACAAGCATGAAGGAGAACGCATAAGTGAGTACCCGTAGCGCCACGAACAAGCGCACGCAATCCCACGAAGTTACCGGGGTTGCGCGCAAGTCTGCCGCATCTGCTAAGCCCGCCCGCCAAGCAGCGGGCTCCGTTCGCGTCGTGCCGGCTTCGTCTAAAGCTCGCCGCAAAGAGCTCGAGAAGGGTGAAAACCTGGAAGGTCTTTCCAAGGAGGAGAAGCGCGCCCGCAAGGCTAAACAGCGCGCCCGCGAGGATCGCATCTACACGGTGTCGAATATCCTCCTCAAGCAGGACGAGGACTACACCAAGCGCCGTCGCATCTGGTGGATTGTGCTCGCCATTGGCATGGTGCTCGTCGTGGCAATTTGGGCCTCGCTGTACTTCGCTCCCGGCGGCACGGTGTCCAGTCCCGTCCAGATGGTCGGTATCGTTTTGTCCTATGTCATCATCCTAGGTGACTTTATCTACGACTTCGCTCGTATTCGTCCCTTGCGCAACATGTACCGCGCGCAGGCCGAGGGCATGTCCGAGAACAAGCTCAACGCTCTTATCGAGCGCGCAGCTGCCGAGGAGGACAAGAAGGACTCCAAGAAGAAGTAGCGTTTGCATACATACTTATCGCTAAGATATAAGGCGCGTCGTTTTTGCGGCGCGCCTTTTTACTGTTCTATAGATAGATGGAGTGGCACATGATTCGAGCTGCCCTGACGGTCGAAGAGGCCCTGGAGGGTATGAAGTCCCTGGAGCCCAAGATTAAAAACTATGCGCGCCTGGTTGTCCGCAAGGGCGTAAACGTTAAGCCCGGCCAGGAAGTCGTCGTTCAGTCTCCGGTTGAGTGCGCGCCGTTTGCGCGCGTGGTGGTCGCGGAGGCCTATGCTGCCGGCGCCGGCCACGTGACGGTCATCTGGGCCGATGATGCCGTGACGAGGCTCACGTACGAGCATGTCGAGAAAAGCTATTTTGAGCAGACGCCCGAGTGGAAGCGCCTGCAGCTGGATTCCCTGGCCCAGGACGGTGCCTGCTTTATCTTTATCGAGGGTGCGGACCCTGCCGCCCTTAAGGGCATCGATCCCGCTAAGCCCGCTGCAGCTTCTAAGGCAAGGAACACGCAGTGCAAAGTTTTCCGCCGTGGACTGGATTACAACATCAATCCGTGGTGCATCGCCGGCGCTCCGGTCGTGGCTTGGGCGCGCGAGGTGTTCCCGGGAGACGCCGATGAGGTTGCAATCTATAAGCTGTGGAATGCGATTCTGCACACCGCTCGCGCCGATGGCCAGGACCCAGAGAGCGACTGGGAGCTCCATGACGCCGCATTCGAAAAGAACCTGCGTTTCCTGAACGACAATCGTTTCGACTACCTGCATTACACCGCGGCAAATGGAACCGATCTGACGATTGGCATGACGAAGGGTCACGAGTGGGCCGGCGGCAAGGGCAAGACGCCCGATGGGCACCCCTTCTTCCCCAACATTCCCACCGAGGAAGTCTTCACTTCGCCCGATCGCATGCGCGCCGACGGTATCGTGTACTCGGCCATGCCGCTCATCCACCACGGCAATAAAGTCGACGATTTTTGGATTAAGTTCGAGGGCGGCCGCGTGGTGGACTACGACGCCCGCGTGGGCAAGGCAACGCTCGCAAGTATCATCGATACTGACGAGGGCGCTGCTCACCTGGGAGAGGTCGCGCTCATTTCCAAGAACACGCCGATCCGCGAAAGTGGTGTTCTGTTCTACGACACGCTCTATGACGAGAACGCTAGCTGTCATCTTGCGCTAGGTGTCGGTTTCCCCGAATGCATCGAGGGTGGGTATGACATGTCCAAGGAGGAGCTCCTGGAGCATGGCGTTAACGTCTCGAGCACGCACGTCGATTTTATGATCGGCACGGACGACATCGATATTACGGGCATTACGCCTGATGGACGTGAAGTTGTGATTTTCCAGAACGGCCAATGGAGTTGGGAATAGTCCCAGACCGTGGTACAATGCCACCCGCGGGCCGTTAGCTCAGCTGGCAGAGCAGGGGACTTTTAATCCCAAGGTCCAGGGTTCGAACCCCTGACGGCCCACCATAGAAAAGAAAGCGATCGACTTCGGTTGGTCGCTTTTTTGTTGCCGGTGCACGGGTTCGAACCCGTCGGGGCGCGGAGCTGAGTAAACGCGTGAGCGTTTGCCAGCGCAGCGCGCAAGGCGCGAAGCGCCGCAGCGGCCGCCTGCGGAGCAGGCTGAACCCCTGACGGCCCACCATAGAAAAGAAAGCGATCGACTTCGGTTGGTCGCTTTTTTGTTGCCGGTGCACGGGTTCGAACCCGTCGGGGCGCGGAGCTGAGTAAACGCGTGAGCGTTTGCCAGCGCAGCGCGCAAGGCGCGAAGCGCCGCAGCGGCCGCCTGCGGAGCAGGCTGAACCCCTGACGGCCCACCCAAAGATTGTTGAGACGGTCAACTTCGGTTGGCCGTCTTTTTTGTTGCCGGTGCACGGGTTCGAACCCGTATCTATCTATATATAAGAACGCTTGGCGAACAAAACCCGCCTTTTACCGATGGGAAACAAATAGCTGATGCCTTTGGAGTAAAGTAGCGCTCCAGAGATGACCGATGTCTCAATACTCATAAAACAGCTGGTCATTGCCAATATCAGAAGCCAATGCTTCAGTTTTAACCTCAGTGATGCGACTGAGGGACCTATTTATTTGTGAACAAAATATGGAGTGCGCGATTCCCGCACACGGGGCCCCTCCGGTCTGGCAATATATCTCCTTGCCGCGCGGCCCGGTCGGACCG
>CATYVQ010000011.1 GCA_958413895.1 uncultured Collinsella sp.
ATCGTTGGGGCCAGGCCCGATTTTGCCTCTTGACAATGTCCTGCTCATATTAAAAAGGGACGATAACCCCAAGGTTATCGTCCCTTTCTCGTTAGGTCACCTGAGCTCGACTAATCGCGCGTGAGCTTGCGGTGGATACGATGCGGCTGGGCTGCGTCCTCGCCCAGGCGCTCGATGCGGTTGGCCTGATAGGCCTCGAAGTTGCCCTCGAACCAATACCAGTTGCCCGGATTCTCGTCGGTGCCCTCCCACGCCAGAATGTGCGTGGCGACGCGGTCCAGGAACATGCGGTCGTGGCTAATGACCACCGAGCAGCCCGGGAACTCGAGCAGCGCCGCTTCGAGCGAGGACAGCGTCTCGACGTCGAGGTCGTTCGTGGGCTCGTCGAGGAGCAGCAGGTTGCCGCCCTGCTTGAGCGTAAGCGCCAGGTTCAGACGGTTGCGCTCGCCACCAGAGAGTACGCCAGCGCGCTTCTGCTGGTCCTGGCCCTTAAAGCCAAAGCTCGCCACGTACGCGCGGCTGGGGACCTCGGTCTCGCCGACCATCATGTGGTCCAGGCCATCCGAGACGACCTCCCACAGGTTCTTATCGGGGTCGATGCCAGAACGGTTCTGGTCGACGTAAGAAATCTTGACGGTCTCGCCCACCTCGAGCTCGCCCGAAGTCAGCGGCTCCAGACCCACGATGGTCTTGAAGAGTGTAGTCTTGCCCACGCCGTTGGGGCCGATAACGCCCACGATGCCGTTGCGCGGCAGGGTGAACGAAAGGTCGTCGATGAGCACGCGACCATCGAACTCCTTGTGCAGGTGATGGGCCTCAAGCACCTTGTTGCCCAGACGCGGTCCAACGGGAATGCGGATGTCGGTCCAGTCGAGCTTCTGGCTTGCGCGGGCCTCGGCCTCCATCTCCTCGTAGCGAGCCAGACGGGCCTTGTTCTTGGCCTGACGGGCCTTGGGCGAGCTGCGCACCCACTCGAGCTCGGCCTCCATGCGCTTGGCGAGCTTGGCGTCGCGGTTGCCCTGCGCTTCGATACGCGCGGCTTTGGTCTCCAGATACGTGGAGTAGTTGCCCTTGTAGGGATAGAGGTGACCGCGGTCGACCTCGCAGATCCACTCGGCAACGTTATCCAGGAAGTAGCGATCATGCGTAACGGCCAGAACGGCGCCCTGGTAGTTATGCAGGAAGTGCTCGAGCCACAGGATCGACTCGGCGTCCAGGTGGTTCGTGGGCTCGTCGAGCAGCAGCAGGTCGGGAGCCTCGAGCAGCAGCTTGCACAGGGCCACGCGGCGGCGCTCGCCGCCGGAAAGCACGTTAACCGGCATGTCAGAATCGGGCAGCTGCAGGGCGTCCATGGCCTGACCGAGCTTGGAATCGATATCCCAGCCGTCGGCGGCGTCAATCTCGTCCTGGAGCTTGCCCATCTCGGCCATGAGGGCGTCCATGTCGCAATCCGGGTCGCACATCTCCTCGCCGATCTTATTGAAGCGATCGACCTTGGCGATCATATCGCCAAACGCCATGCGCACGTTCTCGATAACGGTCTTGTCGTCGTCGAGCGGCGGCTCCTGCTGCAGGATGCCCACAGTGTAGCCGGGGGTGAGCCTGGCATCGCCGTTGGAGACCTCCTCGATGCCGGCCATGATCTTGAGCAGGGTCGACTTGCCCATACCGTTGGGGCCCACGACGCCAATCTTGGCACCGGGGTAGAAGCTCAGGGTCACGTCGTCAAGGATCACCTTGTCGCCATGGGCCTTGCGAGCCTGATACATCTGGTAGATAAACTCTGCCATTTGCCTGTTTTATCCTTTCTACCTGCTGTTTCCCTATTCTTGATTCGCTTTAGTGAAAACGAAATGAGGAAACCAGCTCTGAAACGTAACGAAAAAGGGGCATGGTTGCCCACACCCCCTAATACTACCTGGGAAAAGTCCCCCGGAACATACTATGAACTGCGTACGCTAGTTTTCCGCAACCTTAATGAGCGGCTCGCTGCGATTTGCGCCACAACAGATACGAGTAGACGTAGACGGCTCCAACCGAACCAAACGCCAGAACCGCAATCACCGCGGCGACGACTTCACTCGAAAGCACGCTGCCTGCCACGCCCATCACAATCAGGCCAATACCCAGCACCATAAAGCAGGCGCCGCCAAAACGCTGCGTACGACGCCAGTTCTCGGGATCGGCAAGCGCCCAAGGTGTCTTGATACCGAGCGTATAGTTCTGCTTCACACGCGGCAAGTAGTTGCCTACGCCGATGAACAGCAAACCGACAACACCGGAAATCAGCACGTTAACCGAACCGACCGCCGGCACCACGCCCCAGACCGTAAGCTCTCCCAGCCAGCTTATGGCGCACATGAACAAGGTGAAGGCGATTACGAAGCCCTGGTAGAACTTGCCCGAGGTTCGATATGCCTCACCTTTGGGGTCGATGCGCGGCACAACGCAGAACATTGCGAGAAGCGCCAGAGGCAGCACGCCGAGCGCGGAGGCCATCCAGCTAGGACCCCAACCGTCGACGGCGCCGTTCGCGCCCCAGTGCGTGGGAATCTGCGCAGGCAAGCTCGGCATCACCATGAGGTGCGCTACGACATTGGCGACGCACAGAGCGACCAGCGCAATCCACACGCGCGACGATACCCCCGTGGGGTGAATGCCCTTGTTTTCGTTATTCATCCTTATCACCTTCCGTGTTTGTAAAGCCCATAAACCAACCGATCAAGTCCTGCATGACGGTGGTGTTTAAGCTGTAAACGATGTTTTGGCCATGACGTTCGTCGGTCACCAACCCGGCGTTTTTGAGCGTCGCCAAGTGATGGCTCAATGACGGCTTGCTGATGTCAAAATGCTCGGCAAGCTCCCCGGCTGTGCGATTGCCCTCGCGCAGCAGTTCCAAAATGTGACGCCGTGTAGGATCGGCCAGCGCCTTAAAACCCTCTCCCGGCATAGGACCTCCTCTCAGCATTTCGTTCGACGCGCACACTATACTCGTTATTTAGATGTTTGTCTAACTATCTAATCGCAATGCTTCAAACCACATCAAAGCAAACGCCATCGTAACCTATGGGCGATTACCTATAATGGCGATAGCTAAAACACGACCTGCTTCCCCATCGGAGGATATTTATGACCGAAACCGCTGCTGCAGCCGTCATCGAGACACGCGACACCAAGCTCGAGATCATCATGGGCCGCGAGGCACTCGATAAGCTCGCCGATGCTACGGTGCTGGTGCTCGGCTGCGGAGGCGTGGGCTCCAACTGCTGCGAGGCACTCGCCCGCGGCGGCATCGGTCATTTCGTCATTCTGGACAAGGACATCATCGCGCCCAGCAATATCAATCGCCAGGCCATCGCCTTTCACAGCACCATCGGCAAGCGCAAGGTGGACGTGATGGAAGCCATGATTCGCGATATCAATCCCGCCGCCACCGTTATCAAACGCACCGAATACCTGTTGAGCGATAACATCGACGAGTTCTTCGCGAGCGTTTTTGAGCAGACGAGCGACAAGCTCGATTACGTCGTCGACGCCATTGACACCATCTCGGCCAAACTCACCATTGCCAAATATGCTCAGGACCACGACATTCGTTTGGTTAGCTCCATGGGCGGGGCCAACAAGCTCCATCCCGAGTGCCTCCGCTTTGCCGACATCTTCGATACGGTACGTGACCCCATGAGCCGCATCATGCGCAAAGAATGCAAGAAGCGCGGAATCAAGAGCCTACACGTACTGTTTAGCTGCGAGGAATCGGTTAAGACACAGCCCCGCGACCCTTCCAACATCCACGAGCGCACCGAGCTGGGAACCGCCAGCTTTATGCCGCCCATCATGGGTCAGATGATTGCCGGCGAGGTTATCCGCCAGATCAGTGGGCGCGGCACCGAGCGCGTGCGCGCCGATGGCCAGCGCCTAGACTAGCGGAGCGCGCCGAGATGGAGCCCCGGTTATTTGATGCACACTGCCATCTTGATTTAATGGCTCACCCGGACGCCGTTGCCGATGAGGCGACGGCGCTGGGCTTGGGTCTATTTGATTGTGGCATCGATCCACGCGACTTTTCGGCCGCAAACGAGCGCGCCCGTCGCCAACCAAGTATCATCGCCGGCGTTGGGCTTCACCCCTGGTGGCTCGCCGACGGTCGCTGCGGTCCTACCGAAGTCAATCTGCTTTGCGAAGTTGCTGCCCAAGAGCGCTACATCGGCGAAGTCGGACTCGACTTTTCCGCGCGCTTTGCTGGAAGTGAGCCGCTACAAATACAGGCACTCAACCGGCTCTGCGATGCGCTCGCGCAGCATCCTCTTACCGGGCGCGTGATATCAATTCACGCCGTTCGTTCAGCAGGAGCCGTACTGGACGTCCTCGAATCGCATGGACTACTCATCCCAAACCCCGACTCCCCCGCTATCATCTTCCACTGGTTTAGCGGTACTTCGGACGAACTCGTCCGCGCGCGTAATGCGGGCTGCTATTTTTCCGTCAACGAACGCATGCTCGCGACCAAGCGCGGTCGCGAATACGTACGACAGATTCCACTCGATCGTTTACTGCTCGAGACCGATGCACCAGCGGAGGCAAACACGGAAACAAGCGCACAGTCGCTCATCAAATCGCTCACAAGGACCTCGATGCGCATCGCCACGCTCAAAAACTGCGACGCAAAGCGCATCGAGTCGGCAGTTTTAGCAAATGCGCACTCTGTTTTTGACCTTCGCTAACCCCTGTGGGCAAAAATGCCAAGGGACATGCGAATCGCACAACGCAGTCCCTATTGGTAGGCAGTACAATTCGGCAGCATTACACCAATTCGTGCATGAGATCACGGTTGCGTGCATACAATTCGTCAAAGATATGACGGCGCGACGCATATAACTCGTGGGCAGTCATATCGGGCACGATTGTTTGCGCAACGCCAAGGACTCGGGCGAGTTCATCCCATGATGCATAGGCGCCACCTGCGAGAGCTGCCATGATGGCATCACCGAAGCATGCACCCACCGTAACCTTGGCAACCGAGACCTTGCGTCCGCATACGTCGGCGATGGCCTGCATCCAAACTGGATTCTTGGTTCCGCCTCCGACAAGCATAATGCGCCCAATTGGCAGCCCATGCTCTCGCTCGATAATGTCGACATGGGATGCAACGGTATACGCGACGCCCTCCAAGGCGACGCGAACCATATGGGCTCGCGTATGCCTTCCGGTCAGGCCAAAGAAGACGCCACGCGCCTCGGGATCGTTGAGCGGAGTACGCTCCCCCGCAAAGTACGGCAGACACAGGAGCCCATCGGCACCCGGCGCCACGTCGGCGGCATCATGCGCCATAACCGAATATGCATCGGGGCCACTGTGGTCCTCGGCCTCCACGGCATCGCGATACAGCTCTTGGCGCAGCCACGATGTGAGCGCACCCGCCGTATTGGTCCCCGCGCAGATCCCGTAAGTTCCGGGAATGATAAACGTCCCTGGCCACAGGCGGGCATCATCGATCATATGATCAGCTAGGTAGATGAAATACGCCGTACTCCCCAACTGAACCATCATATCGCCGGGACGGAATACACCCGTCGAAATGGCCTCGGCACCAGAGTCGCCCGTTCCCACTAAGACAGGTGTCCCTGCCGCGAGCCCCGTCGCCTCTGCCGCACGCTGCGTAATCACCCCGGCAATATCGGTAGCCGACATTACCTCCGCCATCTGGTCAGGCCGGCAGAAACGAGCACATTCCCGAGCATCAGCCTTCCAAGTGAAGCGGTCGTATAGGGGAAGAAAATCCTCCGCCAAATAACGGTCCACCGTAAAACGCCCCGTCAACTTTGCGCATAGAAACGATGACGCCGTCAGGAACTTCGCGGCACGTTCGTGCACCTCGGGCATATTCTCCTTAAACCACAAGATCTTGGGAGCAATGTCTGACGAACAGGGATCGTGCCCGAAAAGCTCGCGTGCGCGGTCTGACCCATATTCGGAAAGAAGCTCGTCAATCTGCGGCTTCGAACGCGCATCGACTCCATACAAAATCGCGGGCGCCAGCGCGTTGCACTCGGTATCGACCGGCACGCAGTCGCAACCCAATGCGGAAAGGCCCACGCATCCAATCTGTGCCGCGTTAACTCCCGATCGCGCCACCAGCTCGCGCGACAAGCGGCAAAAATCGCCCCACCAAACTGTCTCCGCATCATGTTGGTACCATCCGTCACACGGGTTGTCCGTCTCGTGTCCACAAGAGGCTTGGCAAACGATATTGCATCGATCATCGATTAAAACGCCTTTAGAGGCGCTTGTCCCAATATCAATACCCAGATAGAGCGCCATAGGTGCCTACTCCCCTCGCGCCGTACGAGCGGCAGCCATAAAACGAGCTACCCGCTCAACATCGACCGGGGCATCCAGCTTTCCGTCGCGCTTTAAGCACGTGCCGACAAACGCGCCATCGTAGTGAGCAAATACATCAGCCACGGTATTTTCGCGACAACCGGTGCCACATACCACAGGCACTTGGCCAACACGCTCGCGGACCTCATCGGCAAGCTCGCCCGAAGCGCCACGACCGGCAGCCGAACCGCCGATGACCATCGCATCCGGTAGGCAATTAAAGAGAAGTGAATCGGCAATGTCCGCAGTCGCGCGGTCGTTGAGATAAACCTCCCCCTCGCTCGTGATGAAGTGAAAAAGCTTGAGATCGTCCAGGCGCAGCGCCGCCTTGCGACGCATGGTGTGAGCAAAATCTCGGTTAATCAGCCCGAGATCACCGGCCCAGGCACCGCAAAAATTGCAGCGCGTGAACTGCGCGTCGACGGCAGCGCACAGCTCGATTGTGGCATCACCATCGTAAATAGCCTCAGCTCCCCAAGGAGTCGACAGATCATGGGACAGAGCCCCGATTACATAGCCCATCGATGCAAGGGTTGAGGGAGAAACGTGCTGCTCATAGGGCATCGAGAGCTCATTGGTAATCAAAATGCCATCGACACCGCCCTGCTGCAACGCCTCGAGATCGCGCTTGGCGGCTTCCACGACCTGCGACACGCTTCCGCCCGGGTAATACAGTGGATCGCCCGGCAAGGGACGCAGGTGCAGCATTCCGATGACCGGCTTTTCGGTCTTGAACATCGAGGTTAGAAACGACATAACGTGCTCCTTCATGGGGTTATTGCAGGGGCGTTACTCCCCCAGCACCTCGACGTACACTTTTCGCTTCTGCGGACCGTCAAACTCCGCAAGATAGATGTTCTGGGCACCTCCGCACACGATGTGGCCATCTTGGACGGGAAAGAAGCAACTGTTTCCACAAATCATGCTCTTGATATGCCCACAGGAGTTGTTACCGGTGGCTCCATAGCTCGGCAGGAAGTGTGCGTGCGCATAGGGGGCATCGAGTGGGGCGATGCGATCAAGCGTCTCCATAAGATCCGTCTCCACGCAGGGCAGCCCCTCGTTTACCACGATTCCACAGGTCGTATGCGACAAAATAATCGCTGCCAAGCCATTGGTCACCGAGCTGCGTTCGATGGCGGCGTGCACGTCCTCGGTAATATCGATGAACTGGTCCGGTGCAGTCGATAGATAGCTCAATGTCTCGAGCGTCACCATGTTCACTCATCCCCTTCAAGAAAACGCAGGGCATTACCCCAGTAGAGCCTTTCTCGCGCATCATCGCGCATGGGCACGGTATCGAGCGCCCGCTTGAGTTTGAATGCACGGAAGCGCGGCGTATTGCTGGCGAACATCACTTGATGCGATAGCGCGCGCTCATACCACAGCGGCCCCATATCGACCGTGAAAAGACGCTGCATCATCTCCTCGGGCGAATCGATGTAAGTGATAGAGGTGTCCGTGTAGCAGTTGGGATACTTGAGCATCATCGCCACGGTCTCGCGCACCCAGGGCCAGCCAAAGTGGGTCAAACTAAAGCGCACATTTGGATGCGTTGCGATTGTGTGCTCAAATGCAAGCGGGTTACTGCGCGAGAGCTCTGCGCCCGGCTCCCAAGACATACCGGCATGGAAAACCAGCGGCTTGTTATAGCGCTCGCACAGCTCGTAAAGCGGCTCGGCCACAGCATCATCGGGGGCAAAACCCTGCTTTGCAGGATGCAGGCAAAGCCCCTTTGCCCCCAACTCGGTAAAGGCGCGCTCCAATTCGTCTGCGGCACCGCTCACCTGCGGGTCTACGCTCGCAAATCCCCACAGACGATCGGGATGCGCGGCAACCAGCATGGCAATCTGGTCATTGGTGCCAAAGTGCCCTCCGCATGCCGTGGTTACATCGAGCGGCATGAGCACGCTCTTCTGCACGTCGCAGACGTCCATCTCGACTTGAAGCTCATCCCAATCCATGGGGCCCATATGCCCCATACCATATTCTCGTGACCAAAAACCGAATCCATCAGGCTCATCACCCGGCGTACAGATCTCGCCGTAGAGCATAGGATGGACCAACATGTCGATAACCATTTCGTACTCCTTTCCAGGCATTTGACCCTAGTACGGCTCAAACGAACCAATCACTCGGGACGACAGCTCGGCGCCCGCCTTCATACACGCCGGAATATCAAGGCCATCGATCACGCCCTTGGTAAACCCGGCAATATACGAGTCGCCGGCACCCACGGTGTTAACGACCTTCTCCGCCGGTACGATCCCGCACTCATAGAAGCGCTCACCGTCATAGGCAATGCTTCCCTTCTCGCCAAGCGTGGCAACCGCAACGCGCGGTCCCAATTCCTGCACGTGGCGTACCCAATCTCGCAGCTCCGGAGTGTGTCCTCTTCAAACGACATGAACGCACAGTCTACGTAAGGAAAATGAGCCTCACAGGCATATTCGGGATCCTGGCTGAACACCGAGAAGTCCATAACCACCGTCTTGCCCGCATCATGCCATTCGGGCAGGAGGTCCAAACAATTGCCAAACAGGTCGGTATGAATGATGTCATGCTCTAGGATAAACGCCCGGTCATCTTCATTCGGACGATATGTCTCCATTACGCCATCGATTGCCTCGAGATGCACGCGATCGACGCCGTCTTTCAATGCCATAAGCATCACCGAGGTGTCGCCATCCTCCACCCGCAGATGAGAGATATCGAACCCCTCAGCGGCCAGCGCCTCTCTCATCTTGTCTCCGTACTCGTCCTTGCCGACAACCGACACGGCGGATACCGAAACTCCCATTCGTGCAAGATGGATACCCCAGTCAATGCCGTTACCAGTCGGATAGAACACGCCGATGTTCTGATAGACGTCCGCGCAGCAAAAACCAGCCGCACACGCTTTAATACCCATACTCTTCTCCAATGTTCAAAAGGGGACCCACCACATGGCGAGCCCCCTTTTCGCGTTTCGCTTATTGTTTTGCATCGGCTGTCCAAGGCCTCATAGCCAGACCGCCGTACGCTTTCTTAAGCTATTCGACGATTGGTGCTCCGTGGCCCCAAGAACCTTCCATGCCGCACACGCTCGAGGCAAACCCGGCAGCAAAGTCGAGCGCGCGCTCGATGGCCTCGGCGCCATCCTCACCGCGCTTGGCGGAATCGAGATAGCACATCAAAAACGAGGTGAGGAACGAGTCGCCCGCCCCCATGGTGTCCTTCATGTCCGTTACCGGTTTAGCCAGCTGGCGGTAATAACGCTCGCCGTCGTAAGCAATACAGCCCTCGGCGCCCGCCGTAGCCGACACAAAACGCGGACCCAGGCCCTTCACCCATGCCAGACGCTCGCGAATCTCGTCCTCACTCGCAGCATCCGCCGCACTAAAGAAAGCGAAATCGACGTAGGGCGCAATCTGCTCGTAGTACTCGTCGGTAGAGTCGTCCGAAAAGTCAAAAGAGACCGTGACGCCCGCAGCCTTCAACTTGGGCAGCTCGCGCTCGGTAAAGCAATAGTTGCCCGAATGAACCACATCGAACTGCTTCATGTACGCAAGGTCAAAGCGATCGAGGACATAGCGCGCATCGCCACGGATACCGCCCTCGTTGGAGCCGAGGAAGACACGGTCACCGTCAACGACGGTCACGCGAGCCGCTCCGTTCTCGCCAATCATCTGCTCGCACTTGTCAAGCTCGATACCCTCATCCTCGAGGCTTGCAATGACATGCTCGGCAGCGGCATCATTGCCAAAAATGCCCATGTATGCGGAGCGTGCGGCACCGCATTTCTTGGCATAAACGGCGAAGTTCACCGCATTGCCGCCGGGATACATGGTATGGATATGCTCGTAGCGATCGACGACGTTGTCGCCAAATCCGAGCGCGTTAACGTTAAATGCCATGGTATTTACCCTTCTAGTACTCGACGACGCCCATGTAGCGACGGAAATCGGGATCGTGGTCAAACACCTTGCCGCGTGCGGCACGCAGCTCACAGTTCATGGCGTAGAACAGCACCGGGTCCAGATAGGCACGGACGCTCGCCGGCACGGCTTCCATACCGTACTCCTTAGCATCGAGCACCATCAGCGTATCGGTATGCGTCTTAAGGAACGCCAGGGCGCGCTCGTCCATAGCACGGCACTCGCTGGAGCCCATCTGCAGGAAGTAAAAAACGCCATCCTGAGTAGCCTCGAAGGGGCCGTGGAAGTACTCGGCGGAGTGGATGTAGCTGCAGTGCTGCCACTGCATCTCCATAAGAGAGCAGATAGCGAAACCGTAGGTCTGGCTAAAGTTGGGACCGCTGCCCAGAATATAGAAGAACTCATGCTCCTGGCAAAGCTTGGCAAAGCGATCGCCCAGCTCGGCATTTACCTTCTCGCGTGCCGGGGGAAGAATCTTATCCATCTCGGCAATACCGGCATACATATCGGCAAGATCGGCGTAGCCCTCCTGCTGATCGAGCAGCTCTGCCGCAAGCGACAGCGAAATGCCAGCGGGGACCTCGGCCTGCGGCACGCCCTCGCCCCACGGGTAGACCCACGTGGTCCACTTGCCGGAGTCAATCTTGGATCCAGCGTTGTCGGTCTGGGCGATCACCGTAGCGCCGGCAGCAAGGGCAATCTCGCAGCCCTCGACGACCTCCGGGGTGTTGCCACTGTGGCTACAAGCGATGACCAGGGACTTCTCGCCCAGACGACGCGGACGCATGATATCGAACTCGCGAGCCGTATAGATATACGAAGTGAAGGTGGTTGCCTCGCGCTGCAGAAGCTCATGAGCCGGGATCAAATCGATCATGGAGCCACCGCAAGCAATCCAGTAGACGCTGTCGAACTTGCCCTTCTCGGCAATTGCCTCTTTGATCAGATCGTGTGCGTTCATATCCAGTTCCTTTCTTGTTTGGCCCGCAATCAATGACGTTGGCTGCGTGGCCGATAGTTGGTTTAGTCAATCAGATATTTCTCGAATGCGGCCATGTTCTTGGCATCTGCCGCCGCCGGATCATCGTAGTAACGACCGTCCGTGATTTCCTGGCCCAGCATGCCGTCGAAACCATGGGCGTTGAGTGTGGCGACGAAGGCGTCCATATCGTGCTTGCCATCGCCCCACACCAGATGGCCATACGGGTCACCGTCGATAAAGTGCATCTCGTGAATTGCCCCATCACCAAAGGCGGCAAACCAGTCCTCGAGCGTCTCGCCTGCAACGCCCATCGCGGTTGTATCAACCATGGGCTGTAAGTACGGGCTCGCGACCTCGTCAATCATGCGCTTCGCATCGGAAACCGTCGTCACAAGGTTGCTCTCCTCGGGACGCAGACTTTCCATCGTAAGCACCAGACCGTGCTCGCCGGCATACTCCGCCAGAATGGACAAGTGCTCGCGGCTGCGCTTCCAGGCTTCCTCGCGGTCCTCATCCCAGTCGCCCCAGCCCGAGTTGACGGACATACGGTCGCACCCAAGTACCTCGGCAAGCTCAATGCCTTGCTTAAAGTACGCCAGGCTGCGCTGCTCATGCAGCGGTTTGCGTGCGCAGTACTGCCAAGGATAGACAACATTCTCGGGGCACAGAGTACGATACCTAAGCCCACGGTCTGCAGCCTTTTTCGCCAGGACCTCAGCCTCAAAGTAGCCCGTGTGGTCGAGCGTCACATGCGGCTCCGCACACCACAGCTCAATGGACTCAAAGCCCAAGCGCTGCTGCACATCAAGGAAGTAATCGAGCGACCACATGATGTAGTGGATATTCATGCCCGCAATCTGCTCGCGGCGCAGCGTCGGTTTGGATTCAGGCATCTTATGCCTCCTTATTTCGATCGAACACGATTTGTCCGTCCGACATCGTCATGTCAACCGCAAGATCGCGTGCGTCGCGATAATCGAGGTCGAACACATCCCGATCGAGCACGCAGATATCGGCAAGCTTGCCGGCCTCGAGCGTACCCAGCTCGTCTTCGCGCATCAGATCGTACGCGCCCCCGGCAGTCCAAGCGCGCAAGAGCTCGACAAGCGTCAGCGCGTTGGCCTCATTCACGGGCAGTCCGTCGGCGAAGAATCCGCCGCACGCGCTGTAGATTGACTCGCCCAGGCTCGGAATCAGCAGCGGTAAATCCGTGCCACAGCACACTGTGCATCCGGAATCTTCCATGCCGCGACGATTCCAGCTGTGCAAAAGTCGCGTCTCGCCAATTTGTCGACGCATCATCGACAGGCAATCCTCGCGCCGGTCCAGCGTCAGAATCTGCGGATAGACCTCGCAAATTCCACCCAACTTGCCAAACTCGACAAGATCGGTCGGGTCAGAGTTCTCGAGATCGGTAATCGCATGGCGACGAAGCATCCGTCCATGCTCGTCTCGAGGCAGCGAGGCATAGAGCGCCACGGTGCGACGAACGGCGCCATCGCCCTGGCAATGCAAGGAATATCGGAAGCCGTCAGCATCAATTGCACGTAGCTCGTTCTCAATCAGATCCCACTCTGGCTCCTCGACGACCGTCTTGCCGGCAGCGCCCGCATCGGCCGAGTCCTCATAGGGGTCTATCATCTCGGCAAGCCCCGCCCATACGCCGCGATCGGTCATACGGTTGAAGCCAGAAAAACGAACGAACGGTCCCCGGAAGCGCTCTCGCGCCTCGCGGGCATATGCCAGATTTGCACCGGCGCCCACCGGCTGCGACATCATAGAGACGCGAACCGTCAGCTCACCAGATTCCTCACGGCGAGCCATTTCGTCGGCAAAGCCGTAGTAGTCATCAAACGCCATTTCCTTGATGGCGGTAACGCCGCGCTCGTTAAGCATGCTCATGTAGTCCGAATACCCGGCACGCACCTCGGGCAGCGCGAGGAAATCGCTCATCATGCGCCAGATCTTCTCGGCATAGCACGCCTGGGGTGTAAAACCGTATCGCGCGCTGGCGGCAGCATTGAGAACACAGGTCTCCGCGCCCGGCGTAAAGCAGACGACGGGGATATCGCCAAAACAATCGTCAAACACAGCTGCCGTATTTGCGTTCTCGGCATCCGATGCCAACGTTTCGGGTAAGTTGTGGCCAAAAGCCGCCGCGCAATCCGGATGATCTTCTTTCCATGCACGCAAGAGCGACACAGCCTCTTTGGCATCGGCGATGCCGGACAGATCAGACCCCAATGTCCGCAGCGCCCAGCCTGTATAGAAGGTATGCACATCGATCAGGCCAGGCATGACGGTACGGTCGCCCAGGTCAACTACCTCGTCCGCTTGGGTCAAATACGAAGCTAGCTCACACTTGGTGCCAACAGCCTCAATTCGATTGCCACGGACCGCTACGAAACCTTCAAACGGCAGGTCCCCCGTACCGGTAAAGACGCTCTTAGACGTCAGGACCGTCAAACGATCAGACATCACAACCACCTACGCCGGAAGCATGCCAGAGATTGCCGTTACGATCAGGCCAAAGACGACCATGAAAATGAAGAACTTCCAAATGGTCTTCCACCATTGGCCAAACGAAATCTTAGCCACGGCAAGGCCGGCGACCGTCATGCCCGCCACGGGGCTGATGGTGTTGATGGTCTGGTTGGCAAACTGGAGCGCGGTGACGGCCGCCTCGGGATTGAGGCCCATGAGCTCGGTCAGGGGGCCCATAACGGGCATGGTGAGCGCCGCCAGGCCAGAACTCGAGGGAACCAGCAAAGAGAGCAGGCCAAGGACGACATACATAAACGTGGTGTAGACGGCGGCGGGTGCACCGGCAAGCGCGGTAGCGAGCGCCTGGAGGATGGTGTCGATGATCATGCCGCCCTCGGCGATGACCAGAATACCGCGAGCGATACCGATAACGATGGCAGCGTACGCAAAGTCGGCGAGACCCTTAACGAACTCCTCTGCGATCGTCTGCTGGTCAAGACCGCCCAGGATACCGGCAAGCAAGCCCATGCCAAGGAACACGGCGGAAATCTCATTCATGTACCAGCCCTGGGTAACAAGACCCCAGACGATAATGCCCATACCGCAAGCAAAATCGATAAGCACGAGCTTCTGACGGATAGTGAACTCTTCCTCGATGGAGGCATCGGTCACGGAAAACTCAATACGCTTGAGTTTATCGTCCTCGTACACAATGGACGACTCAGGGTTTTTCTTGACGCGCATGGCGTAGCGCATGGCCCATGCGATACCGACGGCAGTGAAGATGACCCAAGAAACGGCACGCAGCCACAGTTGCGGATTGCCCTCGATGCCGATAATGCCCTGTGCAATCAAGACGTTAAACGGGTCGATGGTCGAAGCACAATATCCCAGGTTAGGACCAAGGAAGCAGATGATGAATGCCGTCATCGAGTCATACCCGATACCCATCATGATGGGAATGAAGATGGCATAGAACGGCAGGGCTTCCTCAGACATACCAAACGTAGTGCCGCAAATGGACAGCAACGTCATCGTGATGGGAATGATGAGGATGTCCTTGTTCTTGAGCTTTTTAATCACACGGCTCATGCCGGCATTCAAAGCGTTGGTCTTGGTGATGATCGCGAACGATCCGCCGATCAATAAGACGAACGCAACGACGTCGGCAGCCTCCTGGATGCCCTTAGTGGGCGCTTGCAGGACCGCGAAGATATCTTGACCCAGATTGATGGTCTCGCCGGTCTCGGAATCGGTGTAGTTCTTATCGACCTGTTCATAGGTTCCAGCAACGGCGACTTCACGCTCGCCCGCCGCTGTCGAAATCGTCTTGCGCTGATACTGACCAGAGGGAACGATCCAAGTCAGGACCGCAAAGACAACGATCAGCAAGAACATGATCGTATAGACATGCGGTAATTTGAACTTAAAACGTCTGTTTGTCTTCTTCGCCTTCGTATCTGACATAGATACCTCCAAAGAACTCGAGACTGCATCGCATCTCGCTTCAACGTTTGCACAATGCAAACGTTCTATGACGTCCCATAGGTTACCAGCAGCTTTTTCCTTCATCAAGATAATTTCAAGCTGATTGCCGCAACACGGTTGAACGGTTGCGTTTGCGCCGTGAACGGTATGGAAGCGCCCGGTGAGATAATCCACCGGGCGTTTCCATTCGCAATGTCCTAGATGTCAAAAACGTAGCGAGACCCAACGATCCGCTGACGACCGATGATAAACGGACGCCGCTGCTCATCGAAAAAGAAGGCCTCCATATAAAACAAGGGTTCGCCAACGGGAACTGCCAACAGCCGAGCGACCTCGGGCGATGCACACGCGATCTCGAGCGTGCACGGGTCGGTAAACGCGGGCGTGCGGCCCGTCCGGTTGCGCACGAACTCAAAAATGGATTGGTTAGATAGAGGTGCCGTTGATAGATAGGCGTTGTCCTCGTAAACGTATATGTTGTTCTCGAGCATGACAGGGACGCCATCGGCAGTACGCACGCGCTCAACGCAAATCAAGTCAGTTCCAACGGGAACACCAAAGAACTGTGCTTCGATGGAATCCGCCGGCAGTATCTTTCTCGAAATGACACGTGCCCCCGGTTCCATTCCGTTAACGCGGCATGCGTCCGAAAAACTCTGGACGTCATCTTTCTGGCGAATCTTGCGCTTGAGCTTGGGGGCATTGACAAACGTGCCTTTCCCCTGTCGCTTCGTTAGATAGCCCTGCTGGACGAGCTCCTCAATAGCGCGTCGCACGGTAACGCGGCCAACTTTATAGCTCTCAGCCAATTCGAATTCGTTGGGTATCCGCGCGCCCGCCTTGTAGGCACCGGAGCTGATTTCGTTTTTGATGATATCGATAACCTGTTGGTACAGCGGTATCGCTGCTTTACCGTCAGTTAGCCCTTCAGTCGGTGGCATATACCCTCTCCCAGCACAATTAATTCTAAAACGGACTTAAGGGCATTCAACAAGCCCTTAAGCCCGCATTAGCTTAAAGTATGCTAGGTGTCACACCAAAATGTTGGCTATTTACTCATCAGACCCGAAAAACGCGCAACTACCGCGCTCCTAAGAAAGCGTGAGCAGCTCCGGCAGCTGGTCGATAATCTTGTCCGCGGCATCCTGGCTAAAGCCAAAGCGTTCCTCGCGCTTGGCAATGACTGTCAGGCCGGCTCGCTTGCCAGCGGTGATGCCAGGCACCGAATCCTCAACGCAGCAGCAGCGATTCGCGGGCAGCCCCAGCAGGTCCAGCGCATGCAGGTAGATGTCGGGCTCGGGCTTGCTCTCCTTAAACTGCTCGCCGCTCACCACATACTCAAAGGCATCCGACAGCCCGCACGCATTGAGCACTTCCTCGATGCTATCCATGGGAGACGAGCTGGCAAGCGCCACGCGAACGCCACGACGCGGCAGCTCTCGAATCGTATCCACGGCGCCTGGGTTAATCAAAGCCTGATAGTCGCGCGGACGCTTATGCGCCCACTCGTTCCAACGGGCCAACGCTTCCTCGCCAGTGAAATGCCCCTTACCGGCGCGCTCAAACCAATCGACCAGCATATGCAGGAAGAACTGGTGCGAAGTACCGACCTGCCCATTCAACTCCTCTTGAGTCAGGTTAAGCCCAAGCTCCTTGGCAAACGCGGCAGTCTCGCCCAGGTAGTAATACTCGGTATCGACAATCACACCGTCCATGTCAAAGATAACGGCGTCGAACGGAAATGCGGACACGGCACCCTCCCTAACAAAAGGGCGCCCGCAAGCGGACGCCCGAGCCATGCACTATCGGCGATTCTAACCCAGCAGCTTATCCAGCGCCACCGCAATGCCGTCTTCGTTGTTATTGGCGGTCACCATCTGGGCCACAGCTTTAACCTCATTGACGGCGTTTCCCATGGCAACACCGGTGCCGGCCCACTCAATCATAGACTTGTCGTTCTGGCCGTCGCCAAACGATACGACCTCGCTGGCATCGATGCCGAGCTTGGGCAGGGCACCCTCGAGCGCGCGGGCCTTGTCGATACCGGGCGCCGTGTACTCAAAGTACCAGTCGGCCGTAAACATGCCCGAAAGCGTCTGGGTAAAGGGCGCATACATCTCCTCGTAATGCGCCTGCAGGTAGGCCGGATCGCCCGCCGTCAGCAGCTTGTCTACGGGATAGGCATCAACAACCTCGTGCAGGCTCTCGACCTCGCGAATCTTAAGATCGCACGCGTCGCGCTCATACTTGACGATATTCATCTGCGAGCCGTCCCGCAGCGTAATCATGCAGCGGTACGAGTCCTCGACATGCAGATCGCGACCGAGCGAGATGATGGGGATCACGTCGAAATTGCGCAGATGATCAATCAGGCGGTGCAGCTCGTCAGCCGGCATGGCCTGGTCAAAAAGGACCTCATCGGTCTGAGCGTCGACCACATGCGCGCCATTAAAGGCAACTAGCAGACCATCATGGTTTTGAAGGTCGAGCTCCTGTGCCAGAGCATGCAGCCCCCAAGCGGGACGACCCGAAGCCAAGATGAGCTTAATACCCGATTCCTGCGCCGCGAGCAGCTTCTCGCGCGTACGCGGGCTGATCACCTTCTGATCGTTGGTAAGCGTACCGTCGATATCCATTGCGATGGCTTTAATTGCCATATGTGCCTCCTTGCATCGTTTTTATCGCGCACTATCTTATCCGAGCCGGGGCACGTTCGCACAGCACGCGCGTGACGGTTGCAAAACCACCCCATTTGAAACAAACGCAAAAAAGTACTTGCAAAGACGCGTTCCGACATATAAGTTGATAAAAGACCGCCGTTGCGGTTTTAAGTAGATCGAGCATATGAAGTTTGAGTTTTAGCGTGTAAGAGAAGGAAGATCGGCAAAGTACAACCCCAAACGCAATGACAACTTAATGAGGTAACTGCCACATGTGAGGTACCCAGGGCATTGCTGTCTCGATTTTGAGCACGATGCCTTCCGCCTTGCATGGGCCGTCCCATCCCGCCCCTGCAGCAACTGCCTCACGGGCTCATTGAAAACCGCATAGCACCCCAACGTCAGCACATCACCCACGGCAAGCACATCACTCACGACAACCAACACATCAACAAACAGCACGAACATCAACCGATTGGAGAAGCTATGACAAACCACCACGCTGAAGACGGCGATAAGAAAAGCATTCTGGATGCCCGCATTGAGCGAGCATATGCAAACGAATATGACGCCGCCTTTGCCGCCGCGACCATCAAGAACTACGCGTCGCTACCGCTCGCGACGATCTTGGCCGACAACCCTCAACTGCTGAAGCGCTGCACAAAGATCATGGGCGACCCCGACATTCGCAAGCTGACAGACCCCTATGCCCCAAAACGCGACAACGATTCGTACGTTCTTACCGTAGGCTGCCTAGCCCATATGCTTACGGCGCTCGACACGAAACTCAAGCTCGAATGGGAACCCGACGAGCGTCATGAACTCGAAAGCAAGCGGAACACCCTGCGCACCGCACTGTTCCTTCCGCTGGACGGCCTCAAGCGCTGCAACGTCGAGCTCAATACACAGGCGCGGCAAAAGCCCGGGACCACGGGGCAGAAAACTCCAAGACCCCATGCGGCCATCGTCGACCGCAACCGATATAACCGCATGACCGCGCACTTTTCTGCCGAGGGAGCAGCCATAAGGACGCTGATCGACCTGCTGTGCCTCCTGAGCATCAACGAGCTATTTGAGGGCTATCTCGCCCTTGTTCCCGCGACGGCACCCAAGTCGGTAGCAAAGATCATCGAGACCTGCAGACGCCAGTTTGAGCGCCATCGCAATGGCAGCGAGATGAACGCCAGCATCGCGCAGTACTACGCGGCTCATTACAAAAATGACGGATGTGCCCCTGTCGAGCATCAGCTGCGGCTCGCCTACACCACGCCCGCCGCAACGCTCCATCGCTTTGGAGCCCTTGGCGCTTGCGAGCCGCACGAACAGGCGGCCTGCCCCACAACCGAGCTCGATCTCAGGCTCGGACGAACCCTGTAGCCCGCCAGCCCCTCCGCGGGCAACAATCCTATTCCACAACACAACCAACAGAAAGGAGTCCACATGGACACCAATCATTCCCCCATCATCAGCCCCCTCACCATGCGTGAATCCGCCCGAGGTATCACGCTCACCAGCATTTACGATGAGATGCTCGCCCGTCGCGAGCTCTCCGTCATGGGAAACATCGAAACCCCGATGGCCCACGACCTATGCCAGCAGATCCGTCTGCTCGATGCCACCGACCCCAGCCGCCCCATCACCATATTTGTCGCCAGCGCCGGCGGAAGCGTGCGATCGGGTCTTGCGATCTATGACGCCATGCGCCTCGCATCGTGCCCCATCCGCACCGTCTGCCTGGAATTCGCCGCGTCCATGGGCGCCGTGATCTTTATGGGCGGCGACAATCGCCGTATGGCGCCCCATGCAGAGCTCATGATTCACGACCCGCTGATCCCCCAGGGGGCAGGTGGCTCGGCACTTGCGCTGCAGGAAACCAGCCGGCGTCTCATGCAGACCCGCAAGACCCTCACGCAAATCCTCTCGGACCGCAGCGGCCTCACGCCCAAGCGCATCCAGTCCCTCACTGCAAAAGACACCTACCTTTCGGCCGAGCGCGCCGTCGAGCTCGGCTTTGCCCACGAAATCCTCTCGACCACCGAGGAGGTCGCCCATGTCTAACCTCGCCAGCCGCCTCGCCGCATCTGAGTCCGCATCGTCCACCATCCTCGCCAAGGATCGAACGCTTTCCTGCGACACCCGCCAAACGGGACTCAACAACAACGCACTTGTGATCGGCCCCTCGGGAGCCGGCAAGACCCGAAACGTCCTCAAGCCCAACCTGCTGCAAATGAACGCAAGCTACATCGTGCTCGACACCAAAGGCACGCTCTGTCGCGAAGTGGGACCCGTGCTGGCAGCCCACGGTTACCGCGTGCAATGTCTCAACTTCGCCGACCTCAACACCGTCCCGGCCCTTGCGCCCGGCATCGAGCGCTGCGGCTACAACCCCCTAAGGCACATTCGCCGCAAGGCGGACGGCAGGCCCAACCAGCAGGACATCCTCTCGGTGGCAAAGGCCATCTGCCCCATCGAGGACAACAACCAGCCTTTTTGGGATCATGCGGCGGCAAACCTGCTGTCGTGTCTTATCGCCTACGTCACCGAACAGCTGCCCGCCGACGAGCAGACGATCAGCTCGGTCATCAAGCTGATCGAGCACCTGCAGGACGGTGCCACGGGTCGATTGTTTGACGACCTGATCACGACCGACCCCCAAAGCTATGCCCTCTCGTTATGGCGGCGCTACGCCATTACACAAAATGCCGAGCGCATGCACGCGAGCATCGTCGGCATCCTTGCCGAAAAGGTCATGTGTCTGGGATTTGACGGTGCGGCACAGCTCTATCGTGAGTGCCATCAGGTGGACTTCGCTTCCATGGGACACACCCCCTGCGCCCTGTTTGTAACCGTGAGCGATATTGACCGCAATCTCGATCCGCTGACCGGCCTCTTTATTTCGCAGGCGTTTATGGGCCTCATTCGCGAGGCCGATAGGCAGCCCGACGGCAGCCTGCCCGTGCCCGTGCGCTTTATGCTCGATGACTTCGCAAATCTGCAGATCCCCCAGATCGACAACGTGCTCTCGATTATCCGAAGCCGCAACATCTGGGCAACGCTGCTGCTGCAGTCGACCAACCAGCTCGATGCGCTCTATGGCGAGGCACGCGCACGCTCCATCATGGGCAACTGCGACACGCATCTGGTGCTGGCGTTCCAGGATCCCGAGAGTGCCCGGGTGTTTTCCGACCGCGCCGACGCGCTGCCCAGCACGCTCATGGCGACGCCGATTGATCGCTCGTGGCTCTTTGTACGCGGTCGCACTCCCGAACAGGTCGAGCGCTTTAGGCTCGAAGACCATCCGCTCTACGGGGAGCTGCCCGAGGCGCAGCGAGGCCATGCGGAGGCCGAGATCTAGGCGCAGGGTTCTCGCAGCGCGCGGCGCCCCGGCGATGTTCCACAAAGGCCGTGCGCCCCGGGACCACGGCAAAGCAAAGGGGCCCGCATCCGATAGGATACGGGCCCCTGACTATAAGACGCGATGCGTTAACAGCAGCGACTACTTGCGATGCGCGCGATAGAACTCGATAAGCGCCTGAGTCGAAGCGTCCTGCTCGGCCTTGGCGGCATCGTCGTGGAAGGCCGGGGTGATCTGCTTGGCAAGCTGCTTGCCCAGCTCGACGCCCCACTGGTCGTAGGAGTCGATGCCCCAGACCGTGCCCTCGACAAACGTGATGTGCTCGTACAGGGCGATGAGCTCGCCGAGCGCGAACGGGGTCAACGTGTCGCCGAAGATCGAGGTCGTCGGACGGTTGCCCTCAAAGCAGCGGGCCGGGACGATCTGCTCGGGCGTGCCCTCGGCGCGCACCTCATCGGCCGTCTTACCAAAGGCGAGCGCCTTGGTCTGGGCCAGGAAGTTGCCCAGGAACAGCTCGTGGACATCCTGGCCGCTGTCGGTTGCGGGATTGGCAGTGTTGGCGAAAGCGATAAAGTCGGCCGGGACCACCACGGTGCCCTGGTGCAGCAACTGGTAGAAGGCATGCTGGCCGTTGGTGCCGGGCTCGCCCCAGAAGATCTCACCGGTGTCGGAGGTCACGGCGCTGCCGTCCCAGCGGACGCGCTTGCCGTTGGACTCCATGGTGAGCTGCTGCAGGTAGGCCGGGAAACGATGCAGGTACTGGCAGTACGGCAGCACGGCGTGGCTCTTGGAACCGAAGAAGTTGACGTACCAGACGTTGAGCAGGCCCATCAGCGCGACGGCGTTGTTCTCGAGCGGGGTATTGCAGAAGTACTCGTCGATGGCGTGGAAGCCCTCGAGGAACTGCTGGAAGCGCTCGGGGCCGAGCACGACGATCAGCGACAGGCCCACGGCGGAGTCAACAGAATAGCGGCCGCCAACCCAGTTCCAGAAACCGAAGGCGTTGGCAGGGTCGATGCCGAAGGCCTCGACCTTCTCGAGTGCGGTGGAAACGGCGACGAAGTGCTTTGCCACGGCCTCGGCGTTCTGCTCATCGGAGCCGTCGATGGCGCCCTGAGCCTTGAGCTGTTCGAGCATCCAGGTCTTGACCTCGCGGGCGTTGGTGAGGGTCTCGAGCGTGGTGAAGGTCTTGGAGACGATGATCACGAGCGTGGTCTCGGGGTCCAGGCCCTTGAGCTTCTCGGCCTGGTCGTTGGGGTCGATGTTGGAGATATAGCGGCAGTCGATACCGGCGTCGGCATAGGGACGCAGGGCCTCGTAAGCCATGACCGGGCCCAGATCGGAGCCGCCGATGCCGATGGACACCAGGTGCTCGATCTTCTTGCCGGTAACGCCCTTCCACTCACCGGAGCGCACGCGCTCGGCAAAGGCATACATGCGATCGAGGACCTCGTGCACGTCAGCGACGACGTCCTGGCCGTCGACGATGAGCTGGCCCTTCTCGGTTGCCGGGCGGCGCAGTGCGGTGTGCAGGACGGCGCGGTCCTCGGTGGTGTTGATGTGCTCGCCGGAGAACATGGCGTCACGGCGCTCCTCGAGCTTCACCTCGCGGGCAAGATCGCACAGCAGCTTGACGGTCTCATCGGTCACCAGGTTCTTCGACAGATCGAAGTGCAGGTCACCGGCATCAAAGCTCAGCTTGTTCACGCGCTCGGCATCGGCGGCGAACCAGGCCTTGAGGTCGATACCATCGGCCTCAAGCTTCTCCTGATGAGCCTCGAGTGCCTTCCAAGCGGCAGTCGACGTAGCATCGATAGGTGCGGCAACAGTTGCCATAGAGTCCTCCTCAGCATACGGGCGCACGCCTCCATGCACCCGGACATTCAGATGCCACTATTCTAGCGCAGGTCAAGACCGTAATCAGCGAGCGTTGCCAATCCGCCCCTAAACGGCGACCGACCAGGAAGGGACAGGTTTATTTTGGCAGGTCAAACGCTTTACCTACCAAAATAAACCTGTCCCTTCCTGGCAGATATTAGGCCGCGGCGCACACGCTGCCGAGCAACTCGCGCAGAGGGGACCCAATGCCCTCAAGCAGTTCGGGAGCGATAATGGCAAAAACGGGAACCTCGCCGGCTCCCACGACGGCAGGCACCTTGCCCTCCGAGACAATGCATCCATAAGGCACAAAGCCGTCTTCGCCGGCATCGAGCGCCGCCATGCGACGCGCGAGCTCGCGCGCAAAGCCTGCAGTATCGGCATCGCCAATCGCCAGGACAAAGTCCACGCCCTCGTCGGTCGCCAGGGCCACGGCTTCGTCGATCAGCTCGTCTCCCCCGTCGCCCCCAACCGAGCCGCAGCGAAAAAGCACGCGCTCGAGCAGAGCTCGATCAAGCGAGCCGAGCGCCGCCGAGACAAGCTCGTCGCGCGCATGCTTGTCGCCTCCCAGCACGACCAGTGCCTTGGTGCCGCCATAGTGGGCAACCAATCGCCCGCACCAGCGAGCCACATCCCCATCCGCAACCAAGCGCGTCGGCATACCAAACCCATAATTGACCATCTTTCCCACAACCCTTCCGTGCGTATAGGCGGTATCGATCGTTAGGCTCATGCTACGAAGCGAGCTTTTCCGAGCTGTTTCGCGCTCTTTAGGGCTGCGTTAAAAACCCGATGCAGCCGCACGACCATACCTACCAAAACAAACCAGTCCCTTTTTGACAGGTTTTGACGATGTCCAGATGAGCGGGTATTATCGAACAGATATTCGATAAGAACATGTGTTTGATGAAAGGACACGGATGGCGCACGAGCAGCACACCTATATCTGCATCGACCTCAAGACGTTTTATGCCAGCGTCGAGTGCGTCGACCGTGGGCTCGATCCGCTCACCACCAACCTGGTCGTTGCCGACGAATCGCGCGGGCGCACGACCATCTGCCTCGCCATCACACAGGCTATGAAGGACTTAGGGATTCACAACCGCTGCCGCCTATTTGAGATTCCCGATGGCATCGACTACATCACGGCCGTACCGCGCATGCAGCATTACATGGAGGTGTCGGCGCAAATCTACGGCATCTATCTGGAATACGTCAGCCCCCAGGACGTGCACGTCTACTCCATCGATGAGTGCTTTATCGACGTGACGCCCTATCTGGACCTCTATCACACCGATGCGGAAGGGCTCGCCTGCATGTTGCGCGACGAGGTCTTGGCGCGTACCGGCATCACGGCAACGGTCGGGATCGGCCCCAACCTATTCCAGGCCAAGGTGGCACTCGACATCACCGCCAAGCACGTAGCCAGCCGCATTGGCGTACTCGACGACGAGACCTTTCGCAAGGAGATCTGGCCCCACCGCCCCATCACCGACATCTGGGGCATCGGCCCCGGCGTGGCAGCCCGACTCGAAAAGTATGGCGTCTACGACCTGATGGGCGTCGCCGCACTCGACGAGAACCTGCTCTACGACGAACTCGGCGTCAATGCCGAATATCTTATCGACCATGCCTTTGGGCGCGAGCCGACAACCATCGCCGATATCCAAGCCTATCGCCCACAAGCAACTTCGACCACCACAGGGCAGGTGCTCTCGAAGGGTTATGCCTACGAGCAGGCCTACACCGTCTTGCGCGAGATGGTCGATGCCGCTGTACTGGATTTGATCGACAAGCACGTGGTGTGCGACAGCATCTCGCTCTTTGTGGGCTACGCGAGCGAGCGCGCCGACATCCGCCGACTCGACGCCAGCGGCACGGCGCAGTATATAGACGGCTGCGGACACCTGCGCTCGAGCACCTCGGGCATCGAGCCCGCAGCGACCGACGGCCCCGAGCTCGCGCCCCGCGCACCGAAACCCGTCCAGCGAGATGACGAACGCAGGCGCTTAGTGCGCGAAGCGCAGGCAATCGATGGCATCTTTGTGGGAGAGCATGGCGGCAAACCGCGCGGTGGCTATGCCGCACTCTTTGCGCACTCCAACGCCTCGCGAAAGCTACCCGAGCGCACCAATTCGTTTAAGAAGATCATGGGCTATTTCGATGAGCTCTGGGCGCAGACTGTCGATCCCAAACGACCGGTCAAGCGCATCAACCTGGGATTTGGCAATCTGGTGCCCGAAGAATTTGCCACCATCGATCTGTTCAGCGATATCGAGGCCGATGAGCGCGAGCGCGACCTGGCGCGCGCCGTCCTGGCCGTGAAAGGCAAGTACGGCAAGAACGCGCTCGTCAAGGGATTAAGCTTTACCGCCGGCGCCACCGCGCGCGAACGCAACGACCAAGTTGGAGGACACCGTGCCTAAACCCAAACAACAGCCCGTGCGCCCGCCAACCGCCTTCGAGCGCCTGGCGGACCCCGAGGGCAGACGCCGCGCCGCCGACCCCAAGCTCACTGCCAACGGTGCCGTGCGCGCCAACCGCGCCGCACAGTTTATGCCCTTTGCCGCCCTCACGGGATACTACGAACTCGTGCGCAAGCAGGAAATCACCGTCGAGCCAAAATGTGAGCTCACGGAAGAAAAAGCCCTCGAGCTTTCGAAAAAGCTCGAGGGCCTCAAACGCGGCGACCTGGTCCGCGTCACCTATTACGATACGTACGGCTATCGCTCCCGCACCGGCATCCTCGACGAGGTACTCCCTGCCTTCAAGCTCCTCAAACTCAGGGATATCGCCATCGATTTCGACGATATCCAAGACATCGAGCTGCGCGGACGAGCCTAGACAAGGAAATGCATCCAAGACGGCGCTTACAGCGTCATGACGTAGTAGCCCGCGTCTTTCACGGCCGTCTCGAGGACACCGCGATCAACCGGCTGCTTAGAGCGCACGCGTGCCGTGTGGTCCGCATACGTCACCGTTGCCCACACGCCATCCAGTGCATTGAGGGCATTGGCTACGTTCTGAGCGCAGCCGTCACAGCTCATGCCGCCGATGAGCAGATCATCGCTATAGGGATAGTGCGACGCATCGGTATCCACCACAACAACCTTTTTGGCCTTCTTGCCGCTCGCGCCATCGCTGCAACAACTCTTCCCGTGTGTCGAAGCGGCAATACGACGCAGTCCAAAAAACATGCCGACGGCAATGACGGCCAGCACGATGAGATTCGCAGGGTTGAGCAAGTCACTCATGCGTTCCCCTTTCAAGTAGCCCTATCTAGATACCCCCATGGGGTGTCCCCATCTTAACCCAAAATCATGTCCGTTCGGTCAATTAGTTTCCCTACTCGAACTTTTTTGTTGACCATGACTTACTTTCGTGTATAAGTTTTCCTAGGCTAACAACTGAGGACCCGAAAGGAGCATCGTGACTCGAACCATTGACATCCCAACATACCAAACGGCTGTCGTGCGCAACTGCTCCCCTACGCTCGCAGGTATCAAGCCAGCTTCGCTCTTTACCTATCCCGGCGTTTACGCCAACCAAAACGGAAAACCCAGCGCCGCCCATATCGAAGAGCGACGCTCTCGCCTGCTCGCCGTCATAGCCCAATGCAACCGCGAGCTCCAGCCACTCGGGATCCACATGAGCGTTTTGGTCTGGCGCCCCTGCGGAGCGCTCATCTATGTGTACCGCCCTGCGGACCTCATGCGATACCTCTCCGACCCCCGCGCCGCGACGGCGCTTGTCGCCGAAGGTTACGATGTCCACAACCTGCCCGCATCCCTGGTGCATCTCGCCGCGCGCATTACGCTGGCAAGCAGCAATGCCGCAGAAAGCGCCTATGACGGCAGCGTCTGCGCACTCGCGCGAAATAGGCACTGCGATACGGGCTGCACGTGCGAGTTCCCCCACGAAATTGGCTATTTTTTGGGCTATCCCTACGAAGATGTCCATCAGTTTATCGTCCAGCACGGCGAAAACTATAAGGTCTTTGGCGCATGGAAGGTATACACAAACGTTGAACAGGCGCTCACGACCTTCGATTCCTATCGCGCATGCACGCAATACCTTACCTACATCTATCAACAGGGCTGCACCCTGGGACAACTTGTCCAGGCAACCCGATAGAGCATACAAAACGCGGCCGCACGCCGCACAACCGAAAGGAAAACATATGAGCAAGATCGCAGTCGTCTACTGGAGCGGTACAGGCAACACCGAGGCCATGGCAAACTTCGTTGCCGAGGGCGCAACCGGTGCCGGCGCCGAGACAGAGGTCATCTCCTGCGCCGACTTCTCCGCAGACAAGGCCGCTGGCTATGACGCCATTGCCTTCGGCTGCCCCGCCATGGGTTCCGAGGAGCTTGAGTATGACGAGTTCCAGCCTATGTGGGACGAGGTCAAGGAGACCCTCGGCGATAAGAAGGTCGTCCTCTTTGGCTCCTACTCGTGGGCCGAGGGCGAGTGGATGGATAACTGGAAGACCGATGCCGACGAGGCGGGCGTCAACGTCGTCGATTCCGTCATTTGCTACGATGCGCCCGACGATGAGGGCGAGGCGGCCTGCAAGGCCCTGGGAGCGGAGCTCGCGTAACGAACCCAGGGCCTCCAAAAGAGCCTGCATCAAAGCGCATCCCCATCCCTACAAAAGAGCGGGGGCTGGATTCAAGTTGAACTGCACCCCAAAACTTGGACGGCTTAAATAAGAACTACGCCGCAAGGGGCTGGTTCCGGAACTCCTCCGGGGTCAGCCCCTTCAGTTTAACCTGCCTTCGCCTCGTGTTCCAATGGGCGACGTACGCGTCCAGGTCCGCCTTGAAGGACTCGAAGTCGGGCCATGTCCTTCCCCGGAAGAACTCGTCCTTCATGTGGCCGAAGACCTGCTCGGTGGCGCCGTTGTCGATGCAGTTGCCCTTTCTGGACATGCTCTGGACGATTCCGGCGTCCCTCAGCCTCCCGCACCATGCGGCGTGCTGGTACTGCCAGCCCATGTCGCTGTGGAGCACCGGCGTCGCGCCCTCGGGCATCTTCGCCAGCAGCTGGTCGAGCAGCTCGGCCTGCTGCGCCATGTCCGGGCTGGTCGACGTCGACCACGCGACTATCTCCTTGCTGCCGAAGTCGTACACCGGCGCGAAGTAGGCCTTGCCCCAGGGCTGCTTGAACTCGGTGACGTCGGTGCCCATCTTCTGCCACGGCCCGTCGGCGGCGAAGTCGCGCCCGATGACGTTCTCGAACGTCTCGCCCACGACGCCCCTGTACGAGTTGTACCTATGGTAGTCGGTCTCGCGGCGGATGCCGCAGCGGACCCCCATCTCCCGCATCATCTTGAGCACGGTCTTGTCGGCTATGCGCGCGCCCAGCTCGGCGCGCAGGCACATGGCGACCTGGCGGTGGCCGCACCCGTTGGCCGTGCGCGAGAAGATTTCCGCCACCGCGTCCCGCAGCTCCGGGCGCGTCGGCCTGGCCGGGTGCGACAGCGCGTAGTAGTAGCTGGACCGGGCCAGGCCGGCGCATTCCAGCAGGATCCCCAGCTTGCACCCCTCCGCGCGCAGGGCGCTCACGGCCTCGACCTTCGCCCTGGTCAGAGCCCGTCCCTCTCGACCAGGGCACGCAATTTTTTTAGGTAGGCCACCTCGGTCTCGAGCCTTCGGCAGCGCTCCTCGAGCTCCTGCTCGCGCGTGCGCTTGCGCGGCCCGGGGCCGGACCCCTTCGGCCTGCCCCTGGGCTTGGGCCTGAGCGCCTCGGCGCCGCCCTCGCGGTAGAGCGCGCACCATCTCTTGAGCGGCGCCAGGGACATGACCCCGAACGCCTCCATGGCGTCCCGCTTGCCCATGCCGCCGTCGACCACGGCCGAGGCGGCGGCGACCTTCTGCTCGTATGTGTACCTGGCCTGCTTGCCGTCCATGGATAGCAGCACCTCGCTTCCGAACGACCGGTATACGTAGAGCCATTGTCTCACGGTGTTGCGCGGGACCGACAGCGCCTTCGCCGCCGACTCGAGCCGTGCCCTCGCTCGAAGAGCCCGATCGCCGCCTTCCTGGCCTCGATGTCGTGTTTCACTCTCAAGTCGACACGCATAAAAAGCCTCCCATTTCTCGTGTCCAAGAAATGGGAGGCAGTTCAAGTCCAGCCCCCGCTCTTTTGTAACGGCAGTTACATCAACCGGCTACGAGATATTGCCCAAGAACGCCTTGGTGCGCTCGCTCTTGGGATGGTCGAAGACCTCGCTCGGCGTACCCTCTTCCACAATGACGCCGCCGTCCATAAAGACGACGCGGTCGGCGACATCGCGGGCAAAGCCCATCTCGTGCGTCACGACAATCATGGTCATACCGTCACGCGCCAGGTCGCGCATGACGCCCAGGACGTCGCGCACGAGCTCAGGGTCGAGCGCCGAGGTGGCCTCGTCAAAGAGCATCACGTGCGGATTCATCGACAGGGCGCGGGCGATGGCCACGCGCTGCTGCTGACCGCCCGAAAGCTGACTCGGCATAAAGTCGATGCGCTCGGCAAGACCGACCTTGGTCAACTCCTCGACGGCAATCTTCTCGGCCTCTTCCTTGCTGCGCTTGAGCACCTTCTGCTGCGCGAGCATGACGTTCTTTTTGACCGACAGGTGCGGGAACAGGTTGAACTGCTGGAACACCATACCCAGATGCGTGCGCACCTTGTTAAGATCGACGCCCTTGGCGCACACGTCCACACCCTCAACGACAATCGAGCCACTCGTGGGATGCTCCAGACGGTTGATGCAGCGAAGCATCGTCGACTTGCCCGAGCCCGAGGGACCCAGGACTACGACGACCTCGCCCTTATGCACATCCAGATCGATATCGCGCAGGACCACGTTATCGCCAAAGGCCTTTTGGAGGTTCTTGATGCTAACGACGACCTCGTTCGAGTTATTGGTTTCGCTCATGATAGGACCTCCTTACAGACCGGCGATGTGATCGGCGGGCGTCGCGACAACCTGTCCGGCGCTCTTGGCGGGACGCTTCTTCTTGGTCTCGGCCGTGCCCAAAAGCCTCGCCTCAAGACCGCTCACCAAGCGAGCGAGCGGCAGGGTGATGACCAGATAGAACAGGGCGGCAACCACGTACGGCGTAATGGAGCCCGTCGTTGCCACGATGGTGCGGGCGTTCATGACGATCTCGACCACGCCCACGGCCGCAAGCAGCGACGTATCCTTGTAAAGCAGGATAAATTCACTGGTCAGCGTAGGCAGGACATTACGGAACGTCTGCGGAATCATGACATAGAGCAGCGTCTGGAACGCGTTCATGCCCAGCGAACGCGCGGCCTCGTTCTGGCCCTTGGGGATCGACTGAATACCGGCGCGGAAGATCTCACACAGGTAGGCAGACGAGTTCATGGCCATGACGATGACGCCCAGGACATAATCGTCTACCTTGACGCCGGCCAACGGCAGACCGAAGAACGCGATATAGATCTGCAGGAACGCCGGCGTACCGCGAATGATATTCACGTAGATGCCGGCGAGGCAGCGCAGGATGCGCGACTTGGAGATGCGCATGAGCGACAGGGCGAAACCGAAGGGAATTGCCAGCGGAAACGCCACAAGCACGATCGAAAGCGACATGAGGAAGCCCTTGAAGACGATCGGCAGGCTCTGGACCAAAATGACCGGGTTCAGGAACAGGCGCAGGAACATATTGGAGTTCCACGCCTCGACCCACGGCTGCTCTTTAAGGTCGGCCAGGAAGTTATCGAAGGCCGTCACGCCCTTGATCTCCACCGACGGAATCTTGGAGATCTTCTTGGTCGACCCGTCAGCGAGCGTATAGGTACCGCTAAAGGCCTCGTCGCCGCCCTCGACGGGGAAGGTCACGCCGTAGACCTCAACGCGAAAATAGCCGCCAGCGGGTGCCGTCTCGCCAAAGTCAATCTTGAGCGTCTGGCCATCAGCCTTGCACGTGGGTTTTATGGGCGTACGATCCATGAGGTCCTCGCCCGAAAGCATCGTCAATCGCGTGTCATCAGTACCAAACGTCGTGCCGTCGACAAACGTCAAAGAAAGACCGCTCAGCTCCTCGTCGGCATCGGCCTGAACTTCCCAGGTAATGCGCGTCTCGGTGCCGCCGACCACATCGCTGCCCGAACCGGTGTTGGGTCGGGCGGTAATCTTTGCGGTCTCAAGCGCCTGGGCGGTCGTGGGCGCATATGTCCCCACACACACCAGCGCGAGCGCCACGGCCATGACGCAGACTAGCTTTTGGAGCAAGGCGGGCAGTGGAAAACGCTGCTCCGCAGCCCCTTTGTTCAGTCGAGACAAGGTGGCTCCTATCGTAGAAGTTGTCGGCAAAACGAGACGGAAATGTTCTCCGTCAAGAGAAGCGCAAAGGCCCTCTCCGCCAAAGCGGAAAGGGCCCGCGAGCAATCAAGTAGCTATTTTACTTGATGTTGTACTTAGCCATGAGGGCATCAACGGTACCGTCATCGGTCAGGTCCTTGATGGCCTGGTTGACGTCGTCCTTGAGCTTGGTGTTGCCCTGGTTGATGGCGATGGCGTACTCCTCGCCGGTGCTGATCTGCTTGATGGTCTGGCAGGTGTTGAACTGTTCGGCGGTCAGCTGGCTGGCGACGGAGCGGTTGGTCACCACGGCGTCGCCCTTATCGGACTGCAGGGCGCTGAAGCACTCGGTGGCGTCCTTGTAGGGGACAATCTTGGCCTTGGGGAAGTTCTCCTGGGCAAAGGACTCGGCGGTCGAGCCAGACTGGACGATGATGGTAGCGTCGGCGTTGTTGAGCTTCTCGCTGTAGTTGTCGGCCGTGATGTCGGTGTTATCGACCTTGGTCACGATAGCCTGATCGTCCATGTAGTAGGAATCGGAGAAAGTGACTTCCTTCTCACGCTCGGGCGTGTCGGTGATAGCCGCGATGGAGACGTCATACTTGGCGCCCGAAGCGACGCCCGGAACCAGCGTGTCAAAGTCATTGTTGACATACTCGACATCCAGGCCCAGCTTGTCGCCGATAGCCTTGATGAGCTCAAGGTCAAAGCCCTGATAATCGCCGTTGTCATCCTTGTACTCAAACGGAGCGTACTCGGCAGAGGTGCCGACGGTCAGCGTACCGTCCTTGACGAGCGCGTACTCCTTGGAGCCGTCGACCTTCTCGACCTTAGCGTCGTCAGAGCTGCTGGAAGCGGCATCAGAACCAGAGGTGGCGTTGGACGAGCCGCAGCCCGTCAGTGCAAGGGCGATCGCCATGGCGCCCGTGGCGGCAAATGCGCCAAGCTTCTTGAGCTTCATAATCAGTCTCCTTCCGATGACCCCGTTTGATTCAGAGGTCTGCAAAAACTGTTGGATATTATGCACCCGCAAGTGCGAATCTGCAATTAGAAAACTGATTGAAACAAACCCATAACGTGAATGGAACACTCCACTTTGTGACAGTCGTTACTGCTGTAACGACCTTAATAGCGTAATTTCCGCTGCATAACCTGCAAGTTCGTTCGGCGTCTCCAAAATAAATGGCAATGATCGCAAGCGGCTATTCGATACAATATTCTGCATAACCTGCATACCGCCGCCAAACTCTTCACTACCCAGATAGCCCTTACCGATGCATTCGTGGCGGTCCTTATGGGCACCACAGGGGTTCTTCGAATCGTTGATGTGTACGGCATGCAAGCGGTCGATACCCACCACACGATCGAACTCGTCGAGCACGCCGTCCAGATCATGGATGATGTCGTAGCCGGCATCGCTCACATGGCAGGTGTCCAGACACACGCCCAGCTTGTCCGATAGCTCTGGACGCCTGGCAGCAGCACCCTCGATAATGCGTGCCAGCTCTTCAAAGCTGCGGCCAACCTCGGTACCCTTTCCCGCCATGGTCTCGAGCAGCACCGTCGTCTGCTGCCCCTCAAACATTACCTGACACAAGGTGTCGACGATCATCTGAATGCCGGCATCAGTCCCCTGCCCCACATGCGCGCCGGGGTGGAAGTTGTAGTAGTTGCCGGGCAGTGCTTCCAGACGCTGCAAGTCCTCGGTCATTGCCTCCAGGGCAAACTCGCGCGCCCGCTCTTTGGCCGAGCAGGGGTTATAGGTATACGGGGCATGAGCCACGAGCGGGCCAAAGTCGTTTTGCTCCATAAGCTCGCGCAGGGCCGCCACGTCATCCATGTCAAGATCTTTCGCCTTGCCGCCGCGCGGGTTGCGCGTAAAGAATGCAAAGGTGTTGGCGCCAATGGATAGCGCCGTCTCCCCCATTGCCCGATAGCCCTTCGTCGTCGAAAGATGACACCCAATCGTCAGCATCTCCAGCTCCCTCTCATCAGTTGCGGTGAAATACGATCTATTGGTGCCTTATTTTGGCGCAAACAGACCGTATTCCACCGCAAGTTATAAAAGCGCGGTCCGCCGAGTCCCCCCCCCCTGAGCACCGGCACCGCAGCCTAGGGCGTCAAGCGAATCGCATCGATGATGTGCGCACAGCGCTGCGTGGCGGCAAGGGGCATGACGGGACTCTCGAGTTTCCCCGCCCGGATGAGCTGGGTCGCATGCTGGATTTCGCCATAGAAATCATCGATCTCAAACGGGGCATTTATTTCGAGCGTTCGACCGTCGGAATACTTCACATGAGCGAGCTCGGGGCGATGGAGCCGCTCGATTTCCAACGAGCCCCGCTCACAGGCAATCGTTAAGCAGCTTTCATATGTTGCTTCGCCGTCGCACACCATATGAATGGGTATACCGCCGACGCTCATATGGATCTCGTCGGCCCAATCGACGCGACCGCCCGATACGTCACGCCAGCGAACTTCACGGGACGAAACCTCGCAAGCGCCCGCGAGCAAATCCTCAAACCAACCGACTGCATAGCAGCCCATGTCATATAGACAGCCACCCTGCAACGGATCAAGCAAATAGCCCGAAGGAGACTCGCCGTAATCGAGCTTTTGCACGCTTTCAATCGAGACAATACGGCCAAGCTCACCCGACGCAAGCAAGTCCTTCACGCGAGTGCGCATCGGGCAAAACCGATTCTTCATCGCCTCCATAAACAGCACGCCGCGCTCGCGAGAGGTGGAGGCAATCAAGAGAGCCTCTTCCTCACTCAAAACGGCCGGCTTTTCGCACAGCACGGCCTTTCCGGCGCGCAGCGCGCGACAGGCCCAACGCGTATGCATGCCATGCGGAAGAGCCAAGTAGATTGCGTCGACATCGGGGTCGGCAATCAACGCGTCATAAGCCGCATCGCCGCTATCGTCAGCCGTGGCATAACTGTGCGCGGCATCAATCGAAAACGCCCCGCAAAACTCTTCAACATGCGAAGGAGTGCGACCGGCGGCAGCCACAAGCCGTACCCCGTCCACTTCCTTGAGCGACGATGCAAATCGATACGAAATGTGCCCAGCGCCCAAAACGCCCCAACGAACCTCACGCAAATCAACACATGAATCCCGATGGCCCACGACAGCCCCCTTCAGTTGCGGTGGAATAGTTCCTGTTTGGCCCCTATTCTGCCGCAAACAGGAACTATTCCACCGCAAGTTATAAAAGGGGCATCAGGAGCGCGTTTTGCCGAAGGCCTTAAGCACTGCCGTCACGGGTCCAGGCTGAAAACGGCGGCGTACGTCGTCCAAACGCCCGGGGATATCGATGTGCTGTGGACAGTGCCGCGCACATTTGCCGCACTTGACGCAATTGCTCACCAGCTTGGCCTCGCTTGTGCGCACCGCGCTCGCCGTAAAGTACTGCGATAGACCCGTAAACCAGCTGTGCGCATAGCTCGCGTTGTAGGCGGCGAAGCAGCCGGGAATATTGATGCCCTTGGGGCATGGCATGCAGTAGCCGCACCCCGTACAGGGCACGCGGTTCGATTTTTCAAACTCCGTCAGCACGTGCGCGATGGCATCGAGCTGAGTAGCTGTCATCGAATCCGGCAGGGCTCGATCGGCCAACACCGCGTTCTCGTCCACCTGCGCGGTATCGGTCATACCCGAAAGCAGCATCGTCACCTGAGGATGATTCCACACCCACGAAAGACCCCAAGCGGCAGGAGTGCACAAATGCGGGTCACGGGCACTATCGAGCACAGCGCGGGCCCGTGGCGGCAGCTTGCCCGCTAAACGCCCGCCCAGCAGCGGCTCCATCACAAACACCGCGAGCCCGCGCTCCGCAGCCGCCATGAGTCCTGCCGTTCCCGCTTGGTAACGCTCGCCGGCATAGTTGTACTGTATCTGGCAAAAATCCCAGTCATATGCGTCAAGCATCGTCAGGAAATCCACCGCGCTGCCGTGGTACGAAAAACCAATCTGGCGAATGCGCCCCGCCGCCTTTTGGCGCGCGATCCAGTCCTCGATGCCCAACGCCACCACACGTTCCCACTGGGCGGGCGAGGTAATGTTGTGCATGAGGTAATAGTCGATATGGTCGGTCCGCAGGCGGTGCAATTGCTCGTCGAAGAACCGGTCGAAATCCTCCGCACACTTGCACGAAGCATGCGGCAACTTGGTCGCCAGCAACACCCGGTCACGCAGCCCCAATCGCTCAAGCGAGGCGCCCACGCACGCCTCGTTACCGGGATAGAGATACGCGGTGTCCAGATAATTAATCCCCTGCTCCACCGCACGGGAAATGATGGCATCGGCTGTCTTCGCATCCGGACGTCCCGGCGCACCGGGAAACCTCATGCACCCCAGCCCCAACGCCGAGATGCGGTTGCCGCTTTTGGGGTCAACGCGATATTGCACGGCCCCTCCTCTCCCCTCGAAGCCCTAATGAGGCGAAACGCAACGGCCACGCCATCGAAACACATTGGAATCGCAATCGAGAACGTATCGTAACGTAGTAGAAATCGAGCCGTCACGGCGCCGCTTTAACATCAGCAAAAAGCCCGATGAAAGGAGGCGAGCGTGACCACACGCGAGGATGCCTACCCCTACCCCGGTGAACAGTACATCCTCTCGGTCGACCGCTATCAGATCGAGGTCATGGACCATCTGGATGAGCTTCCCGCCACGGGCGCCGTCATCTTCTGCACCTTCCCCAAAGTGCGCGATGGCGTTGGATATCCTGCACGCGTTTTTGCCATCTGCCCCGCGGCATAAGTTCCCATGCGTTTGTTCTTCTAAATTCAGCCTCCGGTGCACGCTACACGCCCCAGCGGCATACAATCCATCAGGCGCCCCGCACGCGGGCGCCTTTTTGTGAGGAGATGATTCACATGCAGATCAACAAGGTCACCTTTGTCGGCAAGGGCGGCGTCGGCCTGCTCTACGGCAGCATGATTGCCAAGGCCCTCGGCAACGACGCCGTCGAATACGTCATGGATGATGCCCGTTTTGAGCGTCATGCGAACGACGCGCTCACCGTCAACGGCAAGCCCTGCGATCTCACGTCCGTCCGCGCCAGCGAGGCGACGCCCGCCGATCTGGTCATCCTGACGGTCAAGACCACCGGTCTCGACCAAGCACTCAAGACTATGGAGCGCATCGTGGGACCCAACACGCTCATCGCCTCGCTGTGCAACGGCATTACGAGCGAGCAAAAGATTGCCGAGCGCTTTGGCTGGAAGCACACCGTCCTGGGTATCTGCCAGGGCATGGACGCCGTATTCCTCGACGGCGCGCTCACCTTTACCAATGCGGGCGAGATTCGCTTTGGCGCGGCAGCAGACACCGAGTCCGCAACCGTCACCGCCATCGACGAGCTCTACACACGCTGCGGCATCGCCCATGCCGTCGAGAGCGACATTGCGCACCGCATGTGGGCCAAACTCATGCTCAACGACGGCATCAACCAGACCTGCATGGCCTACGGCGGGACCTACGGAAGCGCCACGGAGCCGGGCTCCGAGCAACGTCGCTGCTTTGTCTCCGCCATGCGCGAGACGCTTGCGGTCGCCAACGCCGAGGGCATCGAGCTCACCGAGGCAGACCTAACTCAGATGGTGCGCCTCATCGAGGGAATCGACCCCGCCGGTATGCCCTCGATGGCTCAGGACCGCATCGCGCAGCGCAAAACAGAGGTCGAGGAGTTCGCGGGCACCGTTCGCCGCCTGGCCGCCAAACACGATATCCAAGTGCCGCAAAACGATTGGCTCTACCAGAGGATTCGCGAAATAGAAAGCAGCTGGTAGTGCTCGGCATACTGCAGCCAACAGATCCAATGGCACAGCCGCCGCAAGGGGCACTCCCCTCGCGGCGGCTTCTTTCTTCATCTTTGGCCAAAAATCAGCTTCACAACGGTTAGAGCTGCGACTCCAACGCCTGGTCCTCATCGTCGCGACAAAGGACTACACCCGCACTTCCCAGCAGCGCGGCCGCGATCAAGGCGCCGACCACGATAGAGGCAGCCCCACAAGACCCCTGCATACCCGCGACGAGCGCGGCCGTGGGACCAAGGCAGCCAAGCATCAAAGCGACGGCGGCAACGGCAATATCTCGAGCATTCACAAGACCACTTCCTCCAAGAGAAAGACCTTATTTCTCAAGAACCAGTGTGCCCAGCATCCATACGCCCAGCGTACCGCCACGGTAAGGGCTCTGTTAACTCAAACGCACATAAAGAACGGGCGGCTTTACGTTGCCCAAAGGCTCAGTAAAGACGCCCGCCCGTCATCTCCTATTGGCTTATGGCAGATTACCAACCGGTATAGTAGTCGGTGGTTCCGGCAGCGCAGCCGGAGTCATAGACCTTGCAATCACCCTTGGAACCCGTAAAAGTCGAGCCCTGGGCCATATCGCCCGCGGCAACAACGTAATAGCCGTCGGAATCGCGCCAGAAGCCCTCAGAATCCTGAGTCCATTCGCCCGTGCGATAGTGATAAAGCACATTGCTGCTGTAATAGGTCTCGCGGCGCCCGTTGTAGTTATTGACACCCGCAGAGCGCGTCAGGCCCGATCCGTTCGCGTAGGACGCGGCAGACGCGTAGGACGAAGTGTAACCGGCGTTGTAGTACGAAGCCTGGGCGACCTCGGCAGCCTCCGCCTCGGCGGCAGCAGCCTCGAGCACTTCGCGCTTGGCATCCTCAAGCGCAGCGCGCAGCTCATCGAGCTCGGTCGACTTCGCGTCGACCTCCCCCATCGTCAAAAGGCTGCCTGCGCCATCGATACAGCCCTGCAGCACAGCGCGCTCGTCATCGGTGGCATAGTCACCATACATGTTTAGGATGATCTGAGCGCGCATCTCCAGGGAATCGCGCTTTGCCCCCATCGAGGCGTTCCACTCCTGCATAGAGCCATAACCGTCGCCGCGGTAGTCGACGGGCTGCACCAGCGTCGCCTCAGACGGCGTAGATCCAACCGTATCGGACAGTGTTGCGGCGTGGGCATCGGTTGCGCCGGCGCCCGCCAACAGTGCCACGGTCAGAGCGGCGGAAAGGGCGGCGGCTTTCGGTTTTCGTGAATCGATCCTCATGTAGCTGGAAACCTCCGTAGTGCGTTTTTGCTGCGTTTGAGCTGCGTGTGATTCGATCGCGCTGCATAGTACCCCGAGCAAATCGCGACCTGCGGTTTTACTCAAAAGGCGCACGTCAATTGCGTAAAACTCACATCCTCTCAACAGGAGTTTTCCACAACTCGAATGCATAAAGCGAGTCAAAAACCCTGTTTTTGCACCCGCTCTATGCAAAAAAGGCGCCTGTGCAACCATTGTTCGCACAGGCGCCTTGAGCAGGCATTTTATGCAGTTATACCTATCGAGTCGCAAGGGGTCCTTGCACAAGTCGCCTTACTCGTCCAGCGCGGCGAAGGCCTGCTTCAGATCCCAAATGATATCCTCGGCGTTCTCGGTACCGATGGAAAGACGGATCGTGGAGGGCGTGATGTTCTGCTCGGCGAGCTCCTCGGCAGAGAGCTGGGAGTGCGTGGTGGTAGCCGGGTGCACGACGAGCGACTTGACGTCGGCCACGTTGGCGAGCAGCGAGAATACCTGCAGATGATCGATGAACTTCCAAGCTGCCTCCTGGCCACCCTTAATCTCAAAGGTAAAGATCGAGGCACCGCCGTTGGGGAAGTACTTCTGATAGAGCTCGTGATCGGGGTGCTCAGACAGGCTCGGGTGGTTCACCTTGGCGACATGGCTGTCACCAGCCAGGAACTCAACGACCTTCTTGGTGTTCTCGACATGACGGTCAACGCGCAGCGACAGAGTCTCGGTGCCCTGGAGCAGGATCCAGGCGTTGAACGGGCTGATGCAGGCGCCCTCGTCACGCAGCAAGATAGCGCGGACATAGGTTGCGAAGGCGGCGGGACCGGCAGCCTCGGCAAACGAGACGCCATGGTAGGAGGGGTTGGGCTCGGCGATCTGCGCATACTTGCCGCTCGCCTTCCAATCGAAGTTACCGCCGTCGACGATCACACCGCCCAGCGAGGTGCCGTGGCCGCCAATGAACTTGGTTGCAGAGTGAACGACGATGTTGGCACCATGCTCCAGCGGACGGAACAGATACGGGGTGCCGAAGGTGTTGTCGACGACAACCGGCAGACCGTGCTTCTTGGCGATCTCGGAGATGGCGTCGATGTTGGGGATGTCGGAGTTGGGGTTGCCGAGCGTCTCGAGATAGATGACCGTGGTGTTGTCCTTGATGGCACCCTCGACCTCTTCCAGGTTGTGGGCATCGACGAAGGTGGTCTCGACGCCAAACTGGGAGAGCGTATGCTCCAGCAGGTTGTAGGAGCCACCGTAGATGGTCTTCTGAGCCACCACGTGGTCACCGGCCTGGGCAAGAGCCTGCAGGGTATAGGTGATGGCAGCAGCACCGGAGGCGACGGCGAGACCTGCCACGCCACCCTCGAGTGCGGCGATACGGTCCTCAAAGACGCCCTGGGTGGAGTTGGTCAGACGGCCGTAGATGTTACCAGCATCGGCAAGACCAAAGCGGTCGGCGGCGTGCTGGGAGTTGCGGAACACATAGCTCGTGGTCTGGTAGATAGGCACGGCGCGGGAGTCGGATGCGGGATCGGCGCTCTCCTGGCCAACGTGAAGCTGCAGGGTATCGAAACCAAAGGTGTGCTCGGGGTTGTTGATGAACTGGCTCATGATGATCTCCTTGATCGAACAAAAGTAAATAAATTAGAGAGAAGTAAGTCGCTGTCTCCTGATCACGCCGACGGGCGCAAACAGGAGCCCGGCATTCGTCTTGGTAAGCAATTCATATGCGGGCCTCCTTTCGCATCCCGGTTCCGTGGTCGGCTTAATTACCTACCGCCTTTGTGTGTTTTGAATAGTACGAGCATCGTCTCCCCGGGTCAATCACTTAAAAGCGCTAACCTGTTATCGGTTTTATAGATAGCAATCGAAAGGATGGCGTCGATGACCCTTCAGCAGCTTCGTTTTCTGATTGCCGTGGCAGAGTCCGGCTCAATCAACGCCGCAGCTCAGCGCCTCTATACCGCTCAGTCCAACATCTCAAACGCCGTCAAAAGCCTGGAACAGGAGCTCCACCTGGAGATCTTTACGCGCTCCAGCCGCGGCGTCACGCTCACCAACGACGGCACCGAGCTTTTGGGCTATGCGCGCCAAGTCGTAGAGCAGGCCGACATGCTCGAGGCCCGCTACGAGGACGGCGGCACGCCCCAGGCGCGCCTCGCCATCTCGGCCCAACACTACGCGTTTTCGGTCGAGGCCTTTGTCAATGTGGTCGAACGCTGCCGCGACAGCAAGTTCGAGTTCATCATGCGCGAGACCACCACATCGCAGATCATCGATGACGTCCGCGCGTTTCGCAGCGACATCGGCATCCTGTATCTGGACGACTTTAACGATCGTGTCCTACAGAAAGCCTTTACCGATGCCCGAGCAAGCTTCCATCACCTCTTTGACGCGAAGGTCCACGTGTTCGTAAGTGAGCGCCACCCGCTTGCCCGCCGCCCGCAGCTGTCCCTTGCCGACCTTACGCCCTATACGCGCTACAGCTTTGAGCAGGGAACCTCAAACTCCTTCTATTACGCCGAGGAGCCGTTTAGCTACATCCCCTGCGATCGCAACATTCGAGTCTCTGACCGCGGCACGCTCACCAACCTGCTGATCACCTCGAACGGCTACACGCTCTCCACCGGCGTGCTCTCAAACGAAATGCAATGGGGCATGGCATCGATCCCGCTGGCAGATGCCCCGACGATGCACGTAGGCTATATCATGCACGATGAACGCAAGCCCTCTCCCCTGTTACAGCAATACCTCGACGAGCTCGACCGCATCATCCAAGAAAACCAGCCATCTGAGGACGGGGTAGATATGGTAGATTGCTAGCCCTCGGCGAACGCGGCGCTACAATGGTCACTCACACGAAACGTACCCAACGAAAGGAACCATGTGAAGGTCATCATCTATACCGACGGCTCGGCCCGATCAAATCCGGGACGCGGCGGCTACGGCGCCGTGCTCAAATACACCAACCCCGCCGGCAAGACCTTCACCTCCGAGCTTTCGCGTGGCTACGCCAAGACCACCAACAACCGCATGGAACTCATGGCGGTTATCGTGGCGCTCGAGGCGCTCAACCGCCCCTGCGACGTCGAAGTCCATTCCGATTCGCAGTACGTCGTCAACGCCTTCAACAAGCACTGGATTGACGGATGGAAAAAACGCGGCTGGAAGACCGCCAACAAGCAGCCTGTCAAGAACCGCGATCTGTGGGAGCGCCTGCTCACCGCAAAGAACAAGCACAAAGTGGAGTTCATCTGGGTTAAGGGCCACGCCGGCCATGAGCTCAATGAGCGGTGCGACGAGCTTGCCACCACGGCGGCCGACGGCAGCAACCTCGATATCGACACCGGCTTTAACGAGAGCGACCTGTAACGGCGTTTTCGCACGCTTTTGTGTCCTCCCGCGCTACACTCGTCCTGTAGGCCAAACAACGCAAGGGGGACACATGCTGCGCATCGCAACCATCGGCACATCCATGATCACCAACGACTTTATCCAAGTCGTCAATGCCAACGACCAGGCTGTATTCGTGGGCACGCTTTCACGCGACGCCGAGCGCGGCGCCGCCTTTACCGCCGAACACGGCGGCGAACGTAACTTCACCGCACTCGAAGAGCTCGCGTCCGCCGACGACGTCGACGCCGTCTATATCGGCAGCCCTAACGCACTTCACTACGAGCAGGCCCTCGCCTGCATCGCCGGCGGTAAGCACGTTATCGTCGAAAAGCCCTTCTGCGCCACCGAAGCACAGGCGCTGGAAGTCTTCCGCGCTGCCGAGGCAGCAGGTGTCGTGGCCCTCGAGGCCATGCGTCCCCTCCACGATCCCGCCTTCCACGCCATCGAGGACGCCCTGGGCGAGATCGCCCCCATCCGCCGCGCCTCATTACGCTTTGGCAAGTATTCCTCGCGCTACAACGAGATTCTCGCGGGACGCGCCACCAATATCTTCGACTGCAATATGGCATCGGGTTCCCTCATGGACATTGGCGTCTACGCCGTCGAGCCCATGGTCGAGATTTTCGGCATGCCCTCCGGCCTTACGAGCATGACTACTCTGCTCGACCCCACCACGCGACAGCTCACGCACGGCCCCATCGACGGCTGCGGTTCCATCCTCGCCAGCTATGGCGGAGGCCGCATCTCCGTCGAGCTCGCGCACTCCAAAATTACGAATGACCTGCTGCCCTCGCAGATCGAAGGCGAGCGTGGCACTATCCAGATCGACCATCTGTCCACGCCCCGCAACGTCCGCATCGACTATCGCGGCGATGTCGTACGCGGCTCGGCGACCGAGGCACCGCGCGAACAGGGCGACAACGGCCGCGTGCTCGACCTGCCCAAATCGAGCAACACTATGGAATACGAACTCACAGACTTTATCACCGCCATCGGCGGCATCGATAACGTTAAGGAAGAGATTTGGGAGACCCCGGCGGGACGCCACGAGCTTGGCCACTACCGCGATGTCACGCTCGTCTCACTGCGCATCATGGATGCCGTGCGCCAGCAGGCCGGCATTACCTTCCCGGCCGACGCAGGCAAGCAGGCATAGCGATGGGTCTCTTCGATACGTTCTTCTCCAGTGTCACCGGCGGCAGTCGAGAATCCCAAAAACCATCAAACGTCGAGCTCGAGCTGCGCCGCAGACTTACTGTGCTCGCAAGCGACGAGGCCACTCAAGACACTCCCCTGCGCTATTTCCTGCGCTGGGCGGGGCAAGTCCAAGGCGTTGGTTTTCGTTTTACCACCACCAACTTCGCGCAGGCACGCTCCCTCACCGGCTGGGTGCGTAATATGGAAGACGGCTCAGTCGAGATGGAGATACAGGGAGCTCCGGCAAACATCCTATCTCATCTCGAGGCGCTTCATGCCTCCTACGAGCGCATGGGAACGCGTTTTCACCTCGTAGACGCCCAGGCCCGAGCTCCACTTGCCAATGAGGACGGTTTCAGTCCTCATTATTAGTATTCTGTGCTAAATACGGTATCATTTACCTACGACCGTTGATAGAAAAGAGGCGAGGCGCATGGCGGTGCAAAGAAGGAATACCAGGCAGCGAAAGCTGGTTCTTGACGCCGTGCGCCAAAGCTATAACCATCCCACCGCCGACGAAATCTACAACGTCGTGCGCGCGCAGGATGACAAAATCAGCCGCGGCACGGTCTACCGCAACCTCAATCTCTTGGCCGACGCCGGCGAGATTCTCTCCATCAAGACGCCGGGCGGCAGCCGCTTCGATCGCACGATCGAGCCGCATGCGCATATCATCTGCACCTCGTGCAGCCGCGTCATCGACGTACCACTCCCCTTCGATGCCCAGCTCGACGCCAAGGCATCCGAGCAAATCGGCTGGCACGTCACGTCGCACTACACCATCTTCGAGGGTCTCTGCCCCGACTGCCGGTAGATGTTTGGGACATGCCTTAAATCCACCTTTTCGCACTTTGCAGCAAAAAGTAGATTTCTAGACATGTCCCAGATATCTACTCGGCAAGCAGGCGACGCAGCTCTTCTTCGACCGTGTGCACATAGCGGACGCGGTCGTTGATGCCACGCATAGAGGGATTGCAGCTCTCCATTAGATAAGGATGGCCCACTACGTTGAGCATGTCGCGGTCGTTCTCGTTATCGCCAAACGCCATCATCTCATCGGGCGAAATACCCAAGGCACGACCGTAATCGGCAAGCGCGGAACCCTTACCCGAATCAAAGCCGATAAAGTCCGTCCATTCGGTTCCCGACGTCATCACGTCGACACGGTCGCTAAAGAGGCGCTCGAAATACTCCAGCGCCGCCGGCTGATTCACCTCGGGCGTCTGGAAGGCAATCTTAATGACGTCCTCGTCGATGTCCTTGGGACGGTCGACCACCGCCACATCGCAGTGGACCTCATAGCGCAAATGGTCGACGAACGCATCGTTGCCGCTCATGGTGTAGAGGTGTCCCTCACACGAAAGGGTCACGTCGGCATGGGGATACGCAACCACGGCATTCGCGATATCCATAGCAAGGCTACGCTCCATGGAACGCTTGACAACGGCACGCCCCTCGCTCATCACTAGGGCTCCGTTTTCGCATACATAGGCGAGCTCATCGGCCACCGGGGCAAACAGGTAGCGCAAGCTCGCATATTGACGACCGCTCGCCGGCATAAACACGATGCCACGACGATGCAGTTCATCGATGAGCTCAAAGGCCTCGGAACGCGGCTCGTGCTCCCCCGGATGCAGCAACGTGCCGTCCAAATCGCATGCAATCAGCTTGATTCCCTCAAGACCCATATGCTTTCCCCCAAAGCACCTCATCAACAGTAAGACGGACTTTGAATAGCTGCCTCTCAAAGTCCGTCTTACTCATACGCACGTTAACCGCGCGCCTTTTTTACGATCGCAAAGTCTGGAGCCATACTCACAACGGCATCCGCCGCGCTCGATGCAAAGCGTCGGTCCGCATCGAGTTCACGGGTAACCACCGAGAGCCGAACACCCTCGACACCCCGGAGCATGCGGCCCAAAACAGGCTGCACCGGCGTATACATGCGCACGGTATGCTCGTCCGAGTCGCCCCGGAAGAGCGGCGCATGCATGTTGCCGATCTCCCAGCACGCATGCGCGAGCGCAATCGGGTCCATGCGGTCAACTTCGACCAAATAAACCTCGGCGCTGCGCAGGCGCACGACAACCGCCACGGGCACTATGCCCGAACGGTCGATGACAAGCACATCGCCATCGGCAAGGCGATCGCCATCGGCAGCGCCCAGCCGAATATCGACCGTACGCCCCAGCTCCGTCACGCCCACAAATGTGCGGGCATCGGCCTGGTCCCAATCGAGTAGTAGCTCATCGACCCCAAAGACACCGCCCAGCTCCCGGCGAAGCAAAAGCTCATAGGACGGGTCGTTGAGATTTCCGAGACACGCTGTCGAAACCAGATTCACAGGCATAGCCTAGTCCTCGACCTCAACGAGCTCGATATCAAAGTTGAGGTCCTTGCCGGCCAGCTCGTGGTTGGCGTCGAGCGTCACGGCCTCAGGCGTTACGTCGATGACCACGGCGGGGACGGGCATGCCGCTCGGCGTGGACAGGAAAAGCTTCATGCCCTTCTCGATCTGCTCGATGTTGGGAACCTGTTCGGCCGGGAAGGTAATAACCATCTCGGGGTTGTGCTCGCCGTAGGCATCGGCAGCAGGAATGTGCACGGTCTTCTTCTCGCCCACCTGCATGTCGACAACAGCGGCGTCGAAGCCCTTGATCATCTGACCGGCGCCGCAGGTGAACTCCAGCGGCTCGCCGCGATCGTAGGAACTATCGAACTGCGTGCCGTCGTCGAGCGTGCCGCGATAATGAGTCTTGACCTTCTTGCCCTGGTTGGACATGGTAACCTCCGTGATAAGGGCGGCGCACAACGCGGGCCGCCGTGAACATATGGCGCTAACTATACCCTAGTCATACAATTCAAAGACAGTTTGCAAAGAAACGCTGCAACCGGAGGAACCATGGCATATCCCGTATTTGACCTACACTGCGACACCGCCGACCGCATCGGCTGGGCCACGCTCGATCTCGACCTGCGCTTTACCGCCGGCACCGACGGTTATTTCCCCGGCGACGAAACGCATCCGCAAGATTTCGACCTCATCGAGGGCAACGCCTGCGCCATCTCGCTCGCAAAGATCGGCAACACGCCGTGGGCGCAGTGCTTCGCCACGTTTGTCCCCGACGAGATTCCCACCGCCCACGCCGCGCGCTTCCAGGCGCAGATCATGGCGCACATGAGCGGCCAGGCAATGCTCAACCACGACCGCATGGTCAACGTACGCAGCGCGGCAGACATTCGCCCTGCGCTCAAAGACGGCAAGGTCGCCTGCATCCACACCATCGAAAACGCCACGTTCTTTGCCGAGGACCCCGCGCTGATCGAGGTGCTTAAGAGCCTGGGCGTACTCATGTCATCACTCAGCTGGAACGCGCAGGGACCGCTCGCGAGCGGCCACGACACCCACGCCGGCCTCACCGCCGCCGGCATCGAGGCACTTACGCAGATGGAGCGCGCCGGCATGGTACTCGACGTCTCCCACCTCAACGATGAGTGCTTTGACGAGGTCGCCGCCCGCGCCACGCGTCCCTTCGTCGCCAGCCACTCCAACTCCCGTGCGGTTTGCGGCGCCAAACGCAACCTTACCGACGACCAGTTCCGTACCATTCGCGACATGGGTGGCATCGTCGGCCTCAACTACTGCAGCGAGTTCCTTTCCAACGACGCAACCGACAAGACCGCCGCAGACGTCACCTTCGACCAGCTGGCGGCACATATCGAGCACTGGCTCGACCTGGGCGGCGAGGACGTCATCGCGCTCGGCGGCGACTGGGACGGCGCCACTGTGCCCGCTTTCCTCTCCGATGCCAGCAAGATGCCCGAGTTCCAGAACATGCTTTCCAAGCATTTTGGCAAGACCGTGATGCAAAAGCTCTGCAGCGACAACGCGCTTGCCTTCTTCGAGCGTTATTAATTTCACATCCCTTGAGCGGGCCGGCATGCCGAACGGTCGACATGCCGGCCCGTCCCCAATCTGAAGGACCGCTTTTGACGCAGCAGTTTACGATTTCCGTATCCCGACCGGATGGGACGCCCATCCCCGTCGTCGTTACCAAAAAGCGCGTCAAGAACTTCAACCTACGCGTCACATCGAGCGGCGAGGTCCACGCCAGCGCACCGCTCAGCGCCAGCCGCGAGCGTATCGAAGCGTTTGTAAAGCGCAACAGCGCCTGGATTATCAGCCGACTTGCCCAACGCGAGCAACGTCAGGCGACGACGCGAGAGCCGCTCAGTCCCTCGTCCATCATTGCGCTTTGGGGCAAACCCATCACCGTTCAGGATGCACTCGACCACAACTTTGAACCCCCCGCGCCGCGGCCCAAGCAGGCTACCTTCGCAAGTTTTATGGGTACCGACGAATCGGACGAAGGCCCACAGGCCAAGCGGTGCGCAATCCTCGACGGCCTAACGCCCAACGAGCTCCAAGTCCATATCGACCAGCTCTATACGTCCGAAGTCACATCGGCGCTGCGTGATATGGTGCACGCATACGAAATCGCAATGGGTGTCGCCGTATCCCGCGTTTCCGTGCGCGGCATGAAAACGCGCTGGGGATCATGCACGCCCAAGACCGGAGCCATTCGCATCGCACGCGAACTTGCCGCCTATCCCATCGAATGCCTCGACATGGTTGTCGCCCACGAGCTCGTCCACTTGCTCGAGCCAAGCCACAATCATCGGTTCCACGCCCTGCTCGACGCGTACTGCCCCAACAATAGAGCGCTGTCGCAACGGCTCAAGCAGCCACCCATAGAGATGTATTAGAACCGGTTAGCGCACGCGCTCGATCTCGACACCGCAGCTTGCCAGGGGAAGACCGACGGGCGCCCAAGGCTTATCGAGCTTAACGTGCACGCCAAGCAGCAGGGGGTAACGACGCAGCAGCATCTGGGCCACACCCTCGGCTGCAGCCTCGATGAGCTTAAACGTATGCTCGCGCAGATAGCCATCGACATCGTGGCACACCGAGCCGTAGTCAATCGAAGCGTCCAGGTTATCGTGCTCCCCCGCCGCACGCAGGTCGGCATAGAGCACCAAGGACACGATGAATTTCTGGCCCAGCGCGTTCTCTTCGGGATACACGCCGTGGTTGGCAAAGACCTCGAGACCGTCGATAGTAATGCGGTCGGCATGGCGAAGATCGTCATAGCTCACGTGGGGCACCGCCGTCGCAGTGGATATTTCGCCCCTTCCACGGCGGGCGAGCTCGGCACCCTCGGTCTTGGTTGCATTCTCGGGCAGCTTCTTGTTACTCATCGCGATCGTCTCCTTCGTTTAGAACCCCGACCGCGCAACTAACTACACGCGAATCGACAGGTTCTTTTTATCATCGCTCCAGTTGCAAGCATTGCGCGCGGGGCATGCAAAGCAGGCGCGCGACGCTTTGTCGGCCGCATAGAGCAGACGCTCAAGCGGTTGGCTGTTCACGCGCAGCTTTCGATGGCCCAGAATGGCTGTCTTAATGGCTGCGGCATCGGCCGGCTCAAACGCCACGTCATCGGGCATGCCGCCGAGAATTGCATCAGCGACGCGTTCGCTTGCAACATCATGGGATATACCCGATTCATACTGTTCATCTTTGCCGATATCGTGAAGAAGTGCCGTGGCGTAGACAACCTCGCGGTCAAATTCGAGCTGTTCCTCGAGATTCTTGATCCACATAATGCGAGCAACATCGAGCAGATGGTCAATACCGTGACGGCAGAAGATACGCCCCGATTCCAACTGTGCAATGTTGCCCAGGTGCCGCCGGAACAGCCCGTTGGCACAAATGTAATCAATGCGAGGCATGGCACCAAAGGGAGTCAGGCCCGAAGCCATAAAGCCGCGACGCGGCGTCCCCTCATCGGTTTTCGATGTAAAGTCGTTGACGACCCTCATGGTTAGCGGCCCAGCATCCTAAAGAACCGCTCCTCGAGCGCGGGATCGGTCTCGAAGACGCCGCGGCGAGCGAGCGTCACGGTCTTGGTGCCGGGCTTCTGCACGCCGCGCATGGTCATGCACATATGCTCAGCCTCCATGAGCACAATCGCTCCCTGGGGAGCGAGATAATCCATAAGGGCGTCGGCAACCTGCGCACACAGCTGCTCCTGCAGCTGCAGACGACGGGCATAAACCTCAACCGTGCGGGCGAGCTTGGAAAGCCCAGCCACCCGACCGTTAGGGATATAACCAATGGCGGCCTTGCCATAAAACGGCAACAGATGATGTTCACACAGCGAGTAGAACGTGATGTCGCGCTCGATAACCAAATCGTTCGAAGCGACGGCAAAGGTTTTGGACAGGTGTTCCTCGGCACTCTGGTCCATACCGCCGGCGATCTCACCATACATACGGGCAACGCGCGCCGGGGTCTCCAGCAGGCCCTCACGAGTTGGGTCCTCGCCTATGCCCTCAAGCAACAGCTTAATGGCGGCCTCGACTTTTTCCTGATCGACCATCTGGGCCTCACTTTTCCGATTTCACGTTCGCGCTATGGTACCACGCCCTTCGGCATCGACCACAAGCTACATAGTATGGGTCGAATAGACCGGATCATCACGCCAAAGTTCAACCGCATCACAAAGCGCAACGCCCTCGCGCTCAGCACGGTCGCGCGTAGCGTTCATATCGATCACACGCTGGTTACTCGAGCCCCTAAAGCGCAATGAGATATCGTACAGATCCTGAACAAACGGGCCATCCACCAACATATCGAGGCAGGCAAGGATACGGTCCGTGACCTCGGTATGGTGACGACCACCCGGCATAAGCTCCTCGAGCACGTCGCCGGTAAAACACCAAATGGTCTTTCCTGACCCCGCAGGATAAGCGGCACGAACGCGCTCGACAAACTCAACGAGTCCCGCCTGATTCTCGGGCTCCATAGGTTCGCCGCCCAGAATCGTCAGGCCGTCAATAAAGGGATGATCGAGGCTCTCGATAATCTTGTCCTCGACGGTGCGATCAAAGGACTCGCCCGCAGCAAAGTCCCACGCAACAGAGTTAAAGCAATTCTTGCACCCACGACGGCACCCACTCACAAACAGAGAAGTACGAACGCCTTCCCCATCAGCAATGTCGAAATACTTAATGTTCGCGTAGTTCATAGGTAACTCTCCCGGGAGGTCGGGACATATCATCCCGTCCTCAAACATTCTCGGCCTTCGGCCTGCGAAACTGCGGGCGGGACGATATGTCCCGACCTCATGCAAAGGGTAACTCAATGAACGAAGCGAACATCGAGCATAGGGTTCGAAGTCCAATAAAAACTGGGTTGTGGCTCAACCGCCATCGCAAGTAAATCGCAGCTGCAGCCCGAATTATTTCCGCCAAGAACTTCGAGGAGTGAGCAGACCACGAGCTGCATCTCAGCTACGTCAACTTGGCTGAACCGAGAGGGCCGCTTGGGCTTTTGCTCGATATGAGTTCCGCACGAACAGGAGGCGCCAGTGGCGCCTCCTGTTCGTGAGCCAGGACTGTCCGAAATAGCGAGTAAAGGTCCGGGGCCTCGCTACGGGGCGGCCTGGGATGGTTATTAGAGATGCAGCACGCGGTCGCGGATCTCCTCGGTTCGACCCTGGTTCCAGAATTGGGTACCGATGTAGCCGCACGTACGACGAGCGACGTTCATCTTCTCCTGGTCGCGATTGCCGCAGTTGGGGCACTCCCACACCAGCTTGCCGTCATCCTCGACAATCTTGATCTCACCGTCGTAGCCGCACACCTGGCAGTAATCGCTCTTGGTGTTGAGCTCGGCGTACATGATGTTGTCGTAGATGTACTGCATCACGCGGATGACAGCCTTGAGGTTGTCCTGCATGTTGGGAACCTCGACGTAGGAGATGGCACCGCCCGGCGAAAGCTGCTGGAACATACCCTCGAACTTGAGCTTGTCGAATGCGTCGATCTCCTCGGACACGTGGACGTGGTAGCTGTTGGTGATGTAGCCCTTGTCCGTCACGCCCGGGATGATGCCAAAACGACGCTGCAGGCACTTGGCGAACTTGTAGGTCGTCGACTCAAGCGGGGTACCGTACAGCGAGAAGTCAATATCGCTTTCGGCCTTCCACTCCGCGCACTTGTCGTTCATGCGCTGCATGACGGCCATGGCAAAGGGCGTGCCCTCCTTCTCGGTGTGGCTGTGGCCCGTCATGTACTTGACGCACTCGTACAGGCCGGCATAACCCAGACTAATGGTGGAGTAACCGCCCACGAGCAGCTTGTCGATCGTCTCGCCCTTCTTCAGGCGGGCGAGGGCGCCGTACTGCCAAAGAATCGGTGCGGCATCCGAAAGCGTACCCATCAGACGCTCATGACGGCACAGCAGGGCGCGGTGGCACAGCTCAAGGCGCTCGTCGAAGATCTTCCAGAACTTGTCCATGTCCTGATGCGAGCTCAGCGCGACATCGGGCAGGTTGATGGTCACAACGCCCTGGTTAAAGCGACCGTAGTACTTGGGCTTGTTCGGGTCATAGTTCAGCGCGTTGGCCACGTTGTTAAATCCGTTACCGGAGCGGTCGGGCGTCAGGAAGCTGCGGCAACCCATGCAGGTATAGCAGTCGCCGTTGCCCGCGGTCTCGCCCTTCGACAGCTTGAGCTCGCGCATCTTCTTCTCGGAGATGTAGTCGGGCACCATGCGCTTGGCGGTGCACTTAGCGGCCAGCTGGGTCAGGTAGAAGTACGGGGAATTCTCGTGAACGTTATCGTCCTCGAGTACATAGATGAGCTTGGGGAATGCCGGGGTAATCCACACGCCGGCCTCGTTCTTAACGCCCTCGTAGCGCTGGCGAAGCGTCTCCTCCACGATCATGGCAAGGTCGTGCTTCTCCTGAGGCGTACGGGCCTCGTTAAGATACATGAAGACCGTCACGAACGGCGCCTGGCCGTTGGTGGTCATAAGGGTCACGACCTGATACTGAATCGTCTGAACGCCGCGACGGATCTCGTCACGCAGGCGGTCCTCAACGACCTCGCAGACCTTTTCGGGAGATGCGGAAACGCCGAGCTCCTCGAGCTCGCGGGCGACCTCGCCGCGAATCTTTTGACGGCTCACCTCGACGAACGGGGCAAGATGGGTCAGCGAAATCGACTGGCCACCGTACTGAGAGGAAGCAACCTGGGCGATGATCTGCGTCGCGATGTTGCAGGCGGTCGAGAAGCTGTGCGGCTTCTCAATCAGCGTACCCGAGATAACAGTGCCGTTCTGGAGCATGTCCTCCAGGTTCACCAGATCGCAGTTGTGCATGTGCTGGGCAAAGTAATCCGAATCGTGGAAATGGATCAGGCCCTCATTATGGGCATCCACGATCTCCTGGGGCAGCAGCACGCGCTGGGTCAGGTCCTTGGAAATCTCGCCGGCCATATAGTCGCGCTGAACGGAGTTGACGGTCGGGTTCTTGTTGGAGTTCTCCTGCTTAACCTCTTCGTTATTGCACTCAATCAGCGACAGGATCTTGTCATCGGTCGTGTTCTTCTGACGCTTCAGGCTCTGAACATAGCGATAGATGATGTAGTGGCGGGCAACCTCGTAGCAGTCGAGACGCATAATCTCGTCCTCGACCAAATCCTGAATCTCCTCGACCGAAACAGTGTGGCCCGCGTTCTCGCATGCCTCGGCGACGTTTTGCGCCGCGTAAACCACCTGGCGGTCGGTAAGACGAGAGCTCTCCTCGACCTCCAAGTTTGCGGCACGGATGGCATTGACGATCTTATCGATGTCAAAGACAACCTCGGTGCCGCTGCGCTTGATGATCTTCATCCTCTTGCCTCTTTCGCGTCGTAGCCTCATCGCGCTTCAGAGCCAAACGATACCCGGCAGGGCTTGCCCCTGTCTTGCGGCGCCGTCGCGCAATCTGTGTTCTCGATAACCATAGGCCCTCATGCGGACAATCCTCGCAGCCAATCAAGGGGCTCAAAGATCTATCCAAATGGGGCGAATAAGGTTCTCGTTCTCTGTCCGCCATCTATCATACGACAAAGAGGCATCTATATCCTGTATTCTTTTTTTAGGTCAAACACAACATATAGTGTTTCAGCAGGTCAAAGCAATTAGTCATTTTGCAGACGCATTAAAAATGAGGGGTTCTTGGCAAGTCGGTAAAACGTTACCAACACGGCTACCTGCATGGCAGTTATAAAACCCCCTTAGTCAAGCCGCTGACAAATCCTACCAAAACCAAGCCGCCCACGCCAAAAGAATCCAAAAGATTATGCTTGACCAACATGTTGCGGTCACGATCAGCCAGGACGTATGCAATCTGCCGGCACCTCTACGGGATGTGAAGACCATCGCGTACAGACCTTGGATCAATATTTGGTGGCTTATTTGGCGGCGTGCTTGGTGACAAAAATAAAACAGCCCAGAGGACATAGCCTCTGAGCTGCGAACATTTGGTGGGCGTTAGAAGATTTGAACTTCTGACCTCTTCCGTGTCAGGGAAGCGCTCTCCCCCTGAGCTAAACGCCCAAATGGAGCGGACAACGGGGCTCGAACCCGCGACCCCAACCTTGGCAAGGTTGTGCTCTACCAACTGAGCCATGTCCGCCTGCGAGGATTTAATATACGGGATGATCCACCCAAATGCAAGAACTTTTTTTGAAAAGTTTTGCGACGCCCTCGCGAACCTCACGAAGACATCAGCCACCACGGAAAGCGCAGGCAAACGCAAACTCGCCGCAAGAGGCTCCTATATCTCACCGAGCATGATCCAGGCGGAGCTGTCCTGCGCGAGCCTGCCGTCTACAAGCGGTGATGAGGTGAGCAGGACCCTGCCCGCCGGCAGCTCCACGGGTGCTGCACCGAAGTTCGTCACACACGCCCATCCGTTGTCGCGGCGATAGGCGATGACGCCGCCCTCAGCGCCCTCGGCACCATCCGCAAGGCCGGTGCGCCCGTCAAGATCGAGCCACGCAAGATCGTTGGCGCACCCGTGCAGCTTGCGCCGCAGCCAGAGGGCGTCACGATAGAGCGCAAGCATCGATGTCGGGTCCGCTTCTTCTCTATCGGCAGCGTAATCGGAAAACCATGCAGGCTGCGGCAGATGGGGCGCCGCATCGGCGTCCGCAGGCGAAAACCCAAACGATCCGCCCTGCGTGGGATCGTCCGCCGCTACCCATGGCAGGGGCACACGACAGCCGTCGCGCCCCTTCTCGCGCTTCGGTCCGTGCGTATTGGTCGCAGTGGGATCTTCGAGTGCAGCCCACGGAATGTCAGCCACCTCAAAAAGGCCGAGCTCCTCACCCTGGTACACGTATGCCGAGCCCGGAAGCGCCAGCTCAAGCAAAAGGGCCGCCCGCGCGCGGCGCTCGCCGAATTCACGGTCCTCGTCATAAGACGACCCGTCGCGTAAGAGCCAGTCGAGCGCAATCTGGTGGTAGCGCGTCGCCTTGATTTGCGGCAGGGCATAGCGTGTCGCCACGCGCGGCACGTCGTGGTTGGAGAGTACCCAGGTCGAGGCGGAATCGGATTCAATGGCCGCCTTCAAGCCCTCCTCGATTGCAGCGTGCATGTCATCATAGGTCCAAGTGGCCTTGGCGAACTCAAAGTTAAATGTCTGACCAAGCTCGCTGGGACGCGCGTAGAGATACTGACGCTCGGGCAGCACCCACGCCTCGGCAACGGCGCTGCGCGGCGGATCATAGCGGTCGAACACGCGACGCCACTCGCGATAGATCTCGTGGACCTCGTTGCGATCCCACAGCGGATGGGTGCCGTCGTCAACCATGTCATCGCCCTCGGCGAGATGCCACCGGTCGAGGTCATCGCGGTCGAGATCCTTGGCAAGACCGTGCGCCACATCAATGCGAAAGCCATCGACGCCTCGATCGCTCCAAAACGCCAGGACGTCGCAAAAGAACGCATGAACCTCGGGGCACGACCAGTCAAAGTCCGGCTGCTCGGGCGTAAACATGTGCAGATACCACTGACCGTCCGCGACACGCGTCCAGGCGGGGCCGCCAAAGTTGGCATTCCAATTGGTGGGAGGCAGCTCGCCATGTTCGCCGCGACCATCGCGGAAGATATAGCGGGCGCGCTCGGGCGATCCGGGGCCGGCGGCAAGAGCGGCCTTGAACCAGGGGTGCTGGTTGGATGAATGGTTGGGCACGATGTCGACGATGACCTTGATGCCGCGCACGTGAGCCGCAGCGATCATGTCATCGAAGTCGTCAAGCGAGCCGAGCCGTGGGTCGACATCGCAGTAGTCCGCCACATCATAGCCGCCATCGACAAGAGGCGATGGGTAAAACGGACTCAGCCAGATGGCCTCGATACCCAGCCGCTCAAGATAGTCCATCTGCTGGGTAATGCCCGCGATATCGCCCAGACCCGAACCAGTCGAATCCTTAAACGAGCGCGGGTAGATCTGATAGATCGCGGCATCGGACATCCATGAGCGCGACGAGGACTTTTCTGTAGCCATGGGATGAGTCTCCCTTGCAACGAGGTTTTGCGAGATGCCCACGATGATACGCCCAAAGCGAACATTCGCGACAAACAACGCCGCAGCCACGCCCCAAAACCCTCGCCCCCTCTCGGGTTCGAGCCCATGCGATGGGTACAAAAAAGCCCGGCTACCGTAGTAGTCGGGCTGCTGCGTTTGGAGCGGACAACGGGGCTCGAACCCGCGACCCCAACCTTGGCAAGGTTGTGCTCTACCAACTGAGCCATGTCCGCATATGTAAAACAAAACGGGCGCCGGAGCGCCCGGATGTTGCCTGGAGGCGAAGCCCGGATTCGAACCGGGGGTAAAGGCTTTGCAGGCCTCTGCCTTACCACTTGGCCACTTCGCCGAAAAAGGACCGCCTAAACGGTCCGGAAATGCAATGGAGCGGACAACGGGGCTCGAACCCGCGACCCCAACCTTGGCAAGGTTGTGCTCTACCAACTGAGCCATGTCCGCTTGCGGGTTATTAATTTACGCGAGTTGTCCAAAAGACGCAAGTACTTTTTTCAAAAAACTTGTCTGCCGCATGTTCTTAGTAGCCAAACGCGCTAAAGCGATTGGCTAGGCACACGATTCCAGCGCTCCGCTAAACAGCTTCACCATCTGCACGCGCGTGCCGGCGCCGTCCGTACGACGAGCAACCTCCACGTTATCGACGAGCATACGCATAAGCTTGATACCACGGCCGCGTTCCTCAGATGCAACCGGCTCGCTCGTTTCATCGATAGAATAGCCGGCACCTCGATCAAGCACCTCAACCACAACGCGATCGCCATAGGCTTGAACCGTCAGGACGCACCCGATACCGCCCGCATGGTCATAGGCATTACCCAGCGCCTCCCCCGACGCCAATGCGACATCGTAGCGCTCGTCACGGCGCAACGGCAGCGATTCAAGGAGTTCGGCGATGCGATGTCGGTAGTATGGAAGATTCTCGATACCCTGACGGACCTCGACGCTCTTACTCCAGCGAGGCAGCTCCCCCACCGGAATAGCGGGAATAGACTCCCGTGCCGGCCCCGCGACATGAAGGATATCGACAAGACGAGCAATCTCCAAAAAGCGAACAACTTCACCCGATGCATTGACGAGCGAAAGCAGGCCTTCTCGCCTCATGAGCTCACGAGCGCGTGTAAGCAGGAATGCCAAGCCCGTCGAATCGATAAAGCTAACAGCCTGACAGTTGATGACGACACGACGCACGCCGCGGCCAATCAAAGCATCCAACCGCCGACGCAGCGCAGGCACCGTGGCGATGTCGATATCGCCTGGTGGCGTCAAAACCGCTATGTCATTCCACTCATTCATACGACCATGGTTCCCCAAAAAAGCCCACTCAATGCATTCGTTTCCCTAACCGTACGGATTCAGCCCGCCCAGCGTCGTCTATGAACGACCCCGTAAAAACTCAAGGGACACCAATGCAATGTCATCGTCCAGCGCCGATTCGGTAAATCGGTCAAGCTCGCCCAAGACCTTGCCGCAAATGCCCGACACGCCCTCCCCCGAAACAGAAAGCAGAAGGTCGCGCAAGCGCTGCTCGCCAAAGAACACTCCGGTGCGGTCGCGGGCCTCAATCGTTCCATCCGTATACATGAAGAGCATGTCGCCGGGGGCGAACGTAAACACGCCTGTCTCGTACACCATGCTCTCAAAGGCACCGATTACACCCGATTGGCATCCAAGCAGCTCGACCTCTCCCCCACGAGCCTCGCCGCCACCCAGCGGCATCGACTCTGGCCTGATGACCATGGTCGGAGGATGGCCCGCCGAACAATACGTTGCGCGTCCGGCTTTAAGGTCAATCTTGGCGATAAAGGCCGTCACGAACGTCTCGACCCTCGAAAAGCCCATGAGCATGCTGTTAAGGGAGCGTGCCATGCGGGCCGGTCCAGCGCCCTCCCAGGCATATGCCGTCAGGGCCGTCTTGACGAGCGCGGACATCGATGCGGCCTCAATGCCTTTGCCAGACACATCACCCAGAATCATGACGGCGCAGTCGTCGGGAAGACGAATGAGCGTATAGAAATCGCCTCCGACCAACGCCGAATTCGTGGCCGACAGGTACACCGAATCGGTTGCGATACCCGGAACATCCCCCAAGGAATTTCTCATGCCGATCTGAAGGGTCTGAGCGATATGGCGCTCCTCGCGCTTTTGAGATTCGCCTTCGTAGATCAGTTCAAAGTCATGCGCCAAGTGCACCAAGTAGTCATATTCAAGATCATCAATCGGCTCTTGGCTACCATCACGAAGCAGCAGCGCGCGCGTCGTCGGGCTCTTCGCAACAGAAGCAGGAACAATCGCGTCGTTACTGTGCTTGCCATCGCCCTCAAAGCGCGGGTGCCCCGCCTCGATGCCGGAGTCGACGTAGAGACCTTGACAAGGCAGACCATGCGCCCTAAGCCAGCCTCCCATAGGCATCGATTCGTCAACGCGAGTTATACGGACGTGTTTAAGGTCCTCGGCACTCGTACCCCCCAAAACAGATGCCTCAAAGCCATCAGGGCCAGCCCCCAGACGTGCCGCTGGCGCCGTCGTGGAAAAGAAAAGATTCTCGGGATCGTCCGGCAAAGCAACGCGACTGCCGCCTTCAAAATCTATGACGTAGGAATCCAGACTGGCGTCATACTCAACAGGGCAAAAATGGCAGTTGAGCATATTGCAGATCTCGGACGATACCGCCTGGGTAGCCGCGAAGGAATCGTCTAGAAAGGTAAACAACTCATCACGTAAGACATTGAGCGAGCGGCCAAGCTCGGCCGTGCGACGAGAGCGAAGACTCGATGCCATGCCGACCAGTTGGATAGACAAGTAATCGCAAATGACCTCGAGTACATTAACGTCATAGGCGAGCGGTGCCTGGGGGCGTTTCCAACCAACTTCCAGCACGCCAAGGATCTGCGTACCGTAAAAAACGGGAAGACAGATCTCGCTGCGGTACGGAGGCATATCCTGCACGCGCAACAGGTGCTTAGAACGATTGTCCAAGTCCATGAACATACCGGAGGCGGCCCTATCGCCCTCAAGGTCCTGTTGAATCGACAAGCGACAGGCACGCGACTCACGAAGAACATACGTCGGAATGCCAGCGCCATACGGCAAAAACTCGGGCAGGTAGCTGTCGTACAGCTCCTTGGAAACACCGCGTAGCTTAAAACCGCCGCTCTCAGAAAAATAGATAGCGGCACCCGAAGCATCGAGCGTTCCTACAAGCTGGTTCAAAACGGTATCAAGTAGGCTGGGCAGCTCATCGGAGCCCACGGTACTCATAATGACCGAGAGCGTGCCAGAGAGGCGCTTGTTCGCCACTCTAAGCTCCGATAACGCACGCTTGAGCTGTCGGTCGTGCGAATACTGTTCTTCGATGCTATGGAGCGCCACCAAGACACGTGGCGCGCGGCGCCCAAAGATGCGTGGAGGCGTTACGGAGCCCGCACGAACCAAGACGGGGATAAAGGAGCCGTCACTCAGCTTGAGCATCAGTTCATTCTCGGAGCCATCAGTTTCAAATGGCAGACGATGTTCCGTCGCACGTTCAAAAGCGGACGAGTACAGGACGTCTTTAACATCTCCACCGATGACGTCGGCGCGTTCCTCGCACATCAAACCAAGTAAGCGATTATTCACATGCAGAATTGTTCCGTCGAGCTCGCAGATGATGACAGCATCGCTCGTGATCTCGACTAGTTGGGCAACGTCTGCCCACTCGTTGCGTTCAAGCGTTTCCATCGTGGACCCCACCGTCTATCGGTAACAAAAAAGCCTCCGAAGAGGCTTCTCAAATGCGATGGTGTCGGAGGCGGGACTTGAACCCGCATGACCAAAAAGCGGTCACTAGCACCTCAAGCTAGCGCGTCTGCCAATTCCGCCACTCCGACATGCTATGTTGTTGATTCACGGTTCGTTTTGTTGGACCCGCGCGTTCAACGAGGAAGATAATAACCTATGTTTCGAGAACTGTGCAAGCACTTTTTTGAAAAAAGTTTACGAATTTGTAAATGCGCAGGTAGACGCTTATGTCCGGTCCCGAATCGGTGTTGCCTCCCGGCGCGTCCTCGGGCATGAGCGATATTTTGCTACGCACTTCGTGCTGCAAAATATCGCTCCCCCTGCGGAATGCGCCGGGAGGCAACACCGATTCGGGACCTGCGTCCACGTACTCCAGACACCGTTCTCAAACATGTTCTGGGGCTGATATATATTTAGTGGCTCGGCTTTGCCGAGCCCTTATATAAGGAGGCCGGAGCTAATGCTCCGGCCTCCTCAATTTCTTATTAGGTTTAGTGAGCGATCGAGGAATCGCACTCCCCCTGCCGAGTTAACGTAGGGCCCGCCCTGGTGTTACTTTTCAGAACATTCCACAGGACGCAAGAAACCCCCGCCGCACGAAGTGCGCAGCGGGGGTTTCTTGCATGTCCGAGGACGTTCTGAAAAGTAACACCAGGGTGGGCCCGGACGAGTACAACCGACTACAGGTCGATGTGCGATTCCTTGATCGGGAACGGCTCGGCGAAGTGGCAAGCGCAGCAGTGGCCCGGGGCAACTTCCTTAAACTCAGGAAGCTTCTCGGAGCAGATGCCCTGCGCGATCGGGCAGCGCGTGTGGAAACGGCAGCCGGTCGGCGGATCCAGCGGTGACGGCGGATCGCCGGCAAGGATGATGCGCTTACGGTTCTTCTGGATATCAGGATCGGGAACCGGCACGGCAGACAGCAGCGACTGCGTGTACGGATGGTGAGGCTCACTGTAGAGCGTCTTCCAGTCCGAAACCTCGACCATCTTACCCAGATACATAACGGCAACACGATCGGAGATGTGCTGCACGACGGACAGGTCGTGGGCGATAAACAGATATGCGGTACCGAACTTGTCCTGCAGTTCCTTGAGCAGGTTCAGAACCTGGGCCTGAATGGACACATCCAGAGCGGAAACCGGCTCGTCGCAGATAATCAGCTTGGGCTTCAGCGCAAATGCACGGGCAATGCCGACACGCTGACGCTGACCGCCAGAGAACTCATGAGGATAGCGGTTAATGTGCTCGGGGTTCAGACCGACGACGTCCAGCAACTCGCGGACGCGCTCAATGCGCTCCTCCTTGGTGCCCACACCGTGAATGGTCATGGGCTCGGAGACGATCTCGCCGATGGTCATACGAGGATTGAGCGAAGCATAAGGATCCTGGAAGATAAACTGCATCTCACGACGCATGTCCTTGATCTCATGTTTGCTCATCTCGGCAACGTCTTTGCCCTGGAAGAACACCTTACCGGCGGTCGGCTTGGTCAGACGCATGATGGTGCGGCCCGTGGTGGACTTACCGCAACCAGACTCGCCAACCAGACCAAAGGTCTCGCCCGGATAAATCTCAAAAGAGATGTCGTTTACAGCAGAGACGACACGCTTGGAGAAGCGCCTGGCGAACATGCCGGACTCAGCGGGAAACTCCTTAGAGAGGTGCTCGACCTTCAGCAGCGGAGTACGTTCGTTGGTATCTGCCATTACGCCTCGCCTCCCTTCTTGGAATCCTTGCGTGTACGGGACGTCTCAGGGGCGTTCTTGAGGAACTCGGGGTCACCGGAGTAGTGGCACGCAGAGTAATGACCAGACTCGGTGACAACGCGCTCGGGGCGCTGCTTGCGGCACTTGTCCGTCGCATAGGGGCAGCGAGGAGAGAAGACGCAGCCCTCGGGCAGGTTCATGAGCGAAGGCGGGTTGCCGTGAATCGGCGTAAGCGGCTTCTTCTCATCGATAGCCTGCTCCGGGATGGAGCGAATCAGGCCCCAAGTATAGGGGTGACGGCTCTCGTAAAAGATCTCCTCAGCAGTACCGAACTCGACGGGACGGCCGGCGTACATAACCATGATCTTGTCGGCCATATCGGCGACGACGCCCAGGTCATGGGTAATCATGATGATGGCGTTGCCGTTCTTCTCCTGCATCTCCTGCATGAGCTCGATAATCTGAGCCTGGATGGTAACGTCCAGGGCAGTCGTGGGCTCGTCGGCAATCAGAATATCGGGATCGCAGGCAAGGGCCATGGCAATCATGACACGCTGACGCATACCGCCAGAGAACTGGTGCGGATACTCATTGACGCGCTTCTCGGGCTCAGGAATGCCAACGAGGTCCAAAAGCTCGGTAGCGCGCTTGAGCGCCTCCTGCTTGGAGTAGCCGCGGTGCAGACGAAGGCCCTCGCCCACCTGCTTGCCGATCTTATAGACCGGGTTCAAGGAGGTCATAGGATCCTGGAAGATCATCGCGATATCGTTACCGCGAATGTGTTGCATCTCTTCCTCGGTCATCTCGAGAATAGAACGGCCACGATAGCGAACGTCGCCGCCCTCGATCTTTCCCGGGGGCATCGAGATAAGGCCCATGATGGTCATGGCGGTCACGGACTTACCGGAGCCGGACTCACCGACGACGCCCAGGGTCTCGCCGCGATCGAGCGTGTAGGAGACACCGTCGACGGCGCGAACAACGCCATCCTCGGTGTGGAAATACATCTTAAGGTCATCGACCTCGAGCAGATGCTGGCCCTCGGGAACCGGCTGGTCCTTCAGGTCCACATAGTTCTTGTTCTTCTTCATCCTTATGCGTCCTTCATCTTGACGTCGAGGGCGTCGCGCAGACCATCACCCAGCAGGGTGAAGGCGAGCACCGTCGAGAGAATTGCCAGACCGGGCATGATCATCATCCAGGGAGCAGTCAGAAGATACTGCTGACCGTCCTGAATCATGGAGCCCCACGAAGGCGTGGGCGGAATAACGCCCATGCCGAGGAAGGACAGAGCGGACTCGGTCAGAATGGCGCCACCAATGTTCATGGTCGCGTAGACCACGATGGAGGCGACGGAGTTCGGGAAAATGTGACGCACGACGATACGTGCATCAGATGCACCCATTGCGCGCGCAGCGTCAACGTAATCGTTTTCCTTGACCGTCAAGATTGCAGAGCGGAAGACGCGCGCAATCGAAGGCCAGCCGAGAATACCGATGGCGATAAAGACGTTCTGAAGACCACGGCCGATAACGGCGATCATGGCGACAACGAACAGCACGTACGGGAACGCCAGGAAGATATCCGCACAGCGCATAATGATCGTATCCCAGATACCGCCGTAGAAACCGGCCAGGGCACCCATGACCAGACCGATCACCGTGGAGATCGCAGTGGCCATAATGCCGACGGAAAGCGAAACGCGTGCACCGTAGATAACGCGGACGAGAATGTCACGACCAAGGGCGTCGGTGCCAAACGGGTGCTCTGCACACGGAGCCAGCAGCGACGTCTCGGCCATGGTGGTCGAATCGGAAGCCGTCGGCGAACCGAGCCAGGGCTTAGCCCACAGATCTGCGGTCAGGGCAACCACAACGACGATGATGATCCAGCAGACACCGATAACGGCGAGCTTGTTCTTACGAAGACGCTTGAAAGCGTCGCCCCACAGCGTGCGGGACTTGGCGGGAGCAGATGCGGCCTTGGTGGCGGTAGCCTGCTCCTGAGACTGAGAATCAGTTTCCTGCATGAGACGTACCTCCCTTAGGCCTTATCCGACGGACCGCCAAGGCGGATGCGCGGGTCGAGGAATGCATAGCTAATGTCGACGAGCAGGTTGATCACCATGACGACGACGACGATGAGCGTAACGCCGCCCATAACGATGGGCCAGTCACGCATGCTAATGGCGCGATAGACCTCATAGCCGATACCGGGCCAGTTAAAGACCGTCTCGGTCAGGATGGCGCCCGAAAGCATGCCGCCAAAGTCGACACCAATATAGGTAACGACGGGGATGAGTGCATTCTTAAGCGCGTGCTTGATGATAATCGCGCGATTGGAGAGACCCTTGGCCTTTGCAGTGCGGATGTAATCCTGGTTCATGACGTCAAGCAGCTGCGAGCGCATAATGCGGGCAGCATAAGCGGTCGAAACCGAAGCCAGCGTAATGGTCGGAAGCACATAGTGCATCCAATCCTGATACTGAGAGCTGGAACCGCCGGCACCCGAGATCGGCATGGAGAATGCACCGCCCGTGGCGTCCTTGAGGATGACGCCAAAGAACAGCTGCAGCAACATACCGAGCCAGAAGGCCGGGACCGCAACGAGGATCGACGTGGTGAGCGTTACCAAAATATCCCAGAAGGAATAACGCTTTACCGCCGAAATGATACCCGCACCGATACCCATGATTGCCTCGAGCACGATGGCGCACGCGGCAAGTTTGACCGTATACGGGTACTTCTGGGCAAAGATTTCCGTAACCGGCAGCTTGCGCTGATACGAATTGCCCAGATCGCCATGAAGCAGGCCGTTCATGTAATACAAGTAACGGTCCACGAGCGACGTTTGAACGGGGTCGCCGTTCTCGTCAAGGATCGCGTTGCCGTCCTCGTCCGTCTGGACCAGGTGATAGCGAACGCGAAGCTGAAGCTCCACCTCGGGGGACAGAGCCTTGTCTCCACCGATCAGCTTGATCGGATCTCCCGGCACGATATTCTGGAGGGCGAACAGAATCAGCGTAACGCCCAAAAATACCGGGATGAACTGAAGCACACGTTTAACGATGTACTTACCCATACCACTCCCCTATCTAGGGATTAACCTAAATGGGATGCCGATCGCCAGACCGGCATCCCAAAATTACCATCAGCCAGTTTACCCCAGGTTAGGGAGAACTGTATGTTTCCCATGAGGTCTACGTAAATACTTGACCCTCACGGAAGCTGCAAACTCTTAGGCGAGCTCAGCGGTACCCAGCTCGGCATGCTTCTGCGGATCGACATAGAGGTGCTTGATGCGATCGGAGCCGACGATGGTGTGCGTGTAGAACATCACCGGGATGACCGGGCAGTCGGCAGCGACCATAGCGTCGGCCTCCTGCATCTTAGCGACGCGCTCGTCGTCGTCAACCGTGGTACGAGCCTCGTCGACCTTGGCGTCGAACTCGGGGTTGTTGTAACCGGAACGGTTGTCGCCACCGAGGGAGTCGGAGTGGAACAGCGGATACAGGAAGTTGTCCATGATCGGGTAGTCGGCAATCCAGCCCAGACGACCGAACTGATAGTTGAAGTTCTGATACTGCTCGAGCAGGGCAGACCACTCAGGGGTATCGGAAGTTGCGGTAACGCCCACCTTGGCGAGGTCGCCGATGATGGACTCCATGATCTCCTTGTGGCCACCGTCCTGGTTGTAGGACAGAGTCACGTTAATGCCACGATCGCCGTTAGCGTCAGCGGGAGCAACCTTGTCGAGGTACTCGTTAGCCTTGTCGACGTCGTAGGCGCAGAACTCCCATGCGCCCTCCTTGTAGCCATCGATGCCCGGAGGAACAATGCCGTCGGCGGGGGTACGGGTACCCTTGAAGATGGTCTTGCAGATGGCCTCACGGTTGATGGCCAGGGAGATACCCCTGCGCAGGTCGGCGTTGTTGAACGGCTCGGCCGTGTTGTTGCAGGTCAGGTAGTAGGTGGAAGGCTCGGAGCCAAGCAACATGCGCTCGCCGTCGCCCATGGTGTAGCCGTCCTTGGACACGCCGCGATCCTTCTTGGCGGCGTCGATCTGAGCAACGGGAACGTCGCAGACATCGAGGTTACCGGCCTGGAACTCCTTGTAAGCGGTCTCCATGTCCTTGATGACCTGGAAGTGGATGCCATCGATCTTGGCCTTGTCGCCATAGTAGTCGTTGAACTTCTTGAGGTTGATCTCCTGACCATCCTCCCACTTGCCGTCCATCATGAACGGGCCGTTACCGACCGGTGCAAGATAGAAGCTCTTGGCATCAGACTCGGCGCACTCGGGAACCGGGGACAGAGCCGGGTGAGAGGCGACGAAGGGGAAGTCGGCGTAAGCGGAAGACAGCTTGACGACGAGGGTCTCATCGTCGGGGCAAGTAACACCGCTGAGCTCGGTGGCGTTACCGGCAAGCAGGTCGTCATAGCCCTCGACCATGGAAAGGTGATAGGAGACCTCGGAAGGGCCGTACTCGGTAGCGATGGCCGACTTGGTGTTGACCAGACGCTCCCAACCGAGCTTGAAGGACTTGGAGGTAACGTCGTCACCGTTGTGGAACTTGGCCTTCTTGATCTTGAAGGTGAACTCGGTGGCGTCGTCGTTGGCCTCGAAGGACTCGCAAGCCAGCGGAACGATCTCGCCCTTCTCGGCGTCATAAGAGGTCAGAGCGTCAAAGAGCTGGTACTCGACCTGAGTGCCCTGGTCCTCCTGGACATTGTAGGGGTCAATGCAGACCGGGTTGTTGATGTAGAAGTTCAGCGTCGAACCGGACTCAGAACCGGAAGCGTCGCCGCCCTTCTTGCCGCATGCGGCAAGAAAAGCCATGGAGCTCGCAGCGAGGGTGCCGCCAACAAAGGCGCGACGACCCATAACGGGCTGGTGGAACATAGAATCAGCCATGCCATCCTCCTTATGAGATAGGACAAAGAAATGTTCAGTCGGACACATGTCGAGACAATCCGATCCGAACCATCAAAACGCTGCCTGTTGCTATGGCTGGTTATGCACAACAGGCCAACGTTTTGCAATACAGTAGCGCATTTTATGCACAAATTGGGCCTGATTCCGGTCAACGGTCAAGAATTTCTTTAGTTGGGTGAAGTATGTGGTGATATTTTTGACTCTGTTACAAATATGTAAACAAAAAAAGGGTCCCGCACTTGCGGAACCCTTTACAAGTACTTATGCGGCTCGTGATTAGTAGCCCACGATGCCCTGCGGGAAGAAGAACATGCACAGCACGACGCACACGGCAAACACGACAGCCATGATGACGGTCAGGCGGTCAAGGTTCTGTTCCATGACGCCTGTGGCAGAGCTGGAGTTATACAGCGAGCTAGCAATCATATCCGAAACGCCGGTACCCTTACCGGAATGCATCAGGACGAGAATCGTCAGCGCCACGGCAGAGATAGCCCAAACGACAAACAGAAGAATCTGGAACGGACCCATAGATAAGCTCCTTAATAGAACAATTCAAACTCCAGTACTGTACCACAATCCCCCGCTCTCCCCTACCTGCCGCTCGGGGACGGGGTAGAAATGGCAGAAATACCAAAAAGGGGGTTGTCCGATTGTGGACAACCCCCTTGCTAGAAAACGTTATTTGTTTTCTATTACGCCTCGGTGGCGAGCACGCGGCCCGTCATCTCGGCGGAAGGCTCCAGACCAGCCATGGTGAGCATAGTCGGGGCGATATCGGAAAGACGACCGTCCTCGATACCGGTGAGCTGTGCCTTCTCATCAACGATGATGAACGGCACGCGGTTGGTGGTGTGAGCCGTAAACGGATGCTTGGAACCGTCGGAAGCAACGTCAAACATGTGATCGGCGTTGCCGTGGTCGGCGGTAATCAGCGCAAAGCCGCCCTTAGCGAGAATCGCCGGGACAACCTTGGACAGGGCATCGTCAACAGCCTCGACGGCCTTAACGGCGGCATCGAAGACACCGGTGTGACCAACCATGTCGCAATTCGCGAAGTTCACGATGTAGAAATTAGCGCGATCCTCGTTGATGGCAGCGACAAGCTTCTCAGTAACCTCGGGAGCGCTCATCTCGGGCTGCAGATCGTAGGTAGCGACCTTGGGGGAAGCGACGAGCACGCGCTCCTCACCCTCCTTGGGCTCCTCGATGCCGCCGTTGAGGAAGAACGTCACATGGGCGTACTTCTCGGTCTCGGCGGTATGCAGCTGCTTCATGCCATTGGCGGCGATAACGTCGGCCAGGACATTCTCGGGGAACGTCTTGGGGAAGGCGACCTCGACGTCAAACGTCGGATCGTACTCGGTCATCGTCACAAAGTGCGAAAGCTTGATCTGCTCGCGCTCAAAGCCGTCGAACTCCTTGTCCGTGAACACGCGGGTCATCTGACGAGCGCGGTCGGGGCGGAAGTTGAAGAAGATGGCCGCGTCGCCCTCGTGAATGCCCTCGTTGTGGGCAGCGAAAGGCTCGACGAACTCGTCGCCGCGCGGATCCTTCTCGTAGTAGGCCTTGATACCGGCAACGGGGTCGGTATCGGCATCGGACGCGTTGACCATGACGTCGTAGGCGCGCTGGATGCGCTCCCAACGATTATCGCGGTCCATGGCCCAATAACGGCCCGAGACGGTGGCAACGCGAGCGTCGCAACCGGTCTCCTCGGAGATCTTAGCCAGGAAGGCGCAGAACTCACTCATGTAACCGGCACCGGACTGCGGGTCCACGTCGCGGCCATCCATGAAGGCGTGGACGCGAACGGTCTTGACGCCATGCTGGGCAGCCATCTTGACCAGGGCCTCGACGTGGTTCATGTGAGAATGAACACCGCCAGGGCTCATAAGGCCCATGAGGTGCAGAGTCTTGCCGTCAGCCTTGACGTCGTCCATAGCCTTGACGAAGACCTCGTTCTTGGCGATGGAGCCGTCCTTGATGGCATTGTTGATGCGCGAAAGCTCCTGGAACACGATGCGACCGGCACCGATATTGAGGTGACCCACCTCGGAGTTGCCCATCTGACCGTCGGGAAGGCCCACGTCCTCGCCCGAAGCGCCGAGCGTGGTGTGGGGGTACTTCTCGTACAGACTATCAAGGAAGGGCGTCTTGGCAGCGGCGACGGCGTTCTCGCCATCGGCCGGAGCCAGGCCGCAACCGTCCATGATGATCAGGAGTGCAGGAAGATGACACTGTGCCATATGTCCTACTCGCCTGCCTTGACGACCATAGAAGCGAAGTCGGCAGCCTTGAGCGAAGCGCCGCCCACGAGGGCGCCGTCAACGTCGGGCTTGGCGACGAGCTCGGCGATGTTGCCGGGCTTTGCGGAACCGCCATACAGCACGCGGATGCCGTTAGCGAGCTCCTCGCCGAACATCTCCTTGAGGGTCTCACGGATGGCGCCGCAGACCTCCTGAGCGTCCTCGGCGGTAGCGGTCTTGCCGGTACCGATGGCCCAGATGGGCTCGTAGGCGACGACGACCTGCTTGGGGCAGGCGATCTCAAGACCAGAAAGGCCGGCCTTGACCTGGTTCACGACGTGCTCGACATAGGTGCCGGCCTCGCGGACCTCAAGGGACTCGCCGCAGCAGAAGACGGGAACAAGACCGGCGGCAACGAGGGCCTTGGCCTTCTTGTTCTGATCCTCGTCGGTCTCGTGGAAGTAGTCACGACGCTCGGAGTGACCGATGATGCAATAGGTGCAGCCAGCGGACTTGAGCATGTCGCAAGAGGACTCACCGGTGAAGGCACCCTTGGCCTCCCAGTACACGTTCTGTGCGCCGAGGGCGATGGGAGCAGCCTGAATGCGGTCATGAACCGTGGTGATGTCGATGGTCGGAGGGCAGACGAGCACCTCGACGCCAGCCGGAACCTCGGGCAGAGCCTGGGCCAGCTCGTCGGCGAGCTTCGCAGCCTCGGCGACGTCGTTGTTCATCTTCCAGTTACCAGCGATAAGAAGGGTGCGATTAGGCATCGAGAAGCGCCTCCACTCCGGGCAGGGCCTTACCCTCGACGAGCTCCATGGAAGCGCCACCGCCGGTGGAGATCCAGCTCATCTTGTCGGCCAGGTTGAACTTGTTGACAGCTGCGACAGAGTCGCCACCGCCGATGATCGAGGTGCAGTCGGCCTCGGCAACAGCCTCGGCGATAGCCTGGGTGCCGTGAGCGAAGTTGTCGAACTCAAAGACGCCCATGGGGCCATTCCAGAACACGGTCTTGGCGCCCTTGACAGCCTCGGCATAAAGCTCCTCGGTCTTGGGGCCGATGTCCATGCCCTCACGATCGTCGGGGATAGCGTCGGAAGCGACAACCTCGGGGACAGCGTCCTCGCCAAAGTGATCGGCAACACGGTTGTCGATGGGGAGCAGGATCTTGACGCCCTTCTCCTCGGCCTTCTTGAGCATCTCGCCAGCGCGCTCGACCCAGTCCTCTTCCTTGAGGGACTGACCAACGGACAGGCCCTGAGCCAGGAAGAAGGTGTAGGCCATGCCGCCACCGATGATCAGGGTATCAGCGGAGTCGATGAGGTGATCGAGAACACCGATCTTGGAGGAAACCTTGGAACCGCCGACGATAGCGACGAAGGGACGCTCGGGCTCGGCGAAGATGCCGGTCAGCGTGTCAACCTCCTTCTCGAGCAGGAAGCCAGCGACGGCAGGCAGGTAAGCGGCGGGGCCCACGACGGAACCCTGGGCGCGGTGAGCGGTGCCGAAGGCATCGAGAACGAAGACGTCACCATAGGAAGCGAGCTTCTTGGCGATCTCGGGATCGTTCTTCTTCTCACGCTTATCGAAGCGGACGTTCTCGAGAACGAGAACCTTGCCCGGCTCGACGGCGGCGACAGCCTCAGCAGCCTTCTCGCCGTAGGTGTCGGCGACAAAGGCAACGTCGAGACCAGAGAGCTCAGCGAGCTTCTTGGCGACGGGCTCAAGGGACAGCTCGGGCTGGAAGCCGGTGCCCTCGGGACGGCCGAGGTGGCTCATGAGGATGACGCGAGCGTTGTGCTCAACGAGGTAGTTGATGGTGGGCAGGGCAGCCTTGATACGGGTGGTGTCGCCAACGACGCCATCCTTGATAGGCACGTTAAAGTCAACGCGGACGAGAACGCGCTTTCCGTCGACATCGATGTCGCGGACGGTCTTCTTGGTAAAGGCCATGTTTGCTTCTACCTTTCGTACGTGTCTGCCTCCCATTACGGCAGACGATTTCTTATAAAAAGGGCGCGACCCTAGGGTGTAAGCCCTATAAGGCCGCGCCCTTCTTTAGACGCTCAACGAGCTATTCGCTAAAAGCTAAATTAAGCAACGAACTTCTCGAAGTACTTGATGGTGCGGACCATCTGAGAGGTGTAGGAGTTCTCGTTGTCGTACCAAGAGGTGACCTGAACGAGGGTCTGGCCGTTGCCGAGGTCAGAGCACATGGTCTGAGTGGCGTCGAAGATGGAGCCGTGGGTCTCGCCGATGATGTCGGTGGAGACGATGTCGTCCTCGTTGTAACCGAAGGTCTCGGAGATGGTGGCAGCGTAGGCCTTCATAGCAGCGTTGACCTCGTCGACGGTGACCTTCTTGTCAACGACAGCGTAGAGGTTGGTGATGGAGCCGGTCGGCGTCGGGACGCGCTGGGCGGCACCGATGAGCTTACCGTTGAGCTCGGGGAGAACCAGGCCGATAGCCTTGGCAGCACCGGTGGTGTTGGGGACGATGTTGACGGCGCAGGCGCGGCTACGACGCTTGTTGCCCTTGCGCTGCGGGCCGTCGAGCGGCATCTGGTCGCCAGTCCAGGCGTGAATGGTGGTCATGATGCCGGACACGATGGGAGCGAAGTCGTTCAGACCCTTGGCCATCGGGGCGAGGCAGTTGGTGGTGCAGGAAGCAGCGGAGATGATGTTGTCCTCAGCGGTCAGCGTCTCATGGTTGACGTTGTACACGATGGTGGGCAGATCGCTGCCGGCCGGAGCGGAGATGACGACCTTCTTGGCGCCAGCGTTGATGTGGGCCTGAGCCTTAGCCTTGCTGGTGTAGAAGCCGGTGCACTCGAGAACGACGTCGACGTCGAGGTCGCCCCAAGGCAGGTTGTTGGCGTCGGCCTCCTTGTAGATCTTGATCTCCTTGCCGTCAACGGTGATGGAATCCTCGCCAGCAACGACCTCGTGATCGCGAGCGTAATTGCCCTGCGTGGAGTCGTACTTCAGCAGGTAAGCGAGCATATCGGGAGAGGTGAGGTCGTTGATAGCGACGATCTCGGAGCCCTCATGACCGAACATCTGACGGAAAGCCAGACGACCGATGCGACCGAAGCCGTTAATAGCAACCTTTACTGCCATTGTGTCTCCTTTCGTAAGGCCCCCGCGAGCTACAGCGCCCGCCGTTGAGGCCCACAAACTAACCACTCGCCTAATATACCTTTTTTTTGACTTGAATTTCACGAGAATGCTCGAAATTGAAAATCAAATTTACGTTAAAACGTTTTAAAGACTAAAATAGCAGCTAAATCCATATATAAGTCGATACTTCAAACTACCTGTTTGCTTCAATGAGCTTTTCAAGCCGTAAAACACGATGGTAGAGGGCCGACTTCGACAAGGGAGGGTCAGCCATCTCCCCTAAATCACGCAGCGACAGATCGGGATAGCGCTCGCGCAGGTCGCAAAAGACCGCCAAGGCATCCGGAAGCGCATCGCGAAGGCCACGCTGCTCGAGCTCATCGATAAGCGCAAGCTGATGTTGGGCAGCGCCGGCACTTCTGGTCTGGTTGGCGAGCTCGGCGTTCACGCGACGGTTCACATCGTTCTTAACCAACTTGACCGCGCGCGCCTCCTCAATCTCGGCAACGCTGCGCTTGGCACCAATCAGCTTTAAAAGATGCTCGATTTCCTCGGCGCTCTTAATGTACACGGCATATGACCCCCGCCGAGCATTAACACGCGCATGGACCCCAATCTGCTCCAACAGATCGCAAAGTCCCTTGGCATATTGCTCGCCCTGCACCGCGATCTCCAAATGAAAATCGCCGCGTGGATCGGCCACGAAACCGCCCGCGATGAGCGCGCCGCGGATATAGGCAAGCCTGCAGCAAGGACGGGCAACGATATGTCGGGGCACGCCGGCGACAAGTCCTCCCCTACGGTCGAGGATGCCCAGCAGCACCAGAGCCTTATCCAGGTCTGGCTGATCAGGCAAGGTGATGAGGTAGTTTCGAACCTTATGCAATACAGATTTACGAACGGTGAACTCCGTTTTGAGCTTAAGGATGCGATGCGTCAGTGTGATCATCGTGCGCGCGACGGCGCCCGTCTCGGTCGCGACCGTCAAACGATACCGCCCGGAGCCGGCCAGCGAAAGTGTACCGCTCACACGCGTCAGGGCGGCAAGCGTCGACAAATCGCAGTATTCACATTCGGGTTCGCAGCGCGCGAGCTCGTCACGCACCTCGGCGGTAAACGACATGCAGGCCTATGCTTTCGTGTTGGCGCGCGACAGGTCGCGGTGGGAAATGCTCACGTGATATTGGGCGCCTTCCAAATAACGTGCCGTGGCCTCGGCGATGGCAACGCTGCGGTGTTGACCGCCCGTGCAGCCGATGGCAATAGAAAGCTGTGGCTTGCCCTCAGCGATATAGCCGGGCATGACCGTATCGAGCAGCTGCGTCCAAGCTTTCCAGAACTCCTGGGTCTTGGGATGGTCCAGAACAAAGTCGGAGACCTTCTTATCGAGACCGGTCATGGTGCGCATCTCGGGATCGTAGAACGGATTGGGCAGGAAGCGAACGTCGATCATAATGTCCGCCTCAACGGGCATACCGTGCTTAAAGCCAAACGAGAACACGTGAACGTCCATGAGCTGCTGGTCGGACAACTCGGAGAACGCCATACGTAGCTTGTTGCGCAGCGCAGAGGTGCGCAGACGGCTCGTGTCGATAATCATATCGGCTCGGTCGCGCACGCCCTGCAGCTGAAGGCGCTCGCGCTGAATGGCATCGGCCGTAGTCTCCCCCGGCTTGGCAATGGGATGACGGCGGCGATTTTCGCTGTAGCGACGAATCAGCACCTCGTCAGAAGCCTCCAAGAACACGATGTCGCAGCTCATCTCGCGCTCTTCGAGCGCGGCGACCGCATCGAGCAACTCGTCAAACAGCCCCTGGCTACGCAAATCGCAGGTGACGGCGAGATGCCTGCCCACGCCCGTATTGATGCCGACGAGCTCGGCAAGCTGGGCGATGAGACGCGGAGGCAGGTTATCGATGCAAAAATAGCCCATGTCCTCGAACACGTGCATGGCCTGTGTGCGGCCCGATCCGGACATTCCGGTGATGATGACGATATCGGGGATGCGCTCCGAGCGCTCCGCCGCATCCATGGCATCTCCCTTTTGCATGTGCTGCCTCCCGAAAACAAGCGCGGGACCCAGCAACCCGGATCCCGCGCGGTCAATTGCCTATATTGAGTATACCGCCCCGAGCGGATACGAGGTCTGTCTTACGCCTCAAGCGCAGCCTTGAACCAACTTGTAATACTCGTGGGGTGCGTGATGGCGGTGCCGACGACAACGGCCCAGGCGCCAGCATCGATCGCGGCGCGAGCCTCCTCGGGCGTATGCACGCGACCCTCACAAATGATGGGAAGGCCGGGGAATTCCTCAGTCGCCTGACGCAGGAGCGGCAGGTCGGGGCCATCGGCCATGGTGCAGTCGATGGCGGCGACGCCGTGAGAAAGCGTGGTGGATACCAGGTCAAAGCCCATATCAACAGCACGGCGAATATCCTCGATGGTGGCACAATCCGCCATCAGGAGCACACCCTCCTCGTGCAGCGGACGGAAGGTATCCTCGACCGTCTTGCCATCGGGGCGCAGACGATCGGTGGCGTCGATCGCCACGATATCGGCACCGGCAGCAACGCAGGCGCGAGCGTGACGCAGCGTCGGCGTGATGTAAACGCCCTCGTGCCCATCCTTCCACAGGCCGATGACGGGAACCTCACAGCGACCCTTAATGGCGGCAATGTCGGCAAGGCCCTGGCAGCGAATGGCGGCAGCGCCGCCGAGCTCGCAAGCGCGAGACATTTGAGCCATGGTCTCGGGCGTACGAAGCGGCTCGCCCATATACGCCTGAACGCTCACGACGAGCTTGCCCTTCAGGGATTGAATCAAAGGATCGACGGTCATAAGGCTGCAACCTTTCTCAGAACAGCCTCCCGAGGCGTGTTGTCTCGGGAGGCTCCTACAGCAGATACGTTTACTTCAACGAGGCAAGAAGATGCTCAGCGGCACCGATGAGCGGAGCATCGCCCTCCAGAGAACCGATGAGGATCGGCGTGTCCTGAAGCGGATCGAGCGCCTGGCTGGCATAGCCTTCGTGCACCGAATCCTTCCACGTCTGTGAACGCCAATCGGGACCTTGGTGAATCACGCCGCCCGAAAGCACGATGACCTCAGGGTCCAGGATGTTAGCGAGCGAGCCCAAGCTGGCGCCCAGCGCAAAGCCGGCGTCATGGATGACCTCGGTCGCCTTTGCGTCGCCCGCACGGCACAGGTCGTTCACATCGCGACCGACCGAAGGACGGCTGGGGTCGACGCGACCAAAGCGCTCATCGTACATTCGACCAATGGAAGTGCCCGAAGCAACCGACTCCAGATGGCCGGAACGCCCGCAGGCGCAGGGAATGCCGGCGGCAGCCGAGCACTCGATGTGGCCCATATGGCCGGCAGCACCATGGAAACCCTGCATCACGCGGCCGTTCTCGACATATGCGCCGCCGATGCCCGTACCGATGCCAAGACACAAGACGGAGAACTTGCCCTTGCCGACGCCCCAGTGGGCCTCGCCCAGAGCATGAGCCTGCACGTCGCCTACAACGGCAACGGGAAGACCGAGGTCCTCGCGCAGGCGCGGCCCCAACTGAACGCCGGACCAGCCGGGCATGATCTCGTTGGCATACGCGATGGCGCCCGTCTTGGGATCGACGACGCCGGCGGCACCGATACCGACGCCAAGGACCTCGACATCGGGATTCGCCTCGAGAGCAGCCTTGATGGACGCCTCGATACGCTGGAAGACGGCCTCGCCGCCCTCCTGGGCCTCGGTAGGAACCTCGGCCTCAAAAACGGGATGGGGCACACTACCGTCAGCCGGGTACTCCATGATGGCAGTCGCGATCTTAGTTCCGCCGATATCGACAGAGCAGACGTACTTGTTCTCCATGTCGCTCTCCTTAGGAGATAAAAAACAACTACAGGAAATGAAGGCGGTGTTATCGCCGCAACTTAGTAAAGGTTTCCCAGGTGCCCGAGGTTGGGGTGAAAGTGGTCGGGCGTTGACCTAATGGGTCACGCCCGACCACTTGAGCCCCAAGATCGGGTGCCTGGGGAAGCTTTACAGGAGACCGTTGTCCTGGAGGACCTTCTTAATCGCCTCGACGTTCTCGCCGGTCATGGCCTTCACCGGGCGCGGCATGGTCGGGCTGTCGAAGATGCCCATGAGGTTCATAGCGGTCTTGAAGGCGCCGACGCCACCGGCATAGCCCTGGACGCCCGAGGTGACATCCCAGATGTGCGAAATCTCATTGAGGCGATCCTGCTCGGCCTTGACGGTAGCCCAGTCACCAGCCTGAGCGGCCTTCCACTGACGCACGTAGCCCTCGGGCTCAACGTTGGCGAGACCCGGGACGGAACCGTCGGCGCCACCGAGGTAGGCGCCGTCGACAACAACCTCGTGACCGGTGAGAATGCTCATCGGATGGCCGTTCTTCTCGTTCTCCTGAACGAGGTAGCGGAACGAGATGTCATCACCCGAGGAATCCTTGACGCCAGCAAGGACGCCCTCGGCGCCGAGCTTGGCAAGGAGCTTCCAGGGGAGCTTGGTGTGAACGCAGACGGGAATGTCATAGGCGAAGATGGGCAGGTCAAGCTCCTCGTGCAGGATACGGAAGTGCTCCTCGACCTCGGTCATGCCCTGCAGGGCATAGAACGGGCAGGTGGCGACGAGGGCATCGGCGCCCAGCTCCTGGGCGACCTTGCCGTGCTCGATCATGCGCTCGGTCTCGGTATCGATGATGCCGACCAGAACAGGCACACGGTGGTCGACGATACGAACGGCCTCGGCGATAATCTGGCGACGGCGCTCGTCGGTGGAGAAGACGACCTCGCCCGAGGATCCCAAGAAGAACAGGCCATCGACGCCGGCATCGATCATGCGGTTGATGCTGCGCTCAAAGGAGGCAACGTCGAGCTGGTGATCTTCGGTATCGGGAACAACGACGGGAGGGATAACGCCGGTGAATTTCTGAGTTGCCACAAGAATCTCCTTAGCTGTCTGGCGGGCGGCCCTATGCCACCCACTCTTGTTGGCAGTGTCCAGGCCGTCTAGGCCAAAGAACACGAGTAGAACGTTTGGTTAAAAAAGTCGACGACTTCGTTTTCGAACGCATTGATGCGCTCGTGAGCGTATTTTGCATAGATGATATGCCTCCGGTCACACTCAAGACCGTTGAATACGGCAAACTGATCCTTGGGATCGCTCACGGTATCCATAAGCGATGTGCCCATGAGCACCAATCCGCGCACCCGAGACGACAGCGCCTCGAGGCCGCCAGGAAGCGGATTGGCAACCGCCGTGCAGGCGAGGCCCCGCTCGTCCAGAGCAGAAACCGCCAGCGCGACTCCGCCGCCAAGACCCTCGCCCCATGCAAAGATGCGGTCGGGGTCCATGCCATCAAGATTGCGCGCCACCTTCGCCAGCGCGCAACCCCAACGGACGCGCTCGACAAAAGCGGGCGAAGAAATCCCCCGCCGCAGGTCGTCCGCACCAGCAACATCGTCATCCAGCGCGAGGACGGCATACCCCATGGCGGCAAATCTCGTCATGTGATGCCAGCCGCGCACAGGCCGATCGATGTCGTGGAACATCAGGCACAGCGGCACGCGCTCAGATACTCGGGCACGACCGACAGGCTCGATCAAACGAGCGTGAATCGCATCGTCACCGAGCTCAAAGGAGACCTCCGAGTAACGGGCGCAGGGGTTAACAAAGTCAATCGCCGTTATGGTCAGGCCTTGAATCTCAAGATTCGAAGCGCATGTCTCTAAATCAGAAACATCTGCTTGGACATCACCGCGCCAGTCCCGATATTCTGCGAGCCTTGACGAAACCGTTCCAGGAATTCCCACGAGTCCGGGGACAATCAGCTCGTCGACATTGCTCTCGCACTTAGACATGAGCCTCCCCTCCCTTGCAGAAAAACGGAATGATCAGATCGTCAAAATCCTGAATCTCCTCGTGGCCAAAGCCTTCAAAGAACTCATGACGCTTTTCGCAGGTCAGGTTGTTATAGACCGCAAACTGCGTCGCTGGCGGACAGACGATATCGGCTGTGCCGGTGCCAAACAGCACGGGGCATTTGACCATAGGGGCAAAGTTCTTGGAATCGAAGTACGCCAGCTTGGCATAGGCTTCGTCAATACGAGTCGAGTCCTCGTCAAACCAGCGAGACCAATAGCGCAGGCCCTCGTAGGCAATGTCGTCGGCATCCAAATCCCAGACCAGGCGGAAATCTGACAGGAAGGGATAGAGGATGGCGGCACGATTGATAAGCTCGCTGTTAAGCGCACAGGTCGCAATGCCCAAACCGCCGCCCTGCGACGCGCCGTTCACAAACACACGCGCAAGATCGATGCCCTCGAGCTCGCGAACGATGCGGCACAGGATGCGAATATCTTGGTGCAAGCGGACATAGTAGAGGTTGGCCGGGTCGCCGTCGATACCGGCGACGATATGACCGGCAACCGTTGTGCCCTCAAATCCACCAATGTCCTCGGAGGGACCTCCTTGGCCGGGGCAGTCGAGGGCGATGAGTGCCATGCCCATGCCCGCAAACGACGCCTGCTCAAACCAGCTGCGGCTTGCACCCGGATACCCATGGAACTGAAGTACCAATGGCACGGGCTCGTCCGAGACGGGTTTAAGGTACTTGGCATGCAGGCGCGCGCCACACATGCCGGTATACCAGAGGTCGAAAAACTGGCAGGTCGCGGCATCGGCGACCGATGCCGTCTCGATCGCATAGTCAAGCCCGACGGCGTCGGCCTCGGCCATGCGATCCTTCCAAAAGAGATCGAAATCTGATGGACGGGGCATGGCGCCTCGATATTCACCAAATTGATGTTGTAGCTCCTGAGCACTTGGCATGGCTCGTGAACCCAACCTTTCGAAATCGCAACGGAGGTGCGCCCGGCAAGGGAACCGGGCGCACGGGAGGGAAAGCGAGGCTACTCGCCGAGCTTGGGATGCAGCAGCGACGGCGCAGCGCCGAGCAGCATCTTGGTGTAGGGGTCCTGGGGGTGCTGGAAGACCTGCTTGGCCTCGCCCTGCTCGACGATCTTGCCGCCATTCATAACGATGATGTCGTCAGAGATATAGCGGACCGTCTGGATGTCATGGCTGATGAACACCATGGCCAGGCCGAGCTCCTTCTTAAGGTCGGTCAGCAGGTTCAGAATCTGCGCGCGAACTGAAACGTCCAGAGCCGAGGTGGGCTCGTCGGCGATGATGGCATCGGGGTTCAGCGACAGGGCACGGGCAATTGCGACGCGCTGGCGCTGGCCGCCCGAAAGCTGACCGGGAAGAACCTCGGCAGCGGAGCTGGGCAGACCGGTGAGCTCCAAGAGTTCCTTGACGCGCTTCTCCTGTTCGGCCTCGGTACCCAGGTTGTGGACGCGCATGGGGTCGAGCAGCTGCTCGCGAACGACCATGCGGGGGTTGAGCGCCGTGGCCGGGTTCTGGAACACGACCGAGATGACGCGGCCCATGTGGCGACGGTCCTCGGCGGTACGTTTGGTAACGTCCTTGCCCTTAAAGTAGACCTTGCCGCTCGTGGGGGCCTGCAGGCCGCACATGACGTTAGCGGTGGTGGACTTACCGCAACCGGACTCGCCGACGATGCCAATCGTCTGACCGGGCATGAGCTTAATCGTTACACCCTGGACGGCGTGAACCAGGTTGGGGTGCAGAATCGAGCCGGTACGGGTCCTAAAGGTGACGTGGACGTCATCAAGGAAGATGATCGGCTCGACGCCGTTTACTGCGGTCTCGCTCATCTACATCACCTCCGCGTGAGGGGTCAAACCATTTGCCTTGAGCACCTCGTCGGGGAGCTCGGAATAGAAGTGCTCGGTGCCGGGCACGCGCTTGAAGACCGGACGGGTGTCCAGGCCAATACGCGGGTGGCTCGAGCGGGGCGCGAAGCGATCGCCCTTGGGGAAATCGCGCGGGCTCGGAACGGCGCCGGGCACCTGGTGCAGGCGGCCCGAACCGCTCTCGATGGACAGAACGGAACCCAGAAGACCGCGGGTGTACTCGTGGATCGGGTTAGTGAGCAGCTCCTTGGTGGGTGCCTGCTCGATAACCTGACCGGCATACATAACCGTGATGTTATGGGCAACCTCGGCGACCAGAGCCAGGTCATGCGAAACAAAGATCATGGCAAAGCCGAGCTTGGCCTGAAGATCGTTGAGCAGCTTGATAACCTGCTTCTGGACGGTAACGTCCAGAGCGGTCGTGGGCTCGTCGCAGATGACCAGCTTGGGGTCGCGGGTAAGGGCCATAGCGATCAGGACACGCTGACGCTGGCCGCCGGAGAGCTCGTGCGGATAGCTCTCGAGCGTGCGCTTGGGATCGAGGCCGACGAGCTCCAGGAGCTCCTCGGCGCTGCGGGTTCCGCCGCGCTTGGTGAGCTGCTTCATCTGGGCAGAGATGAGCATGGAGGGGTTGAGCGAGGACAGGGCGTCCTGATAGACCATAGCGATATCGGTACCGCGCAGGCCGAACCACTCCTTCTTGCTCATCTTGAGCAGGTCACGGCCCTCCCAGAGGACCTCGCCGGAAAGGTGCTCGTCCTCATCGGTCAGGCCCATGATGGCCAGCGTGGTGATGGACTTACCGCAACCGGACTCGCCCACCAGGCCCATAGTCTGACCAGGACGGACGTCAAAGTTGACATGGTCGACGACGTTGATATCACCGTGATGCTCAAACTGAATGCAGAAGTCACGGACCGAGAGAATCGGTTCGACAGACTCGTCGGGCACATGGCGATCGTCACGCTTGAGCTCGACATCGCGCAGGGCGCCAAGGCGAGCGGAGAGGGACTGGGCCTGCTCCTTGTAGGCGCGAACGGGGTCGGAGACCAGCAGGTCGGCCTCGCGGCGCTTGGAGGAATCGGTCGGATCCAGGGCGGCGGAGGGAGCAGCGGCCATGGCGTCGGTAATGCCCTCGGAGAGGATGTTGAGCGCCAGGCAGGTGATCATGATGGCCAGACCCGGGAACAGCGCCTGCCACCAACGGCCAGCGAGCACGCCGCCGCGGGCGTCGGCGAGGATGTTGCCCCAGGTAGCGGTGGGCTCCTGGATACCAGCGCCGATGAAGGTCAGCGAGGCCTCGAAGATGATGGCGTCGGCGACCAGGGTAACGGTGAAGACCATGATCGGGGCGATGCAGTTACGCAGAACATGCTTGATCAAAATCCACGGAGCCTTGGCGCCGGAAACGATGACCGCGCGGACATAGTCCTCGCCGTACTCGGACACGATGTTGGCGCGCACGATACGGGCAATCTGCGGAGTGTACATAAAGCCGATGGCGAAGATGATCGACGGCACGGAGTTGCCCAGGATGGAAACGAAGACGGCCGCGAGGGCGATGCCCGGGATGGACATGATGATGTCCAGGATACGCATGATCGTCTCGGAGACGGCCTTGCGCGAAACCGCTGCAAGGGCGCCCACGACCGAGCCGCAGACCAGAGCCATGGCAGTGGCGCCAAAGCCGATGATCAGCGAGTAACGACCACCGTAGAGCATACGCGACAGAATGTCGCGACCCTTATCGTCGGTACCGAAGATAAATCCGTTGCCGGGAGCCTGGCGAGCCGTAAAGATCTCGACCGGGCTATAGGGGGCAAGAAGGGGCGCCAGAATCGCAGTCAGGGCGACCAGCACCAGCACGACGGCGGCAATCTTAGAAGACAGCGTCATCTTCTTCCAGCCACCGAGCTTGAGCCCCTTGGAGGCAGCCTTCTCGAGCTGCTCGGTTTGCTTCTCTCGAATCTTTACCATAATCTACACCGTCCTGATGCGCGGGTTAATGAGCAGGTAGAGCATGTCAACCACGATGTTGATGATGATGAAGGCGAGAGCAACGACGATGACGACGCCCTGAACCAGGTTCGCCTCGTTGCCCTGAACGCCCTGCAGAATCGCGGTGCCCATGCCGGGGAGGTTGAAGATAACCTCGATGACGACGGCGCCGCCCATGAGGTAACCGATCTTAAGACCGAGGGTGGTGACCGGGGTGATCAGCGCATTGCGAAGAACGTTGATGCCGACGACGACCTTCTCGGGAACGCCGGCGCCGCGAGCCATACGGACATAATCCTTGTCGAGCTCCTCGACCATGGCGGTACGCACGATACGAGTCATCTGGCCCGTCAGCGGAAATGCCAAGGCGATAGCGGGCATGATCATACGTCCCAGATAGCCAACCGGATTCGTGGTGAAGTGAGGCAGAGCACCCGATGCCGGAAGCACCTTAAGGTAGGAAGAGAACAGCAGGATCAACAGAACGGCAAGCCAGAACGACGGGGTTGCCAGGCCGGCGATGGAAAAGACGCGGATCACTTGGTCCGGCCATTTGTCGCGATACAGTGCCGCGATGACGCCGAGCAAAAACGAAACGACCGCACCGATGGCAAGACCGATGAAGGTCAGCTGCATCGTGACGGGCAGGGCCGTGGAGATGCGCTTGGCAACGGAGTTGCGAGCAGCACCATAGGTGCCCATGTCGCCATGGATCAAATCGCCCATATAACGCACGTAGCGCACGGGCCAGGGGTCGTCCAGACCATACTTCTCATGGTACTCGGCGACCGCCTCGGGCGAGGCACCGTCACCCAACGCCGTGTAGGCGGGGTCGGTCTTGGAGAACGACATAAGGAAGAACACCAGGACGGTGACGCCCAATGCCATGATCGGCAGCGCCACGAGACGCCTTCCAATCAAACGTAGCAAGTTGTTCACGTTCTCTCCCCTTTCTTTTGTCGGTAGGACCAACTGGTATATGAGTACGGATACTCATTACAAGACCCGAGCGACATCGTTGCCGCCCGGGTCTTTGTTTCAACTATGAGGATACGGTCCCAACGACCGACATCCTGCATACAGACTCAAGCGAGTCTTACGCCTTGACGGTCGCAACGCCCCTGAAGGACATGCTCGTCGTGCCGATGCCCTTGAAGCCATCGAGGGCCTCGCCGTTGGGCGCAGTGGACGGATCGTCCCAGGAAGCGGAGACGGTCTTGACGTGGACAACGGGGTACAGAACGGCGTTGTCGGCAATGATGTCGAAGCACTCGTTCCACTTCTTCTGCTGCTCGTCGCCCTCGGCGGCAAGAGCCTCGTCCATGAGACTGTGGAGCTTCTGCCACTCAGCGGACTCCTTCCACGGGCAACGGGTCTGCATCCAGACGTTGTCGCCGTACCACCAGTTGAGCAGCAGGTCGGGGTCGGCGCCGAAGCAGGAAGGATCGCCAGGGGCAAGGAGGATATCGTAGGCCTCGCCGCCGTCGATGGCAGCGTAGGTGGCCGGCGAGGTATCGGTCTGGATGGTCACATCGAAGCCGAGAGCGTCGAGATCGTTCTTGACCTGGGCGGCCATGCCCTTAATCTGCTCGTTGTCGGTAGTGCGCAGGGTGATGGCACCCGGGGTGACGCCAGACTCCTCGATGAGCTTCTTAGCCTTCTTGGCGTCGGTCTTGTACACCGTGGAAGCCTCATGATAGTTGGTGAAGCTCTTGGGCAGGTAGCAGCTGGCAGCGGTGGCAAGGCCGGCGAAGGTGTTGCTGACCATCTTCTCGGTGTCGAGCGCATACATGACAGCCTGACGGACCTTGACGTTGTTCCAAGGCTCCTTGGCGACGTTGAACATGATGAAGCGGGTGCCGAAACCCTGAACGTTATCGATCTTGCAGCCGGCGCTCTCGAGCTGGTCGACGGCGTCAGCGGTAACGAGCTCCATAACGAGCGTGGAGCCCTCCTGCTGAGCGGTAACGCGAGCGGTGGGGTCGGTCAGGATGCTGTACTGGATCTTCTTATCCTCGGCAGCATACTCACCGTTGTACTCGGGGTTGGGAACCAGGGTGATCTCGGTATCGGAGATAGAGTCGTACATCCAGGGGCCGGAGCCGATCGGCTGCTTGGCGCGATCCTCCTCGGTCTGAGTGGCCGGGGTAACGCGGACGATGGCCAGACGATCCTTGAGCAGGGAGAAGTTGGGGACCTTGGTCTTGACCGTCACGGTGCTGGCGTCCTTGGCCTCGATGGACTCGAAGGGCTGGAAGAACGGAGCATAGGTAGCGGAAGCGGCGCAAGCGGTGTAGGAGGCGACAACATCGTCAGCGGTGACCTCGGTGCCATCGGAGAACTTGGCACCCTTTCGGATGGTGACCTCGAAAGTGGTGTCGTCCACAGACTTGGGATCGTCGGTGGCGAGCTCGTTGAAGGTGCTGTAGTCGTGGTAATCGATGCCGTAGAGGCCCTCGACGACGTGCCAGTTAGCACCCAGGCCCACAGCGGAGCCGGTGCTGGCGGGATCGAAGCTGGACGGAGCGTAAGCGGAACCAGCGGTGATCACGCCGCCGCCACGGTTGGCGGAATCGGTGGAACCGGAAGCGGAACCCTCGTCGCTAGAGCTGCCACCGCAGCCGGTGAGACCAAGCCCTGCGACAGCAGCGACGCTGCCGGTGAGGCCGAGGAACGAACGCCTGGACATACCCTTGTTGATGATGGCCATGTCTTCTCCTATCAATAGAGAATCTTACTCGGGAGCACCTAGACTTGCCCCCGCGCAACTTGCGGACGATATATACCTTACCTACCGACGAACCCAACTGAGGTGCCGCGCTCGGCGACCGATACATACATCCGCTTGAACGGTATTTACTACCGTTCACCGAATTCGTTGACAAACGATTCGCCAGACAGTATGTATCGGCGAGGTGAGATATCAGTCTTCGTCAACCCGCAGGATAGCAGGGTTGTTCACCATGACTAGTCAAACGTTTTAGCGTTAATAAAACCCGAAACCAGCATGCAATCATGGCGAAATAAATGGTTGAAAATCACGCAATCATGTATATCAGTAGTTTAGGCTCGTGTTTAGCTATCGGAATGGCCAGCCGCCGCCTCGGCGCGCTCGGCATTCCACGCAACGAGCGCCTCGTGGACCGCCTTGGCAACATCGGCAGGTATGCCGCGAACTTCCGCGATCTCTTGCTCGCTCGCCGCGCGCAAACGCTTCATCGAGCCAAAATGGCGCATAAGGGCACGTTTTCTGGTGGGTCCCACGCCTGGAACGTCATCGAGTACCGAAACTGTCATGGCTTTATCGCGCAACTCACGATGGAATGTGATTGCAAAACGGTGCGATTCATCGCGCACCTGTTTAATTAGATAGAGCGACGCGGATCCGGTCGGAAGCACGACGGGAGTCTCGTCCCAAGGCACGAAAACCTCCTCATCGGCCTTTGCCAAGCCACAAACTGGTATATCGAGCCCAAGAGCCTCAAGTTGCTTGATCGCAGCGGTCAATTGCGGCTTACCGCCATCGACAACGAGCAAATCGGGGCGCGAGCCAAAGCGCTCGTCGGCCATGCGCTCGGGAGCATAGCGTCGTCCCAAAACCTCGGACATCGACACGAAGTCGTTTGCCTCGTCCAATTCGGCCTGAATTTTAAAACGACGGTACTGGCTCTTGTCGGCGCGTCCGTTGGTAAACACCACCATCGAGGCGACGGTAAAGGTTCCGTGCAGCGTCGAGATATCGAAGCACTCGATACGCATCGGCGGCGCTGGCAGCGCCAGCGCGCTTTCGAGCTCCAGGAGCGCTTGATTGGTGCGGTCGTCAGCGTACCCCGTTCGCATCATGTAGCGCATGAGGGCATGGCGCGCATTTTTGGATGCCATATCGAGCAAACGGTGCTTTTCGCCACGCTGCGGCCTATGGAGATGGCAGGAACGCTCGCGCTTGCCTGCAAGCCACTCCCCCAGCGCCTCCGCATCCTCAAGCTCAACAGAGAGGTTTATCTCAGCTGGAATATCAGCCGTCTCGTCGTAATAGCGCTTAAGAAAGCCCGATTGAAGTTCCTCTTCATCGACATCCAAACCCTTATCGAGAATAAACTCGCAGGTGCGAACTGTTCGGCCCTCGCGAACGACGAAGACGCAAGCGGCAGAGATGGTCTCCTCGCGATAGAAGCCGATGACATCGATATCGACGCACGATGGAAAAACAACCTGTTGGCGATCGTCCAGACCCCTGATGACCTCCAAACGACGTTTGACGCGCGCAGCGCGCTCAAAGTCGAGCGCCTCGGCGGCATCCGTCATCTCGGAGGTCAGCTCATCGACGACATCCTTGCGATGGCCAGACAAAAAGCGCTCGACACGCTTGACGTTCTTGGCATAGTCTGCCGGGGAAATCGCGCCGACACACGCACCCGGGCCGCGCCCGACATGGTAGTCAAAGCAGGGACGCCCGTTTTGCGCGCAAATCATATTGACGATGTCTTCCTCGCCCTTGTGGGACTCGACGATACGACGACAACGACGCCACTCCGCACAGGATGCGGAGCAGATGGGGATAACCTTGCGCAGCGTATCTATCGTCTCACGTGCCGCACGGCTATCGGTATAGGGTCCAAAATAGCGCGTTCCCGCCTTATGACGCTCACGCGTATATTTGATAGCGGGATACAGGTCGCCCTTTGTAATGGCGATAAAGGGGTAGCTCTTGTCATCCTTGAGGTCGACGTTAAAGTACGGATGGTACTGACCAATCAAATTGCGCTCGAGCACCAACGCCTCGTGCTCGGTCTCCACCACGATATAGTCAAAGCTCGCCACCAGCTGCATCATCAGCGGGATCTTTTGACGCTCATCCTGCAGTGTCACGTATTGACGCATGCGGGCGCGCAGGTTTTTCGCCTTGCCCACGTAGATGACATCGCCCTTGGCATCCTTCCAAAGGTAGCATCCGGGCTGTGTGGGAACGCGCGAAACCTGTTCGGCAAGCGTTGGAATGTTGTCGTGACCGGCCACGCGCACCTACTTGCGACGAAGCAACGCCGAGACCTCGGGCATCTTAAGGACGACGGCAAGGCCAAAGGTAACAGCAAGCGAGACGACACCCGCAACGCAAACGTAGCCAAGAGTAATCAGAATCGAGCCGCCAAGTGCCCCGACAAAGTGTTCAAGCGCCCCCATGACGCCGGCGCCTGCGGCAGCACCCAGGCCACCGAGCAAAAGGCCAAAGAAACCGCCATGCAGGATAGATTTGACCTGAAGACCACGCAGGCGACGACGCAGCCACCACAGCGAACAGCCGACCAAGATCACGTAGTCGACGACATACGAAAGCGCGATTGCCGGCATACCGAAGCCCAGCACAACGCCAAACAGCAGAACCGAGCCGGCCTGGCCGATGGCGGAATACAGGCAATAGCGGCTATAGGGCTTCATATCGAGCAGGGCAGAGAAGCTCTTCTGCATCAACACGACCACGCCGTAGAGCGGCAGCGAGAACGCCAGGTAGACAAGGAACTCGGACACCAGCGCCACGCCGGACTCATCAAACTTGCCGGCACAGTAAATCATGTTGAGCGGACGCGCGAAGACAATCAGGTACAGCGCGAACGGAATCAGGAAGAACAGCATCTGGGCGACGCCACGCGAAATGCCCGTGCGAACGCTGTCGTAATCCTTCTCCTGTGCGTCGTGAGAGAGCTCGGTATAGAGCGCCGTCGAAAGCGAGGCGGCAATCAGCGCGTAGGGCAGCGTGTACCACAGGCGCGCATAGGCGATGACGGAAGGACCCGTCTCGGGCTGGACCACCAGCGCGGCAGCGTTGGTGATAGAAGTCGAGACAAACATGCACACCGTGGCGAGCAGCGTCGGGATACCGAGCGCAATCGTCTGGCGCAGCGCGGGGTCCTTAAAGTCGATATGGATATGGGGATGCACGCCGTGCTTGCCAAGCGCGGGGATCTGACATGCCATCTGAACAAAGACACCGAGGGTCGTACCGGCCGCAATCAAGATGATGCCGGCACGTTCACCAAACTGTGCGGACACGGGCGCAAAACCCATAAAGCTCGCAATGACGATCACATTGTTGAGGACCGGGGCAAACGTCGACCAGAAGTAGTCGCGGTGTGCGTTGAGAACGCCCGAAAACACCGAGCCCAAACCATAAAACAGAATCTGGATGGCAAAGAAACGGAACATGAACGCAGCGGTATCCATGCTGCCGCCGTCACCCGAAAGGAACGATTGCGTCCAGATAAAGCCCGGGGCGAACACGGTCCCCAGCAACGAAATGCCACCCAGCACCAAAAGCAGAATGCCAAGCAGGTTGCCCACGTACTCGTTCGAGGCCTCGCGACCCTGCTCACGCCTCACGCCCATGTACACGGGCAAAAACGCCGTCACGAGCATGCCGCCCATCACGAGTTCGTAGAGCATATTGGGCAGGTTGTTGGCGACCTGATAGGAGGACGAGAGTAGCGACATGCCGATAGCGGCCGCCATTGCCCACGTGCGGATAAAACCGGTAACGCGAGACACGATGGTCAGAATGGTCATAAGCCCAGCGGAACGACCAACCGTGGAGTAGTCCGACGAGCCCATGTCGTCAGTGTCATCTCGCGACGAAGAAACTTCGGATGAGGGTGTCTGAGGCGCAGATTCTTTTGCAAAATGAGCTCCGCGCTTCAATTCTTCCTGCGGCATCGCTCAGTCCTCTCTCGTAATCGCGGCAACCGTCGCCCCGCAAAATGCAATTAAATCATCGGGTGCAAGCTCGAGCTGATAACCACGCTTGCCTCCCGAAATAAAAATGGTATCCCAAAGGACACACGTCTCATCAATGAGCGTCCGGTAGCGTTTTTTCATACCGACCGGGCTGCAGCCGCCGCGAACGTAGCCAGTCGCCGCAAGCAAATCCTTCACATGCATCATGGCCAAGGACTTCTCCCCCGCGGCACGCGCGGCGGACTTTAGATCGAGCTCGTCGGCAACAGGGATGCAGCACACGACATAGTCGTTGGACGGTGTCACACAGACCAAAGTCTTAAATCCTTGACCGGGCTCCTCGCCAAGCTGCTCCGAAATCGCGACCCCCAGGCCCACCGACTCATCACCATCGTCTTCGTACGTATGTAGAACATAGGAAATGCCGGCGCTTTCCAGCTCGCGCATCGCATTGGTTTTTGGCGTCTTTACAGCCTTTGCCATGACATATCCTTTCCCTCGCATTCGGACGTAAGGATTAAGTATATGTCCAATTCGGCTGCATACGTCACTTCGGCACAGCAAGCGCCATCGAATCACAAGGAGTCGATGGCGCCCATAAACTGAATCGTCTATTTATTGAGCATCAAGTTGAGCCTGACGCTCCCGGTCACGCCTGAGCAACGGCGCCAAAAACTTGCCCGTATAACTCTGCGGACAGTCCGCAACCTGCTCCGGTGTGCCCGAAACCACGACGGTTCCGCCGCCGTTACCGCCTTCGGGACCCATATCGATCAGGCGGTCGGCAACCTTGATGACATCAAGGTTGTGCTCAATCACCAGCACTGTGTTGCCCGCATCGACCAAGCGCTGCAGCACATCGAGCAGCTGGCGAACGTCTTCAAAATGAAGGCCGGTCGTCGGCTCGTCCAAAATATAGAACGTCTTGCCCGTCTGGCGTCGATGAAGCTCCTTGGCGAGCTTCACACGCTGTGCCTCGCCGCCCGAGAGCGTCGTGGCGGGCTGGCCCAGGCTCACGTAGCCCAAGCCTACATCGTACAGCGTCTGGAGCTTGCGCTTAATCTGCGGGATATTCCCAAAGAAGGCCAGCGCCTCGGTGACGCTCATGTCGAGCACGTCCGAGATGGTCTTGCCACGGTAGGTGACCTCGAGTGTCTCGCGGTTGTAGCGTCTACCGCCGCAAACTTCGCAGGGAACGTAGATATCGGGAAGGAAGTGCATCTCGATCTTGATCTGTCCGTCGCCCTTGCACGCCTCACAGCGCCCGCCACTCACATTAAAGGAGAAACGACCCGGCGAGTAGCCGCGCGCCTTCGACTCCGGCGTACTCGCAAACAGCGCGCGAAGATCATCCCACAGGCCGATATAGGTAGCAGGGTTGGAACGCGGCGTGCGGCCAATCGGCGACTGGTCGATATCGATAACCTTATCGATACACTCGATGCCCTCGATTTTCTTATACGGACCCACAGGGCGCGTCGAACGGTGAATGGCATTCGTAAGGGCAGGCGCAATAGTGTCGGTAACCAGGGAGCTCTTGCCCGATCCCGACACGCCGGTAACAACCGTAAGCGTACCAAACTCGATCTTGGCGGTAACGTTTTTGAGGTTGTTGGCTCGAGCGCCCGTAATTTTAAGGCAGCCGCGACCGGGCTTGCGTCGTTCATCAGGCACTCGGATCATTCGTTTGCCGGTCAGATAAGCGCCCGTCATCGACTCAGGACACGCCATGATATCGGCAGGCGTTCCCGCCGCGACTACGTGTCCGCCGTTGACGCCGGCGCCGGGTCCCATGTCGATCACGTAGTCGGCGGCACGGATTGTATCCTCGTCGTGTTCGACGACGATAACGGTATTGCCGATATCGCGCAGGCGCTCGAGCGTCTTGATCAGGCGCTCGTTGTCACGCTGATGAAGACCGATCGAGGGCTCGTCCAGAATATAGAGCACGCCCATGAGACCCGCGCCGATCTGCGTTGCCAGTCGAATACGCTGTGCCTCGCCACCGGAAAGCGTCGCCGAGGCACGATCGAGCGTCAGATAGTCGAGTCCAACATCGACCAGAAAACGCAGGCGCTCCAGGATTTCCTTGACGATGCGTCCGCCGATAAACCGTTGACGCTCGGTGAGTTCCAAGCCCTCAAAAAACTCGAGCGACTCACGGCACGACAGGCAACAAACCTCGTAAATGGACTTGCCGCCCACGGTGACGGCGAGCATCTCAGGGCGCAAACGAGCGCCGTGGCAGCTCGAGCACGGTTCCTCGCGAATGTACTTCTCCAGGCGCGCCTTGGTGTTCTCGTTTGTCGTCTCGGTATAGCGTTCGTACAGGATGTTGCGAACGCCCGAAAACTTGGTATCCCACTGGCTGCGACGTCCGTCGAGCTTTTGGTAGTCGACCGAGATCTTCGTATCGCCCAGGCCATCCAAGAATGCACGACGCACACGAGGGGGCAAGTCCTCCCACGGCGTATCGGCGCTCACCTTAAAGTGTTTGCAGACCGCAGCAAAAATCTGCGGATAGTAGTTCGAATTGCCAAACAGGCTACCAAAGACTCCGTCGGCAATGGACTTCGAGGGGTCCTCGATCAGCGCCTCGGCATCAACGGTTTTCTTAAAGCCCAGGCCGTCGCACTCAGGACATGCGCCATAGGGAGCGTTGAACGAAAAGTCGCGGGGTTGTAGGTCGTCGATGGAGTGCCCGTGCTCCGGGCACGCCAAGGCCAACGAATACTCCAGCAGCTCGCCCTCGGTCCCCTCGGGAGCATCACGATCGGGCAGCATGTACACGTTTACGTTGCCGTGAGCCAGCGCGGTCGCCTGCTCAACAGACTCGGCGATACGGCCCAGAGAGTTCTCACGGATCACGATGCGATCGACCACGACCTCGATATCGTGCTTGAACTTCTTGTCCAGATCGATCGGATCGTCGAGCGAGCGCACTTCACCGTCGACACGCACGCGGCTAAAGCCCTCGGCGCGAAGGTCCTCAAACAGTTTGGTGTACTCGCCTTTTCGCCCGCGCACCACCGGTGCCAGCACAAACGCGCGGCGGCCCTCCCCCGCCGCCAAGACCTTGTCGGCAACCTGGTCGGTCGTCTGGCGCTCAATGACGCGGCCGCATTCGGGACAGTGCGGGGTGCCCACACGAGCGAACAGCAGGCGCAGATAGTCATAAATCTCGGTTACGGTGCCAACCGTCGAGCGAGGGTTTTTAGACGTCGTCTTTTGGTCAATCGACACCGCCGGCGAAAGGCCGTCGATTGAATCCAAGTCGGGTTTGTCCATCTGGCCCAAGAACTGGCGTGCATAGCTCGAAAGGCTCTCGACGTATCGACGCTGGCCCTCGGCATAGATAGTGTCAAATGCCAGCGAACTCTTGCCCGAGCCAGAAAGACCGGTAATGACCACGAGTTGGTCACGCGGAATGGAAACATCGATATCACGGAGGTTGTGCTCACGAGCGCCGCGAATAACGATAGAAGAATCAGACATGGAAGCTCCTTGCCTCCTATTGCATCGAATCATACTGTCGATGAGTTTAGCGCACTCGACGCGCACAGATGTTCGTAATACAAGATTCGCAGACCTTTAGCTTTGCGTATCGGGCGCTTTGTCTCTCGAAATGCCGTGGAAAGGTTACAGTAATCTAATTACTGAACTTAATTTGCCGTAACAGAGGAACGTCCATGACCGAAGATATCCCCCTTGAAATCACTTCGAGCGACATGGCCAATCTGCCCATATTCATCGCCGCCCTTATCGTAGCCGCCGTCGTCGTGCGCGTGTATTTTTCAATCAAACACAATGAAAAGCCACCCATTGCCCGCGCCTTTTGGTGCGCGACGCTCCTTATTCCGCTCGGTGTGGTGGCTGCCTGGATTACGAATCAAGTGCTTGTAAACGAGGACAGTTCCCTATGGATCCTTTCCTATTCAGCGCTCGGTGCCGCTGCCGTCATGCTCCTTGTCGAGCCCTTGGTATCGAGATTCACCGACCAATCCGATTTCGCAACGGGAACGATTGCTTGCACCTGTCGCGACGTTCTCGTCATCGCCGCGGTTTCGGTGCTCTCGTTCGTTTCGCTCGAAATCGCCTGCAACGACACGTTCTATCGCATTCCAGCAAACTCATTTGGTTTTTCCGTCGGGCTGCTCGCGACGATCCTGCTCTCTCTTTATTTGCTAGGACAACGGCACGGAGGGGTCATGACCCTTGTGCCCATCGTCTGCTGCATCCTTGGCATTGCCGAGCACTTCGTCGTGACATTTAAAGGCGAAGCCATCCTGCCGAGCGATATTTTGGCCCTGGGCACCGCAGCGGAGGTAAGCGAAGGATACGAGTTCGCCTTTACCGCCGGTATCGTCACATCGCTCGCGCTGCTCGAAATCTCCTTTGGGCTTCTTTCGCTCATCCGGCCGCGAAAACTCCGTACGCCCTCTCGCGTCTTTCCCGTCATTGCCGGCAATCTCTGTGCCTTCCTGCTGGTGACTGCCGTGGGTCTCTCTAGCTTTTCCAGCATCGACTTGGAACAGGCGCTCGACTTTGGATTTGACCGTTGGCAGCCTATTACGACGTATGTGTCTCAGGGCTTTCTCACCTCGTTCACCGAAATGGTCAACGAACTGCCCATAGAAAAGCCCGCAGGCTATACGTCTGATGAAGCCCAGGACATCGAGCGGGAGCTCGCCGCCGCCTATGACAGCACGTATGGCTCGAGCGAGCAGCGTGCCGCCGCCGTTGCTCAATTCAATGAAATCAAGCCGACAATCGTCGCCGTCATGAACGAAAGCTTTAGCGACCTTTCGTGCTTTGAGCAACTCCAAGCGGCCGGGTATACCGGCCCTGCGTTTTATAACTCGCTTCCCGACACGCTCGTACGCGGCACTATGCTCGCCTCGGTCGCAGGCGGCGGAACAGCGAACTCCGAATTTGAGTTTTTGACCGGAGCTACGACCGCCTTTGTCGGAGTGGGCAAGATTCCCTATCAGCTTTATCAGATGAATGATGTCAGCAGCTTGGCAAAGGACCTTAAAGAACTTGGATACACCGCCACTGCCATGCACCCGCAAAACCCCGTTAACTACCATCGAGATAAAATCTATCAACAGCTGGGCTTTGGAGATTTCCTATCTATCGCCGATTTCGAAGGTGCACCCTATTACCATGCCGGCGTATGCGACTACGCCACCTATGACAAGATACTCGACCTGCTTAGAACCGACGAAGCCCCGCAGTTCATCTTTGACGTCACGATGCAAAATCACGGCGGCTACGACTATGGCACCGTTCCCGTCGAGGAGCTGACAAACTATTGGGTCGAGGGAGCCAGCGAGGGTGCCAATAGCGCGCTCAACACCTATCTTACCTGCATCAACGCATCCGACCGGGACCTCGAGTACTTTATCAACGAGCTCCGCAATATCGGCAGACCGGTTGTCCTTGTCTTTTTTGGCGACCATCAGCCGAGCGCCGCAACGACTCTCAACGACGAGCTGTACCCTCAGGAAGATACGGCAAGCCACGCTTTCCGTATCTATCAGTCGACCTATTTCGTCTGGGCTAACTATGAAATCGCCGGCAATACCGAGCTCAACGTCTACGACACCGTCGGGGCAAACGAGATTGCAGCCATTACCCTTAATAAGATCGGCGCCCCGCTCACCGACTATCAAAAGGCTCTGCTTGCAACAAGGTCAGATGTGCCCACCATCAATGTCGCCGGCTACCTTGGTGCCGACGGGCTGCGCTACGACTTGGAATCTGAAGACAGCCCATACGCCTCGACGATCGACAAGCTGCAGCGCATGCAATACCTCGAGTTCGCCAGCAAAGTTCAGTAAGCCCGCCCATTCGCTTGGACCCATCGTATTGCAAGCACGCTCGACCCAAATGCATCGCAAATGACTCCCACTCGCAAACGAGGGTACAATGACGCTCGTGTCACACCACGGGGCCCCGGCCCCAACATATACAAAGGAGTCATACATGGGTTGCGAGCACGCACAGGCCGCCGGCGGACAAACGTCGCCGTCGCAATTTGAGGAGAACACGCTGTCCGAGGTCAAACGCGTCATCGCCGTGCTTTCCGGCAAGGGCGGTGTCGGCAAGTCGTTTGTCACCGGTGCCATCGCCACCGAGCTTGCCCGTCACGGCCACAAGGTCGGCGTCCTCGATGCCGACATTACCGGTCCCTCTATCCCCAAGATGTTCGGTATGAGCGGACGCCACGTCCATGCCCTTGGCAACCTTATGCTGCCCGAAATCTCCGAGCACGGCGTCAAGGTCATGAGCTCCAACCTGCTGCTCCAAAACGAGACCGACCCCGTCCTTTGGCGCGGTCCGGTCATCGCAGGCGCCATTAGGCAGTTCTGGAGCGAGACCTCGTGGGGCCCCATCGACTACCTGTTGGTCGACATGCCTCCGGGAACAGGCGACGTCGCTCTCACCGTCTTCCAGTCACTGCCCGTCGACGGCATCGTCATCGTCACGAGCCCGCAGGATCTGGTCTCGATGATCGTCGCCAAGGCGGTCAACATGGCCGAAAAGATGAACGTCCCCATTCTTGGCATCGTCGAAAACATGAGCTATATTGAGTGCCCCGACTGCGGCAAGAAGATCGAGGTCTTTGGCAAGAGCAAGCTCCCCGAGGTCGCAGAGCGCTATAACCTCGACATCTTGGGCCAGCTTCCCATTAATCCGGCACTCGCCGAGGCCTGCGATAAGGGCGAGGTCGAGACCGCGCTGCCCGATGGCATGTTGCCCAAGGCAGTCTCTGCCGTCGAGGCCATTACCCCGCACGAGACCGACGAGGCCTAAGTGAACACGAGCGCCTTCTATGACGTCTTGGTAATCGGCGGCGGGGCTTCAGGCCTCGCCGCCGCCATTACGGCCGCGCGCGCTGGCAAAAGCGTCTGCATCGTTGAGCGCGATGTCGCCTGCGGCCTTAAGCTCCTTGCGACCGGCAACGGCCGCTGCAACCTCTCCAACGAATCGATTGATCCTCAGCGGTATAACCACCCCGCATTCGTCGAATCCGTCATGGGCCCCCAGCCCGAACAAGAGCTTATGGGTTTCTTCTCCTCGCTGGGCATCATGACAACCTCCGAGGAAGGCCGGCTGTACCCGCGCTCCCTTCGCGCCGAATCGGTGCGCGACGCACTTCTCAATGTTTGCGACCGCCTGGGTATCACCTTAATCTGCGGAGCCAACGTTGCCTCGGCACACAAAGCTTCCGAAGGCTGGGCACTCCAAATAGACCGTCCAGCGCGGGCGCTCAAGGCAAAAAAGCACGACGACCGAAAATCGGAGCTCCGCTCGCTTCGGAAAGCGCTCGCCGATGTCCCTCGCAAGAACGAGGCCCTGCAGGCACATGCCGTAATTATCGCCACGGGCGGCAACCCCACCGGTATCGCCGATACGTTTCGCCTCCCCCTCACTTCGCTGCGCCCCATCCTCTGCCCCGTATCGGCAACGGTCGTCAGCGATCGGGCGGCACTCAAGACGTTGGATGGCCTGCGCGTCCGCGCCCGCTTGACGCTCGCCCGCAATCATAATGAGCTCTGGCACGAAGACGGTGAAGTCCTGTTTCGAACCTTCGGTATCTCGGGCGTCGCTGTCTTCAACCTCTCCCGTCGTATCCAGCGCGGCGATACGATCCTGCTCGACGTTTTCCCCGACCTCTCCAAAGACGAGCTGCTCGATATGCTCAACCGGCGCGTTGAACTGCTCGGCGGCTTTTCGCCCCGCAATCCCCGTTGGCTCGACGGTATGCTTGCCCCGCAACTCTCCCGCGTCGTCTGCACGACGTTCGAGCAGTGCCATCCAGGCTCCAACGATGTCATCCACCTGGTCTCGATCCTCAAGCACTTTAAGTTGCTCGTCGAAGGAACCGCCGAGGAGCGCTCGGCGCAGGTCACGCGTGGTGGCATATCTGTCGAGAGCATCTCAACACCCAGTCTACGCGCGCGCAGCGTTGTCGACGCCCCTCTTTACGTCTGCGGCGAAGCGCTCGACATCGACGCCGATTGCGGAGGCTTTAACCTTGCGTGGGCATGGCTCTCGGGCATTCGCGCTGCAAGCAGCCTGTAGCCGCGCAGTCTATAATCAAAAACGCGTTCGGGCCGTCTGGGATACCGGACGGCCTCTTTCTTGCCTCTAAGGAGACCTCGATGATCGAAATCACCCAAGTCAACGCTTCGCTCGATGAAGCTGGCGATGAAAATGCCTGCCTCATTGTTGGCAAGCGAGTCGCCAAGCGCGTCCTACGTTGCAAGGACTCCGAGATCAAGTCCATCGAGCTCCACCGCAAGTCAATCGACGCTCGCAAAAAACGAGACGTCCATTTTATCCTGAGCTTTCGTGTTGAGCTGACCAGTCCCCGCCTCGAGCGAGAAGCGGCCGACAGCGTTTCCGAGCGTGACCGCTCGCGCGTACGCGCGATAGAAGACGATGGGCCTTCATTCCCCTCCCCCGTTTCCGGCGCACCCAAAGAGCGCCCCGTCGTCGTCGGCGCCGGATGCGCCGGCCTTTTCGCTGCGCTTACGCTCGCTGAAGCAGGTCTTAAGCCCTTGCTCATCGAGCGCGGCGACCCGGCATTTCGCCGCTCGCATGCGATCGACCTCTTTCTAAAGGAGCGCATCCTCGACCCCGAGAGTAATATCCAGTTTGGCCTGGGCGGCGCGGGGACCTTCTCGGACGGCAAGCTCAATACAGGAACAAAAAATCCCGCCCATCGCCTTATCCTCGAAACCTTCGTCGAGGCTGGTGCGCCCCGCGATATTCTGTGGGATGCCAAGCCGCACATTGGCTCCGACATCCTTCCCACGGTTGTCACCGCTATATCCCAGCGCATCGAGCAGCTCGGAGGTGTCGTCCGTTATCGAACAAAGCTCGTCGACATCCACATCGACGCGTCTGGCGCCATTACCGGTATTGATGTCCAATCGTCCCAAGACGCCGCTTGCGAGCCAATCGAGACAAAGCACCTCATCCTCGCCTGCGGGCATTCTGCTCGCGATATTTTTGAGCTCCTTAAGGACCACAACGTGGCCCTCGCACAAAAGACCTTTGCCATGGGCGTTCGCATCGAGCATCCGCAGCGCGACATCGATCGAGCCCAATATGGAGCCTCGGCGGGACATCCAGCGCTCGGGGCGGCCCCTTACAAACTTGTTGCCCATCTTTCCAACGGCCGCAGCGTGTTCTCGTTTTGCATGTGCCCCGGCGGACAGGTTGTCGCCGCCTCTTCCGAGCAGGGCCACCTGTGCGTCAACGGCGCTAGCCTCAATGCCCGCGACGGACGCAACGCAAATGCCGCCCTGCTCGTTAACGTCACGCCTGAGGACCTTCCCAACGATGACCCGCTCGCCGGCATCGAGCTCCAGCGTGCCTGCGAGGCGGCCGCCTATCGCCTGGGCGGCTCCAACTGGAACGCACCGGCACAGCTTGTCGGAGATTTCCTCGCAGGACGCGCCAGCAAGGCGCCCGGAAAGGTAAAGCCCACCTATCCGCTCGGTGTGACCTGGACGGCAATTGACGAAGCCCTTCCGCAGCATATCGTCGAGTCGCTCCGCCTGGGACTTCCCCTACTCGGAAAAAAGCTACGAGGCTACGACCGTCCCGATGCCGTTCTTACCGGCGTGGAGACTCGTTCGAGCTCACCGGTCACTGTCACCCGAGACCGAACGTGCCATGCCGTGTCGACCCCGGGCCTCTACCCTTGTGGTGAGGGAGCTGGATATGCCGGCGGCATCATGAGCGCGGCCACCGACGGCATCCGTTGTGCCGAAGCCCTGATCGCAGACCTCTAACGCACGAATTCCAGCGCGCAAAAGACATAGGCCCCGAGCTCCACAGGGAACTCGGGGCCTGTTCGCTATTTCTTAAACCGTGCACCCTGGCGTTTTCTGCCCGATGCGAACGTGGAACCCTTGCGGGCCTGCGAACGTAAGCGCTCGATCGTCTCGTCCTCAGACGCACCCTCGAGCATCGCCCGAATCTGAACGACGGCATCGCGCAGGCGCGCCGCCTCCTCAAAGTCCATGGCGGCAGAAGCGTTACGCATGTCCTCTTCCATGGTTTCGACGATCCGCACAAGCTCGTCATGCGGCAGTTCTTCCAACTGCTCCGCAAGTGTCTGCTCGGGCGCCACCGTTTCCGGCACGCCGCCCTCACCCGACTCATCGGGCGTATAGAATGCGCCATGGCCAAGAGAGTCGCCCTTCGAGCGCCCCTTGGAACCCACGGTTTTTTCGGCCTCGGCAATAAAGCTCGAAATGTCGTTAATGGCCTTGCGGACCGTCTTGGGCACAATGCCATGCTCTTCGTTATATGCCATCTGAATCTCGCGACGGCGCTGCGTCTCCTCGATGGCTTCTTTCATCGAATCGGTCACAACGTCTGCATACATGATGACCTCGCCGTCGGCATTACGGGCCGCACGGCCAATCGTCTGAATCAGCGAACGGCGATTGCGCAAGAAGCCTTCCTTGTCAGCGTCGAGAATTGCCACCAGTGATACCTCGGGAAGGTCCAGACCCTCGCGGAGCAGGTTGATGCCAACGAGAACATCAATCTTTCCCTCGCGCAGCGCTCGCAGGATCTCGACGCGGTCCATCGTCGCTGTATCGGAGTGCATGTAATTGACCTTAATGCCGGCATCAAGCAGATGGTCGGTCAGGTCCTCAGCCATGCGTTTGGTCAGCGTGGTCACCAGCACGCGCTCCTTGCGGGCAACGCGCTCGCGAATCTCATCCTCAAGATCGTCAATCTGCCCACGAACCGGACGCACATCGATCTTGGGGTCGAGCAGGCCGGTCGGACGAATAATCTGCTCAACGTCGTTCTGGCTAACCCGCAGCTCATAGTCGCCCGGCGTGGCCGAAACGTAGATGAACTGGGGAATCCTCGCCTCAAACTCATCGAAGCGAAGCGGGCGGTTATCGAGTGCCGAAGGCAGACGAAAACCATGCTCCACCAGCGTCACCTTACGCGAGCGGTCGCCTTCGTGCATGCCGCGGATCTGCGGCACCGTTACATGACTCTCGTCGATGATACAGAGCATGTCCTTAGGAAAGTAATCGATCAGGGTAAACGGCGGCTCGCCCGGTTTTCGACCGTCCAGATGACGCGAGTAGTTCTCGATACCGTTGCAAAAACCCATGGTCTCGAGCATCTCGAGATCATAGTCGGTGCGCTGCTGCAGGCGCTGTGCCTCGAGCAGCTTATCAGTCGCCTTGAGCTCGGCCACACGCTTCTCGCACTCTTCGCTGATTGATTTCAGAGCCGCTTTGACCTTAGGCTTCTCAGTCACGTAGTGCGAGGCCGGCCACACGGGAATGGCCTCGTACTCACGCAGCATCTCCCCGGTGACCTCGTCGATCTCGGCAATCAGCTCGACCTCGTCGCCAAAGAACTCAAACCGCAACGGATGCTCGGCATAGGGCGGATATACGTCGACGACATCGCCGCGCACGCGGAAGGTGCCACGTGCCAAATCATAGTCATTGCGATCGTACTGAATATCGATAAGCGCATGGATAAAGTCATCGCGCTCAAGCGGCACCTTCTTGTCGACGTTCGGAGCTAGGCCCGCATAGTCCTCGGGAGAGCCAATGCCATAGATACACGAGACCGATGCGACGACGATCACATCGCGACGAGATAGCAGCGATGCCGTCGCCTGATGGCGCAGCATCTCGACCTCTTCATTAATCGAGGAGTCTTTCTCGATATACGTATCACTCTGAGGTACATATGCCTCGGGCTGATAGTAGTCGTAGTACGACACAAAATAGACCACGGCGTTGTTAGGGAAGAATTCCTTGAGCTCGCTCGCAAGCTGAGCGGCAAGCGTTTTGTTGGGAGCCATGACCAGCGTCGGCTTCCCCAGGGCCTCAATAGTCTTAGCCATCGTGAAGGTCTTGCCCGAACCAGTCACGCCCAGCAAAACCTGATAGCGATCTCCGTCCCTCACGCCCTGGACAAGCGACTCAATGGCCTTGGGCTGGGAACCGGCAGGTTCATAGGGAGAAACGACTTCAAACGGCACCTCAGCGCCCTCGACGCCAAAGCGCTTAAGTTCACCGCCAACGCGTTCTACTTCAAATTCCGCCATGGATACTCCTAACTCATACATCTGCAGTATACGCAGGCGGTGGGCTTAGTCCTATACGAACCGATCGGGATAGAGAGTCTTATAGCGAACCCAGGCATTATTGACGCGAATCAGATAAGCCTGCGTCTCGGGAAAGGTGATTGCATTATGAAGCGACGTGCTCTGCTGCGCCCATCCGTCGACATTGCCCATGCCGGCGTTATAGGCGGCAATGGCACTGTCCGTCGACCCGTTAAAATAGGTTAGAAGATACGAGAGGTATGCGCAGCCAAACTCGATATTCGTAGCCGGATCGTTAAGGTTGCCGGCCGAATACTCGCCACCGTCGACAAGGCCCTTGGCGATCATATCCTGGGCAGTCTCGGGCATCAGCTGCATCAATCCCTGAGCACCCTGATTCGACTCGGCCTCGGGATCCCAATTCGATTCCGACTTAATGACAGCGCACACCAGATACGGATCCAGATTGTGTGAAATGCTCGATTGTTTTACGTACGCCTCGTAGTCAATCGGATACAAAGGCTTAAAGAAGGCGGCAGGAGCATAGGAGTAGACGAGCGAAATAAGGCCGAAGACGAACACAACGGTAAGTGACGCCACGCGATACCACGTAAAGAAACGTGTCTTAGACATCGGCCTCCTCCTTATCCGCTACATCCCCGAAGCCATGGCGCGCAAGCCATGCGTCCAGTTGTTCAAAGAACGAATTATCGCCTGCTGAATTATCAATTACCGTCGTAGCGAGATTGCAAAGCGAAGCCTCATCAGGTTGGCATGCAGAGCGAGCATCAAAATCTGAGGACTCCATACCACGATGAATGGCACGCTCGCGACGAACTGCTAAAGGAGCACTGATAACCAGAATTTCATCAGCCAGGCCAAAAGCATCCTCAAAACCAGTCGGTGCAGAAACCTCGACAACCGCAAAGGGATAACGGGGGGACGAAACCGTGCAGCAAACCGGATCAAGAATCCTCAGTGACAGCTGTTCGATGAGGACTGGATGGACGATGCCATTGAGCCGCGCAACTGTATCAGGAGAGGCGAAAGCTCGAGCAGCGAGGACATTGCGGCGAATGCAGCCCTCCCCGTCCAGAATGTCCCAACCGAATTCTTCTGCGAGGGCATTGACGATATCGGAGCCTGGTACATACAGCGATTTGGCGAGCTCATCCAAATCGATAAGCATGGCGCCACGAGATTCGAGATAGCGGCAGGCAGTCGACTTACCCGAAGCAATATTGCCCAAGACAAAAACGGTAAACATCAAGTCCTCCCTAACGCCAATGGGAGTTATTATCGCGCAAATACAAAAGAAGGACTCAAAATACAGCCAAACAGTAAGACAAGCTAAACGAAGGCGAGTTCTTGTATTACAACTCTCTATCAAACGCAAAAAAAGGGGGAGGCCGCCAGGCCTCCCCCTTCTCGATTCAAGCGTACGGCTCGGTGCCGTCCACCGGTCAGCGGCGCCCTGGCCTCCCACG